>CAZBME010000008.1:17484-108756 GCA_964492965.1 uncultured Syntrophaceae bacterium | reverse complement strand
TGCCGGCAAAGAGCTTCGGGATGACCTGTTCTTCCATCATCTTGAAGGCCGCCGGGTCGCGGAAGAAATTGGTCACGCCGATCAACAGGTCGCGAAAGAGGGACTCGACCTCTGCCGGGGTCTGTCGCAGATAATTGGCGTATCCGTCCATGGTTTCGATCTGGTGGACGGCCATGCGCCGTTCGACGCGCCGGTGGATGGTGCTTGGCTTGTACTGGGAAAAGTCGTGGCCGGTCTGGGCGCGCACCAGGATGAAGATCTTCTTCAGGGCATTCTGGGCGTTGGGCGCCGGAGCGGTGGCGGTCAAGGGGGGCTTGCCGAAGGCATGGGCCACGTAGGCGATGAGCTGGCCGGGCATCTCGGCCGGAGGCAGCTCGTAGTCCACCATGCCCGTATTGATGGCGCTCCGCGGCATGCCGTCATATTCGGTCGAGGCGGGGTTCTGAACCATGACCATGCCCCCCTCCCCCTTGATGGCCCGGATGCCCAGGGCGCCGTCGCTGCCCGTGCCGGAAAGGATGATGCCGATGGCCCGCTCACGCTGGTCCTGGGCCAGGGACCGGAAGAAGAAGTCGATGGGCAGGCGCTGGCCGCGGGGGGTGGAGGGTGCGAGCAATTGCAGCGACCCGTTCAGGAATGCCATGTCGTAGCCCGGAGGGATGATGTAGGTGACGTTGGGCTGCACCACCATTCCGTCCTCGACCTCGAAGACCCGCATGCGCGTATAGCGCCGGATCAGGTCGGTGAGGATGCTCTTGTGGTCCGGGGCCAGATGCTGCACCAGGACAAAGGCCATGCCGGGGTCGATGTCGGCGGGCATGCCGGAAAAGAAGGCCTCGAAGGCCGCCAACCCCCCGGCGGAGGCGCCGATGCCGACGATGGGGAAATGTTTCTCTGGTGCTTCATCCGGACGCGCACCTGATTCTTCCGGCGCGGCCCCCTCTGGAAGCGGAGGCGACTCGACCGGTATGGGGGACGGATTTGAAATCTGCTCCCCCGCAATCTGAGGCTGATGATGCTGAAGATCTTTTCCGTTGCGGGTCATGGCGGGCCTCCTCCGGATGAATGATGGCTAAATGCTGTGCGCAGTTGATGCAGAAAATTGTCGGATGTCCGTTTTCTGTCCTGGCTGTGAAAACGGGACGCGATTGTTTTGTAAAGGTTGCCGACGGACCGGATTCCCGCCTGCGCGGGAATGACAACTTTTAACGAGCAGGCCAGGCCTTCCTGCGGCTTGTATCTATAGGATATTTCCGTGGAGAATCCCTGGACCATTCCGGCTATTATGGGCGATATTATCCATGAAATCAAGCGATAAAGATCAACCATCCATGGCATTGATGTAACATCCAAATCCCCCCCGTTCCCCTTTAGAAAAGGGGGGAGATGGAATATGGCCCTCGTGCATAAAAGAGGGGAGCTTACATCTGGAGAATAAAAGGTCCGACTTCATGACATCGTCGTTCCGTGGGGTTTCATAAAGGTTCCGGTCAAGTTCACGCCCGGACCCTTCGGGGGCCTTGCACCCCCGAAGGGTTTATAAAAAGGAAGGAGGGGTCTTTTAAAAGCGGGGTTCTGTGAATCTCCGTATTCCCGTAATCAATGGCCGCTATCATTTATAGCGCGCCTCTGCCTGGTCTTTCATCAGGATAGGCGACGCTTGGAACTCTCCTCCGGAAGGCGCCGGGCAAGCAGCCCGTTGATGAAGGATTGTATGGCACCTTCTTCCCTTCTTGCGTCGCCGCCTGTCCGCAGTTGGGGGATTCCCCTGATTGCCGTTTTTCCCAGGGCAAGCATCGGATCAACCAGCAGCACGATGTTACAGGCGGGGCAACGGTAATGCAGGTCCCCGGAAAAGGGATTGTGACCCAAATGCCGGAACAGACTCCCGGGGGCCACCTCGCCGCTATCGTCGTGGATGTCCAGCAGACCGCAATGGCCGCAATGCAGACAGGTGATGTCCCTGGTCACGGGAAGCGCCGTCTTCTCCATGTGCCGGCTCGTCATAACAATCACCCCCAATAGGTGGCTATCATGTGCTCGGTTGCCTCGCCGTTTCCGGGCTCCTTTTTACGTATCCCCTGGAGCCTGCTATCCCTGCTACCCGCCGGCATCCGGCGGGTAGGGAATAAACAACGCCAATCGATCATCTCCGATTGGTTTATCGGCTCGCTGTTTTCGTCTTTTTCTCTTTCGTCCATGGCAAACCCCCTGAAAACCTTATCCCTGCATCTGTTTTACGGTTTTTTCGAACAGGTTTCTCTTCCCGATCAATGGCTGTCTGAATTTTCCCGGAAGTTCAATTTAAAGACTTGCCGCCTTCAATGCAATACTGAATGAATTTCCGTTTACTACGGGGGAAAAACCGGTGTTATGAATTTGAACACAACAGCTCCCCTCTTTTCTAAAGAGGGGGTGGGGGAGGTTTTAAGCATTGCCCATGAAATCCCCCTGTATCTTCCTGTAGAAAATAGTGAGGAATAACAGCTTCCCATTGGAAAGGGCGACTTGAAAGGGCAAAATCCTTTATGCTGCTATTTGTCCGGCAGGTTTGTCAGGAAGGTGTACAGGTTGGTGTTTTTCCTGTTCAGGCCCAGCTTTTTCCGGATCTTGTCCCGGTGAAATTCAACGGAGCGAATGGACATATTCAAGCGGTTGGCGATTTCCTTGCTGGTCATCCCTCCCCTGACCATATCGGCGACCTGAATCTCCCGGCGTGTAAAATTGGCAAAAAAAGCGGAAAGATTCTGCAGAAGAGGGGAGGTGATCTCCTCCAGATTGGTGATGGCCATTTCCAGACAGCTTGCCTGGGGGTTATTCAATTTGAGGCTGCGAAGATTTTCCAGGTGGGGAAAGACCAGCTTCCGGATATTGGCCATAATCTTCTTCTCTATGGCATGTTGATCCTCTTTCATGCGTTCAAGGAGAACCCGCAGGGTTGTGTTGGCCTCTGCGAGGTGATGGCGCTCTCTGGCAAGCGACGCCTCCGCGCGCTTGCGGTCGGTGATGTCCTGATAGATGACCTGAAACTGTCTTTGACCGTCCCACAGTATTTCTTTGCGAAGGACCTGGAGGTGACGGACTTCACCTTTTTTCCGGATGATGCTTACGGTATATTCGGATGGGCTGTTGTCGCCCTTTTTCCTTTGTTCTCTTCTGAGCTGGAACTGGGCAAAGCTCTCCCGCGTATAGCGTTTCACGACGGGGTTTGCCTTGAGTTCCTCCATGCTGTCGTAGCCATAGATGACCAGCATGGCCTGGTTGGCATAAATGGTCTCGCCGTCTATGGTTACAATACGCACCCCCAGTGGTGATTCATCCAGAGAGCGGTGGAAGTTCTCTTCAGCCAGGCGCAACGCCTCTGTCCGCTCTGCCACAAGCTGTTCCAGCTTCTCGTGGATCTGCCCCAGCGCTTCTTCCGCCAGCCTGCGCTTCGTGATGTCGCTCATGGCGACGCGGTATATGGGCGTGCCGTCGCCTTCATGTGCAACAGTCGCCTCAAACTGCACCCATAAGGGGGCAGCGTTCTTTTTTAGCAGGCGCAGTTCCCACACCTGTGGGGCGTTCGTTTCAAAAAGGAGACGGCGGTGCCGGTAATAGATGTCCTGATCCCCGGCAAGGATAAAGTTGGATATGGGTTTTTTGATCAGAGCGCCTCTTGAAACATCGAAGAGGGTCGCGGCGGTGAGGTTGGCTTCCAGGATCAATCCCTGTTCGCTGAGTGTGACGTAACCCACCGGCGCCATCTGGTAAAGATCGAAGTACCGTGCCCGCGAGGTTTCCAGTTTCGCCTGCGTCTCGCGCAGCTCCTCGTTCTGCATTTCCAGTTCGATCTGATACACCCGCAATTCATGGAGTAACTGCCGCGCATCTTCGGGGGAAAGCAATTCCTGGTTTTCCGGCATCTGAGCCGATTTTTTCCGGGCGATCTCTTCGGCCCGTTTGCGCAGAGTTTGCTCTGGGCCTGCTTGTGGCGATCCTGTCGAATCCGCCGAAAGGGCGGCGTCTGCGGGTCGTTCATCCCTGCCGGTCATGACGGGTTTCCCCTAGGTGAGTGATGGCTTGTCCCGGCGACTAAAGGGACATCCTGCCTTCTTGTCGGATTGAATCGGACCCTGATCGTATCATTCAATATTTTGTCTCCTGAGACGTCCATCAGAATACCCGGCCAAATTATTGCGTAACGATCTACAAATACAGGATAATTTAAATTTTTCAAGTATAAATTGTCCCCCAGAGATGTTCGCCGCCGCCTAAGGAACACGTCGTTTGGCCATTTCTTCATCCCGCAGGATCTTGCGGAGGATTTTGCCCACGGCCGATTTGGGAATCCCTTCCCGGAATTCTATGAGTTTAGGCACTTTGTAAGGGGCCAGCTTCTCCTTGCAGAAATCGATGATTTCCCGGTCCGATGCCGTTTCCCCCGCCTTGAGGACAATAAAGGCCTTCAATGTCTCTCCGCGATAGGCGTCGGGGATCCCGACCGCCACGGCCTCGGCGATTTTGGGATGCTGATAGAGAACCTCATCGACTTCGCGGGGATAGACGTTGAAGCCGCCGGCAATAACCATGTCCTTCTTCCGGTCCACAATATAGAGATAGCCGTCCTCGTCCGCCTGGGCGATATCGCCCGTGTGGAGCCAGCCGTCCGTGAGCTGGTTTTTTGTTTCCTCAGGATTGTTCCAGTAACCCTTCATGACCGTAGGACCTTTGAAAAGGAGCTCTCCCGGCTCTCCCGGCTTCACGTCCTCGACGCCGTTTTCCACATCCACCAGGCGTATGTCGCCGTCCATGAGGGGAATGCCGATGGACCCGATTTTGTTCGCCAGGATGGGGTTGCATGTGCCGACAGAGGTGGTCTCGCTCATGCCCCAACCCTCCCCGAAATTAATCCCCATATCCTTCACCTTCGTAATGAGTTCCGCCGGCATGGGGGCGCCCCCGGAGTGGAAATAACGGAGATGCTCCGCCAGCTTTAATGCTTCGGCCCCGGGATGGTTTATAATCGCCGTGATCATGGTGGGCACGGCCGGGAAGAAGGTGATCGGGCCGCATCGGGTTATGATTTCGAAGACGCCGTCGAGATCGAAGCGGGGAAGCAGGATCTGTGTCGCCGCATTCAGTAGTGCCCAGTTCATGCACAGGTTTCCGTAGATATGAAATTGGGGGATAACAATGATCGTATTGCGCTTTTCGTGCGGCGTGTAGGTAACGAGGGGGTTAAGCCACTCTGAAATCTGAAAGATTGAGGCCACAATATTTGCATGGGTGCAAAGGGCGCCCTTGGGCAGCCCCGTGGTTCCTCCCGTAAACTGGATCAGGGCCCCGTCCTGGGGATCGAAGACGATACGGGGAATCCTCGTGTCGCTGCAATCGTTGATGACTGCCGAGAAGTGATGCCATCCGTCTTCCAGGTCAAGGCTTTGGGCTGTGCCGCTCAGGCTTCCTTCAATATAGTCGGACAGCCTGGTCACAATCACCCGCTTGATTCGGAGTTCCCCGGCCAGAGGTCTCATGGTGGGCAGGGCCTCGTCGGAGGTGATGAGCGTTTCCAGGCCGCTGGTTTCCATGATGAATTGCAGTTCGTCATGGGTATAGAGGGGATTGATGTTTACCACGATGGCTCCCGCGGACAACGCAGCGTGGTAGGCAATGATGTATTGAGGGCAATTGGGCAAAGCAATGCCTATCCGGTCACCCTTTACGACGCCCAGTTGGGCCAGGGCGTTGGCCAGGCGGAGCATCTGTGTTCTCAACTGGGCAAAGGTCAGTTCCCTGCCATAGAAATCAACGGCCGCCTTATGGGGAAACTGGGCCGCTGCGATATGAACAAGATGCTGTGCGGGAAATCTTGGGTAGCGGATCGTGGTGGGGACGTTGTAATCATAATGCTTATGCCAGGGTTTTTCTTTCAAGTTTTAAATCTCCTTGATGATTAACGACAGTTCCGATTTAAAATCAAAATACGCAAGGTCATTGGCTCAAGGATTTTTCTCTTCCCGGTTCCCCTTCATTTCCGGGGAAAACCGGGGGATTTTAAGCCGATGACCTGGTCAAAGGACTCATAAAAAGCCGGCAGGGCAGGGCATGGCGGCGGTGTTCGCCAACAGGCCCTGTATCCCTGTCAACCATTCGTTTCTTATTCTCCCCAGTCGCTTTTCCCCTTGCAGCGATCCAGCTTCTGATCCATCCAGGGCAGCACCTTGGCGGCGGGGATGATGTATCCCGGGCCCGGCGCGGAAGCATTTTTATACCAGTAATAGGGTGGAATATTCATGGACACCTTCTGCTCTGCCGGCGGTACAAACTCGCTGACGGTCAAATTCTGGATGGCCTTGTGATCGCAGGCCCGCATCTTGATGACCTTCCCGTTGGCGAATCGATAGGTGTCGCCTTCCCAGACCTTGATAATCTTTTCCGGGTCCAGGCTCTTTGCCCTTTCAATCACGCTGAACAGCCAGTACCCCCCCTGCATGCCGAAGGAACCGATGGCCCCCGTCCCATGTTCGAAGAGGAGGCCGTTGAAGGGGGCCGTCTTCCATTTGTTTTTCCACAGGTTGTTCCAGGTCTTGTAGAATTTGTCATATCCGGGGTGCTTGAAGGCCGGGAAAACGTCATGAAAATCGATATTGACCAACCCCTTCGTCCCTTCCACCCCGACTTCCTGGATAAAAGTCGGCTCCGTCATGAACAGGTTCGCAAAAGGAAGCTTGACCCCCATCTGCCGTGCCTGTTTTAGGAGATTGGCCGCATCGGGAACCCAGTCGCCCGTGTAGATCACCTCGGCGCCGGAGGCCTTGATTTTCTCCAGGTAGGGCGCGAAATCCGTGATAAAGAGCTTATGGAAATCTTCGCCGACAATCTTCGCTTCGGGATAGTATTCCTTCAGGCCCTTCCTGAACCCGTCCGCCATGCCATGGCCGAAAGAATAATCCTGGCAGAGAATATAGAATTTCTTCTCCTTCTTCCGGATCTGGCCGTAGTAATAGGCGAGGCCACGGCCGATCTGCTCGGTGGAGGCGGAAGGCATGAAAGAGTAGCGCCCGAAGTTCGTGGCGTCCATGAGATCATCCGCCAGGGAGCCTTCGTTGATGGTAATGACCTTGTACTTGTTTCCCGTCTCATGAATAATCTTCATCAGGTTGCTGCCGGAGGTGCCCACGAGGAAATGGACTTTCTCCTGGAGGATCATGCGTTCACAGATTTTTTTGGTCTGGTCCGGCTTGGACATGGTGTCCGCCTGGATGATTTCGATCAGCTTCTTCTTGCCGTCCACCCAGATGCCGCCCCGCTTGTTGATGTCGTGAGCGGCAAAAATAATGGGCATCTGATGGATATGCCCGTTGATCGCGGCCGGCCCGGAAAAGGCATTCACATAGGCGATCTTGATGGTGTCTCCCTTGGGAGCGACCCAGGTGGCGGGATCGAAGTCCGACATATCCGACATCTTGCTGATATCGAAGGCGTCATTGGGCTTGCCCGCCCAAAGCTGGTCCTTATCGATCGCTGCCGCCTTGGCTTTTTTGTCCGCCTTGGCCGCTACGGACAGGGACGGTTGAAAGGCCGCCAGCAACAAAAGAGAAAAAATGCAAAACAGAAACAAAACGCTTTTACCCAACCCTCTCATATGAACCTCCTTTTTTTTGTTGAAAATCCCCCTGAAACATCTTGTTTGGCCACAAAGCAGGGACGGTATTCATCAACGCCGACCCTGCATCCCGTATCGCAGGTTCCCTATTTCCCCCAATCGCTTTTCCCCTTGCACCGGTCCAGCTTCTGGTCCATCCAGGGCAGGATATTGGCGGCGGGGATGACGTGCAGGTACCCCGTGTAGGAGCAATCCTTGAACCAGTAATATGGAGGCATGTTATACGACACCTTCTGCTCTGCCGGCGGTACGAACTCGCTGATGGAAAGATCCTGAATCACCTTGTGATCACAGGGCCTCATTTTCAAAACCTTGCCGCTCAAAGTTTTGAAGCTGTCCGTTTCCCATACCTGGATGATCTTTTCCGGGTCGGTGCTCTTGGCCCGTTCAATGACACTCATGAGCCAGTAGAGCTGCATCAGGTAGGAGCCCTGCTGCCCGTCGGGATGGGACACCAGTTTGTTGTTGAATGGTTTGGTCCATTTGTTTTTCCACAGATCCGTCCACACTTTGTGAAACTTGATCTGCTCCGGTGTTTTGAAATAGGGATTGGTGTATTCGGCCTGGGTGATGTTGATCAGGCCTTTCGAGCCTTCGATGCCCAGCTCCGCCAGCATGGCCGGATCATCCATAATCCGGTTGGCAAAGGGGATCGTGAGCCCGGTCTGGCGCGCCTGTTTGAGGAGGTTGCTGAGGTCGGGGATCCAGTCCCCTGTGAACACGGCTTCGGCGCCGGAGGCCTTGATCTTCTCAAGGTAAGGGGCAAAATCCGTCAGAAACAGTTTATGATAATCCTCCCCCACGACCTGCGCCTCGGGGTAGTATTCCTTCAGGCCCTTTTTGAATCCTTCCGCCATGCCATGGCCGAAAGAATAATCCTGGCAGAGAATATAGAATTTCTTCTCTTTTTTCCGGATCTGCCCGAAATAATAGGCGATACCGCGACCGAGGGACGAGGTGTCGTACGTGGTCATGAAGGTATAACGGTTGAACTGGGTTGCATCCATGAGATCGTCAGACAGGGCGGCAAAGTTGTGGACGATGGTCTTGTATTTGTTGCCGACCTCCATCATGACCTTCATGATATTGCTTCCTGCCGTGCCGAACAGAACATGGACCTTCTCCTGAAGAATCATCCGCTCACAGATTTTCTTGGCCTGGTCCGGTTTGGACATGTGGTCGGCCTTGATGACCTGAATCAGTTTCTTCTTGCCGTCCACCCAGATGCCGCCCCGCTTGTTGATGTCATGGGCCACCCACTGCACATTGAGGAAGGTTATTTCCCCATTCAACGCCGCCGGTCCCGAAAACGGCATGACGACGGCAATCTTGATGGTATCGCCCGTGGGAATGACGGGATTGTTCGGGTCAAAATCGGACATATCGGACATTTTTTTAGCGTCAAAGGCGGCATTCGCCACTTCCGCCTTTGCTGCCTTGGGGCTTTTGTCCGCTTTGGCGGCGATGGCGTCAGATGGTTGATAGCCTGACAGGAACAAAAGAGATAAAATGCATACAACTATTGAAATACCCCTACTGATTGCTTTCATAACATCTCTCCTTTCAGACAAAAAAATGTTTTAAAACTGTATTTCCGATCCTGCCTCCTTGCCCATATGTTCGACTTCGTAATGATGCCTTTCATAAACCGGACAGATGTCATCCCCTTTACGGGAACATCTTTTTCAGATCCTGTTTCAGAATTTTGCCTGTGGGATTGCGGGGGAATTTATCCATGAATTCAACAAATTCCGGGATTTTGTATTTGGCGATCTTATCAGCAAGGTACGATTTGACTTCATCGGCCGTCATGGTGCAGTTCTCCATCAATACAATGCAGGCCCGTACCCGCTCCCCCAGGGCTGGATCCGGCGCCCCGATGACGGCGACCTCGGAAATCTTCGGGTGCTTTTCCAGGGGAATCTCAATTTCCCGGGGATAGATGTTCTCTCCACCGCGATTGATCATCTCCTTTTTTCGCCCGGAGATATAGACGTACCCCGCCTCGTCCATATGCCCCATATCACCGGTATGGAGCCAGCCGTCCCTGATGGTCTCCGCCGTCGCTTCAGGCTTGTTCAGATAGCCCATCATGACGGCATCGCCCCTGATGCAGATTTCACCCCGATCGCCATAGGGCAGGATATTGTTGGCGTCGTCCATGATTTCCACTTCCTGGCTGGGCAGGGCCATGCCGATTGCCGTCCAGTTGTCGGGCGTGTTGACGCTCAGGGTCGAAACGCCGGAAACCTCCGTCAGGCCATAACCGTCAATAATCCGCACGCCGAATTTGTCCGTAAAACCTTTTACCAGCTCCAGTGGAATGGGAGCGGAGCCGGCAAAGGCATAGCGCAGTTTCAGCTTGCCGTAGTCAATCGTCTTTGGATCGGCGATGTTATAAACATAGGCGTACATGGCCGGCACGGCCATCAGGATCGTCACCCCGTAACGGATGAGGGAAGGCCAGAAGTCGGAAGGGGAAAAGGACTTGCGGATACAGAGGGTCAGGCCCATGTAACTGTAGGGATATGTGAAAACACATAAAGGATTGGTATGGAACATGGGAAGAATGATCATCATCACATCCCCCGGTTCATTAATGCCCAATCGAGCCATGTCCCTGCAAACAGAGAGTTCATTCCGGTTGGACAGGAGAATACCCTTGGGCATGCCGGTGGTTCCCGAGGAATATAGGAGCAGAAAAGGATCGTCGGGCGCCTGCGGCACGAGACATTCATCCGCAGGATACCGGAGCAGAATTTCTTTCAGGGTTTCTTCGGCAATGGTTGCGTTGTGATTTACGGCCGTCATAACCTCGACGACAACCGGCTTGTGCTGTGAGGCTTCCCATCCCTTGGCAAACACCTCCATGTATTCGCTGCCCACAAAGGCCACTTTGGGTTTTGAATCTTCCAGAACATAGGCGATTTCGGGACCTTTCAGCATGTAGTTGATACCGCCTGCAATGGCGCCCAGTTTCTGCGCGCCGAACATGGTGTAATAAATTTCGGGGGAGTTCAAGACCATGACCGAGACGACATCCCCCTTTGTTACGCCTTTTTCTTTCAGGTAGTTGGCCACCCTGTTGGCCCGTTCGTTGATTTGGGCGTAGGTAATCGCCTCATCGTCATAAAGAACGTGAACGGTATCGGGGATTTCACGGGCCCGAACGGCGAGCATTTCGGCAATGCTGTCAAACGCCGGCTGCTTCCCCTTCAGTGTCGGGACTTCGGTCAGTGGACAGGTCTTCCGGACGTACCGCTTGCTCTTGTCGATCATGGGCTTCCTCCGAGAGATGACATGCATTATTTTGTGGTGTGAATGGCTCCTGGTTTAATGTTATGGACTTAAAAACGACAGCGACCCCGTTATGAAAGAGGGGGCGGGGGAGGTTTTGCGGAAAGCCATGAAAACCAACCCCATCATCATTTAAACCATATGGTCAGAAGAAACGGAAGTGATGAAATAATAAGGTACGGGTTTTATTCCCCAAGCCGTGAAACGTCTGGTGGCTGCCCATGACGGTGCCTCTGAAGAATCTCCATCCGGCTACCGGAGCAGCTTTTTGCCGCATAAGGCCTCTTGGTGTACGGGCTATAATGGCCGTTGGGGATCACGCCCGGGTCAACTGCCGGTATTTGATCCGGTGCGGCTGGCTGGCCGCCGAACCGAGGCGCAGTTTGCGATCGGCCTCGTATTCCGAGTAATTTCCGTCAAACCAGACGATCTGGCTTTCCCCTTCAAAGGCCAGGATATGTGTGGCCAGGCGGTCCAGAAACCACCGGTCATGGCTGATGACCACGGCGCAGCCGGCAAAATTCTCCAGGGCCTCTTCAAGGGCCCGCATGGTGTTGACGTCGAGATCATTGGTCGGCTCATCCAGAAGCAGGACATTGGCGCCTTCCTTCAGCATGCGGGCCAGGTGGACGCGGTTTCTCTCGCCGCCGGACATTTTTCCCACCAGTTTCTGCTGGTCGCCGCCGGATAGGTTGAATCTGGCGACATAGGCCCGCGAATTCACGAGTTTGCTTCCAAGCTGGATCATCTCCTGCCCTTCCGTAATAACCTCCCATATGGTCTTGTCGGGATTCAGGACATCGCGGCTTTGATCCACGTAAGCGAGCTTGACCGTATCGCCGATCCGGATAGTGCCGGAGTCCGGTTTTTCCTGGCCCGTGATCATTCTGAACAGGGTTGTCTTGCCTGCGCCGTTCGGTCCGATGACGCCGATGATCCCGCCGGGGGGGAGGGCAAACGACATGCCGTCTATCAGGAGCCGGTCACCATAGCCTTTTGTAACATTTTCCAGTTCAATGGCGACCTTGCCCAAGCGGGGGCCCGGGGGAATGAATATTTCCAGATTTTCCGCGCGTTTTTCCCCTTCCTGCCCCAGAAGTTCCTCATAAGAGCTGATGCGGGCCTTCGATTTGGCATGGCGGCCCTTGGGGGACATCCTGATCCATTCCAGTTCACGCTGGAGGGTTTTCTGACGTTCCGTCTCGCTTTTTTCTTCCTGGCGAAGGCGGTTCTGCTTCTGTTCCAGCCAGGAGGAGTAGTTGCCCTGCCAGGGGATGCCCTGGCCCTTGTCGAGTTCCAGAATCCAGCCGGCCACATTGTCAAGGAAATAACGGTCGTGGGTGACCGCAATGATCGTTCCGGCATAGCGGTTCAGATGATGCTCGAGCCAGGCGACGGATTCGGCGTCGAGGTGGTTGGTCGGTTCATCGAGAAGGAGGATGTCGGGATTCTGCAACAGCAACCGGCAGAGGGCGACACGCCTTCTTTCTCCGCCGGACAGGATATTGACGGGCATGTCGGGAGGCGGGCAACGCAAGGCATCCATGGCCATTTCCAGCCGCGAGTCCAGGTCCCAGGCGTCGAGGGCATCCAACTTTTCCTGGACTTGTCCCTGTCTCTCGATGAGGGCATTCATCTCGTCGTCCGACATGGGTTCGGAGAACTGTTCATTGATCCGGTTGTATTCGGCCAGCAAGTCCACCGTTTCCTTGACGCCTTCTTCGACAATTTCCCGAACCGTTTTCGATTCATGCAGAAGCGGTTCCTGCTCCAGGAAGCCGACGGTATATCCCGGCGAGAGAACCGTCTTGCCGTTGAATTCCTGGTCCACGCCGGCCAGGATGCGCAGCAGCGAACTTTTCCCCGATCCGTTAAGCCCCAGGACGCCGATCTTCGCGCCGTAAAAATAGGACAGGTAGATGTCCTTCAACACCACCTTCTTGTCGTGATGCTTGCTCACGCCGATCATGGAGTAGATAACCTTGTTTGCTTCAGCCGACATGGATTGTGAATGCCTCCGTTTTAAAAATGATTTGAAGAAGCAGGGGAGCGATTATTTGTTTTTTTTCTTTTCCGCTTTGGCCTGCTTCTTCTCTTTTGCTGTTTTCAGGGGTTTTTTCTTTTCCGCTTTCCTGGTATCTTCTGTTTTGGCCATTCGATTATTCCTCCTTTAATATTGAACTGTTAATGCTTTCAAAAAAAGGCTGCCCGGCGGCATAGCCTGTATGGGCGGTCAAAAGCAAATCAATCTTCCTCAGTCAAGGGCATGAACAAACAAGCCGCTCCGCAGCTTGGGCTCGAACCAGGTCGATTTCGGCGGCATGACTTTGTCGGCATCCGCGACGGCGATCAACTGTGAGAGCGATGTCGGGTAAAGGGAAAAGGCTGCCTGGAACTGGCCACCATTGACGAGGCGTTCCAGTTCATCCATGCCCCGGATGCCCCCGATGAAACCAATGCGCTTGTCCGTTCGAGGATCCTGAATCCCCAGTAACGGCTCCAGGACATGGTCCTGCAGGATCGACACATCCAGCGATTTGACGGGGTCTTCACGATCGTACACCCCGTCCTTTACGGCCAGCCTGTACCAGATGCCGTCCAGGTAGAGTCCGAATTCGTGCATTTTCTCAGGGGATCTTTTTGTAAAGCCCGGGGAGATGTCAAATATGGCGCCCAGCCTGTCCAGAAACACTTTTTTATCCATGCCGTGCAAATCCCTGACGACACGGTTATAGTCCATGATGCGGAGCTGGTCATGAGGAAAGATGACCGCCAGAAAGAATTCGTAATCCTCGCGGCCTGTTCGTTCTACGGACTTCTCCCGGCGCATTCGGGCTACGGTGGCGGCAGCTGCGGCCCGATGGTGGCCATCGGCGATGTAAAGGGCGGGAACGTCGGCGAACGCCTCACTGACGGCCCGGATGTCCTCATCCCTGTCGACGACCCAGGCCGTATGGGAAATGCCGTCGTCCGCCGTGAAATCATATTCGGGGGGGCTTTCGATCAGTCTGGCCACCAGACGGTCGATCACATCATTTTTCTTGTATGTCAAAAACACAGGACCCGTATGGGCGTTTACCTTGTCAACGTGGAGAATCCTTTCCCGCTCCTTGACTGTCGTTGTATACTCATGTTTTTTGATCAGGCCCGTTTCATATTCCCGAACGCCGGCGGCGGCCACAATGCCATACTGCCTGTGGTTGCCCATTTTCTGGCTGTAAACGTAATAGCAGGGTTTCGCTTCCTGGAACAGAACCTGATCGGAAAGAAGCTTGAGAAGGTTCCGGCGGCCTGCTTCAAAGACCTCCTTTTCATCGACATCCGGATATCCGGGGACATCGATTTCCGATTTTTCAACGTGCAGGAAACTAAGGGGATTGGCCTGGCCGATGGCCCGGGCCTCCTCCGCATTGAGGACATCATAAGGGAAAGCCGCCACGGCTTTGGCGTGTTTCGGGTGAGGCCTGAGGGCCATGAAGGGTGTGATACGGGACATAAATCGAACCTTTTCCTGTTTTGATTATAATAGCTTCAGTCCTAGCATAATGGCAATCTTAAATCAATGTCTCTGTGGAAGTATCGGGATCCGCGGCCGGACAAGGTCTTTGACATTTATGGATTTCATTTCTATAATAGGTATCCGATATCACGGCATGCTTACAGGAAGGAGCGCTCATGCAGCAAACCAGGGTATTTATCCACGGCCTCGAAAGTACAAGCCAGGGGACGAAGGGTGTCTATTTCAGAAAACATTATCCCGATATGGTGATCGAGGATTTCACCGGCCCTCTTATGGCCAGAATGAACAAGCTGACAGCTCTTCTCGAAGGGAAGGACGAACTCATCCTTGTGGGTTCGAGCTATGGGGGATTAATGGCCGCCATGTTTGCGGCTCGATATCCCAAGCGGGTCAAAAAGATGGTCCTGCTGGCGCCGGCCCTTAATCTTCCTGATTTTGATCCTTATCGGCAAAGCCGTCTGCAGATTCCCGTGACCCTCTATCACGGAAATGCCGATGATATCGTGCCGCCCGATATCGTCCGCATAATTGCGGAAGAAGCCTTTCTCTGTCTGACGCACCATCTGGTTGCCGATGATCATTCCCTCAATCATGTATTTGAAGACTTTCCATGGGATGACCTGTTGCAGGGATAAACCGTTAACGTGCTGGAGGATTGCTGTTGACAAAGGGTCGCCATTACCGTACCATAATGTCATCATTAAATACGTAATCTTTATCTATCAGCTACAAGGCCCTAAATGGTTCATCATACGTCTTTCTTAACATGACGCCGGGAGGCGTAAAGAAAAGAGGTCATGTCCCATGAGTGAAGGTATGAAGGAAAAATCGGCCATGGAGAACCTCATGGCTGAATGGATAAAGTCTTCAAGCAAACTTTGGGAATCGGCGCTGAAAAGCTCGCCGTCTTCTCCCTCCCCCTCATCCGATCAAGGAAGCGGCGCAAGAAACAGGTATATGGAATCATTTGAGACCACGCTGAAGCGCTGGCAGTCCGTCTCGGCAACCCTGAATGATCCCCAGGCGGCCGATACCCTTCTCCGGGGTGTGAACACCTTGCCTGAGTTTTTTATGACCCTGGCAAAGGCAGGTTGGGAGGCGTCGTCGCGTCTTCAAAAGCAGGCGATTGAAAAGGCGGGCAAAATCGGACAGAAGGGCGAAGCCTACAATTTTGATAATCTTGACCAGGATATGTTCAAGGCCTGGAAAGAAATCTATGAGGAAGAATTCCAACAGTATTTCAACATTCCCCAGCTGGGATTGACGCGCTACTCTCAGGAGCGCTTCTACAAGTTCATCGACCACTGGAATCTCCTTCAGGCGACGCTGTCCGAATTTTCATTTGTCCTTTATCTTCCCGTGGAAAAGTCCTTCAAGGTCCTTCAGGATCAGGTTGAGCAAATGTCCAAGGACGGAAAGCTGCCGGAGAAACCAAAAGAGTACTACAATCTCTGGCTGAAGATTCTGGAAGGTCATTACATGAACCTTTTCAAATCTCCCGAGTATCTCAATGTCCTCCGGGAGACCCTGAACCAGGTGGAAGCCTATGCTGTGGCTAAAAACCAGTTTCTTCAGGATATTTTACAGAGTCTGCCGGTGCCGACCAACAAGGATATGGACGAGTTATACAAAGAGATGTACATTTTGAAAAAACAGGTGAGGGCCCTTGAAAAAAAAGTGGAAAAGCTTCAGGAAACTAAGCACGTTCAAAAGGGATAAGCCAGGGCTACAGGAGGTGCAGGTATGGAACAGCCGAAGATTTTCCTAGACACCATTCTTTCAAATCTCGCAGCGGAAGCCGAAAAGGCCCAAGACACGGTTACCAAGGCTTCCGAAGTGCTTCTGGGCCCCCTGTCGTCCGAGCTGGCCACAACGCCCTATGATGTTGTCTATGAAGAAGACCGGGTTAAACTGAAACACTACCATACCCCCGGCGGAAGCGCCTTCAAGACCCCCCTTCTGGTCACGTATGCCCTGATCAACCGCGAAACCATGCTCGATCTGCAATCGGACCGGAGTGTCGTGCGAACATTCCTGAACAGCGGCATTGATCTGTATATGATCGATTGGGGCTATCCGACGAGAAAAGACCGTTTTCAGACCATTGATGACCATGTCAACGGTTATATGAACAATATCATAGACTTTATCCGCGAGACGTGCGGCGTTCCCAAGATCAATCTCATGGGCATCTGCATGGGCGGGACGTTCAGCGTTATCTATTCCGCCCTTTATCCCGAAAAAATAAATAATCTGATCACAACGGTGACCCCCACCAGTTTCGATACGGATAAGGGCCTTCTGCATATCTGGATGAAAGGGATCGATGTGGACCGCATTGTGGGCACCTTCGGCAACCTCTCCGGCGATGTCATGAACTTCGGGTTTCTCCTCCTGAATCCGGCCCGCCTCATGATCGACAAGTACGTCGGCTTTTACGAAAATATGGGGAGCCGGGACTTTGTGGAGAATTTTGTCCGCATGGAGAAATGGATTTTCGACAGCCCCGACCTTCCCGGTGAAACATTCCGCCAGTTCGTGACGGATTTTTATCAAAAAAACCTTCTGATCCAAAACAAACTGGAAATCGGCGGACAACGGGTGGATCTGAAGAAGATCACCATGCCCCTGTTGAATTTCTACGGGTTATACGATCACCTCGTGCCGCCGGAAGCCTGCAATCAGCTGGCCCGGAATGTGGGGAGTGCCGATGTGGAGGATATCTGCCTGGATACGGGGCACATCGGTATTTACGTCAGTTCCAAGAGCCAGCGTGAGTTTGCCCCGAAGATCGTGAGATGGCTTCAGGAAAGGGATGGCGACAAACCTGAAATGAAAGCGGTCAAGGAGGAAACGGTTGAGAAAATGGCGGCGCCGCGGCCTATGCCCGGGGATATCCGCCTGAAAAAGCCTGTCCGTGTCAACCAGAAGAAAGGCAACGGTAAGGGAGTAAGGCCATCGTTGGCGCAGGTCATCCAGGAAACGATTTAACGGCGTGGAATAAAACTGAATAGGGGGAGGCCATGACGGGGAAACCGCAGTATTTTAAAATTATCAGCAAAATCAGCCAGTCGTTTGAAATCACCAAGGATATGGATGCCCTTCTGCATCTGATCGTGGATACTGTTGTTAAGACCATGAAAGGCAAGGCGGCGAGCCTCTTTCTGGCCGATGAACGAAAAGAGACGTATCGCCCTGTGGCCCAGGTCGGTTTGTCCGAGCATTACATTCATACGGAAGAAAGGCGCGCTGAAAGGATTGCCCGGGCGCTCATGAAAGATGGCTACCTGTATTATCGCGATGCCGCTACGGATCCGCGCCTGGAGAACCGCGATCTGAAAAAGGCGGAGGGCATCGGCTCAATCCTGGCCGTTCCGGTCGTGATCAAAGGCGACCTCCTCGGCGTCCTGGCCCTTTATACGGCTAAAATAAGGGATTTTTCGCCGGACGATATCGAATTCTTGAAAGTTCTGGCCGAACAGGGCGGCTTGGCCATTGAAAACGCCAGGCTGGTGGACAGTCTCCGGCGCAACACGAAGATGTTCTCCGATCTGGCGGCCAATATTGCATCCAGCCTGGACATCAAGATCATCCTCCAGACCCTGACGGAAGATATCTGCAAGGCCCTCGATATCAAGGCGTCATCCATACGCCTTTTAAATGATGAGCGCACCACGCTGCAGATGGTGGCCCACTATGGCCTCAGCGAAAAATATATCGACAATATGGTGGTTTCGGCAGAGAAGAGCATCACCGACGCCCTTAACGGAACGCCCGTGATGATAGTGGATGTCGCAGCCGACAAGACGGTCCGGCGGAAAAAAGAGAAACAGGAAGAGGGCATTGTCTCCCTTCTGTCTTTGCCTATTAAAGCCAAAGATGAGGTTATCGGCATCTTGCGGCTTTACAGCGGGTCGCGGCGCGAATTTTCTGAAGACGAGATCATGCTGGTTACGGCCCTGGCGAATCTGGGAGGCCTGGCGATTCAGAATGCCGGTCTTTATCTAATGCTCCAGAGCGACCTGAAGGAGATGAAAGAGGCGTCGTGGACTTATAAATGCTGGTTTTAGTGTAGAGAAACAAAACATCACGAAAGGAAGGCCATGCATATGATCGGCAGGACAATGGATCAACTGAAGATTGGCGATACGGCGGAATTTTCCAAGACCGTTACGGAAACTGATGTTTATCTGTATGCCGGCATCACAGGAGACCTGAACCCGGCACATATCAATGCCGCCTATGCGGCACAGACCTTTTTCAAAACACGGATTGCCCACGGGATGCTGACGGGGGGATTTGTGTCCACGGTGATCGGGACCCTTCTGCCCGGCCCCGGGACCATCTATATCCGCCAGGAACTTAATTTTCTGGCGCCGGTCCGGATGGGGGATACCATTACGGCCAAGGTTGAGGTCATGGAAAAGATCGTGGAGAAAAACCGCCTTCGTTTGCGGACGACCTGTTCCATCCAGGATGGTACGCTGGTTTTGGATGGCGAAGCGCTGGTCAGCCCTCCGAAACCCCCCAAAGCGGTCTGACCCTTATCGCTTTTTCGCGGCAGCCGCCTTCGTTTTCTCCGGTAACAGGACGCCCAGGGTGTTAACCATCTTCTGGAATTCTGCCTGCTGCTTGGTCAATAAGGCCTGTAGTTCCTTGGTGGAGGAAAAGGCCTCATCCTGTCTTTCGCCCAGTAGCAATTTGAGGTGACGGATCGTTTGTTCCTGTTCCGTTGCCGTCTTTTCGAGGGTTTCGCACTTGCGTACCAGGGCCTGATAATCATCTCCGGGAACAACGCCCCAGAGTTTCATGACCTGCCTGAGGGATGCCTGAAAATTTTGTGCCGCCGTTTCCCACAAGCCGCTATTTTGGGCAAAGCTTTCTGGAGCATTATCGAGGCCATATGTATTGTGGAAAATGGTTCTCATGGCATCATAACCTTGAGGACCAGGGCGGAATAAAGCATTCATCTCTTCAATTTGTTTTTGCCCCTGGGCCACGTTCAAAAACAGTTGTCCCCAAAACTCAAAGAAATTGCGATCCATGCTGCACGTCCTTCCCGGGCCGTTCGCCGCAGAAACTCCATGTTGTAGGCAGCGCTCCCCGGCAGGGCCTGCCTGGCGGAGAGTGCTGCCATAGTCATTATTTTTCGATTCCGGACAGGTATTCTTCCACCTTTTTGTAGCCTTCGTCGATTTTTGACTTGAACTCGTCGCGACCCTTTTTACAGGTTTTTACCCATTCGACCATCGCTTTTTTCCCTTCTTCCGGGAACATTTTGTTCTGGTCCAGCCAAAGGTTGAACATTTTTTCGGTCTGGTCCTGCATGACCGCCATCGCGGTAAAGGATTTTTCGACGGCCGTCTTGTTAAAATCAAACATTTGCTTCATCATCTGTTTCGGGTCCATTATTTTCTCCTTTCACTACTTTGCTTTGGTTGCTGTTTTTGCCTTCGTTTCCTTGTTGAAGCCGGTGAAGAAATCATCCACTTTCTTGAAGCTGTCGTCTACGGTGGTTCTGAACTCTGATCGGCCTTTTTTATAGGTTTTTACCCATTCGTTAATGACCTTTCTCCCGTCCTCCGGCACCCATGGCGACTGCTCAAGGAACATGTTGACCATCCTTTCCGTCTGTTCCTGCAGGATGGACATGGCATTAAAGGTGTTGTCAAAGGTGGACTTGTGAAAATCAATCATCTGTTTGGCAATTTTACCCTGTTCCATGACATCATTACCTCCCTTTTCTTTATTTGTGCGATGTATAAATGATCTATGACCTTATTATACGGGCGAATCTGTATTTGTCAAGATAAAATGTTGCAATGCAATATTGATTATATCCACTCATTGTATTCTCTTTGGTGTAAATATAATTAATAAAATAAACTATATATAATAGTAAATGAATTATTTGTCACAGTTGACGTCCCGCCATGAAAATGTTTATGTTGCATTATGTCAATAGCCGTGCTAAAAAAATGCAAAGAGGATAAAGTAATGAATAGGGATGAAAAGTTAGTTTACAAGAAATATGGTAACCGTCGCCTGTATGATACGGAAAAAAGCAGTTATGCCACCCTGGATGATATTGCCCAGGTGATCCGTCAGGGTCGTCAGGTCCAGATTAAAGATGCCAAAACGAAAGAGGATGTAACCTCCTTTATTCTTACACAAATTCTCCTTGAATCGTCAAGGAAAAAAAATTTCCTTCTGTCGGTGCCCCTGCTTCACCTCATTATTCAATTCGGCGGGAATATTCTCAATGAATTCTTCGAAAAATATTTGGAGCAGATCATAAAGAACTACATGACCTATCAGTCTGCTGCCGATGAACAATTCAAAAAATGGCTGGATGTCGGGAGCGGATTCCCGAATATGCCGCCTTTGAAATCCTTTATGGATTTTTTCCCGAAGGCGCCGTCTTCGCCGTTTAAGGATAAAGAATAGAAGCCTCCACGAAAATCTTGACAACATTGTTGTCTTCCCGTAGCATCCGGCCATATTGAGAGGTATCCATGGAAGAGAGAGTTTCAAAGAAAATCGTTATTCATTATGCCGCCGATAATGTCGATAAACCCGTCATTTATGAATTGGTTAAGCACTACGACCTGATATTCAACATTCTGAAGGCGCGCATCTCTCCCCGGCGGGAGGGTATGATTGTCCTCGAGCTGGTCGGTACGAAAGACAATTTTGACAACGGGATCCGTTATCTCAAAGATAACGGGCTGAAGGTTGAGTCCCTTTCAAAAAGCGTCATCCAGAATCTCGACAAATGTGTCTTCTGCGGCGCCTGCACAGCTTTTTGCCCGACTTCGGCCCTTTCGTTCGACAAGGAATCCATGAAGGTCAACTTTAACGTCGAAAAGTGCAACGGCTGTGAACTCTGTGTCTCCGCCTGCCCCGTCCGGGCCATGGAGGTCAATCTTTTCTGATAGGGCTTATTCCTTTTTGGGGGGCTCTTTATCCTTATTAAGAACCTTGCCGATGTCCTCCGAGATCTGCTTGCCTTTTTCTACTGCTTCCTTGCTTTTCTGGTAGGCGTTTTTCCCCGTATCGATGACCATCTCTGTCTGGTCCTTGGCCTTCTTTAGCGCCCGGCTGATGTCTTCGGGGGATTTTTTTGGCGCCGTGAGGTAGAAATAGGCCCCCACGAGGATGAGGATGAAAAGGAAAATCATGGCCAGCTTGATGAGGTTCTTGAAAAGAAAATAAAGGGTCACCAGGGCGATGGTGATGACGGCGATGACGGCAACCTGGTGCGTATGAAAATAGCTCCAGAAGGAATCCATGTGCGGTGCCTCCGATAGGGGTTTTTAAATCCGTTCCATAGCGGAAAAAATGCAAATAATCCAGCAGTCCTTTTGCCTTGACAAAGAAGGGCCTCGCGGGTAGACCCAGTTTGATGTCCGATGTATTAATAGAGCGAGTTATTTAATGAAAACAACCAATCATGCCCCCAGCGTTGCCCTGGCAACCCTGGGATGCAAGGTGAATCAGTATGAATCGGCTTCCCTCGCGGCAGCCTTTGAAGATAAGGGTTTTCGGGTCCTCCCTTTTACGGAGGCCGCAGATTGCTATATCGTCAATACCTGTACAGTCACCAATCGCACGGATTATCAATCCCGGCAGATGATCCGGCGGGCCGTCCGCAGAAACCCCGACGCGCTGGTGGTCGTGACCGGGTGTTATGCCCAGATCAACGCCGAGGCTCTGGCCGGGATCTCCGGTGTCACGGTTATTGCCGGCAACAGTGAAAAAAGTCTGATCCCCGTCATCGTAGCCGATTTATGGGAGAAGAAACAGGGCGGCAAACCGTTGGCGCCGGCGCCAGGCAATCGTATAGGATCTTCCGGAAACGACGAAGCGGTTTTCACCCCCGGTGTCGAGCGCTTCCCTGACCATACCCGTGCTTTTTTGAAAATACAGGATGGCTGCAATGCCTTCTGCAGCTACTGCATCGTCCCTCATGCCCGTGGGCGGAGCCGGAGCCTGCCTCCCGATGAGGTCTTCCGGAGGATTTCGCGTTTGACCGCAGCCGGCTATCAGGAGATTGTTCTGACCGGGATCCATTTAGGGTTTTATGGTCAGGACCTTACCCCGAAGACGAGCCTGATTGATATCCTCAGGCAGATCGAAGAGCGCCGAATGTTGAAAAGACTTCGCCTCAGTTCCATTGAACCCCTGGAGGTGACGGATGACCTGCTGTCACTTTTTGCGGCATCGGCTGTTATCTGTCCCCATCTGCATATTCCCCTCCAGAGTGGAGATGATGCCATACTGTCGCTCATGAACCGCCATTACGATGCGGCCTTTTTCAAGGTCCTTGTGGAAAAGGTTGTGGCGGCAAGGCCCGATTCGGCTTTGGGGCTTGACGTCATGGTCGGTTTTCCCGGAGAAGAGGAGAAGGCATTCGAAAATACCTATCAGTTGATCGAGGCCCTGCCGATCACATATCTGCACATTTTCCCGTATTCGAACAGGCCGGGCACCCCCGCCGCCTCCATGAAAGGGCAGGTGCGGGAGGAAGACAAGAAACGAAGGGCACACCTGTTGCGGAAACTGGACCATGAGAAGCGGCGGGCCTTTATGGAGCGCTTTATGGGGCGGCCGCTCCAGGTGCTTCTGGAAGGGCGTGTCGATAAAAAAACGGGTCATTATAAGGGGTTTTCACAGAACTATATTCCCGTCACCGTTGTAAACGGACATCCGGACCTGATCAATGCCGTTGTCCCTGTCATGCCCCATGAGATTAGCGGAACAGGGCTCATAGGAAGTGTCATTCATGCATGAGGAAAGAGCGGCCATCTTGAAATCCATTGAAGAAAGCCTGTCCTATGTTTTTCAGGATGTGGCGCTTCTTGACCATGCCCTGATGCACCGGTCTTTTTCCAATGAGAACGCCTGTCCCGCCGGCAGTGATAATGAAAGGCTGGAGTTCCTGGGTGATGCGGTTCTCGGACTTTGTGTGAGTGATTTGCTCATGCGCTCTTTTCCCGATGAACCGGAGGGCCGCCTTTCGAAGCGGCGGGCGCTCTGTGTGAATGAGCGGTCTCTGGCGGAGTTGGCCCGGAGATTCGATCTGGGGGAAGGACTTCGGTTGGGCAAGGGAGAGGAGCTGTCCGGTGGGAGGGCCAAGCCGTCGCTGCTGGCCAATGCCTTTGAGGCGATCGTGGCCGCGATTTACCTCGATGGGGGTTTTGAACAGGCATCTGCTTTCATCCATCGTATTTTCGCAGATCTTATCCAGGACGGGCCGCAAGGTCTTCATTACAACGATTATAAAACGCTCCTGCAGGAATCCTGTCAGGTTCTTTTTCGTGAAACGCCCCGATACAGCGTTATTAAGGAATCCGGGCCGGATCATGACAAGACTTTTGAAGTGCAACTGGACATTGCCGATCAGATCAACACGTCCGGGACGGGAAAGAGCCGTAAAGAGGCGGAACAGGAGGCGGCCAGAAAAGCCGTTGAATATCTCGACAGCTTGGGGGGTCAGGGAGAAAACCAGGACGGGGGGACATCTTAGGCCTTATGCCGCGCATTATTCCGATCTTCATTATGAACCGGGGGTGTCACAATCGTTGTATCTTCTGCAATGAAAAGATAGCGGCAGGCGAGCTTCAGTCGCCCTTTT
The DNA here is from genome assembly GCA_964492965.1 of uncultured Syntrophaceae bacterium. Classification (GTDB taxonomy): domain Bacteria; phylum Desulfobacterota; class Syntrophia; order Syntrophales; family UBA8958; genus CAZBME01. Next base: position 84,654 of record CAZBME010000008.1, on the reverse strand, counting down.
CAGCGGATCTCATCCGGCAGGCCATCATGGACGGTCTGAAAAGAAATAATGGTTGCAAACCGTCAATAAAGAGGGAGGGACTCGATACCGTTCAGATTGCCTTTTACGGCGGTAATTTTACAGGACTGCCCATGGATGAACAGATGGCCCTGCTCCGGGTGGTCGAGCCGTTTATTGACGAAGGGATTGTGGATAGCGTCCGCATTTCCACCCGTCCCGATGATGTTTTTCCGGAACAGATGGATATGCTGCGGAAGCAACATGTCCGAACCGTGGAGGTCGGCGCCCAGTCATTGGTGGACGAGGTCTTGCTGGCCTCCGGGCGGGGCCATACGGTCGCCGATGTATCGACATCGGTCAGTATTTTAAAGGGAGAAGGCTTTGAAACGGGTATCCATCTTATGGTGGGCCTTCCCGGAGACAGCCCGGAAAGATTTGCCGCGACCGTTGACGCCGCTGTGGCCATGGCGCCCGATATGGTCAGAGTCCATCCGACGCTGGTATTTCGGGATACCCTTTTGGCGGAGGCCTATGAACGTGGTGAATACAAGCCTCTGACGATGGCCGAGGCCTTGACGGCCTGTAAGTATGCCGTAAAATGTTTTACAGGAGCCCATATCCCGGTGATACGCCTGGGATTGCAATCGACACCGGAAATGGAGAAACCGGGCGCGGTTGTTGCCGGTCCTTTTCATCCGGCCTTCGGAGCCCTCGTGGAGTCCTCGTCATTTCTGGATAAAGCGTCAGCCATGCTGCAGGAACGGGATGTACAAGATCATTGGGTGACCTTCCATGTTCCCCCCAGAAGGGAATCGGCATTTCGTGGAGAGAGGAACGGGAACCTCCGCATCCTGGTCAAGCGGTTCCTTCTTGCCGGGATCAAGATAAAACGGGATGAGGTATTTCGGATGAGTTTATCATAGAGGGAGATAAGATGTTCAAGTCAGGATTTATAGGTATCATCGGCCGACCCAATGTTGGGAAATCGACACTGATGAATGTGATTATGGGCGATAAAATTGCGATTACGACCCACAAGCCCCAGACGACAAGAAACCGGATCACGGGGATAAAAAATGTCGAAGATGGCCAACTGGTCTTTATCGACACACCGGGCATCCACCGGGCATCGACACCGCTCAACCGTTCCATGGTCGATGCGGCCCGGGAGGTTTTTGACAGCGTGGATATCATCCTTTTTCTGGTGGAAGCCCAGGCGGGATTTCTGCCGGACGACCGCTACATCCTCGATGCCCTCAAAGAGGTGTCCCATCCGGTGATCTTGTGTGTCAACAAGATAGACCTGGTTGAAAAATCAAGGCTGTTGCCCTTAATAGACGAAAGCCGTCACTTGTTCCCATTTCTGGCCATCGTGCCCGTATCGGCATTGCGGGCCAACGGGATACAGCAGCTTGTTGAAGAAATTCGCAGCGCCCTGCCTGAGGGCCAGCCCTATTTTCCTGAGGAGATGTTCACCGACCGTTCGGAGCGTTTTATTGCCTCGGAAATCATCAGGGAGAAAATCATGCTTATGGTCCACCAGGAGGTCCCCTATGCGACGGCCGTCATGGTGGATGCCTTCAAGGAGGATGAGGCGAAAAATCTCATCCGTATTGCCGCCACCATCACCGTCGAAAAGGATTCCCAGAAGGGCATCATTATCGGGAAGCAAGGGGAAATGCTGAAAAAGATCGGCACGCAGGCCCGCCACGAGATGGAGCGTTTCTTTGCCTCCAGGATTTTTCTGGAGCTCTTCGTCCGTGTCCGTAAAGACTGGACCCATAATGAGAAGCTGCTCAAAGAATTTGGTTATAAGAAGTAACTGCCCGTTTCATAGGAGGAATGTGTGAAACCTATCATCGCTATCATCGGTCGCCCCAACGTGGGCAAATCGACCCTTTTCAACCGTCTGGTCCGAAAGAGGAAGGCCATTGTCATCAATGAGCCGGGAGCAACCCGGGATCGCAATTATGCCGACGCCGTCTGGGAGGGGAAACCATTTGCCCTGGTGGATACGGGGGGCTTTGAGCCCGCCTCAGAAGAAAAGATCCTCATGCAGATGCGGGAGCAGACGGCCCTGGCCATGGAAGAGGCTGATGTCATTATATTTCTTATGGATGGCCGCCATGGCCTGACCCCTGCGGACCGGGACATCGCCGCGGTTCTGCGGCAGGTCAAGAAACCCGTCTTTTTTACCGTCAACAAGGTCGACGGGCCGAAGCAGGAAGGGAGTGCCGTAGAATTCTATGAACTGGGTGTGGATCGGCTCTACACGATATCCGCTGCCCACGGTGACGGTATCTACGAACTTATGGATGATGTGGCGGTTTTCCTGCCGGAAGGCCCGCCTCCCGACGAAGACGAGACGGCTCCCATCCGTATCGCCGTCATCGGTAAACCGAATGTCGGGAAGTCTTCCCTCATCAACAGGATTCTGGGGATGGAGCGGACCATCGTCAATTCCCTGCCGGGTACGACCAGGGATGCCATCGACACCCCATTTGAATTTGAAGGTGCGAAATATGTCCTGATCGATACGGCCGGTATTCGCCGCAAAAGCCGGATCAGCCTGACCCTGGAAAAGTATAGTGTCGTGCAGGCCCTGAAGACCATCGACCGCTGCGATATTGCCTTGGTGCTCATCGATGCCGTGGAAGGCATGACGGATCAGGATGTCAAGATTGCGGGACTCGCCTTCGAAGAAGGGAAAGCCTGCATTATCGTCGTGAACAAATGGGATGCCGTGGAGAAGGATAACAGCACGGTTGGCCAATATGTCCTCGATATGAAAGATAAATCAAAGTTTCTCGATTTTGCGCCTATCATCTTTGTGTCGGCCCTTTCGGGCCAGCGAGTCATGAAAATATTCGACATCATTCAGGATATTTATAAGGAATATACCAAGCGGATTGGTACGGGAGAGTTCAACCGCGCCTGCCGGGAGATCATTGAGCGCAATCCGCCTCCCCGATCGTCTTTCCGGGCCAATACGTTCACCTATATGACCCAGGTTTCCATCAAGCCACCCACTTTCATCTTTTTCGTCCGGGACCGCAAGGGCGTCCATTTTTCCTATGAACGCTTTCTATCCAATCAGATCCGGGAGGCCTTTGGATTTCATCATGTCCCCATCCGCCTGTATTTCAAGAACAAGAATAAACCGGAGTGAAGGCGTTCCCCCCGTTTTGCCTTGACTCCCCACCGATGAATAAAGTATGTACTCGGTCGCAAAGGCATAATGAGAATAGGGACATAAGGAGGTCAGGATGAAGATGCGCTTTGTCAGAACACTGCTCACCGTCGGGGCGATGATGATCGGAGTCTTCACTTTTACCGGCCTGGCCCCGGCAGCCGACACCATTAAGATGGGCGTCGCCGGTGCTCACAGTGGCGATCTTGCATCCTACGGCATTCCTACAAAACGGGCTGCCGAGATGGTCGCCAAGGATATCAATGCCAAAGGCGGCATCTTGGGCCGGCAGGTGGAGATTCTTGCCGAAGATGATATCTGCAAGCCCGAAGTGGCGACCAATACGGCCACGAAACTGATTTCCCGCGGCGCCCACGTCATTTTGGGGCATATCTGCAGCGGCGCCACAAAAACGGCGCTCGGTATCTACACGGAGGCCGGGATCATTGTCATGTCCTCTTCGGCAACCAATCCGGAACTGACCCAAAGCGGTAAATATCCAAAATTTTTCAGAACTATCGCACCCGATGACACCCAGGCCAGGATGAATGTGGAATTTGTCCTGAATGTCCTGAAGGCGACGAAGATTGCCATTCTGCATGATAAAGGGGATTATGGAAAGGGTTTTGCGGAGTATGCCCGAAAATTCGTAGATCAGTCCCGCAAGGCAAAGCTCGTTCTTTTTGAAGGAGTGACCCCCGGCGCCGTCGACTATTCGGCGGTTGTCCATAAAATCAAACAATCCGGTGCGGAGGCCGTCATCTATGGCGGATACCATCCGGAGGCCGCGTCTGTGGTTTCTCAGATGCGGAAAAAAAATATGAAGACATATTTCATTTCCGATGACGGCGTGAAGGATGATACCTTCATCAAGGTGGCGGGCCGCTATGCCGAAGGTGTTTACGCCTCGGGGATTAAAGATACGACCCAAAATCCCTTGGCAATAGCCGCTATTGCCGCTCACAAAAAGCAGTACAATGCCGAGCCGGGCGCTTTTTTCCTGAACGGGTACGCCGCCGCCCAGGCGTTGCTTGCCGGTATTGAAAAGGCGAAATCGACAAATGCCGAGGCCGTGGCGAAGGCCCTGCGCTCAAATACCGTCAGCACGCCTCTGGGGAAGATCAAGTTCGACACACGGGGCGACGCCATCGGGGTCGGTTTTTCCATGTATCAGGTGAAAAACGGGGCCTATGTGGAGGTGAAGCCATAAAGGCCATCCCTTATGGATTACTTTCTTGAACTTTTTATCGGCGGGCTGACGCGGGGCAGTATCTATGCCTTGATCGCTCTCGGATACACCATGGTCTATGGGATCATCGAACTGATCAATTTTGCCCATGGTGAAGTCTATATGATCGGGGCCTTTACGGCCCTTATTGTTTCATCCGTCTTCGCCTTCTACGGCCTGTCCGGACCATCTGTCCTGATCCTCGCATTTGTTGTCGCCGTTCTTTATTCAGCTGCCTACGGCTTTACGCTGGAAAAAATCGCCTATAAGCCGCTGAGGCAGGCGCCGCGGCTTTCACCTCTGATCAGTGCCATCGGCATGTCCATTTTTCTTCAGAATTATGTCATGCTGGCCCAGACCTCCGATTTTCTGCCTTTTCCCAATCTGCTGCCCGAGCCGGCATTTCTCAAGTCCCTGGGATTCATCGGGCCGACGGAATCCTTCATTGTCCTGACAACAGCGGTCGTCATGGTGCTGCTGACGCTCCTGATCAAATTCACCAAAATGGGCAAGGCCATGCGCGCCACGGCCCAGGATCGGGATATGGCCATGCTGGTGGGTGTCAACGTCAACCGGACCATTGCCAACACCTTCATCATCGGTTCGGCCCTGGCTGCGATCGGAGGTTTACTGATTGCGTCCCATATCGGGCGGATCAATTTCTATATCGGTTTCATTGCCGGAATCAAGGCCTTTACCGCGGCAGTGCTGGGAGGTATCGGAAGCATTCCGGGTGCTGTCCTCGGCGCTCTCATTCTTGGTTGGACGGAAAGCTTTGCCACGGGTTATATCTCCAGTGATTATGAGGACGTTTTCGCCTTTGTCCTTCTGGTTCTCATCCTGATTGTCCGGCCGGCGGGTCTCCTCGGCCGGGCGACGGTGCAGAAAGTTTGAGGTTTCGACAAGAACGATGCATTTCCTGTCCCAGATCAGACAATCCGTCATTATCGCCCTGTGGTTCATGTTTCTGACCTTTCCCGTGATGGTGATCCGGGTGAATACCATCGAAAAGGTCATCGACTGGCGATGGATGAATATGGTGTATGTCGGGATGGGCAGTTTTCTGCTCTCCTTTGTCTGGCGATACCTCTTGGAGAGAAAAGAAAGGCCAGCCGGACATGCGACCGTTGATAAGGTGAGACGGCTTCTCAAGGTCTCGAAAAAAAGGTTTCTAGAAGACTACAGGGTTTATCGTCCCACCCTGGCTGTTATAGGCCTGGCATCCTTTGTTTTTCCGCTTTTGCCTTTTGCCACAACCTATCAGATCAACATCCTGACCAACGCCCTTCTGTATGTGATGCTGGGCCTGGGGTTGAATATTGTCGTCGGCCTGGCCGGCCTTCTGCACCTGGGATATGTGGCCTTTTATGCCGTCGGCGCTTACAGTTTTGCCCTCCTCCACACCCATTTCGGCATCGGATTCTGGGTGGCCCTGCCTGTAGGAGCCCTTCTGGCAGCCCTGTTCGGGTTCCTTCTGGGATTTCCGGTATTGCGTCTCCGGGGGGATTACCTGGCCATTGTCACGTTGGGTTTCGGCGAGATTACCCGCCTGGTTCTGGAGAACTGGAGCTCCTTTTCTTTCGGCCCGAGCGGCATTTCCGGCATTCCCCGGCCCGGTTTCTTCGGTGTGGCCCTCAATCTTCATCAGACAACAATCTATATCTACTATCTGATGATTGCTTTGTGTCTGCTCACCATCTTCATCGTGAACCGCCTCCAGAATTCCCGCATCGGCAGGTCCTGGGTCGCCATGCGGGAGGATGAGATCGCCTGTGAGGCCATGGGGGTCAATTGTACGATGGCGAAACTGACGGCCTTTGCCCTGGGTTCCATGTGGGCGGGGATGGCCGGTGTCGTTTTCGCCGCCAAGACGACCTTTGTCAATCCCGCGAGTTTTACCTTTCTCGAATCGGCCATGATCCTGGCCATTGTTGTCCTCGGGGGAATGGGATCGATTGTGGGGGTCATGATCGGCGCCTTTATTCTGATCCTGATGCCCGAATTCCTCCGGGCCTTCAGTGAATACCGGATGCTCCTTTTCGGAACGATTATGGTACTGATGATGGTCTTCCGCCCCCAGGGCATCGTCAGGGGACAGCGCCGAACCTATGAATACAATCCCGACGATAAAAAGGAGTCCGTATCGGCCTGATGGAGCCCCTTCTGGAAGTGAAGAATCTGACCATGGATTTCGGAGGGCTCCGTGCCCTTGATCGCGTCAGCCTGCAAGTGCATGCGGGTGAGGTGATTGCTCTTATCGGACCCAATGGGGCGGGCAAGACAACTTTTTTCAACTGTATCACCGGCATTTACACCCCGACGGGCGGCGATGTCCTGACCGCTCCACCCGGTAAAAAAAAGCGGCGGATCAACGGCATGAAGACCCACAAAATTACAGCCCAGGGAATGGCCAGGACGTTTCAGAACATTCGTCTTTTTCCTGAAATGACGGTCCTTGAAAACGTCATGATTGGCCGTCATTGCCGGACCGGTGCAGGGGTTCTTGCCGCTGTCATCAAGGGCGCCGGCACGCGTGCCGAGGAAAGGGACATCGTGGAGTCAAGCTACGCCATCCTGAAGAAAATGGGCCTGTCCGGAGAAGTCAATGAACTGGCGAAGAATCTTCCCTATGGCGCACAACGCCGCCTGGAGATTGCCCGTGCCCTGGCAACAGAGCCCTTTCTCCTGCTCCTTGATGAGCCGGCAGCGGGCATGAATCCCCGGGAAACCAATGAACTGGAGGATATGATCCGCCGGATTTGCACGGAAGATCTTATCGCCATTTTGATGATCGAGCATGACATGAAAATTGTCATGAGCGCTTCGGATCGCATTGTCGTCCTGGATTACGGAGAGAAAATCGCCGAAGGGACGCCGGAGGAAATCCGGAATAATCCGGAGGTGATTAAGGCGTATCTGGGCGAGGACGAACCGGATCACACTATCCCTTGAGGGGAGGATTGGCGTGAGGGAGAAACGATAAAAAACGATGCTGGAATTAAAAAATATCCAAACCTTTTACGGCAGCATCCAGGCGTTGAAAGACGTCAGCCTGAAGGTGCATGAAGGGGAGATCATTTCCCTTATCGGCGCAAACGGCGCCGGCAAGTCAACGATCCTGATGTCGATTTGCGGGATTGTCCCTCCACAGGAGGGCGAAATACTTTTTCAGGGGAAGCCCATCCATCATCTGTGTCCCGATGAAATCGTCGCCATGGGGATTTCCCAGGCGCCCGAAGGCCGACGGATCTTTCCCCGGATGACTGTTATGGAGAATCTGCAGATGGGGGCTTACCTGCGCCGCGACCACGCTGGAATCAAGAAAGATATGGCTTATGTCTTTGAGCTCTTCCCCATACTGGAACAGCGGCAGCATCAACCCGGCGGTACGCTGAGCGGCGGGGAGCAGCAGATGCTGGCCATCTCCCGCGCCCTAATGGCCCGTCCTCGCCTGTTGCTCCTTGATGAGCCGTCTCTTGGCCTGGCCCCGATCTATGTTCGTCTCATCTTCGATGTCATCAGGCGGATCAGCGCTGAAGAAGGCACGACGATTTTTCTGGTGGAACAGAATGCCAACATGGCCCTCAAGGTCGCCCACCGGGGCTATGTCATGGAAACCGGCCGGATTGTCATGGAAGGCTCTGCCGCTGCCCTTCGCGACGATGAAAGCGTAAAGAGCGCCTACCTGGGGATATAATCAAAAAAAACATCATCTCCCTCCCGGCTGATCCGGCCCGGCGCCTCCGCCGGTGGGAAAAATGATCAATTCAGGCGTAAAGACAACAACCTTGTTCCCCTCGCCCATCTTGACGACCATCGTTTGGATGGAAAGGATGGAATACCAGATACCGATGGCCTTCCCCTGATGATCTTTAATCGCAAAGCCGTGCAGCAGATGGCTATTCTGTAATGCCTTTTCCTGCATGTACACGAGCATCTTCTTGAATTCCTTGGGAGTGGTTTCAATGGGTTTCCAGAGGTCATTGTCGAGGACAAATTCTTTCTTGATGCCGATGACGGCATTGGGATAGAGGTCAGGGCCGCTGTAATAATAGTTCATGTTCGGTTCCATGCGGAAGGCGTCAAAGCTCTTCTGTGCGCCGTCATCCGGGAAAATGGTTCCGTATGGGCCTGTTATGGCGGAACATCCGATAAGTGAAATGGCAATTAAAGACAGGAACAGGGTTTTTATCGCATCGTTTTTCATAACGCCTCCATTTTAATGATCAAAGCTTAGCACCCAAAGATGTTTATCGACAGAGCCATTTTATCCATGTGTATGGAAAATGCAAGGATGAATTCCCTTTGTTCCATCGGACCGGAAGAAAGGGCCGGGAACTGCGGCCTGGGAATTACTCATGAGGCATGTCCCGATTCAATTATTTCCCTTGAGGAGTTCCTTCAGGGTGTCGATATCGTTTGTGGGATTCCGGCAGCTCTGCCCCGAGCAGACATAAGCCGTGGCCTTGCCGTTTATCATCACCATGCCTTTCGTAACGGTTGCTAAATCGGTTATGTCAGGAATGGTCGTTTCGGGTGGACGCAGGATAACGACCTTGTTGGGCAGATAGCTCTCCCTGAGTGCTCTCAGCATTTGTTTTGTGTCATCAGAGGCGGGATTGCCGGTGATGACGATTTCCCGGGTGTCCTGGAAGAGCCAGGCCAGGGCGACCATGAACATGGTGAACCCCGAAGGCATTCGGGATATCGCTCCCGCAAACGCCTTGCCCAGGGTTTCCGCTTGCCCTTCCCACGCCCTGTTTCCCGTCAGTCGGCTCAGGCGGATGAGGTTCTGCATGGAAACAGCGTTTCCCGAAGGGATAGCCCCGTCATAGATTTCCTTCTGGCGGGCAATGACCTGTGCCCCATCATCGGGCGTGAAATAGTAACCGCCATGCTGAGCGTCCAGGAAATGGTCATCCTGTTGTTTTTGCAGTTCGAGGGCCCATTGCAGATCGGCGGGATCGAAAGACGCCTCGTAGCATTCCAGAAGGCCCCAGATCAAAAAAGCGTAATCGTCCAGATGGGCCGGTCCTGTGGTTTCCCCTTCCCGGAAGCGGTGCAGGAGCCGGCCCTCATTATCGCGCAAATTCATGAAAATAAAAGCCGCCGCCGCCTTGGCCCTGTCCAGGTATTGTGGTTCCCCCATGACCTGGGCGCCCCGCGCCAGGGCTGCGATCATGAGGCCGTTCCAATCTGTGAGGATTTTGTCGTCCTTATGGGGATGGATGCGTTTCTCCCGAACGGCGAATAATGTCTGCCTTGCCGATGCCATCTTTACACGAAGGGTGTTCATGGATAGCCCGAGACGGGATGCGGTTTTGTCGAGAGATTCCCTTAAGTGAAGAATGTTATGGCCCGTTTTCGCTTGCGTGGCCTCATCCCGGAAGTTGCCGTTTTTGTCCGCGCCGTAGAGGTCAATCATGAAGTCGGCTTCAGCGGCTGGAAGAATGTTTCGGATTTCTCCTTCCGTCCAGAGATAGAACTTGCCTTCTTTCCCCTCGCTGTCCGCGTCTTCGGCGCTGTAAAATCCTCCCTCGGAGGAGGTCATATCCCGCAGCACGTAGGAGATGATTTCCTGTGCAGTCACTCTGAAAGCATCGTTTCCCGTGGCCTCATAGCCCTCCGTGTAAACCAGGGCAAGCAGGGCCTGATCATAGAGCATCTTTTCGAAATGGGGGACCAGCCAGTGGCGATCCGTGCTGTAGCGATGAAACCCGAAGCCGATGTGATCATAGATGCCGCCCCGGGACATGGCGGCCAGGGTCTCGCTTGCCATGGCAACGGCCTGATGATCTCCCTTCCCTTTTCCGAAACGCAGCAGAAATAGGATCTGGTGGGGAATGGGAAACTTGGGGGGCGAACCAAAGCCGCCAAAATCGGCGTCATAGGCGGCGGCGATGACCTTGCAGGCGTGATCCGGCAACTGCCCGGATAATGTTCCCCGCCCGGCGGGCACTTCAGAGGCCCTCACGATGGACGTTGTCAGCTCATGGGCGGCATTCAGAACCTCCGAACGCTGGGTCTCCCAGAGTTGTCCGATCCGGGGGATGAGGTCGAGCATGCCCATCTGTCCGTAGGCGCTTTGCTTCGGGATGTAAGTGGCGGCGTAAAACGGCTGCCGTTCGGGGGTCATGAAGATGGTGAGGGGCCAGCCGCCGGAACCCGTCAGCAATTGACAGGCCGCCATGTAAATCTTATCGATGTCCGGCCGCTCTTCGCGATCGACCTTGATGCAGATGCAGGTGTCGTTGAGGAGACGGGCAACATCAGGATCTTCAAAGGATTCGTGGGCCATGACATGGCACCAGTGGCAGGTTGAGTAGCCGACGGAGAGGAAAACGGGTTTGTCTTCTTCTTCGGCCTTTTGAAAGGCTTCATCGCCCCAGGGATACCAAGCCACTGGATTTGAGGCATGCTGGAGGAGGTAAGGGCTCTTTTCGGCGGCGAGTCGGTTATTGTTCATACAGGGCCCTCAGGTGTTCGACGATATTGGCCTTGATATGGAGCCTCATGATGCGCCGCCCCGCTTTCAAGAGCGCCTGGCGGTCGCCCAGGGCTTGGGCGGCTTTCAGCGTGCCGAAGGTGAGGCTGGAGGATGGTTTTCCCGCCTCATCGGGAATGGGCGTATCCTCCTGGTCATCGGCGGTGATCTGAAGAAACAGGCCCTGTCCGGCATCACCTTTGTGCAATTGGCCTGTTGAGTGCAGAAATCGGGGGCCATACCCAAGGGTAACGGCCAGGTGGCAGTGGTTCCGGATCGCGAGGCGAAGGCCTTGAAGCGCTTCATCCACGGCGGGTATCGGCTGAAGATAGGCCTGGATGGCGACATAATCACCGGGTATGCCTGTTGCGAGGAAATAGTCTAATATGTCTTGAAGCTTGTTTCCCTTAATCATCCCGTAAACGGCCACATTGCCCTTGTCGAAATCCGGTGTTTCCTCCGGCAGCCTGCCTTGCTCCTGGCATTGGGCCACTATCTGCCGGGCGAAGGCCTTGGCGGACTCAACGTCGGGCTGATCAAAGGGGTTGATGCCCAGCTTTGCACCGGCTATGGCCGTAGCAAGCTCCCACAGAAAACAAAGAGATCCGAGGTCATATCGATCTTGCATTTCCATGTGGATCACGGGATGGCCGGCCTTTCCCAGGAGATCGAGTTCATTGTTTGTCGGCGGGTCTCCTGATAGGCGGATGTCTACAAAGACCCTGTCCTGACCATAGACATCGGGAGGCCCCGGGGGGGCTCCGACAATGGGCACGATGCCTTTGCCCTCTTTGCCTGTGCTTTCGGCGATGAGTTGCTCAAGCCAGTCGCCGAAGCTTTCGATTTTTTGTGAGAAAAAGAAAGTCAGCTTGTTGCGGCCCATCCCGGCCAGTTCACCAAGGATGGTCCCCAGGATGGCGGCATTCATGCCATCGGCGGCTGAATTGCTTTTCTCGGCGGCAGCAGCGGCAGCGGTGCGTTCAATCAGTTTTCCAATATCCACACCGATAAGCGCTGCCGGAACCAGCCCGAAGCAGGAGAGGGCCGAGTAGCGTCCTCCGATGTCCGGATCATTATAAAAAATGTGACGGAACCGGAGCTTCAGGGCCTTCTCGGCCAAGCCGCTTCCCGGGTCGGTGATGGCGATGAAGTGCTTTCCCGCCTCTTCGGCGCCCAGGGCGTCCACCGTCCGGTTGTAAAAATATTTCAGGAATGAAAAGGTTTCAACCGTACCGCCGGACTTTGTGGAAACAACAAAGAGGGTCTTCGCCGGGTCCAAGGCCCGGGTCCATGACAGAACGGCTCCGGGATCGGTGCTGTCGAGAATCGCAAGATCAAGATATCCCGGGGATGTTCCAAATGTTTTTTGGAAGACCTCCGGCGCCAGACTGGAGCCGCCCATGCCGAGGAGGAGGGCTTGGTTATAGCCGTCTGCGCGGACCCTGTCGGTTAAATCCAGGATTTCCCGCAAACGGTTTTCCATGACAAACGGGCTGTCGAGCCAGCCCAGGCGGTTTGATATTTCTGTGGGGTCCTTTTTCCAGACCGTATAATCCTTAGCCCATATCCGGGACATGATCCGGTCCGGCGGTCGATCAGCAGCGGCCCGATACATTCCCATACTTGCCGAATATTTGATGACGATGCCCATAGAGCCCTCTCAGAAATATTCCTTATTAGGTAAAGTAGGTGATGCATCCTCGGTTTGTCAATAAAATAATCCCCGTCTTGCTTTTCGGAAGCAATTATGTAAATTGAGATGCATTGGAGAGTCCAAAGGGGGACTCATTTTATTATATGAAGCATTTCAGAATGAGAGGAGGAAAAATATGTACAGACACAGATTCAGCAGGGTTACCTTATTAACAGTTCTTAGTATTTTGCTCCTATTGGCTTTTGTGGTGACGGCGCCGGCGAAGGATGCCGTGAAGGCCACACCTCCCGGGATGATCAATTCCGTCCTGGGCCCCATTTCTCCTGATAAACTGGGCACAACACTGATGCATGAACATTTCACCTTCGCCTATCCCGGCTGGTTTGCCGATGCGACCATGGCCCCCGAGAATTTTAAGGAGGCTCTGAAGACCAATCTGGGCGTTATCAAGACCGCCCAGAAATTCGGCATTAAAACCATCGTGGATGCGACACCCAATGATACGGGAGGCCGCAATCCAGAATTGTACAAGGCTCTCGCCAAAAAGACCGGTCTCAATATCATCTGTTCCACCGGCCTCTACACGGAACATGAAGGGTCGCCGGCCTATTGGAAGACCAAGGCGATATGGGGCATGGATCTCACCAAGATGATGTCGGAACTCTTTATAAAAGAAATCACCCAGGGCATCGGCAAGAGCGGCGTCAAGGCGGGCGTGATCAAGTGCGGCACGGGCCCCAAAATGTCACCCTATGAAGAGTCCGTCCTGAAAGCCGCGATTATCGCTCAAAAAGCCACGGGCGTTCCCATTATAACCCATACGGAGGGTCCGACGGGCGGTGTCGAGCAGGCCGATCTCTTCATCAAGGAAGGGGCTGACCTGAAGAAGGTCATGATCGGCCATGTGTCCAACTCCCAGGATATCGAATACCACAAGGCGATCCTCGCGAAAGGCGTCTATATTGCCTTTGACCGGATCGGTCTGGACATTATCACGCCATTTGACGTCAACGTCAAAAACGTCGCCGGTCTCTGCAAGCTGGGTTATGCCAACAAGATCATGCTCTCCCATGACACGGTGAATGTCTGGCTGGGGCGGCAGACCGTATTGCCGGAGAAATTTGCAAAAGCATTCGATAATTGGCGGATTGACCACATCTCCAAGGATTTCATCCCGGCGTTGAAGGCCCAGGGCGTGACGGATGAACAGATCAAGACTATGATGGTCGATAATCCCAGGAACCTGTTTCTCGGCAAATAAAGGATCTGATTTTGCCTTGATTTTATGACAACAATTTATTAGACTGTGCCAAAGATGTGCAGGGGTGCCTTTAAAGAGGCTGAGAAATACCCTTTGAACCTGATCTGGGTTATGCCAGCGTAGGAAGCCGGTTGATAAAATTGATCTCGGGCGTACTCAAAGGACAAAGGAGTACGCCCTTTTTTTGTTGTGATTTGAAGGGAGTAACACCATGACACAGTTGGAAATCGCCCAAAAAGGCGATATATCGGAGGAGATGCGGCTCTGTGCTGCAGAAGAAGGCGTGGAAGCCGAATTCATCCGCAAGGGGGTGGCGGAAGGAACAATCGTCGTCGTCCGAAACAAGAAACACCCCGGCATTCGCCCGGCCGCTATCGGCAAGGGGCTCCGAACCAAAATCAACGCCAATATCGGGACTTCGAAGGACCGGATGGATCTGGACATGGAGTTGCGGAAAGTTCAGATCTGCTCAGAGGCCGGCGCAGATGCCGTGATGGATCTCTCGACGGGCGGCGATATCCGGGCCATCCGCAAGGCCATTATGGCCGCATCATCCCTTGTTGTCGGGACGGTTCCCATCTATCAGGCGGCGGCCGATGTCGTGGCGGCGGGGAAGCCCCTCTCCGGCATGACGGCCGAAGACCTGTTCCGGGTCATTGAGGAAAACGGTGAAGACGGTGTGGATTTTATCACCGTTCACTGCGGTGTCACCCGGCGAAGCGTCGCCTGTGTCGAAGCCCAGGGTCGGCTTTTGGGGATTGTCAGCCGCGGCGGGTCCATGCTCGCGAACTGGATGGCCTGCAACGATTGCGAGAACCCGCTATATGAGCAGTATGACCGACTTCTTGAGATCGCGAAACGGTATGACATGGTTCTGAGCCTGGGTGACGGTCTCCGACCGGGTTGTCTGGCCGATGCCACGGACCGGGGACAGGTTCAGGAACTGGTTCTTTTGGGAGAATTGGCAAGACGGGCCAAGGCAGCAGGTGTTCAGGCCATGATTGAGGGGCCCGGCCATGTTCCCATCGGCGAGATCAAGGCCAATATTCTTCTGCAAAAGTCCCTCTGCGAAGGGGCGCCGTTTTATGTCCTGGGACCGCTGCCGACGGATATCGCTCCCGGTTACGATCATATTACCTCGGCCATCGGGGGTGCTATTGCGGGTTCGGCGGGTGCGGATTTCCTCTGTTATGTGACGCCGTCGGAGCATTTGAGACTGCCGACCCTGGAGGATGTCCGCGAAGGGATCATGGCCTCAAAGATTGCCGCCCATATTGCGGATATCGCCAAGGGGTTTCCGGGCGCCATGGACAAAGACCGGCGTATGGCGCGTTACCGGAAGGAATTCAACTGGGAAGGGCAGATCGAAGTATCCATCGATCCGGAGAAATCCCGCGCCTTTCTGGAACGAAGCGAAACGGCCCATGAAGAGGGCTGCACCATGTGCGGAGACCTCTGCGCCATCAAGCTGGGGAAACGGGCTTGATCCCCACGTGAAGATAGGTCGCCCCTAGGGTCAGGGGATATTGCCTGATCTCCGTCAGCCCGGCGTCTCTCATAAGTTGGGCGAAGGCGGGCGGGGTGGGAAAATGGATGATGGAATCCGAGAGGTATCGATAAGCCCCGGGATTTTTTGAAAAAGCACGGGCCATGAAGGGCAGAACGGCTAAAAGATAAAGACGGTAAACCCCCTGGAACAGGGGATGCTGGGGATAATGCATCTCCAGCACAAGCACCCGGCCTCCGGGGACGACAACACGGGTCATTTCTTCCAGAGCCTTCAGGCGCTCCGGGATATTCCTGATGCCGAAGGCCATCGCAGCGCAATCAAAGTGGTTATGGGGCAAGGGAAGGGCCATGGCATCGGCCTGGATCAACCGGATCCGGTTTATCAGCTTTTCCTTCCGAATCTTGTCCGCGCCGATTTTCATCATTTCCCGGACAAAATCGAGGGCGGTGACCTCGATCTGAGGATAGCGGCGGGCCGCCTCGATGGCGAGATCGGCAGTTCCCGTTGCCAGATCCAGGAGACGGTTTGTCTGGAAGAAATGCATTTTGTTGACGGCGAAACGCCGCCAGTACACATCCCGCTGGAGGCTCATCACGCGGTTGAGCATGTCGTAGCGCCGCGGGATGGTCGAAAAAATCTCCCGAACCATCCCTTGATGCTCCCTGACGGAAACGGATTTTACGGAAGGGTACGTCTTCTTAAGGCGGGGGCTCATTCCTTAACCAATGAGGCCTTTGGCCGTCTGGGCAATCCGGTCCGCCGTAAAGCCGAATTCTTCACAAAGGACGCTGTAGGGGGCGCTGGCCCCGAAATGATCGAGGCCGATCACGGTCCCTTCGAGGCCCACATAATGTTCCCACCCCAGGGAAACGCCTGCCTCAACGGCTACTCTCGCCTTGACGGTCGGCGGAAGGACTCGTTCACGATATTCTTCGGGCTGTTGATCGAAGATTTCCCAGCAAGGCATGGAGACCACACGTACGCGTATGGATTCGGCGGCCAGTTTCCGTGCCGCGGCCAGGGCAAGGGGAACTTCCGACCCGGTTGCAATCAACATGACCTCCGGCTTCACCATAGAAGAATCCCAGAGAATGTAGCCTCCGTTCTGGAGGCCCGTCGCGTGTGCGAGTTCCTTGCGGTTCAGGACTGGCAGATCCTGCCGGGTGAACACCAGGACGGTCGGTCCTTTCCGGTTTTGAATGGCGAAGCGCCAGGCCTCCAGGGCTTCGGACGCGTCGCTGGGGCGGATGACCGTCAGATTAGGCACGGCCCGCAGATTCATGAGCTGTTCAATGGGCTGATGGGTCGGACCGTCTTCGCCGACGGCAAAGCTGTCGTGGGTAAAGACGTAAATGACGGGAAGCCCCATGAGAGCGGCCAGCCTCATGGAGGGCCGCATATAGTCGGCAAAGGTGAAAAAGGTGGCCGTGTAAGGGATGATGCCGCCATGAAGGGCCATGCCGCCGGCAATGGCGCCCATCGCATGCTCCCGGACACCGAAATGGATGTTCCGTCCGGCGTAGTTCCAGCCACCCCCGACCTCCCCCGGTATTTGAACGTGTCCGGGATCGGGTTTCTGGAAGTCGCCGGAGCCTTTCAGCCAGGTGAGGCACGACGGATTGAGATCGGCCGAGCCCCCCATCAGCTCGGGCAGGCGTGATGCCAGGGCCTGCATGATGGACTCCGAGGCCTTGCGCGTGGACACGTCTTTCTGTTCTCCGGTATAATCGGGAAGGGTTGCATCCCAGTCCGCAGGCAGGTCTCCTTTCATGAGCCGCTGAAATTCCCCGGCGGCTTCGGCATGGGTTTCGCTGTAACGGTTAAGGGTTTTCTTCCATTGATCTTGGGCCTGTTCCCCTTTCTTCAGGCTTTCACGAAACTGGGTCAGGGCATCGTCAGGAACGAAGAATGCCGGTTCCGATGGCCAGCCCAGGCGTTCCTTGGCCCCTTCAAGCTCTTTCTGACCCAGGGGTGAACCGTGACAGGCCGCTGTTCCTTCCTTGGTCGGGGCGCCGAAGCCGATGCATGTCTTCGCTCGGATGAGAGAAGGCCGATGGGTTTCTTCCTTCGCGGCGGCAATGGCTTTGTCGATGGCCTCAACATCATTTCCGTTCGGAACGGTAATGACCTGCCATCCGCCGGACTCGAAACGCATGGAGATATCCTCTGTGAAGGAAAGAGAGGTCGGTCCTGCCAGGGAAATCCCGTTATCATCATACAGAACAATGAGTTTACCGAGCCCAAGGTGACCGGCCAGCGCGCAGGCTTCCATGGTGACGCCTTCCATGAGGTCGCCATCGCTCACCATCACATAAGTAAAATGATCGACCAGGGCCAAATCAGGTTTGTTGAAACGGGCCGACAGATGGGCCTCCGCCATGGCCATGCCCACAGCATGGCTGATTCCCTGGCCCAGGGGGCCTGTCGTCATTTCCACGCCCGGCGTATGGCGATGCTCAGGATGACCCGGTGTTTTGCTTCCCCACTGGCGAAATGATTTGAGGTCGTCCAGGGAAACATCGTAACCTGTCAGAAAGAGAAGCGCGTACAGAAGCATGGAAGCGTGTCCGGCGGAAAGAACAAACCGATCACGATCCGGCCAGTTTGGATTGGCGGGGTTGTGTTTCAGGTGGCGGGTCCATAAGGTATAAGCCATTGCCGCCGCCCCCATGGGCATACCGGGATGCCCCGATTTAGCTTTTTCAGCAGCATCTACGGCCAGAAAGCGGATGGTATTGATACATTTTGCATCAATGGTATTAGAATTTGACATCAAAAGACTCCTTTTATAATATAAATATATGACGGATTTTAATGCGGTATCTTAATCCCTTCGCGGATTATAAGTATGATACGATAAACGGGAAGGAAATATGGTTGAACATAGATAAGCCGGAGAAAAGAGTCAAGAAAAAAGGAGCCATGTGAAACAAAATCCCTCCGGCGTCATCTCCTGTATATATAAAATTGCCGTGAGATCAGGCTGGTTTCCGGCGTACAAGCCTTACGATGATCCAAATCAACATAATGATGATCAGGATGACCAGAATCAGAATCCCGATGGCGCCATAGGTAATCATCGTTCCGCCGGCGATGAGATTCACGGGGTTCCAGGAAGGTTGGGCGATGAATCTGCCTTCGGGATGACGGTATCGGTCGGGGATATTGGGAATGCCGTTTCCATCCGGATCGGGGAAACTCTTCATATAGGCTGCCAGAGCTGCCCATTCCTTGATCTGCAAAATAGCCGGGTTGGCTGGCCCTGCCGGGACAATGCCTTCCTTGAGATTCTCAATGGGGCGGCCGTTTTTGTCTTTAGGCACCATGGTGAGAAGGCCATGGGAAACCCCGCTGACATAATCCACCATTTGGGCGGTATAGTAATTCATCACCACGCGGTAGAGCCTGTTCGGATCCGGCGGGCGGAAAGCCCCGTCCTTTTCCCTTATTTCGAGGAATGTCACCCGGTCAAAGGGAAGGCGGTGGGGGTTATAGGTGAATTTTATGCCCGAAAGTTGCAGATGGGCATCTCTTTTGATTGAGGCAACCGTTGTTTCCACTTCCAGGAGTTTCTTTATTTCGGCACCGTTAAGATAAGCCGAAAGAAGGGGATAACCGGGGGTTCCGTCCGTTCCGAGGCCGAGGGAGAGGACGTGGAAAACATCGCTGGTGGTAATCCTGCCTTTCAGCAGGGACGACCGGATATTCCCGAGAGGCTGAATGACAAGGTGGATGTGGTCATAATTTGACCCTTCTGCCTTCTCAATGGCATATCGATAAGCATCAGTGATCATGTTGCCGATGCCTGTCTCTCCCGGGCGGGCATAGGCATCGGTTAAGGACGTCATATCATAATCGCTTTCGGCGAGCGGCTGATCGACGCCCAGCCTGTAGGGTGCAAGATATTCCTTTTCCACAGTGGCCTTGAATGCTGCAATATCCTTCAAAAGCTTGGGATCATCGGCAATGCCCTCGGAGACTTTCGGGAGGCTATAGGACGTGATCCTTGCCCCTTCACCCTTACTGCAGTTCAGTTCCAGAACACCCAGGTATCGGCTGTAGCTGCCGGACGACACAATGATAGTCTTGCCGATGACGATCGGTTGAGGCAGAATGGTATGGGTGTGCCCGCTGATGATAACATCGATTTGGGGAACCTCCCGGGCCAGGATTTCATCCTCGGAGTGTTTTTTATTGGCGGAAGTGCCGGAATGGGAGAGGCAAACGATGAGATCGGCTTTCTCCTGGTTCTTCAGGATATCCACGACCCTTTTGCTGCTGGCAACGGGATCGGCAAAAGTCAGCGGTCTGGCAAAGGGCGTATCGACCTGGGCATCCTTGCCTAGAAGGCCGAAGAGACCTATGCGCAGGCCGTTCCGCTCCAGAACCACGTATTCCCTGACGGGGTAGCTTTTAAAGGCGTCCCGAAGGGGTTGGTCCTTCGGGTTGGCGGGACCGAAAACGAGATTTGAGGCGACGATGGCCGGCAGTTCTTTGCTTCGGGCCTTGGCCGCCATCAGGGTTTTCGCCAGTCCGTTCAGATGGAAATCGAAATCATGATTGCCGAATGTGGTGACATCGTAGCCCAATTCCCCCATGAGGCGAAGTTCCAGGGCGTCGGTCATGTAGGAGGTATGAAAAAGGGTGCCCATGCTGAAGTCGCCGGCATCAAGTAGAAGTGTTTCGCCTTTTTGGTGGCGGCTGAGCTGCTCGCGGATGAGGGTTGCCAGCTTTGCGTATCCCCCTTCCGTGCGGGCCGGCCCTCCCGATCCGGGGAGAAGTTGAGGTAGAAAATAGGAGTGCAGGTCGTGGGTAAAGAGAATGACGATCTTCCCGCTTGTTGTCCCTTCACGGGCTACGCTTCCGGAAACACCCAGGAGAAGAATCAGGCATAAAGCCAGGCATGCCGCTTGTTTAACCCTCTTCATCACTTTATCGCCTCCTGATGACAATTTGCCTTCTATAATATTCCCTGAGCAACTTTTTGCTGCACGCCGCATTATAGGGAGGTGAAACCTCCATGTCAAAGTAATTGTGGCGATTATATTCCCATCTTTAAATCGCAATGATACATTGCAGGCAAAAAAAATCCCTCCCCGTGTGGGGAGGGATAAAAGGTGGTGTGGTGGTTTAGGTGGATCACAAAAGGCTATCTTCCCTTGAAGTTGGGTGGCCTCTTTTCCAAAAATGCCAGAGCGCCTTCTTTGAAGTCCTCTGTGAATACCAGGGCCTTGCTGGCGTCTCTTTCGATAACCAGAACGCCTTCGCGGATGTTGGCTTCCAGGCCGAGTCTGACGGCCTTCATGATCTCCTTCTGAGCAACGGGAGCGCCTGCTGCCAGTTTCGCGGCCAGTTTCTTGGCTGTTTCCAGAACCTGTTCCTGCGGCACGACCTTATTGAGGAGACCCAGTGCCAGTGCGTCTTTTGATGGCATGAAATCACCCGTCAGCATCAATTCCAGAGCCTTGGTCTTGCCGATGAATCTCGGAAGACGCTGTGTGCCGCCCCAACCCGGATTCAGCCCCAGTTTAACTTCGGGAAGACCCAGCGTAGCCGTTTCGGACATGACACGCAGATGGCAGCAGCAGGCCAGTTCCAGGCCACCGCCGTAGGCACCGCCCTGAATGGCGGCAATAATGACCTTCGGGTAGTTTTCGATTTTGAAATAAATCTCGTTTCCGTCGTATTTAGGCACTTTGCCTGCCTGAATGTCTGCAAATTCGGTAATATCTGCGCCGGCTGAAAAAAGCTTGGTTCCTGTGCCGGTGAGGACGATGGCTCGTACGCCGTCATCGTTCAGGCACTTGTCGAGCAGGTCGCTCAAATCCCTCAGAACGCCCTGACCCATTGAGTTTGCCGGGGGATGATTGATGGCGGCAACGATCACCATTCCATCCTGCTCTACCGTCAGTTTTTCGTAATTAAATGCCATTTTATGCCTCCTTTATCCAATGATTGTTTGATTAACGCTCCTCTTTACATTTCCTCAATATAATTAAATCGCCCTTTCATGTCAAAACAATTTTGCAGAGAAATGCCGTAATCATGTCCGGGGGGATTTTATTCCTGGGAAAAGACACGGAAGCCGTCATAAATATTGTGCTGGCCGGACAGGATGAAATAGGTTTAAAGTATACTATATATTAATTATATTGTTATGTTAGCCGTGAACGTACGTATGTTCTTTTGTTCCATAGGGTAAATCGCTTGATATTATGACTATTGGTCATGGTATTTTGATGTGATCATAATCACTCATGTCCGTTCATTGTTGTGGCAGGGAGGATATGGGCAAGTTCATGTTTTAAAATATCGCTTACATAACGTGTATTTACGATATTACCGCCTAGCTGCTAAGAGAAATAATGTATCGAGTGATGTTTTTTTTCTTGACAAAAAACGGCGGATATTTTAATAACCGTGCCCACTACGTCGGGGGGCGTAAGAACCAATCCTTTACACATAAACAGCAACGGTCGGTTTGATTTTACTGAATGGTTTATCAGAGGCGATAGAAGCTAATGGATCTCTTTCTTCAGCAGATTTTTAATGGCGTAATGCTTGGCAGTACATATGCCATTGTGGCGTTGGGTTTGACGCTGGTGTACGGGATTTTGCAGATTCCGAACTTTGCCCACGGGCATATGTACATGTTGGCGGCTTATGTGAGTTTCTTCCTGATCACCATGTTCGGTATTGCCTATTGGCCCGCTCTGGCGATCACGACGGTTTTGATGGCAATAGGCGGCGTCATTCTGGAATGGGTGGCTTACCGTCCGCTCCGTCATGCACCGCACATCAATTCATTCATATCGGCCCTCGGGGCGCTGATGATTCTGGAAAACGGGGTTATCGCCCTCTGGGGACCCCAGGGCCAGCGAATCCCGAATCCCTATCCCGGCGTTATCGATGCCTTCGGAATCACCATGACGCAGCAGCGGTTGCTCGTCATTGTCGTCGCCGTGGCCGTGATGCTTCTCCTTCAACTTTTCATCAAGAAGACAACACTGGGCAGCACCATCGAAGCCGTGGCTCAGAATCAGGAAGGGGCCATGCTGGTGGGGATCAACGTGAATTGGGTTTCGTCGATGACCTTTGCCATATCAACGGGTCTGGCGGCGGTGGCAGCCTGCCTGGTGGCGCCCATCTTCATGATATCGCCCAGTATGGGGGCGATGTTGGGGATGAAGGCTTTTATCATTTGTATATTGGGCGGTTTAGGGAGTGTGCCCGGCGCAATTTTCGGTGGTCTGATTCTGGGACTGATCGAAGCCCTGGGTGGCGGCTACCTTTCGGCAGCTTATAAGGATGTTTTTGCTTTCGGCGCGTTGGTATTGATCCTGGCCATCAAGCCTACGGGTTTGTTTGGAAAGGAGGTCCAGGGGAGATGATGAAGTTTCTGAAGGAAAAGTGGTTTTATCTGATTATCCTGGCAATTGCCATCGCCGTTCCTTTTCTTGTGCCTAACCGTTATTTTTTCCAGATCATCATCATGAGTTGCCTTTTTGCCATCGGGGCTCTCAGCTTCAACCTCATTTTAGGTTATACAGGGCAGGCGTCTTTGGCCCATGGCGGTTTTTTCGGGATTGGCGCCTACGGTGTGGCGATTCTGACGCAAACGCTCGGTTGGTCTTTCTGGCTGGCCCTGCCGATTGCAGCATTGATTTCGGCCTTATTAGGCTTAATCGTCGGCGTTCCCGCCCTGCGGACCAAAGGGGCTTACTTTGCGATTGCCACGATGTGCCTGGGAGAGATTATCGTGCTTGTGGCGGGCAACTGGATTGACCTGACGGGTGGTCACAACGGTATTGTGGGTATCAACCCGCCGAACCCGATTCCTATTCCGTTTATTGGTGAGATCAGTTTCCAGACCCAGACGTCTCAGTATTATCTGGTTCTGGCCTTTCTTCTCTTGACGATTTTTCTTATGCATCGTTTGGTTTATTCCTTGAAGGGATTGACCTTCATGGCCATCCGCAATAACGAAGTCCTGGCTGAGGCCGTGGGGATCAATGCGGCGAATACGAAGCTGCTTTCCTTTGTCGTGGGCAATTTCCTTGCGGGAATGGCGGGTGGAATCTACGCCAGTTTGATCGGCAGTATCAGCCCGAGCGTGGCGTCATTGAAGATTACCTTTGATTTTCTGTTGTACGTGCTTTTGGGCGGGATGGCGACGCTGGCCGGTCCGATTCTCGGCGGTTTTGCCCTGCCCGTGTTGATGGAGTACCTGCAGTTCCTCCAGGACTACCAGATGATTTTCTTTGGCGCGTTGCTGATTGTGGTCATTATCTACTTCCCCAGGGGATTGATGGGAGCCATAACGAATCTGCGTGCCAAGTTTAAGAGCAAGTAAGAAGGTGGGGGCGTAAAGTGCTGCTAAGGGGTGAGAATCTGGTCAAGAATTTCGGTGGTACGGTAGCCGTCAATGATGTGACCTTTGATGTTAATGAAGGGGAGATTCTGGCTATCATTGGTCCCAACGGGGCCGGAAAATCGGTTCTTTTCAGCTTGATCAGCGGCCTTCATGAACCGACGTCGGGAAAAATCACTTTCCAGGGGAAAGATATTACGGGCTTCAAGTCCTATATGATATCCCGCCTGGGGGTGGCGCGGACGTTTCAGTTAACGGCCCTTTTTGATCAGTTGCGGGTGGTGGACAATCTGGCCCTTGGTTTTCAGAAACGAACGACGGGAGGCACGAGTTTTTGGGGGACGTTGCTCCATAGCCCGGGATGGAAGGCGGATAAGGCAAAGATGGAAGCCAAGGTGATCGAGACGCTGGGCTTTGTCGGTTTGGGGAACAAGGCGTTTGACCTCGTATCGACCCTGTCCCAGGGAGAGCAACGTCGCCTGTCCATAGGAATTGCCCTGGTGAGCGACCCGAAGCTGATCCTTTTCGATGAACCGACGGGCGGTCTGATTCAGGAGGATACGGACGAGATTACCCGCTTAATCAGGAAGGTCAATCAGACGGGTGTGACGATTTGTCTGATCGAACATAAGATGCGGATGATTATGGATTTGGCGAATCGAATTGTCGTGTTGAACTATGGCCGCAAGATTGCCGAAGGAGCCCCGGCGGAGGTTGCAGCCAATCCACAGGTTATCGAGGCTTATTTAGGAAGAAAACGGGATGCTTAAACTCAAGAATGTAACCACCATGATCGGTGAACATCAGGTTATCCATGACGTTTCCCTGGAGATTGCGGATGGGGATTTTGTGGCGTTGCTGGGAGGCAATGGCGCCGGAAAGAGCACGTTGTTCCGGACGATTGCCGGTGTTCTGTCTCCTTCCCAGGGGTCGATAGAGTTCAAGGGAGAAGCGATCCATAAGTATCCGGCCCACAAGATTGTGGCAAAGGGTTTGTCCCTTTGTCCCGAAGGTCGTCAGTTGTTTCCTCAGCTTCCCGTGTACAAGAACCTGATGCTGGGGGCCTACCACCGCAGCGACCGGAAGGGCATTCAGGATTCCCTGGAGCAGGTTTATGAGTTGTTCCCGATTTTGAAGGAACGTCACAAGCAGATGGCGGGGACGTTCAGCGGCGGTGAGCAGCAGATGCTGGCCGTTGGCCGGGCGCTGATGTCGAAGCCGGAGATGCTGCTTCTGGATGAGCCGTCCATGGGGCTGGCGCCACAGATCGTGGAAGGAATCGCCGATGCGATTACAAGCCTTAACAAAATGGGGATTACGATATTCTTGTCGGAGCAGAATGCGCAGATTGCGTTGATGATCACGCGGCATGGTTATGTTCTGGAGAACGGGAAATTGGTGCTGGAAGGCTTGAGCTCCGATCTGCTCCATAACGACAAAGTCAAGAAAGCCTACCTCGGAACGTAAGCGAATTTTCAAATCAGCGCCCGCACTTCATGGGGCAAGGTTTCTGCTTTGTAATGATTATAAGGTGCCAACCGGTCAGGATGTTGATTCCTGGCCGGTTTTTTTATGGGATGAATTCCTCAGGCAACAATCCCGGTAACCCGTATTTCGTGAAGATTAACCCGGAGAAAGTGTCGCCAGGCCGCGGCAGGCCGCACCGATGAGTGCGGCGTGGGGATTGAGGATGACGTGGATTGGTATCCGGGACAGGAATCCATGGAAGCGCCCCTTGTCTGCGAAGGCATTCTTCAAGGCACCGCCCGAGAGCAGGGGGACTATCCGTCGGGGGATGCCGCCGCCCAGGTAGATGCCGCCTGTGGCCATGATCTTCAGGGCCAGATTCCCGGCCTCAGTTCCCAGTACGGAGATAAAAATATCCAGGGTTTTTTTGCACAGGTCAACAGGGTTCCCCGCGTCCAAGGCGTGCTGAATGATGAAGGGTGTCGGGTCGGCGGCGCGACACAGGGTTTCGGCAAGCCAGGCGGGCTCCTTTGCTGCTCCCGTTTCTTTTAAAAAAAGGTAGATGTTCCGTATCCCCGGTCCGGAACAGATGCTTTCATAGCTGACATGGCCGATCTTCCCGCGGAAGTGGTTCATAAGCTCCGTTTCCAGGTCATTGCGGGGGGCGAAGTCGCAGTGGCCCCCTTCGGAAGGATGAACCCGGTAACCGGATGCTGAATCATCCCAAACGGCAAAGGCTTCTCCAAGGCCCGTTCCCGGTGCGATGACGGCCCTGTTGCCTTTCGGATCATGTGAGCCTGCATTCAATGGCATAAGATCCGTACCTTCGGCCAGCAGCGGGATCGAATGCGCCATAGCCGTAAGGTCGTTCATCAGCAAAACAGACGGTATTTTCAGGGCCTGTGAAAAGCCTTTCTCTTCAATCCTCCAAGGAAGGTTCGTGAGTTTTGCCCGGCCTTCAACGACAGGCCCGGCAACCCCCAAACATGCAGAATCGACGACCCAATCCTTATCCTTCAGGAACTCTCCAATCAGGGTTTCCAGGTCCGGGAAGGCAGCGCAGGCATAGGTCCCGGTTTGTAGAGGAATGCGTGGGCCCTTTTCCAGCGTATAGAGACCCAGTAGCGCTTTTGTCCCTCCGATATCACCGGCAAGGAGCAATTTCATTTAGCCCCCGGTTCGACATTGTCATCGATCCAATCGAGATAGTCCTTCCGTCCTCCGATGATCGGCATCACGATAATCTCCGGTATGTCATAAGGGTGAAGGGTTTTGATTACGCCTTCCACATCAGGGTAACGGTCCAAACGGCTTTTGATAAGGCATTGCCATTCTTCAGCGGTTTCCACTTTTCCCTGCCAGCGATAGGTACTGACAATCGGTCCCAGAATCTGGACACAGGCGGCCAGCTTCATCGCAACAAGGGTTCCGGCGATCGTTTCGGCCGCTTCTTTCTTATCTATGGTTGTGACGATTTGAATGTATTTTGGTCCCATCATTGAATCTCCTGTCTGGTCAATTCATACATCATGATGGCGGCGGCCTGGGGCAGGCTTAACGATTCCGCCCCGCCGGCCCCTGGAATGCACCAGCTTTCATCGATGATTTGTTTCAACTCCAAAGGCAGGCCGTGACTCTCGTTTCCCATAATCAGCGCCGTATCCCGTGCCATCGGATGGGGAGAAACGCCACGGGAAACGTCGGTCCCCACAACAACATGGGATTTCTTCAGGCCTGCAACAAGGGGGATAAAATTGATTTCTTCCAGGACCTGGAGGTGGAAAAGGCTTCCCATGGCAGACCGGACCACTTTGGGATGGGTGACGTCCACCGAATCCTCACTCATGACGACGGTCCTGATGCCGAACCAATGGGCCGTACGCAGGAGTGCCCCAAGATTGCCGGGGTTGCTGATCTTGTGGCCAAGAAGGAGATGTCCCGAAATATCTCCGGATGGCGGCCCTTTCTTCAATTGATCCCCCATGACCACTTGAGCCATAATGCCCTCAGGCTCCTTATCCTGGCTGATGCATTTCCATTCTGCTTCTGTCAGGATAAAAATATCGACGTGAGGGGGTATGGTATCCAGAATGATTTCCCATCGGCTTTCCCGGCCGGCCATCACCATGACGGCGGCTGCTTCCCACGAACTGCGGAAGAGTTCCTGAACAACTTTTACGCCTTCGGCCAGAAAGGTTCCCTCTTGCCGGCGATATTTCGCCAGCTTCAATTTCGACCAGAATTTCAGTTGCGATTTTGATGGTTTCAGGAGCATGTTTTATATCTTTTTGAGCAGGGCTCGGGCCGCATTGTGAATAATGTCCCATGCGCCGCTGAAGGGCGGCGAATAGGCTAGGTCAAGATTATAGACGTCATCCAGGGTAAGACCTGCCCACAGGGCTACGGACAGGGTGTTTATCCGGCTGACGGCGCCGGCCAGTCCTACCGCCTGGGCGCCGAGGAGAAGGCCTGTCTTTTGGTCGGCGATGAGCTTCAGCCCCAGTCGCTTCGGTTTGGGCATGGCGTTGGCAATCGCATTTCCCCAGATGATCGTGCTGACAGGGGTAAAACCGGATTCAGACGCTTCCCGCTCATCGATTCCCGTTGCGGCAACTTCCAGTTGAAAGATCCGGAAAGACTGGGCGCCCACCACACCGGGGAAAATTCTCGGCGTTCCGCCGATGCTGCTGCCGACAATTCGCCCCTGCTTATTGGCAATGTCGCCCAGTGGGATGTGCCCCCATTTTTTGCTGACGCGATGATACGACTCGGCGCAGTCGCCTACGGCGTAGATGTTTTCCCGGGAGGTGCACTGGGAAGGATTGACGGCAATGGCGCCGGAACGGCCGATGGGAAGCCCCATTTGTCGGGCCAGGGTTACCTCGGGCTTCACGCCTATGGCCAGGAGGATCAGGTCGCCTTCCAGCGGTCCCTGATCTGTATTGAGCCGGAGGCGGTAATCGGTTCCTTTCTCGATGGACAGGGTCTGGGCTGCGGTGATGAATTCGATTCCCCGCTTGCGGATGGCATCGAGGATATCTGCGGCGAGTTCCGGATCCCATCGGTTGGCGGGCAGGCTGCCCCGGTGAATGATCTGGACCTCCATTCCTCGCGCTTTAAGATTTTCACACATTTCCAGACCGATAAAACCGGCGCCGACGATCAGCGCCTTGCGGCAGGCCGATTCTTCAATATATTTCTTGATGTTCAAGGCGTCGGCCAGAGATCTCAGGACGAAGACACCATGAAGGTCTTCCCCGGGCATGCCGGATTTGATAGCATTCATCCCCGTGCCCAGAACAAGAATATCATAGGGAACATGAGAATAGTCGGAAAGATAAACGATACCCTTGTCCGGATCAACCGTCTCCACGCTTGTGTTGATGCGGGTCTCGATGCCAGATGCCTGGAATTGCTCCGGTGTGCGGGCTACCAGCTTGTGATCGTCTTTGATTACATCGCCGATGTAATAAGGCATCGGTCAAGCGGCGGTGGAGACGTTGCCTGCCTTTTCTACCATCAGGATGGAAAGGGCGGGGTTCCTGCGCTTGGCCTCGGCTGCCACAGAGGCGCCTCCGGCGCCGGCGCCGACAATGACCAACCTGTTTTTCATGATGTCCTCCTGATCTGGTCTTCTCCGGCCGACTTCAAGGCTGTTCCGGTGGTATGCGTAAATGGGCGGTTTTGCCGGGATGATGATGATACAGAGAATTTGCCCCATGGTCAAGAAAGCAAATATAAACCCGATCTGATTATGGGTCCGTAAAATAAATTGTAAGGAGAGAAACAGTATGCGACAGGTGGGATGATTAGGGATGTGGTGGGATATGCCGTGATGATAAGAGGTTAAATAAATTTTCGGCTGATTTTCGGTTTGCGACAAAACTGTTGATAACTTTCCCATCAGAGGCATTTGATAAATAGTTTGCGACAAGATTTTTTGTGTCTCGCTGGGGTTGTGATTTGGTTATTTCGATAAACAATCTGCGACAAAAATTATGAGCATTTCGGAGCTGACACCGAATGATCGCCAATGTCTATAACCTGGCAAAACAGTCTTTGATACCATTTCAATTTTGCATATTGGTTCTCATCATACCCTAAAGATCGACACAATTCATTGTGGCATATCATATCCAATATTCTTAACGGTGGCGGCTCTAGGGCTTCGATGTCGAGTCTTTTTGCGATAAAATTACGGATATCCTCTTCAGTTATTGACCCCTTAATCGAGATATCCTTTTCCAACTCCACGAACTTACGGGAAAAGTCATTATGAAGCCTGGCTTTTTGCGCTGAGCTTATCACGAGATCAAGTGCTGAAAATATCGTAACGATAGCGGCAAAAACAATTATCCAACCCTGCCCCAGTTTAGCCAAAACAGACGATATCGTAGCAGTTCCTCCCAGGACAGACAGGAACTTGCACCAGGTATTCACACGATCATAGAAACGGCAGCGCCTGGTATGATATCGGATTGACCTTCTGACGCCAAACAATAGGTCATGACGATCGATATCAATTTTACTAGCCATCATTTTTATCCTGCGGAGGTGTGGGGGGCGGGAGCGTGTCCCTTATCGGCTCATTTCTAATACTTTCAGAAAAGTCTTTATCGTTTGTATGCCTTACCCCGCCCTGGACACGTTCTGTGTTCTGACTTTTCCCTGATCCACCATTCTTGTCGTCTGTCATTATGATGCCCCTCCAGGATTAATTTGTCAAACCATATAATAATTAAGGAATATTCTATAAATGTGCCTTTTCAAATTTCTTTAAGGGTCGCTTTTATGGAAGGAAGTTTCTTTATATCTTCGATATTGTTAAACGTGTGGCGAAATTTGTATTCAAAGCCATCATTTCCTAAATAATATCCGCATTGTGTTTTTTCGCGTTCCGTTTCCGTGCAGACGGTTGGAGAACGACGTGGCTCATATACCTTATCCCCTTTATTTGTGATTTTGAGCCTTCTGCCATAATTGCCTATGTATTTATCATATAAAGTAATGGGGTTTTGCGGATATTTCCTGTCGGCAATCATATATATAATGGTTACTGAAGATGGTTTTATTATGTAAGGATTGAAATCTTCATGGAAAATTATTCTATGACCAATGATTTTATCAGTGCCGTTACAATAGGAAGCGGAAAGCGTTTTTTTGGAAAGGTCATGCGATCTATATTTCACACAATTTTTATTTTCATGATAATCAATGACAGTGCCATTATTTTCATCAAAAAAATCATCTTCTTTTTGAACTTTTCCAACTTGTTTTAGTGCTTTATAATAAGTGTCCCAGAGAAATCGGTTCTGGGCGATTCGGATGGTTAAAACAGCATCCGCCGATTTCGTTCCGGCATCGATGATTTCGTAGCCGGCGAAGTCAACCTGGTAGAGTTCGTTCAGGGGCCTGGAGCTGATGGATTTCAGAATCTCGGCGTATTTCTTGTTCCTTTCCACGCGGGAGACGATGGAGGCATAATCCTTCAAGGCATCTTCATAGGTGATTGTTTCTATGCTTCTTTTTATTGTCGCCTTGATGTTGTCCGTATCGACGGTGACGTTGAGTTTTACGAAAACAATCCCTTCATTTTTTGATTCTTGCATCACATTAAAATCTTTTACATATCCACGGCTTGCCGTGACGATCTGATCTTTGACCAAGGTGAAGTCCTTGACTTCGGAGGTCGAATAGACAAAGACGCCGGTGGCCGATTCCACGGCCTTGCGGATGGCGTCCTGGACGGCCTCATCCTTTGTCGCCCCCTGGCCGATCATGATGGTGGAACTTCCGGCCAACGCGCCTGATACGACGAATAAGCTGACGATCACCGCCGATACGAAATATTTTAACGTCCTATTCATATCCACCTCTCATCGCTCCAGATCCCGGCCGTACCAGATTACCTTTCCATTGATGCGGACCTGGTCCGAGTCGGTTTCCATTGGCTCATACTGTTTGTTATCGCTGATGATCTTAAGCTTCCGCTGTGGCAATAAAAACTGTACACGCTTGATCATGATTTCGTGGTCGATGGCGATGGCGTAAATTCCGCCTTGCGGGGCAATGGTGGTACGGGAATGGTCAACGAGAACGAGATCGCCTGATAACAGCGTCGGCTCCATACTGTCGCCACTGACCTTTATCAGCGACATATTATCCGGGTTTCCCTTCCGGTTTATAAAATCCCTACGAAATGCCAGTTGCATATCGACTGAATTGTCTGGGGCTAGTCCACCACCGGCGCTAATCATGCCGCGCACTCTTTTAACAAGCACAAACTCATCAGATAAATCAAGTGATTTTGCAGGCGCCGACGGTTCGGCCGAAGCAGATGGCGCCTGTTGTTCCGGTGGACGGTCGGGATAGGGAACGCCTTCACCTGTTAAAAGCCATGATTTATCGCATCCATAAAACTGTAGTATAAACGACAATAATTTTCTACTAGGGTGGTTTCCGTACTCATAATGTTGATATGTTCCGTAGTTGATCCCTATTGCAGAAGCGGCCTCCTTCTGTTCCAGTCCCCGGTCTTTTCTCAGCCAGGCAATTCTATTTCCGAGATCTAAATCCTTATCCATAACCTTAAATTTTGTCCCACTTAGAAAGCGGTTTTTTGTTCTAAGCGCGCCATAACTGGGCACTTATTGAAATCATTAAAGAATCGTTTGTTTTTAGGCAAATCTAGACAAATTTAGTGAGACACGATAATTATTGTTGACAATACAAAAATTATCGTTTATAAATTTTATCAATCAACCGACGCGTTTTAGACAACGATCCTTAAAAAGGAGGAAGCCATGACCGAAGAACTTATCAACTTTGTGTTCGGAGCAATCATCGGTGTGTCCATTGTCATCATCATCAGTGTACTGGCTATCCTCTTCAACTCATATCGATTAAAAACCCAATTCAAACGTTTTATGAATGCTCTTCGTAATCGCTTCTATGCAAAGGTCCTTACGCATTTCGTTGACGAGCCGATAGTAGGCCCTTTCGACCTGATGCGTACAATGCTCATCCAGCGTGAGGTCTTCGATATTTTGCTCGGGAAGCTTCATAAGGGAGCAACTCACAAGCGTAACTTCCGCCGTGAATTTTATCGCCTCGTCGTTAATGCGCCCGAGGATGAAAAGACGATGCTTGTCAAGGCATTCCTGGAACCGGCGTGCATCGGCCGCCAGATCTTTCAACTTCTGATGGTCCACCGCAAGATGGAGGCAGCCATACCAGACCTTGAACCCGATCTCCGCAATTTCCTTGTAAGCCGTAAGCCGCTCTTTGTAGACGAGTTCCTTGTACTTCTCCTTACGGAGAACGGTCTGCACGTACACCGTAACGGCGCTGGCGATGGCTGCGCACAAAAGAGCAACTCCCGCAGTAATCAGGACCTGAATCATTCCATCTCCAAATCAGCAATACATCGTTACGTTAAGCTCTACAAAAAACGCATCAATAAACTCTTCAAAAAAGGAGCCGTTAAATGACCCCCGGACAGATTCAGGGCGCCCTCAAGGATCTTAAACCTCCCGTCACCCAGAAGCAGATCGCCGACGAGCTGGGGGTATCGGAAAACGCCATTTCGATCATCATCAAGCAGACCCTTGTGTCCGACCGGATCATGCGGGCCGTTGCCGCCAAGCTTGGGAAAGAGCCCTGGGAGGTCTTTGATTATTATAAAAGGAATCCCCAGCGGGGCACATCCAAAACGATCCGGCCTTTCAACCGGGTCGAGACCCGGAAGCGGAAGGCGGCTTAACATTCAAAGAACGGATTAGATTGATTAATAAATCATATTTTGGTGAAAATCAATGACAAAACGTAAGAAATCTTTAGACAATCTTCAAACCTGCCTTGATTTTGACTCTCCGATTGATGCCTATACGCGGCTTCGTGAACAACTTACGACGGCGCCGCCTCCCGTCGAGACGACAGAAGGATATCAGTACGAGGAGTATCTCATCCTGATCGCTTCGGCGTGCAAGCGAGCGATCAAAAAAAGCGGATTCAGTAGGGAGTCGCTCCTGGACGCCGTCAACGATTACTTCGGATGGCCCAGAAACGACAAACGGAAGTCCCTATCGCTCCATATGCTGAATAATTATCTGAGCAAGCCTTCCGCCTACCCCATGCCGGCTCCAATCACTCACGCCATTATGCACATTACGAGATCGACCGATCCGATTGCCGCGATGGCGGAGATGGAGGGCGGGCAGTTCATTTCACGGGATGAGGTGAACACGTTTACCTTGGGAAAGATCGACAACGCCCTGGCGGAACTGCAACGGCTGAAAAAGACATTCCGGGTGAGGTAGGGTTGCCCCCTCACCCCAGCCTTCTCCCAGAGGGAGAGGGGAAATCCGGAAACGTATCATTATATATAAGGAAGGTACGCCATGATAAAAAAACTGATCAGAGATTTTCGGCAACGCATCGAAAACACACCCTGGGATGAAACGGTTTTGGAATCAGAACGGTTTTTGAATGCCGCGGCCTGGCTCGCCCTGGCCGTGGCGGCCATTTACGTCACGCCGATCGCTATCGGTATCCTTACCAGATAGGCGCGCCAAAATGGCCAGCGAACGGAGATACAACTTGCGACAATTAGCGGACATTACGGGGATATCTAAGAGGCACATCCTTCGCCGGTCGCAGCAGGAAAATTGGATGGCCATTGTTACAACTTGCAAGGGCGGCACCCGCTATGAATACACCCTCCCGGCCCTTCCCGAGGAAATCCGGGCCGTCATTATCGCCAGGGAGGCCGCCCAGATCGCCGCCGCCATCGGCCCCGCCGATTCGCCGGAGATGACCGGTCACCTGGCCGTTCGAAACTACCTGGAGGATATGGCGCAGGAGAAAGAGGAGAAACGCCTGGTGAAGGAACGCGGCCTGGCCCTCTTAAATCAGCTTCCCGATGCCAGGAAGCGGGAGGCCGAGGCCCGCTATGAGATCCTCCAGGCCAAGAATGCCTTCATCAAGGCGGGCGGGTTCAAGAAATCCCAGGGGCTCCTCCTTTTCATCGAACAATATAATAAAGGAAGGATCGACCTGCCCGACTGGGTGTTCGAGGCGGCGGAAAAGGACGGGACGCTTGACCGTTCGACCCTGTACCGATGGGAGAGCCGTTATGACGAACAGGGGATGGTCGGCCTGGCCGGTGTTTACGGACATGCGGCGGGCAGAACCGCGTTGACTCCCGAACAACAGGATTTTGTCATCGCCATGATCGTCGCCTATCCGAATGTTCAAATCCCCAAAATTATGGCGGGGTTGAAGGCGAGATTTGCGGGCCCACAATCGGGAAATTCACCCCAGTCATTGTTGAATGACATTCCCCCGGAACATGTCGTCGCTTACTTCGTAAAACGGTATCGCAAGGAAAATGCCGCCCGGCTGATGTTCCTCCATAGCCCGGATGAGGCGCGATCCAAGCTCGGGTTTGCCCCCGGCAGCGCCTCGGCGACCATCACCCGCCTGAACCAGCGCTGGGAGGCGGACGCCACCCCCGGCGATATCATGCTGACGGACGGACGCCATGCGGTCATCGGCATCATCGATGTCTGGTCCCGGCGCCCCCGCGTCCTGGTCACCCCCACATCGAAGGCGCAGGCCATCTGCACCCTGCTGCGGCGCTGCCTGATCGACATGGGCGTGCCGGAGGTCCTGATGACGGACAACGGCAAGGATTTCACGGCCCGGCACATGGAGAGGGTCCTGGACGCCCTGGAGATCGAACGCGACCTGGCGCCCCCCTTCACGCCCGAGGCCAAGCCTCATATCGAACGTTTTTTCCATACCTTTTCCCACGGCATCATTGAACTTTTACCCGGATATATCGGCCACAGCGTGGCGGAACGCAAGTCTATCGAAGCCCGCCGTTCCTTTGCCGACCGTCTCATGAAACGGGGTGAAATCATAGACGTTAAACTGACGGCGCGGGAGTTCCAGCGGATCTGCGACCGGTGGATCGACGCCGTCTATACGCAGGACCCCCACAGCGGCCTGGACGGGATGACGCCGGCCCAGCGGGTCCGCTCCTGGACGGAACCGGTCCGGAAGATTGCCGACGAACGCGCCCTGGATGTGCTCCTTTGCCCCGCTCCCAAGGACGGCGGGTTCCGGTTCGTCAAAAAGAAGGGTGTCGAGGTGGACCGCAAGTTCTACTTCAACACGGCGATGGCCGGTTATGAAGACAGCCGCGTCAGAATCCTTCAGGATTATTCCGACCTGGGCCGGGTTTACTGCTTCCTGGAATCGGGCGAATTCCTCTGCGTGGCAACCTGTCCCGACTGGTACGGCATCAGCGCCGCCGATGAGGCGTCTCACATGAAGCACACACAGCGGAAGATCAACGCCGAATTCAACAAGGAAGCGAAGCGGCTTGTCAAGACGCAGCGGATTGCGACCCTCCCCGAGGAGATCCTGGAATACCGGGAATCGCTGATCGTCAATGTAACGGAATTGCCTGGTAAAACGGAAGCCTACACGACCGGGGCGATTGAGGAGGCCCTCGTCGCCGCCGAGGTGGCCGCAACGAACGGCGACCGGGCAACGGTAAAGAATAAAGCGGCCCTGGCCGGTCCCGTCGAGATGCCGCCGGAAGTGATTGCCTATGAGGAAGAGCAGAAAAAGGTTGTGAACCTTCATGAAAAACGCCGGGAACGGCGGATGTTCAGAGAAAACAAGGACATTTATTTCTGGATCCTCGACACGATCAAGAGTGAGGCCGCGACGCCGGTCTTGCGGCAATGGAAACGTGATTATGAGGCCTGGCTGGATGGCGACGCCCGCCGGCCTTTCAAGAGCGATATTACCTTGGATGAACTGTTCGGCGATACCGAAGCGGACGCCGGAAATCAATATTGAGGAGGAATCATGCGCTACGAATTGGCAAAGACAAAGAATGTCAGGATGTTTCAGGCGGCGGTGGGGGATCTCCTGAACCGGACCCCCGGTGTGGAAAAGATGGGGCTCCTTTTCGGCGATCCCGGCGAGGGGAAAAGCACCGTGGTGGCCCACGCGGCCAATGTCTATCATGGCGTCTATCTGCGGGCCACCGCCGGATGGACCATGACCCACATGCTGGGGACCATCGTGAAGGAACTGGGCGGAGAACCGATGAAGCGGCGGGCGCCGATGGTGGACTGGATCGTAGAGCAACTGGCCCGGCAGGATCGGGTCATTTTTGTCGATGAGGCCGATTATCTTTTTAATTCAACGGAGATGCTGGATGTTCTCCGAGATATTTACGACCTGTCCGGCGGCACGCCGGTGATCCTGATCGGCATGGAAAAGATCGCCAGGAAGATCCAGACCAACGGACGTTTTGCCCGCCGTATCACCCAATGGATCGAGTTCAAGGGGATCGACCTTGATGACGCCCGTACCGTGGCCGACACGGTCTGCGAGGTCAAGGTTGCCGACGACCTGATGGCCTATCTGCATCGGGAGGGGAAGGCCAACATCGCCCGGATCGTGGAGGGTTTGTCCAGGATCGAGAGTATGGGGAAGACCAGCCGGATGGACACGGTATCTCTGGCGGACTGGGGCGACGGCCAGCTTTTTTACGATCAGCCCATTTTTAGGCGGCGGGGGTAGACGATGCCGGGTGTTAAAGGGCAGAGTCATCCCGTTTTGAAGCGGACGTTGCGACAGCAGATGTGGCAGACGATGCGGATTAAGCGGAAGGGATTTACTATGACGGACCTGTTCATCACCGTGCCGGGAGTGACCAGGTATAACGCGAATAAGTTCACCTTGAAGCTGTCCGACCACGGGATCATTCGGGAGGTCGGCCAGTATGCCGGGGGACATCTCGGAGATCGTAAATGCTGGCGGCTGGTATGCGACACCGGCCCGAATCCGCCGGATGTTTGCCCGAATTGCGGGAAGCGGATCACTCAGCGTGAGTGTAAAAGGGAGGAATAATGGAAGGTCCAGCCAAATATTGTGAAACGAGAGAAGTAGGAATTGCCTTCAATAAAGGCATCACTAGCGGAATAATCCTTTCGGCATCGATACTTGTACAAATTTATCAGGAAGGTGCTGCGGAGCAGCTCGTCAAAGAAGCCAGTCTGTCCTGGGGTGATCTCAAGAAATGCAAGGTTGATCCATTTGACAGAAAAAATCTCAGAAAAATAAAAGAGGCTTTCAAATGACAGTCGCCGATCTTGAGCTTCTTTACGACAGGCTTTTCCTCTTGACGCAGGCCGTTCGGGAACGGGGTCAGGCGCAGGTGGCCAGAGAGACCGAATATAGCGACGCCGCCATCTGCCAGGTCCTCAAGGGGACTTACAAAGGCGATTCGACAAGGATACTCCAGCGGGTTGCGGAAGTTTACGGCGCAGAGAAGGTTTTGTGCCCCGTCCTAGGGGAGATTGCCCTGGGGCGGTGTGCTGAAGAGAAGAAACGGCCTTTCTCGGCGGGATCGCCTCAGCGGGTTCGGTTGTGGAAGGCGTGCCGGGGGTGCGTGCGATGATGAAAAAATACTTTCCCGCAGGCAAGATCGGCAAACGGCAGATCGTCCTGGTCCACACGGCCATAAATGTCCTCGGACTGACCAAGGAAGAGAAACTCAGGGCTTATGC
The DNA here is from genome assembly GCA_964492965.1 of uncultured Syntrophaceae bacterium. Lineage (GTDB taxonomy): Bacteria > Desulfobacterota > Syntrophia > Syntrophales > UBA8958 > CAZBME01. The sequence goes on along the minus strand of CAZBME010000008.1, from coordinate 46,896 downwards.
CAAGGTCGGAGTAACCACCTCCAAAGATCTGACCTGGCCGCAATTCGATGCCCTGATGAGCCATTTCCGGGCGGCCGGGTTTTTCCCGACGGACACACGGAAGCCTTTCACGCCGGCGCCCAAAACGACATGGGACAAACAGGACATGCTCCTGCGGATCGGCGCCGTCCTGGATGAAATCGGGAAGCCCTGGCCGTATGCGAACGCCATCGCCCGGCATATGTTCAGCGTGGATATCTGCTCATGGTGCACACCGGAGCAGCTCCATAGCATCGTGGCAGCCCTCGAATACAAACGCCAGCAGGTCATGGGGACCGGCCCCGGCAAGTCGTTAAAGAGACGTTTAAAAAGCTTTTAAAACAGGGACCTCCTCAACCGCCCTGCTCCGAGGCGGCAATATCGGGCACCCATTAAGGAGGAAGCATATGGAACAAAGCATGAAGATGGAATTGGAGCGTCTGCGCCTGCAGGTCCGGCAGCAGAAACGGAAGTTGGAGGAACAGGCCCGGCAGGAGGAGAAGAGCCGTCGTCTGGAAGAGATCATGGGCATCCTCTCCCATCATGTGGGGCGATCAAAGGCCATCGGCATGGGCGAACTGTACGTAAAAGTGTTTGATCGCCAGTGGCTGCACCGGATCAACGATACGCGGGCGATCCGGAGAGACATTGAGGGGTTACGAACAATGGGCAGGAAGATCTGCTACTCCACGACCAGCACCGGCGGCGGCTATTATATCGCGGCTACGGATGACGAGTGGAAGACCTTCATCTTCGGCGATATCCGGAAACGGGCCATGTCCATTAAACGCGATCGCATCATGTACCGGATCAGTAATGAGGAGGCTATGCGCCAGATACAGATTGTTTTGGAGGGGGCGGCATGAAGCAGGCCGCAAACAGTACCGATATCGCACGGAATAATTTCGAGAAACGGACGGAATTGCAAAATGCGAATGATTTGCTCCACTTCATTGAGAGTAAACAAAAAATCGTAGCGCATCTGGCAGCCAAACGGGAAGCAGAAATAGAACGCGTGAAAGCGTCATATGATGCCGAAATTGCAGTTTTTGAGGCCGAGCTTACCGGGCTGGAAAAAGAATTAAAAGCCCTTATGAAGATGCATAAAACGTCTATCTTCGCTTCCGGCGATATTGTTTATCTGAGTCATGGCGAGCTGGTCTATAGCCTGACCCATCCGGTGGCATTCCCCCGGAGCCATGCTCCTCTCATCGCTCTTTTGGAGTCGAAAGGCTTTGCGGACATGGTTAAGGTCAAAAAGAGCGCAGACACGGATGCCATAGAGAAATGGGATGATGAGAAGCTCTCCGCTGTCGGGCTGAAGCGCAAGAATTGCGAAGAGTTCAAATATAATCTGAAGGTTGGGTAAATTAGTAACCGAGGGAGTCAACTATATAATTTCCTAAATTAAGAGGAGGACATAATGGGATTTTTAAAAGGGAGTGTATCGTTCACGCAATTTGAGATCGCGGACCACGTGCAATTTAAGGATCAGGAGGAATTTAACCGGAGGATCAAGGCCAAGGCCTTCCAGGCCTTCTTTCCGAAATCGGCAACGGAATCCATCGGCTGGACAAGTTTTAATGACGTCCTCAATACGGATTTTGCATATTCCGCCCCGATCGATCCACGCTACCGAATCTTTTCCCTCCGCATCGATCGCCGCATGATCCCCGCTGCCGTCATGAAGATGCGGTGCCTGGAAGCGGAAAAGAAATGGTTGGCGGAAAACCGGGTCAAAAAAATCTATAAGGATCAACGAGAGGCCATCCGGGAATCCGTGCGTCTGGAATTGGAAGAGAACATCCCGCCGGTTCCGAAGGTTATCGAGGTCGTCTGGAATGTCGAAGAGGGGACCGTCTATGTCGGAAGCCTGTCTCCGAATATTCTTCAGAACTTTGTCGATATCTTTAGGACGACGTTTGATCTGCAATTGAATCCGACGCAACCATTCGATTTGGAGGCGTGTAAGGACCGGATCAAACCCTATATGATCCAGCGGGAATTCCTCACCTGGCTGTGGTTCAAGACGGAAGAGCGGGAAGGCGTTATTAATGTCGCCGGCCTCTACAATCCCATCCAGGCGTATTTTGTCCGGCGTGTTGCCCTGGAATCCGGCGAGGGCGAATATACCGAGAACGTCATCTGCCAGGGGCAACATGCCGACCTCAAAGAAGCGAAGGAAGCCATTCGTCAGGGAAAAAAGATTATCGAAGCCCGGATTCAACTATACCGTCCTCCGGAAATATTTGAATTTACTCAGTCGGCCAATTGCTATGAGTTCCGGACCATGAAACTGCCGGCATTGAAAATGGAGGGTGAGGAGGAAGCTCTCAGTTTCACGGCCGAGGCGTTGGAGAGGATTTTCCTGGTCGAAAAGGCCGTCGATACAATGATGCTTTTGCAGGCGATGTTCCTGAAGCTGCGGTTGTCGGCGGACTGGCCGGCCGAGGTGGCGAAGATGGAACGATGGGCTATGAAGGAATGATGGAAGCCCCGCGTGATCGGTATTGCTGGACGTGCCTGGGATACGGATGGAAGCCCGGCAATCCCAATGGCTGGCGCTGGGCGTGTTGCTTGATCAAGCGATTCTGGTTTGGCGACAATGAGGATCAGCCGGGGATGAGGAAAGGATGCGAGGAATGGGAATGACAAAAGACGACTGGGACGTTGTAGAAGAAGCGCTGATGACGCCCTACGGGAGTGTTACGCTTCTTTGTGACGGCTATCATGTAACCTGTCGGCTGGAGCCGCTCGGGAACTTCCGGCTGGTAATCAAAGTCTATGTCAACGGGTTTTTTAAATTTTCCTGGTTAGGTCTTTTAAGTGGCGATCCTTCTGAAGAGGGACGCCGGTTTTTTCCCGTCCACTCATGTTATGTCTATGGGAGAAAACAGAGAGCGAGTCTAAAGAAAATGTCCAGCAAAACACGCAAGCTGCTGGACATCAACATGGATAAGAAATATGAACGGCGCAATTTTTATTGGACATCGTTTTCACGCCTGAAGGCCCACTTTACCAAAAACAACCAGTCAATCCAAATAACGGAGACAAGGGAATGACTCCCTGGGACGCCATGTGTGCGATCATTGATGAATACAGCCGCGCTACTCAGCTAAACGGCCCGTTTCATTCGGCTCATGAAGGATACGCCGTCATCCTGGAGGAGTTGGACGAGCTGAAGGCGGAGATCTGGAAGAAGACTTCGGCCCGGAATCTCCATAAAATGGAAGCGGAGGCGATCCAGGTCGGGGCGATGGCCCTGCGATTTCTGGTCGATGTATGCCGCAAAGAAGGCGTAGGTGCGGATATGAAACCCGCCCCTACCAAAATGGGGGGGGGTAATCGGTGACATACAACTGCCCTTACTGTAGGAAGAGGTTGGATTTCATGGATTTGAAAGAAGACAGCGACATCATGGCCATCATCAAAATGTCGGAGGTATTCGGCAAATATCACAACTTGGCCTGGGCCTACGTTGAGCTGTTCGGGATCCGCCCGATGGGGAAGAACCTGGCCAAGGTGCGGTCGGTCTTGGACGCCCTGAAAATGATCTTCCAGGCGGAAGCGTTCACGTTTGAGCGGCGGCGGTATCAGATCAGCCAGGCCGGAATCGCGGAAGCGTTAAACGTCGTCGTCCTGAAAAATTTCGACAGCCATCTCGAAGGGCATAATTATTTAAAGAAGGTCATGATCGGCATCGCCGAGCGGGAATCAACGGACAGATCCCGCCAGGGCGAGCGGGATCTGCGGAAGAAAGAGGATGGGTTGCGAAGCGGATACAGCCGACCGGCGGAGCAGATCGAGGCGCCGGCCATGAAAACCATCCCGACCGGTAGCCTGACGGAAGAGGAAATCGCTCAAAACAAGCTACGGGTCCGGGAAGCGATAAAGAAAATCGGGGGCTGATATGAAAAGACTTCTGACCATCGCCGCCTTGGCCCTTCTCTTTACGCCCGTGACGGAGCTGGCCATGCCGAATCCGGCGGCGCCGTTCAGGGATTTCCGGCAGATGCGAATGTATTTTGAGGGGATGAAAAGGCATGGCCTCGAAAAAACCATGACGATTGTTGAGATCGACGGTGATGGGCTTTATTTTGAAAGGGGCGGCGAACGATGCCGGATGTAGCGATGGCAGATATGGGCAGTCTATTGCCCTCTTTCGATGGTGTCATGGACTTCCTGCACAATATAAACCAGCGGTTTCCCCTCGATTGTTTCCACGGCGACATCGATCAGATAAGCATAACGAAAAGGATTTTCATCGGCATGCAACACGCGGAGCTTAATTTCATCGCTCTGAAATCGTACTTTTACGGGGGAGGGCGAAATGCTTTCGATAATCCCTTTGTCGCCGACAGTGCTCTTCGTATCGTCCCTAACCTGGAAGAAACCCAACAGGACATTGCGATGGATGCCCGTAACGGGATCTTGCAGCGTTGCTATTTCCCTTCGCGCGGCGTTCTGGGCTGCATTGGCCTCCACGGATGTCATTTGATAAGTTTGATGGACATTACCATTGATGATCGTCTGAAAAATGATTTGCGATGCCGAATCTTTTGCGACAGGCTCGACAATTCCGACAATATTTTCGTAGTCTTTCTTTTTGAGATCCGGCCTTTCGTCATGTCTCCCGAGAAGGTAGCCATATATTTTCCAGATGAATTCTCCAAAACGCAGGATGGAATTGGCGTGCTCAATAAACGGCAGCGCCAACGGAGCCAAGGCGACCAAGTCCACAACAATGCTGCCCGTGCGCATCTCTCGCACATAGAGCGTTGCATCCCGATTAACCGTCTGCGGGTCTTGATAACGAACATATCGTCCATATTCGTCAGCCAATCCGAGAAAACTGTTTGTGAAATCGAAAAGGGCAACCGGGGATTCATTTTGGATACAGATCGTCAGCTTGACTTCATTGCTCATGATGGCCTCCTCAGTATTTCGGTTCATCGGTGGCCCTTCCGGGAAGGTTTTGATGTGGTGTCGGAATTCTTACTGGAAGGGATTGCCACTGTCAACATAAAAATAGTTGAGGGGATCTATTTAGAATGCTGAATCCGGGATATAAAGCCAGGGTTTCCGAAAACGACTTCCGGTCGGAAATCGATCCAGGACCGCTACTGTTTTGCCCGAAATGCGGTAAGCCTCTCATGGAGGCCATCGCGGAGCGATTGTACCAAAGGTGTAAGCATTGCCGGCGATGGGTTTTCATGGAAAAAAAGCTTGAAAAGAATAACGATCTTTAGTATATAACTTGAAATTTCGCGCGGCTCGCCCGCCATATCGCTTTTAGCGGCTTTCACAGCCCGGTGTCCGGAGTAAATCTCCGGCGCCGGGCTTTTTGCGTTTTTGGGGCTCAACCGGAGAGGGACATGAAAGAGGAACTCAAGAAATACATCCTGCGTTTCGGACCTATCTGCCTGATCGTGCCCGTTGTTTTGTATTTTACCCAGGATTCAAGGGCCATAAAAACCATCTGCTACAAACTGACGATGATCCTGTTTGCCATCGGCACCGCCGAGTTGATTTGGGCATCGTGGTTTAAACCTTTTTTCGGGAAAATGGAGAAATTCGGTGAAGGGATACTTGCCGTCATGGTTTTTCGCGGCCTGCTTTATGGTTCTATTCTCCTGGCTTTTACCCTGGGACTGTAACGCAGACACCGTCAACCGCTGCAAGAAATACCTCCCGCAAGTCATTCGGGAGGCCCGGTACCATGTCGGGATCGATGCCCCGGCGAGTGACTTCATGGGCCAGATCGAGACGGAAAGCCGTTGCGATGCCGGGGTAACCGCTTTCGACGGCGGCATGGGGCTCGGACAGTTTATGCCGGAAACGGCCGGCTGGATACAGAAAAAGGAAGCGGCGCTGCGGGACATTTCGATGACGCCCCAGCCTTATGATCCAAGATGGTCGATCCGGGCGCTTATCCTTTACGACAAATGGCTCTTTGATCAGGTTATCTGCCACGACTGGCATTATGCATACCGGAGTTACAACGGCGGCGTGGGACGGATGAACAAGGAAATACAAGCCGCCGGGACCTGCAATAATGAGACGGTCAATGCCTGGTGCAAGAGAAAGATCATCAAAACCAAATGGGGACCGCTGGATATGTGCCGGGTCAATATCGAGTATCCGGAGAAGATCAGGGCGGCGGGAGAGAAATACAAGTCGGTGATCGTGCGATGAACAGAACGGAAACAATTGTAACCATTCTCGCCGTATTGGCTGTGACATCCGCTGTCGTGGCCTGGTATCGGGGGGAGCATCCGCCGGTCGCCTCAAAAACAGAATACATCAAGGTGCCGCAGATAAAGACAGTGACCAAAATCAAGAGGATCACGGTGCCTGTTGAAAAAGTCGTGACCATTGAAAAGCAGGTTGTTGTCGAAAAGCTGAAGTTGCCTCCTGAGATCGCCCAGGATGACAACAAGCAGGTTATCAGCACCGGCGAAGTGGTGCCTTATGAGGGGAAAACGAATGTTGTGGCCGTCCTGGACACCAAAACCGGGGAATCGCAGATCATCGCCAAACAAGCGCCTCTGCCCTTTTTCGACTTTGTGAACAAGAGAGAAATCGGCCTGCGATACGGCTACGGATCGGCGTCTAAGGTCAGTATGGAGACCGATATCTATGGCCGATGGGATTTCCTCCGGATCGGCAACGTCCATCTCGGCGTGTATGGCGAAGTCAATACCAACGGTGAAGGCCGGGCCATGATCAGCGCGGGATACAGGTGGTAATCATGGACGTTTTCGACATGGCCCAGGAATTCGATGAGCAGTTCCGCCTGGCGGCGTTGAGCAGCCATTTTGCGAAGACCAGATTCCAAGCGAAAAAGTCCGGCCTGCACCCGAGCGGGGCGGGACCGGACCCCAAACGCCTTTGCCGTGATTGCCGGGAAGAAATCGAAGCGACGCGGCTGGCGGCCGTTCCGGAAACTGTGCGGTGCGTGGATTGTCAGTCTAAGAAAGAAAAACGCGAATCCGGAGCTTGCCGGAACGACAGGAGGGATTGATGGACTCATTCAGCCTCGGGACCACATTAAAGATACTCGGTGATTTCGGCATTGTCGGATTGATCATCTTCCTCTGGTGGATGGATAATCGGCGCATCTGGGCGGTTATGGATCAATACAAAAATGATATGGCCGAACAACGCAAGATGTATGAATCCAACGCCTCTCTCTGCCGTGACTTTGCGAGTATCGCCAAAGATTTACGAGATATCGTCACGCTGAATATCCAGAAAATGACAGAGGTTGAAGACGCAGTCCGACAGAATCAATTCTGTCCTCTGGTGCGGGTTGACAAGAAAAAAGTCATGCAGTTGTCGGAATTTATAAAGGAAAGCTAAAGGGGGCCAGATGAGCGAACGCCTTAAATTTATGGGACGGCGGCAAGAGCTGGAGATCGAAAAAAAATCCCTGGAGATTCAAATCACAGGATTGATCAATAATCTGCGTGATGCCCTGGACCCGCTGGCTCCCGTCGAGGATCTGGAACCGGAAAAGATCGCCGAGTGGTCGGCCTCTCTGGCCGAAGCTCGGGAGCGATACAAAAAGGTCCTGGCCGATCTGAAACAACTTGAAAGCATTTTGGGGAAATAGATGCCTTCGCGTTCAAAAATAGCCCTGCTGCCGGAAGATATCCGGTCCGAACTGGAACGCCGCCTGATTACCAGCGGTTTCAGTAATTATGATGCCATCGCGCAATGGCTGCGGGAGCAGGACGTCGATATCTCCCGCGCTGCCGTGCACCGTTTCGGGAAGGATTTTGCGGCCAAATGCGAAGCGATCAAAATGGCCACGGAGCAGGCAAAAACGATCGTCAGTGTTGTCGGCGATGATGAAGGCAATATGAACGAGGCCCTGATCCGCCTCATTCAACAGCTTAGTTTCGACATTCTGATCAAAAATCAGGACGCCGATATCGCCTCCCTGCTGCCGAAAATGGGCGTCATGGTAGCCAAGCTGTCCAGGGCCTCCGTTGACCAGAAGAAATATATGGCCGAGGTCCGGGAAAAAACGAAGCAGACCGCAGAGGACGTCGTCAAGGTCGCCATGCAGGGCGGGTTGCCGGATGATAAGGCCGAATGGATCAAAAAAAGAATCCTGGGGATTGTATGACGGAAGAGAAGATCTATGACGATTTCGATCAGTCCCGATCCGCCACGGGTGTCCTTTTGCCCTACCAGGCGCGGTGGGTTGCGGATCAGTCCCCCGTCAAGTTCATCGAAAAATCGCGCCGTGTCGGTATTTCCTGGGCGGAGGCGGCGGACGACACCCTTTATGCTTCCGTAGCGGGATCCGGCGAAAAAAGGAACGTCTGGTATATCGGCTACACTAAGGACATGGCCCTGGAGTTTATCAACGATTGCGCCAACTGGGCGCGTGCCTACAACTTCGCCGCCTCTGCGAGGGAGGAATACGAGGAGATAGACGAGGAAGAGGTTGGCGGCGTTGTCCTGGAAAAGAAGATACTGGCCTATAAAATCACGCTCGAATCGGGCTGGCGGATCACGGCCCTCTCCAGCCGTCCTACAAATCTGCGCGGCAAGCAGGGGCGCGTCGTTATCGATGAAGCCGCGTTCCATGACGATCTGGCCGGGTTGCTCAAGGCAGCGATGGCCCTTCTCATGTGGGGTGGCCAGGTGCGGGTTATCAGCACGCATTTCGGCGACACCAATGAATTCAATTCCGTCATCCAGGACATCCGGGCCAAGAAAAAGCCCTACAGCCTCCATCGGGTGGATTTCGATGAAGCCCTGGGGGACGGACTCTATAAGCGGATCTGTGAGGTCCTGGGGCGGGAATGGTCCCCGGAAGCTGAAGCGGTTTGGCGGCAGGGCATCATCGATTCCTATGGCGACGATGCCGACGAGGAGCTTTTCTGTGTACCCAGCCAGGGAACGGGAACCTTTTTGACTCGCGCCTTGATCGAGACATGCCTCTCTCCGGAGATCCCTGTTGTCCGCTATGAAAAGGACGCCTCATTTGCCGAGCTGCCCGATCATATCCGTTATGCCGACGTGAAGGATTGGTGCGAGGAGAACCTTCAACCGTTGCTGGCCATTCTGGATCCCGAACGAAATGCCGTGGTCGGCGAGGACTTCGGGCGCACGGGCGACCTTTCCGTCTTCATCCCCTTACTGGAGCAACAAAACGCCAACTGGCGGGCACCGTTCCATGTGGAATTGCGGAACATCCCTTTCCAGCAGCAGGAGCAAATCTTTTACTATATCTGCGACCGCCTGCCGCGCTTCCGCTATGGGGCGCTGGACGCCCGCGGGAACGGCCAGTATCTGGCGGAACGGGCCATGCAGCGTTACGGCGCTTCCCGGATTGCCCAGGTCATGCTGACGGAACAATGGTACCGGGAAAACATGTACCAGTATCGATCCGCGTTTGAAGACAAGACGATCCTGCTGGCCAAGGATGCCGACGTCATTGAAGATCACCGAGCCTTCAAGGTTATCCGGGGCGTCGCCAAGTTGCCGGATGTCCGGACCAAGGGAAAAGACAACAAGAAACGCCACGGCGACGCAGGCGTGGCCGGCGCAATGGCTTGGTATGCAGTCCATGCGGAATGGGGCGGCGTGATTGAATTTGAATCAACCGGAATCAAACGAGTGACTACCGGCGTATCCATGAATTCATTCATGGGGAGATAAATCATGACGGAAAAACCCGCCGAAAGGACTAAGAACACAGACGAAATCGCGACCATAGCAAAGGATATCGACATCTTTGCGGGATGGATCCGGCGGCTGGAAAACCCTGATCCGGTTCTCCGGTCGGAAGCTCACGGCCGGGGCCTGAGACTTTACGATGAGGTTGAACGAGACGCCCATGCGGGCAGCGTTCTGCAGCAGCGCATCCTCGCCGTCGTCGGCAAGGAATGGGAGATCATCCCGGCCAAATCGGCCAGGAAGCTTGGCCGTCCCGCCTCGACCACGCAGGAGCAGGTTGTCGCCGATTTCGTTTCGTCCGTCCTGGAAAATTGCAATTTCGACCAGGCCCGACAGGAACTGCTCAAAGCGATTCTTTATGGATTTTATTGCACTGAAATCATCTGGTTTTCTTCTCCGGCCGGGGGAGACTTGACAATCAAAAAGCTCATCGGCAAACATCCCCGCCGCTTCAGCTTCACGTCGGAACGGGAACTGCGCCTGCTGACCCTGTCCAGCATGATCGAAGGCGAGGTTCTGCCGGACCGTAAGTTCATCCTCTTCACCTATGGCGATTCCGACAATCCTTATGGCCAGGGGCTGGGCCGCAGGCTCTGGTGGCCCGTCTGGTTCAAAAAGAACGGCATCAAGTTCTGGATGATTTTCCTGGAGAAGTTTGGGATGCCCACTCCGGTCGGAAAGTACCCCCCAGGCGCCGGACCGGAGGATAAAAAGAAACTCCGTGAAGCCGTTGAGGCAATCCAGACGGATACGGGTCTGACCTTTCCCGATACGATGGATATTGAATTCCTGGAGGCCTCCCGCACCGGGACCGCCTCCTATGAAGAGCTTTGCGCTTATATGGACCGCCAGATCAGCAAGGCCGTCTTGGGGCAAACGGCGTCCACCGAGGGAACGCCGGGCAAGCTCGGCAATGAACAATCCCAGGAAAATGTCCGCCAGGAATTGATCGAGGCCGACGCGGATCTCCTGGACGGCTGTCTCAATGAATCGCTGGTCCGATGGATCGTGGACTATAATTTCCCCGGCGTGACGACTTATCCGAAGATCAAGACCTTTGCCCACGCCAAACCGAATCTGAAGGCCCAGAGCGAAATCGACAAGACCCTGGCCGCGGATATCGGCCTGCCGATCGGCGTGAATTATTTCTACGAAACATACGGCATTCCCATGCCGGCCGAGGGCGAAGCATTGGTAAAGCCGTCCTCGCCTCAGTCATTCCCCGGCAACGGAGCGGGATCTCCGCAATTTGCCGAAGGCGCCCTTTTCACCCCCGAGCAGCAGGCTATTGAGACCCTGGCGGGGGCTGTTATCCCCCGGGCCGCGGCGGCCCTGCAGGGAAACGAAAACGAGATTCTTGCCGCCGTGCAATCGGCTGCCGGCTATGAGGAGGCCATGCAGAACGTCCTTTCCCTGTATCCCGGCATGAACATGGATCGCCTGGCGGCGCTTTTGGACGGTGCGCTCCTGAACGCGGACCTGTATGGCCGTTATACCGTTGACAAGGAGACGACATGATCGGACGGGTCGATCTTCAGCCTCTGCCCATGAAGGAAGCCCAGCAGTTCTGGCAGGATAAAATCCCCCTGTCTCCGGGGCAGTTTGTCAAGCTGTCCACAGAGTCAAAGACGCGGGCCTTTGCCGTTTCCGGCATTGCCAAGGGCGACGAACTGGCGACGGTCATGCAGTCGATCCAGTCCGCCATCGACAGGGGAACCACGTTTGCAGATTTCAAGAAGGATTGCGCCGGCGTCTTTGAAAAGCGCGGCTGGACGGGCGACGGGGCCTGGCGGCTGGATAATATCTTCCGGACGAATGTCCAGACGGCCTACAGCGTCGGGCGTTACAAGCAGATGATGGACGTGAGCAAAAGCCGTCCCTTCTGGCAATACAGCGCCGTCAACGACAAACGCACCCGGCCGACCCATGCGGCGATGAACGGGATGGTGTTCCCCTTCGATCACCCCTTCTGGAACACCTGGTATCCGCCTAACGGGTTCCGGTGCCGGTGCGGCGTTGTGACGCTGTCTCAGGCAAATGTGAAGGCTGAAAAGCTGGCCGTGCAAACCGATGATCCGACGGGGAAACTGGTCGAGCCCGTGGACCCCGTCACAGGCAATAAGATGCCCGCCCGGAATTTAATGCCTGATCCGGGATTTGCCCATAATCCGGGGAAAACGGTCTGGGGCGGGATCGTGGAGGCCTCCGACAAGCCGGGGCTCTGGAAGTCGCTGCCGGGGTTGAAAACAGCGTCAAGCTATAGGCGACGAGCCCTGGAAAACGTGAACCCGGCGGATATCGCCGACATCAAGGAAACCTCCCTCTTGCCCGCCGGGAAGGGCGATGAGTTCTACAAAGATGCCTTCCTGAAACAATACGGCGAAGAAAAGGTGATGAAAGACGTCCTGGACGAACCGGTCATTATGTCCCTCCGGTCGTTTCTTGTCGATAAATCGCCCGGCGCCGCTGAAAAGTGGAAATTTGCAAAGGCCGGGCACGGCATATTGATTCCACTCATGGAAGGCATGCTGTTGACCCCGTATGAGGTCTGGCTGACACCGCAGAAAAGCGAATCCGGGCAGATCCGGCTGGTGAAGCGGTATATCGGCCTCTGGAAAACGGCGGATAAGAATCGGATCGGCGGGCTGGCGGTTTATGAAGTGGTGAACGGCGTATTTCAGGGCGTGACAAGTTTTACGCCCCTTAAAGGGTCGGGATTGCCTGATTTATCCTATGTGGAACGGCAACGGGAAGGCTTGCTGCTGTACGGGAAGGGCAAGTGACCGGTTCGACGCACAAACCGGTAGCCGGCGATTGTTCAGGCCAGGGTGGTCCCCCTACACCGTCGGTTCCCTTGAGGGGTAATAATATAGTCCCGTTAAACGGGGAAAGTCAAGGATTTTATGCGGATCGGCCTTACAATCGATGATTTGAGCGCCCGCGAGGGCCTGTCCAAAATGGCGGCGCGGGGAGAGAACCTTCACCCCCTCATGCTGGATATAGGCGAGGAGATGCACCGGTCCGTGGAGAAAAACTTCGCCGATAAAGGACGGCCAAACCCGTGGCCGTTATCTGTTCGAGCGAAAAGGGACGGCGGCCTGACACTGACTAACACGGCCCGTTTGAGGCGTTCCATGACCGTCGATGCCGGGACGGCACGCGTCCGGATCGGGACGAACGTCAAATACGCAGCGATTCATCAATTCGGAGGCAAAACGAAACCGCACATCATCGAAGCCCGCAAAAAAGGCGGTTTATGGTGGCCGGGCGCGCGGCATCCGGTGCGGTCCGTGAATCATCCGGGATCAAACATCCCGGCACGACCCTTTCTGGTCCTGCCGGATGACGATCAGAGGCGGGTCGAACATCTGGCCGTTACGTATATGGGAGGAAAATCATGATCGAATTCAAAGGATTTGACGACTGGGTGCCCATCTTCCGGGGCGGGAAGCAAAAAGACAGCATGGGACGGGAGCACGACGGCGACGCGCTGATCGACAAGGCCGTAGCGAAATTCAATGCGGCCGTTCACGAGCCTCCGGCATGCATCGGCCACCCGGCGGACAATAAGCCCGCCTATGGATGGGTAAAAGGCCTGAAAAAAGGGACTGATGCTTCCGGCGCTCTGCTTTTTGCCAAATTCGGGCAGGTTCAGCAGGACTTCGGCGAGATGGTGAAACGGGGCAATTTCAAAAAGCGATCCTCGGCTTTTTATCCGGACGGTTCGCTGCGGCATGTCGCCTTTCTCGGCGCAGCGCCTCCGGCCGTCAAGGGATTACCCGATATGGCCTTTTCAGATGAGCCCGGCGCCATCTTTGAGTTTGCCGATTATCAGACTGTCTGGTCCTGGGAGGCCATCGCAAGGATTTTCGGCAAGTTGCGGGATTATCTCATCGAGAAGGAAGGTGCGGAGAAGGCCGACCTGATCATCGACACCTATCGCCTCCAGGAGATCACCGACGCGGCGGCGAAGGAGAAGCAGGAATTGCAACAGGAAGCGCAGGTCGGGACGGCGCAAAGCATATTAACCTATTACGAAAAGGAGGATGACATGACGTTTAAACAGAAATTTATCGCGGCATTCAACGAGATCATCGGCAAGATGCCCGATGAAGGCCCCGCACAGGCGGCGACTGCGATCGCCGGGCAGTTCAGCGAGGCGGACATCCAGGCGGCCGTCGCCCAGGCAACCGCGAAGGCGGCCAAGGAGGCACGTGAAGAAGTGGCTCTGGAGTTTGCTGAAAAGGACAAACAGGCGCGCAAGGCTGCCCGTAAAAGCGAGATCGATGCCTGGTGCGGGTCAATGGTCAAAGCGGGCAAGTTGACGCCCGCAATGGTCAAATTCGGCGTCCCGGAATTTATGACGGCCTTCGCCGAAAAAGACGACGTGATCGAGTTCGGCGAAGCGAAGGATAAGGCCACCCTCTACGACCGCTTCAAGGCGTTTTTTGAGGCGGAAATGCCGAAAATGGTCACCTTCAAGGAAGTGGCGACAAGGGATAAGGACACGGGCGGACAGGGCGGCGCCGGGGAGAAGTTGGCAACTCTCACCGGTGCAAAGATGAAAGAGAACAAGGCATTAAACTATAGCGCGGCATTCGCGGAGGTCCAGCGGGAGAACCCCGACCTGGCCCGGGAATATGCCGCAGAATTCAGGGAGGAGTAACTCATGGCTACGGAAAATCCCGTATTGAAACTGTCGGCCCCGGCAATCGAAGATCTCACCAACGATCGACACCGCTTCATCGTCCTGACGTCTACCGGGGTGCGGCGCCCCGACAATGAGACGGAGGCCCTTTTCGGCATCCTGCAGAACGCACCGGCACTGGGAGAAGCGGCTGAAATTACGGTCCTCGGCACCTCCAAGCTGGAGATGAACGATGCCGCCGCCGTCAACAGCTTCGTCAAGGCCGAATATGTGTCGGCGACCGACGCCGGCAAGGGCAAGACGGCCGCCGCCGCCCTGGCCTATGCAAGAGCCGTGGTCATTTCACCGGCATCCGCAGAGGACGATCTGGCCGAAGTGCTCCTGATCGGCCAGGTTCCCGGCATCACCCAGACGGGCTGGTTCCATACGACCGTGACGACGGACGCCACGGCGGGCGCTAAAACCTACTCGGCGGCGGAGTTGATCGGCGGCATGGTCCTCCGGGATCCGGCAGGAGGCAACCGCAATGATGTGAGTCCCGCAGCAGCGGATATCGTGGCCGGGTTTGCCGGAGGCGTTGTCGGGTCCAGCTTCGAGTTCACCATCCGCAACGCGGCCGATGCGGCAGAAACGATCACTCTGACGGCGGGCGCCGGCGTCACCCTGTCGGGCACCATGACCATCGCCCAGAACAACAGCAAGCGGTTCCTCTGCCGCCTGGACAATGTCGGCGCAGGCACGGAGGCGGTCACGATCTACAGCCTGGGAACGGTTGTCCACTAAAAGAACAAGGGCGGGTTTTTAACCCGCCCCTACCAACAAACTTGGAGGTTAAAAATGACCACACCGAACGTTAAAGAACAGATTGTCGCGGGGCCGCTGCAGAATGTCTCCATCCAGTTCCGCAACACGGAATATATCGGCGACCGGGTATTCCCCATTCTGGACGGGGCGGACCCGAAGGCCAAAATCACCATATACCAGAAGGCCGACTGGTTCCGCGACGAGGCGGAGATCCGCGCCGCCGGGACCCGTGCTAAACGGGGAGGATTCAAGCTGGACGACGTTTCCTTCGCGACCAAGGAATATGCCTTCGCCAAAGAGGTCACCGACGAGGACAGGCGTTTCGCAAAATCGAAAATGGCCCCGCCCCTCCAGCCGGATCAGGACGCCATTGAGTTCGCGACCGACAAGGTCGATCTCAAAAAAGAGATCCGGATTGCGGCGATGATCATCGGCGGCACCTGGGCTGATGGAAACGTAGGGGGAGAGGACACAGAGGGGCTCTGGAGCCCGGCAGGCAATACGAACACCTTTCTGGCCGACATGACCAAGGCGCGAAAATCCATCAAGGCCAAGACGGGGAAAAGGCCCAACGTCCTGGTCCTCGACGAAGCCACCTATCTGGCCCTCAAGGAGTGCGAGGCCATTGCGGAAAAGATCAAATACACGCAGCGCGACGTGCTTACAAAAGAGCTTCTGGCCGCGCTCCTCGAACTCGATGAAGTGGTGGTCGGCTCGGCGATCAAGAACACGTCCAAAGAAACCAAGGCCGGGACTGAGTTTACCGGGGTCAATATCTGGGAACCGAATGCCGGGAAAGGCATGGGCTTCCTCTGCCATCGCCCTGCGAAAATCGGCCTGAAGACGCCTATCGCCGGGTTGCAGGTCCGGTTGGCATACGAAGACGAATCACCCCGGCGGATAACCACCTGGCGCGAACCGGCGGAACACCAGGATGTTTACGAAGTGGCCGAAGAGACGGATATCGTGTTGGTTCACGCGGATCTCGGCTACCTCTTCAAAGACACCTACGCGACGTAAAAATGGCTGAAGGCTGAAGGCGGGGAGGGAAACCTTTCCAGCCTTCAGTCTGACCCCCTTCAGCCTGGAGGGCTTTACATGATCTATTGCACCATCAATGACCTGAAAAAAATCGTGCCCGAGCAGGACCTGATCCAGTTAACGGATGATCAGGTTCCTGCGGCGTCTATCGTCACGGCCAATGTGGACAGGTCTATCGCCGATGCGGGCGAGCTTATCGACGGCTACCTGAGGTCTCATTACAGCCTTCCTCTCTCCCCTATGCCGGGGCTGATCGGGACATTGGCCTGCGATATCGCCGTTTATCGTCTGTATGCGCGCCGGTCCAAGCTCATGCCTCCGGAGGGTGTTGCAGAACGCTATAAAAACGCCCTGAAACTGCTGGAGCAGATCCAGAAAGGCATGCTGAGCCTGGGGGCGGGAGCGGCCACGACGGTAGAAACGGCAGCGGTTTCGGTATCCGTTACCGCCGGTGAACGCATTTTCACCAAAGACACGATGCAGGGATTTTAGCCGATGGTCAGCCTGAGCGATATCGAAGAAGCCATTGCCCTCCGGATCAAGACAAAGATGGAAGCCGCAGCGGGGCATATCGATGTGCAGCGCGGCATCGAAGGCGTTCCCGCGCCTGCAGTCTATGTTTCCATTGATGATGGCGCGTATGAGCGCACGGCGTCGAACACTTTCAGCCAGGAGATTACCTGCTGGATCGATATCGTGTTCAGCAACGTGCAGAACGAGGCCCAACGGCGCAAGGGCATCTATCCGATTCTTCAGGGCATCGTGCAATGCCTGTTCCTCCAGGATCTCGGTCTGAAAATGACGCCCCTGGTCCCGAAAAGCTTCCGGAACATCACCTCAGAGGAGCATAAGGGGCACGGCCTGATCATCTATGCCCTGGAGATGAAAACAAAAACATATATCACGCGCCAGGATGACGAAGCGATCACCGACCTGTTTACCGTCGGGCTCAACTATTACCTGAAACCCGGTGATGAAACGGTGGATGCCATCGATCTTGTGACGGTGCAAACGCCGCCGGCGCCGGAAGGCGAAGCATAAAGGAGGTCCCATGAGAGTAACAGCAACGCCGGGCACCAGGTGCCCGAAGGAGGGGAAACCCAGAGAGTACATCACGGACAGCGCCCCCGCAGACGTGGCGAACAGCGCTTATTATCGCAGACTCATCGCCGACGGATCGCTGATTGTCGCGGCGGAAACGCCCAAAAAAAAGGAGGTAAAGGCTGATGGCCAGTAAAAATGTTTCCTTTGACCAGATCCCCAGCAGCATCCGTAAACCGGGGAAGTATCTGGAATTCAATACCAAGCTGGCGGTGCGGACCCTCCCGGCGAACCGGCAGCGGACCCTGATCATCGCCCAGAAGCTGACGGCGGGGATCGTCGCCGAATGTGTGCCGACGACGGTCTTTTCCGACACGGAGGCAGCGGCTTATTTCGGGACGGGCTCCATAGCTCATCTCATGGTCCGGGCGGCCATCAAGGCAAATCCCTATCTGGACCTCACCGTCTGCGCCTTGAACGACTCGACGTCGGCCCCGGTCAAACGGGTGGAAACGTTCACACTGACCGGCCCGGCCACCTCGACAGGCGTCATTACCCTGTATGTCGGAAACGTCCGGATTCAGATGGGCATCGCTTCGGGAGACGCGGCCGTTGCCGTCGCCGCCGCCCTCGCTGCGGAACTGGCCAAGATTCCCGACCTGCCCTTTACGTCGGCCCAGGGAACGGACTCCAACACCCACAAGGTTATCTTCACGGCACGGAACGCAGGGACCGTCCCCAACCAGGTGGATTTCGCCGTTGAGGTCACCGCCGCAGGCGTTGCGGGAACCTTCGTCCAGACCACGGCGGGCGCTGTGGATCCGGATATCGAAGATGCCCTGGCTCCTGTTTTCGCTGAGCAATATCACATCGTGGCGACCCCGTTTAACGACCAGACATCCCTCGAAGCCCTGCGGGATCACCTCGGCAACGTCAGCGGGCCGATGGAGCAGCGCCCCGGCGTAGGCGTTTACGGAGATGACGGGGCGCTGGGTTCCTGCACGACTCTTTCTGGCCTGGTCAACCACGGGCGCATCGTTTGCGCCTATCTCCGGGGGACCAAAAGCCCGGCCTATGAACTCGCCGCGGCCTTTGCCGCCGTTATGGCCTTCGAGGAGGATCCGGCGCGGCCCCTGAACCTCCTGGAGTTGAAGGGAATCGCGGCGCCGCCGATCGATCAGCGCCTCTCCAGGACGGAGCAGGAAAACCTGCTCTACAACGGCACGACGCCCCTTGAAGTGGGATCCGGTGAAAAAGTCCAGATCGTCCGGGCCATTACGACCTATATCCACGATCCCCAAGGCATCGACGACATCTCGCTTCTGGACGTGACGACCATCCGCACCCTCGACTATGTCCGGGAGGCCATCCGGCAGCGGATCAGCCTGCGCTTCCCCAGGGAAAAGCTTTCCTCCAAGACACCGCCCCAGGTGCGGGACCAGATCATGGACGTCCTGGAGAAACTGGAAGAGCTGGAGATCGTGGAAGAGGTGGCAGCCAATGCCGACGGCGTCATCGTGGAGCGGGACCTTCAGGACCCGAACCGCCTGAATGCGAAGATCCCCGTGGACGTCGTCAACGGCCTGCATGTCTTTGCCGGCCGTATCGATCTTTTGCTGTAATCAAACACCCCTCCCCCTTGTTTGAAGGGGGATTAAAGGGGATTTAAAAGGAGGTTGTCATGGCTGAATTATATGTGTCCCAGGTAAAACTGGATGTGGGGAATAATAAGAGCATTACCGATTTTAAATCGGTGGAAGAAAACGAATTCGAGATCCACAAGACCGTCCCCCTGATGGGCTCGACGGGGCACATCAAAACACATCCCCGTTATGGCGTAAAGCTGGAGTATGTGGTCCCGAGCGAGGGGATTCCCGTCGATTTTTCGACAATTAAAGGCGACACGATCGTCATCGATTATCAGAACGGCCGCAGGATAACCTACAGCGGCGTCTACGTCACCAAAATCGGGTCCGTGAAATACGACGGCGACAAGGAAGCCACACAGATGATCGAATTCTCGGCGAAGAATAGAAAGGTGGGCTAGATCATGCTGACGGAAAAAGGGACGCTGCTCATCGGCGTGGAATTCGAGGGGGAAACCCATAAGGACTTTGAAATTCGTGAGCAGCTCGTAGCGGATTCCATTGCCATTTACGACGATCCCGAACGCGCCGAACGAGCAAGCCGGAACCTCGCCTATGCGGGCGTGTGCATCCTGACCGGGCAGCTCGTTTCCCTGGGAGGCATTCCCAAGGAGGCCCTGACCCCCGAATTGATCCTGGGTATGACCGACGACGATTTCGAGGAGATCAAGGCGGCGGACAAGAGGCTGACGGAACGTCGCGGCTCCTTTCGCGACGGGCGGTAGCGCCCACCGCCGGATGATCCTGGCTCTCTTGGCCAGGGGATTCCGTTACGGCGAGATCCTGGCCATGCCGGAGGAAGAGGCCAGGCAGTATCTGCAGGACTGGCAGGCCATGACCGAACCCCAGGGAACGGGCACAAAATACAAGGTGAAGAGGAAGAAATAGATGGGCGCCAACATGAAAGTTTTTCTGGAGCTGGACGCGAACGCCGCCAAGATGAAGGAAGGCGTGCGCCAGGGCGAAGCGGCCCTGACCGGATTCCGTGGCGTCGTCAAGAGCCTGAAGAACGACCTTGAATACGCCACCTCGAAGATCGGCGTCCTGGGAACGGCGGCGGCGGCCCTCTCCACGGGGCTCGTCGCGAAGCGTCTTTTCTCCATCAAAGATTTCATGCCCATTGACGATTCCCTGGTGACGATCCGCCATCGCCTGAATGCGACCGCAGAAGAGATGGACTATCTCCGGAGCAAAATCGCACCGATGGCGGGCGAAGGCCACAACCTGGAGGCCCTGTTCAAGAGCGCCGAGAAACTTACCTATCTGGGAACACCCAAAGGCGTCTTGAACGTCCTTTCCTCTTCGGCGATGGTCTCCAAGGCCATGCGCGAGGATCTGACCCTGACAACGGAAACCGTTTCCCGCCTGATGAAGATCTATGGCATCCCAACCGACAAGGCGGATGACGTCGCCAAAAAGCTGATCGCCTCCCGGCTCGACCTGGAAACCCTGAACACCCTCGTTCAGAGAAACATCACCAAGGGCGGCGCTAAAAATCTGGAAAGTTTTCTGGCCCTGGTCGGCGGCCTGAAAAAAGCGGGCATCGACTCTGCCCGCGGTGCCGGGAAACTGATCGAGATGATCAACCAGCTGGAGACCAAGACGGACACGCTGCAGAAATCAGGGATCAAGGTCTTTGAAACCGACCCCCAGACGGGAAAAAAAACGAAGCGTGACGATGCGGATATCATCAATGACCTGAAAGAAAAGGTGGCCCATTATCGTGCCCTGGGCTGGAGCGATGAAAAGCTGGCCACGGCACTGAACAAGCTCGCCCCCGGCCTGCTGGAAACATTGGATTATGTAGAGAAGGCGGGCGCCAAGATCAAAAAGACACAGGAGGATTTGGGGAACGCCGGGGTCATTACCGCCAAACGCCTGGCCGAAGCGAACGACAAATGGAGCACGCAACTGGACAAGGTCAAGGGAAACCTGGACGCCATCAAGGTCAAATTTGCCCGGATTTATGAAATAGCCCAGAAACCGCTTAAAATCGTGGCGGATTCCCCAAACCTGGTTCAAGGAGCAGCCCTTACGGCGGGCGGGATCTCCGCGGCGATCCTGGCCGCCATCGCCTATTTTAAAGGAAAGGAATTCTTAAAGAACATGCCCGGCGGGGGACCGGGCAAGGTCGCCCGATCGGTTGTCGGCTCCGATTTCTTGAAATCGCGGGCGGAGATGGCGGGCCGCCTGGCTGAATTCAAGCTGGTGGATACGGGGGCAAAGACGATGGGCGTCGGCCTTATCCCCGTGTATGTCGTCAACTGGCCGGCGGAGGGGATCGGTTCAGGCAAAGACATGGCCTCCAAGGGGGGCAAGGCGATTGAGAAAGCAGGCGACATGGCCACGGGCGCGGCTGCCGCAAAGACCCTTCAGAAGCTCAGCGCAATGGAAAAGATGAAAACCTGGGGCGGCGCCGCCTGGAGAGGCGCGGGAGGCCTCATGATGAAATACACGCCTCTATTTCTTCCCCGGCAGGTCATCCTGCCTGCCTCCGTAGGCTTAGGCGCAGGCTGGGCGCTTAACCAGGGCGCCGGTGCATTGGCCGGGTTGGCTTCCGGCGGCAAATATCACGGCGCGGGCTGGCTGGGCGAAATGATCTACGATTCCCTGCACCGTGAAGAAACCTTCAAGAATGCCCTCACCGGCATGAAGCCGCCGGAAGTGAAGAACGATATCGAAATCAATCTCCGGATCGACCAGACCGGCCGCATCTTCGGCGACACCGGCGACCTGAATACGGATGTCCGGATCAACCTGGATAGGGGCATGTTCTGATGGACGAACTGTTTAAAGACCTAAAGAAAATGGGAGAGCAAATCGCCGCCGAAGGGCAGGATATGGTTAAAGACCTACAGAAACAGGGGCAGGGACTGGCGGCAAAGATCCCCGGCATGGCCAATGACCTGAAGGCCCAGATGGAGCCCGCCCTGATTCAGTTCTCCGGCATGGGGACGGGCCTGGTCGATCAGATGAAACCGGCGCTGGAAAACATGGCCCGGTCCGTCACGAAGGCCTTGCCGGATTCTGGAAAATCCGCTTCCACCGCTTCAAGCGCCGCTGCCTCCGTTCCGATTCCCATCCGCGACGCCGCCCAAGCGACCCTGCAGGAAGCGCCTGTGGCGGGAGAACTGATTCAGCCGACGGAAGGCATGTTCAATGGCCTCTCTCTGGAGATGGAGACCATTGAAGATACCTTTGAAAAGGCCATCGCTCAATACGATTATCCCTATGCCGACGGAGTCGATTTGGAGGACATGGGGCAAAAGGCCCACAAGCTCCGGATGCGCTGTTATTTCTACGATAACGCCGAGCAAAAAACCTATGGCTATCATATCTTATTGATCAATAACCTGTCATCGAAGGAATTCGCTTACCTGAACCACCCAAAGTATGGAGAACTAAAAGGCAAGATCGAATCCATCATCGTCCAGCACGACGACCGGGAGCGCTGCGCCGTCGCGGACATTGTTTTCGTAGAGCAGATGCGGGGCACATATAAGGGCGGCACACCGCCCGAATATGTACTTCCGGCGATGGAAGCATCCTATGCCCAGGGGCAGTTTTTGCAGTATGAAAAATTTGTCGTCGATATGTCCCTTGCCTTGCCTGTGACCGACAAAGGCGCCGTCAAGAAGACCACAAATCCGCTGGAGGGGCTCCTGGCCCAGGTTCAGGAATATTCCAACAAAACCAGAGCTTTTGTGGGCGCGGTGGAGGGCTATATCGCGACGACGGAATCCGTCGTCAACCAGGTCATGAGCCCCGTCAATTCCCTCCAGGCGACGATCGCCTATGCGGAAAACCTGCCCGGCCGGATCTTGGGGAACATTACCCGGTCCGTGGAAAAGGTAGCCCTCCTCTATACATCCCTGCGGAACTTTCCTACGCGGTTCATCAAACAACTGGATAACGCTTTTGACGATCTTCAGGATTCATTCAAGGCGTTCAGCCCGGCCTATCCGACACCGGCGCAGGAACTCATGACGACCCATCT
The DNA here is from genome assembly GCA_964492965.1 of uncultured Syntrophaceae bacterium. Lineage (GTDB taxonomy): Bacteria > Desulfobacterota > Syntrophia > Syntrophales > UBA8958 > CAZBME01. The sequence goes on along the minus strand of CAZBME010000008.1, from coordinate 24,005 downwards.
GCAAATCGCCTGCGCCCAGCGACTGGCATTGGAGGCGGCGTCCCTCTATGCCGCCGACGATGCGGCATTCCGTGACAAAAGCGGCGATAACTCCGCGGGCATGATTTACGCCAACGCCGACCAGGCCGCCGCAGAGCGTAGTGACGGTGCAACGACAGCCCCCGTCCAGATCATGAACATCCGGGAACTGGAAGAAACCCTGGCCATTGTCCGCCGCAGGATTGAGGGAGCCGTTGCCAAGGCCCGCGAAATGAACAGCCTCAAGCAGATGGCGGAGGCCCTGACGATCCAGGTCAACCGGGTGCGGCTGGAACGGGAACGGATGATAAAAGTCGTCCTGGACAACCCCATGCCCCTGCATTTGGTCTGCCTGAAATACGGCCTGCCCTACACCGATGCGGAACGCCTGTTGAAGGTCAACCGCATCCGGAAGCCGAATTTTACATCCGGAGAGGTGTTCGTCTATGCCTGATCAAGTCGTCCTGAAAGTCGGCAAGCAGGAGCCCGATCGGGTGATCGAGCATTTCATCCGCTATCAGATCGATGCCGATCTCTATACCCCCGCCGATGCCTTTCATCTGGAGCTGGCTAACCCGGAAACGGATATCACGGCGGGTATGCGCTGCGATCTGTTCATCAACGGCGAAAGGGAACTGACGGGCCTGATCGACAAGGTCCATCGGCGGGTCCACAAAAAGGGGGTTTCCCTGACCGTTGCAGGCCGGGACCTGATGGGGCTTCTGGTGGATTCCTATTGCGAGCCTCCCTGGCTGACTCTATCCGGAAAAACCTTAAAGGGCCTAGCGGAAATACTGTTAAAAGACGTTCCTTTTATCAATCGAAAGGCGATCGTCTATCAGGAAAACATCGTCGGCAAAGGGAAAGGGAAAAAGAAGGTGTCGGGCAAGGGGGGATCTATCTTCGCCCATGACACCGCGCAAAAGATCGCCCAGATCGAGCCGGGCATGACCATATTCGAGGTGCTGAAAACCTACGCCTTGAGCCGGGGGCTCCTTTTCTATTCCTTGCCGAACGGGGTGTTCGTGTTTGGCCGTCCGCTGGCCCTGGGCGAGGCGAAGTTCAATCTCCAACTCCTTAGAAGCGGCGCCGGCAATAATGTGATCGAATCGGAGGAGATCACCGACATCTCGAAAAGATATTCCAAGGTCACCGTCGTCGGACAGCAACAGGGGGCAGCCTCCATATGGACGGCCGACGGGATCAATACGAAGACCTCTGCCCCGGTTGTGGATGCCGCGTTTCCCTTTTACAAGCCATTCGTAGCGACGGACAACAATGACAGCCTGAGCCCGAAGGAACATGCCCGCATGATCATGGAAAAGCAGCGGCGGGAGGGGCGGCAGCTTGTTTACAGGGTCGGGCGTCATCGACAGGGAGAAAACAACTGGTCCATCAACGAACTGTGCCGGGTCCGGGATGAGGTTCAGGGGATTGACGGTGTTTACCTGATCTATGGCCGCACCTTTGAACTGAGCAAGCACGATGGGCCGACGACAAAACTGAAGCTGGGCGAACCGGGGCTGGTGGCGTGATGATCCGTGGCATTGTCAATCAGGTTGTCGAGGGGTGGATCAAGATGTTTTCCGCATCGGGCCGAAGCAATGAAACCATCGATGACCGGGAATACATGCAGCATTACGGCTTTACGTCCCGCCCCCTTCCCGGTGCGGAGATCATCATTATCAAAGAGGGCAATCATTATATCGCCGTCGCCTCCGACGACCGTCGCTACCGCCTGGCCCTTGAAGAGGGCGAAGTGGCCATTTATACCGATGAGGGCGACAGGGTACACCTGAAACGGGACAAGACCATTCATATCGTCAGCGGCAACAAGGTGATCGCCGATGTAACCAACGAGATGACCGTCAACTGCCCCCTGATCAACCTGGGGGCAAGCCGGGGATCGATCCGTTATCTCATTGATGAGCGGCTCCTGGCATTGTTCAATAATCATGTCCACACCGGCGTGCAGCCGGGCGGAGGCAATTCGGGGAAACCGTCCCAGGACCTTACCCTGGCCAATGTGTGCACGACCATTACCAAGGCGGGATAATTATGGATTTTGCCCTTACTATTGATGACCAAAGCGGCCTGGCCGCAATGACCTTCGAGAAGGCCACGACGATCATGAACAACATTTATCTGTCCCTGACGGTCGAGCGCGGATCGTTTTTCGCCGATCCGTCTTTCGGCTCTCGCCTTTACCTGCTCCGGCGGGCAAAGAACACGGAGACCACGGCGCGGCTGGCCGTGGATTATTGCCGGGAGGCCCTGCAATGGCTCCTGGATACAAAAAAAGCCATTGCCGTCGACGTCTTTGCCCAGCGCGACCGGACGCAGGATATCCACCGGCTGAAGTTGTTCATCGAGGTGACCCCCATGAGCGGACCCATCGTGCCCTTTACGACCTTTATCGACGTGGTGTGAGGTAGAATAATGCCCTTTCAAAAAGACTTTAACGACCTTTTAAGCGCCACTTTAACGGATTACCGGAACCAGTTTCCCGAAGCGGATACGTCTCAGGGCAGCCTGATTTTCATCAAGTCCGCCTGCCTGGCCAGCGCGCTGTGGGGACTCTATAAATATCAGGACTGGATATCCGCCCAGATCTTCCCGGATACCGCCGAGACGGAACACCTGGAACACCATGCCTGGGTGCGGGGGCTGGCCCGGCGAGTCGGAGAAACGGATGCGGAACTTCTGACTAGGCTCCTGGATTACATCCGCAGGCCCCCGGCGGGGGGGAATAAATACGACTATATCAAATGGGCCTTGACGATCGACAACGTGAACGCCGCCTGGTGCTTCCCCCTGGGGCAGGGGCTGGGCACGGTGGATGTCGTCATTGTTGCAGACGAGGATGCCACCGGATCGGAACTTCCATCCTCCCATGCTATGACAGGGACGGTGACGGGCGTCATGGCCAACAAGCTGATCGACAGTGCCGCTAATTTTATCGGAACGCTGCCCGCCCGAATCGGCGATATCGTTGTCAATAATGACTTGGCCACACAGGCCGTCGTCACGGTGATTGACAGCGCCACGCAGTTGACCCTGGATACGGACATCTTCACCGCAACAGGCCAGGCCTACACCCTGAAATCCCTGACGGTCCGGGTTAAAGAATATATCGACGACGTCCGGCCTGTGACGGCTTCGGTGGTACGCGTCCTGCCCCCGACGATCACCGAGCAGAACGTGACGGCCACCATTACCGGCGCCGGTATCGACAAGGCGGCGATCGCCACAGAGATTACCGCGTATATGAACGCCTTGATACCGGGAGAAACCCTTTATTTAAGCCGGATCATTGCCACAGCCATCCAAGCCGGGGCCGCTAATGCGGTCGTCTCGGTTCCGGCTGCCGACGTAACGCCCGGCGCATATGAAATGCTCCGGGCGGGTACGGTCAGCGTGACATAAGGAAACCCCATGAATCATCGAGACGCATTGGAATTGTTGTTCCCCGCTGAAATCGTCGGCGTCTTTGACGGTGATATCGAGCTGGAGGGAAAGCAGCTCGATACGGCTCAGGCATCAGCAGACCAGCTTCTCACAGAGACATTCCCGGATGGCGCTTCGGAGCTTCTTGTTGCCTGGGAGCGTGTCTGCGGGTTGACTCCGGCAGCCGATTCGCCGATGCAGATGCGCCGCAATGCCGTCGTCAAAAAACTACGGGAGTTGGGCGGCCTGAGCCGGGATTATTTTGTAGCCTTGGCGTCGTCGTTCGGGTGGACGATCACAATCGATGAATATCTGCCCCTCATGTGTGGCTGGGGACGTTCCGGAGATGTGGTCTACGTGGAGGCGTCCCGCTGGATCTGGCGGGTCAATGTCATCGGCCAGGCGGTTTATTCACTACGGGCAGGTGTATCCGCAGCAGGCGAACGGTTGACCTGGTGGATACCCGACGACGTCCTGGAGACCTTGATTGAGGAATTGAAACCGGCCCACACGGCAGTCATCTTTAATTACGAATAAAAGGAGGCATTATGGCCAAAACAACCTTTACAGACGGAAATCCCAGCCAAGGGATATTGGGAACCATCGTAAACGCCCTGTTTCTCAATAAAATATTCAATCACCGTCACGACGGAGCGGATGCGGACGGATCGGCTCCCATCAACTACGCGGCGGACACGGGAGCGGCCGACGCCTATGCCATTGCCATGACCCCTGCCCTGACAGCCCATGTGCCTGGCATGCCTATCGTTTTTAAGGCAGCGAATGCCAACACGGGAGCGGCCGTCATCGCCATCAATGGCATGGATGCCGTGTCGATTAAGGATACGGCTGGAGCGGCTTTGACGGCAAATGCCATCAAAGCGGGAGCGCTGGTCATCATCAGTTATGACGGGGTGAATTATCAGGTCGTAAGCGTTAATCCTGACAGCGGCGTTCCTGCCGCTGCCGAAATGCTGTGGCCGACGGAGACGCCTCCGACCGGCTGGTTGGAAGAAGACGGTTCATCCCTGGTTCGATCTACCTATGCCGCATTATTTGCGAAAATCGGCACCATGTACGGAGCGGCCGACGGAACGCATTTCAATCTTCCCGACGCAAGGGGCAAGTTCCCTCGCGCTTGGGCGCATGGCCAGGCAACCGATCCGGACCGTGCAGGTCGTACAGCCCCCACAGCTGCCGGGGCCACTATTTCGGCTGGTGACCATGTGGGAACGAACCAGGCGGATCAATTTAAGGCGCACGTCCATTCATCTCAGATAGCAAATCTAACAACCCTCTCATCTGCGGGTGGCGCAAATATTACAAGCGGCGGTGACACAGGCAGTGCCGGAGGCAACGAAACGCGGCCCATCAACACCTATAGAATGATGATCATAAAAGCGTACTAAAAGGAGGGAACCCATGAATATATACCATTATCATCCGGAAACACGGGAATATGTGGGGATTACCGAGGCCAGAAGCGATCCGCTGGAAACGGCAAAAACGGGGCAAACGGTGTACTTGATTCCCGCCCATGCGACAACCGATCAGCCTCCCCAGGCCGGATCAAATCAGGTGGCGATACGCACCAATGAAGCCTGGGAGTTGGTGGACGATTATCGTGGCCGGGAATATTGGAACAAGGATACGGGGGAGGCGGTCACCATCACTGAATTGGGTGTGATAATCCCTAATGAGCATCCAACACAGGCACCGCCCATCGGTATGTTCAGCCCAAAATGGGACGGCCGGGCTTGGATCGAAACGGCGATTGTCTACCAGGGCAAGAAGGTGGAGAGCAAGTCCGATGTGGACCTGATTACCGGGCAAAGAGTATCCGCCCAGGGAGAAGAAAAAGCGAAGACGGAAAAACTGTTGGCCGGATCTAATCCCTGCCCGATCTGGGAAGCATTCATCATCGCAAGGGCGGCTATTCTTCAGGAAGGCGATGAATTCATCACGACAAACAACCTGATATAAATAAAAGGCGGACAGTATTCCAGGGAGTGCGACCTCCCCAAACCAGGCGAATGTGACGCCCGACGGGATAACCCGCTACCATCCGCACAGTAGAGGAGTCGGCTTATAGCAGGGTGATCCCCAAAAATCAATTGGAGGTCGCATGAACAGCTTTTTAGCGTATATGGGCGGCAAGTCATTGCTTGCCAAAAGAATAGTTGCCAGGATTCCCAAGCATAATTGCTATTGTGAAGTGTTTGCAGGCGCTGCCTGGATACTTTTCAAAAAGGAAGAATCGGAAGTAGAAATCATTAACGACATCAATACAGATCTGGTTACTCTATACCGAGTCGTCAAACTCCACTTGGAAGAGTTCATTCGATACCTGAAATGGATACTCGTTGCCAGGGATGAATTCGATCGCTTTAAGCTGGAGAACCCTGAAACATTGACGGATATCCAGAAGGCCGTTCGGTTCTACTATTTGTTGAAATCAGGATATGCAGCCCGCATTGAAAAGCCGTCATGGTCGATCGTCACATCATCAAAACCGCGCCTGAACTTGTTACGAATCGAAGAGGAACTGTCGGCAGTTCACCTACGCCTTTCCAGGGTATATATTGAGAACAGGCCCTATGAAGCGATCATCCAGCGATTTGATAAGCCGGACACCTTTTTTTATGTTGATCCTCCATATCATGGGTATGAGGACTATTATGGTAAGGGCATATTCAATCGAGATGATTTTGCAAAGTTAAGAGACATTTTGACCAATATTAATGGCAAGTTTATCATGTCCATCAACGATGCCGGCGATATCCGGGACCTGTTCAAGGATTTTAAAATTGAGACGGTAGGAACATCATATTCGGCTGGAGGCGCACATAGGAAAAAGCAGGTTAATGAACTTTTAATTACGAATTAAACACAAGCGGAAATAGGCTTTAAAGAGGATTAACGACCTGTCGGTAGAGCGTGCGAAAACCGAACAGGATTTTTGCGCCTCGCGACTTGACCCCCTAAAAGGACCATCCACAACATCATCTTGTCGCAAACTGCGTGTCTTTTTGTCGCAAACTGTTTTTAGACTGACA
>CAZBME010000008.1:0-17384 GCA_964492965.1 uncultured Syntrophaceae bacterium | reverse complement strand
AATTGGATCAAGCCATACCCGATCAGGGCATTGTTATGGCCCTTCGCTTGGAACGTCCGCCTTCAAGATAAAATCATCAATAATATCTAAGCCATACATACAGGCTGCAGATAATGATCGATTCGATCATGAGGGGCATGCCGTAGAGCATGAATTTTTTGAAGGATATGGGGCTTCCCGCTTTTTCCGCCATGCCGACGATGATGACATTGGCCGACGCCCCGATGGCCGTCCCGTTCCCTCCGAGGCAGGCCCCCAAGGCAAGGGACCACCAGATAGGCATGAGGTCGGGGTGGTGCAGGAGGGCCGTACCGGAAAGATTTGGCCAAAGCTGCCGGGCCATGTCGATGATCAGGGGATTCATGGTGGCTACATAGGGGATGTTGTCGATGAAGGCGGAGGCAAAAGCGGAAAACCACATGACCACCATGGCTGTGCCGAGGAGATTGCCCTGGGTGATGTTCAGGACCTCAACCGACATCCACTGGATAAGGCCGACCTTGACGACACCCCCGATGATGATGAAAAGGCCCATAAAGAAAAAAAGGGTGCTCCATTCAGCCTCGGAGAGGACATGGTGGGGGTCCTTGATCCCGGAAATGAGCAGGAGCAGGCCGGCGCCGAACAGGGCGATCGTGGCCGGTTCCAGATGGAGAACGCCGTGAAAGACAAATCCGGTAATGGTTACGGCCAGGACAACCAGGCATTTTTTCAACAGCCCGGGGTCCTTGATGGCTTCCCGCTCGTTCATGGCCATCACGCGTGATTTTAACTTGTCCTTGACGGTCAGCCGCTTGCTGAAGATCAATTTCAACGTCACGATATAGGCGATGAGGACCAAGATGACGACAGGGCTCAGGTGATAGATAAAAGCCATGAAATCAAGCTGCGCCTTGGACGCGATCATGATGTTCGGCGGGTCGCCGATCAGCGTTGCCGTCCCGCCGATGTTGGAGGCCAGAGCTTCCGTGATCAGATAGGGGACGGCGTCCAGCTCCAGGGCCTGGCAGATGAGCAGGGTTACGGGGGCGATGAGCAGAACCGTGGTCACGTTGTCGAGGAAGGCGGAAATAATGGCGGTCACGACAGAAAAGATGGCCATGATCCGGAATGGTTCGCCTTTGGCCGCCTTGGCGCTTTTAATGGCGATATACTCGAAGATGCCCGTCGGTCTCATGATATTAATGATGACCATCATGCTGACAAGCAGGAAAATGACGTTCCAGTCGATGCCCAGGTCGGGTGAGTGAAAGGCCTCCGTCTGGGTGACGATGCCCATTACAATCATCAGGGCGGCGCCGAAGATGGCCACGATGGTCTTGTGTATTTTCTCCGAGATGATCAACCCGTAGGCGATGATGAAGAGGCTCGTTGCGATCCAGAAGGGAGCCCCCATGACGATCTGCTGTGTTCCGCTGGCTATGCTTGCTGTCATTTACAGGTATCCTTTCCGTTGTCAAGTATCGCTCCCGCGATGGCACAGAAGACATCCCGTTCATAAATCATCCCGGTGATCCGGCCTTCCTGATTCAGAACCGGCAGATGCTCCTTGTCATGCTTGATGAACAGATCCACGCAATCCATCATGGAATCCTTTTCCTTGACGGTTACCGTATCCTTGTTCATATGATCGGCCACTTTTCCCTGAGCGGCGTGCCGGGCCAGGGCCTCGACCATGCCATCCCAGGTGAAGCCGCCGAGGTTGGACAGGGACAGATAAGAAGGGTAAACGGCCCTGAAGATATCCCTGATGGTCAGCATGCCGATCAGCTTGCCCAACGGGTCCAGAACGGGCAAACCTCTGACGCCCCGACTTTCTTCATTTCTCTTGGCCGTTATCATGCAATTGACGGCCTCTTTCAGGGTGTTGTCCGGCCGAAGAAAATCCTGCTGAACGATCATCAGATCTTTGGCTTTCATAACGTCTCCTTCGTTATTTGATGCATTCCATTTTTCAGTGTCCTCAGGGGCTTGCCGTCAACCGGGAAGGGAAATCAGAATTCCGCCGCGAAAAGGGCGGCGCCGAGAGCTCCCATCATTTGCGGATTTTCCGCGACAACAATTCTTTCGCCGATTTCTTTTTCGAGGGCCCTGACGACCCCCTGATTCAACGCAACGCCGCCGGTCATGACCACATCGGGCCTTATCCCGACCCGGCCTCCCAAGCCGGCCACCCTTTTGGCCACGGCCCTGTGGGCGCCCCTGGCCACATTCTCCCGTTTCGCGCCGGCGGCCAGTTGGGAGATGACCTCCGATTCCGCGAATACGGTACAGGTATTACTGATAATGATCTCTTCCGTGGCTTCCGCCGACAGGTTGCCCAGGTTGTCGATGCCGCAGTCCAGGATTCTGGCCATGACCTCGAGAAATCTTCCGGTCCCGGCGGCGCACTTCTCGTTCATCACGAAATTATCGACTTTGCCATTCTCATTCAGCCGGATGACTTTCGCATCCTGTCCGCCGATATCGATCACCGTCCGAGCATTCGGCATCATGTGGGCCGTCCCCTTGGCGTGGCAGCTGATTTCCGTGATCTGTTTGTCCGCCTTTTCGTAGGTGATTCGCCCATAGCCCGTGACAACGGACGTCCTTATCTGGGCGAATTCGATCCCGGCTTCCCGGAGGGCCGCGGCCACCGCCTTATCCGGACCCTGTGTTCCGGCGCCCGTATTGATGACGGCCTGGCCCAACATTTTATGTTGCGCGTCTATAATAACCGCTTTTGATGAAGATGACCCAATATCTATGCCTAAAAACACCTTTTCACCTCTTTCGCCGGATCGAGACCTATGAATTCCTGCTTTTCAGGTCATTGCGAGCGAAGCGCGGCAATCTCAAATTGTTAGATTGCCACGGCTCCCGAGGGAAGCCTCGCAATGACAGGCAGGGTGTTTTTCAAAGGTCTAAAATCATGCATTTTCCTGCCGCTTTTTTATTTGATCATTTCGGCAAAGCTCTGAATTCTTGTTCTGATCTGTTCTGCCGAATCCATTTTTTGTTCGATTTCCAGGTACAGCATGGGGATCCCGGCGTCTTCGAGTTCCTTCTTGTAGATGGGGTAGTCGAATTCTTCGGGATTGCAGAATTTCATCATACAGACCACGACCCCGTCGGCCTGGTTCTTCCGGGCCAGATCGATGAGCAGTTGGCCGTGCTTCTTCTCCTCGTCGTACAGGAGGGAGCAGCCGTCATGATCCGCAATGCGGTAGGCCAGCTTCTCCAATGCCGAACCCGTGTTGCGGGCAAGTGTGCGGAACTGCCGTGATTCCTGGGCCAGGTCGTCGGCAACAAAAACCATCTTGTTTTCGACAAACGCGTCCAGCAAGGCATCCGTTTCCGCCAAAATCCCAGTGATCACCACTTTGATGCCGTCCAGTTTTTCTTCGGGAAGCTTCTTCAATTCCGCCATGAGTTCTTTGATCATGGCTGTATAGGGCTTCTTGTCCAGGAAGTATGCGGCCTTGATGATGGCATGGCGCGCTTTGGCATTCAATGTTTTCGGATACTTACCGACAAGAGCCGTAAAGAACTGCATGGTTTTGCGGTAGTCTTCATAAACGGCGATACTATCTTCCAGGTCCTCCTCGGTTATCTTCTTGCCGGTGAGGGCTTCAAACTCCTTTTGCACTCGTTTGTATTCCGCGACGAGGTAATCCATGCCGGCGGCAATCTTCCTGTGCTGCGGGTAAACCATGGGGATCAAATGGCTCTGGGGGACGGCCACCAGCCAGTTGTCGCAGATGCACTTCATGGTATCGCAATAGGCGGGAATAACGATGGCCGACAGAAAGTCGTACATGCCCTTGATGCCCTGCTCGACGTTGATGCGCATGATGGAGCAGCAGAAGCTTTGCAGGTACTTGTCAGCCAGTTTGATTTCCGTTTGTCCCCCCCAGAGGCCGACGGGTAGCAGGCCCGCCGCATATATGATTTCATCGGGCGTATAATAGGGGAAACAGCCGACGGCCTTCTTCCCTGTTGCTTTCATGGATGCCTTCACGGCTTTTGCCGGATGGTTCGTTGCCTCTTCTAAAGCGGATATGATTTCTTCTATACGATTCATCGTCTGCCCAACCTCTCAATTCTTCTTTGTTCCATCATCTCCGTGAGGGCCTGGATTCTCGTCTCATATTGCGCCAGGGAAAATGCGTTCGGGTCCGTCTGGTCCCCGTCGAAAATGACGGACACGACACCCGTCTTCTCCTGGACCTGGCGCTGGACTTCATACTGCCGGAAGTCCATCAGCTTGCAGCTCCGGTTGGAATGATAAATGATGCCGTCCAGGGAAAAATCTTTCACAATCTGTACGATATTGCCCGTCCCGTATTCCAGGTTCCGATTGGCGTAATTGGAGCTGTACGCCCGGGCCATGGAATCCAAGTCGTCGCTGTCATAAACGACGGTCCAGGAATCGGGATAGGTCGACGTGATCAGGTTGATCCCGTTTTTTCGGAGTATTTTTGACGTGTCCGCCAGATGGGGCCAGCAGGCAATGCCATCCCACATGACACGGTAAACTTCGGGCTGGTCTTTCCAGGGCCCCTCGCCGCGGTCGATTTTCTCCTGGAGTTCTTGCGCCCAGAGCTTGAAAAGGTCCAATCCTTCCTGCTTCCCCCGCATGCACACGATGACGGCCATGTAGTTGAACAGATCGAAGCCGTTGAAGGGGGAGGGCTGGGCCATGGCCAGGGACGTTGCTTTTTTCCACCAACGGGCCGTTTCCGACGAAATCTTCATGACCTCCTTGAAGCGGTCGTGGTCGAATTTCTTGCCTGTGATGCCCTCCAGCTGGCCGATGGCATGTTCGATCTGTCCCCGGATGTATTTGACGCTGTGCTCCGGGACCTGGAACGTGTGATTGAAGGGCGTATCGATGAGAATCATGGGGATGCGCATGTCCCGGGCCAGGTTCTCGTACCACTTGATGACGGTGTTGCAGATGTTGCTGCAGCAGACAATGAAATCCGGCATGGGGATGTTGCCGGCGACGCTCTCTTTCAGATCGGCATAGCCGATGCTCACCCGAGCGTAAGAGCATAAATCCATGGAATAGCCCCTGTCTTCCGCATTTTTGAGAAACTTCGGGGCATCTTTTCTGGCGCCGAGCATCGCCGCGTGGTTTTCCGGGTAAACAACCTTGATGTTCATGGTTTCCAGAAGTTCCTGGGGGATAATGGACGTCGCCCAGGCCACCTGTTCCCCGGATTTCTTGGCTTCCAGCGCCTCACCGTAATGGCGGGCGATCATGTCGTTCAGGATCTGCTTTGAAGAAATAGTCTTGTCCATAACGATGTTGCTCCTTTTATCAATAGGGCTGAAGGAAATGCTCTAAAAACAATCAGCCTTGGACCTTGATCCTTATCCTCTCTTACTCGTGTACTTCCAGATGCCCATTTTTTCGGCTTCCCGGACCAGCTCATCGCGAAAGTCCGGATGGGCGATATTGATGAGGGCCTCGGCTCGCTGCCAGGTGGATTTTCCCTTCAAGCAGGCGACACCGTATTCGGTCACGATATTGTGCGTTACCTGCCGCGGAATGGTCACGATCGTCCCCGCGTCCAGCATGCCGCGAATCAGGGATATAAGGCGGCCATCCTTCGTGCGGCGCGTGGACGGTGTGCAGAGGAAGCTCTGACCCCCTTTGGACAGGTAGGCTCCCAGGACGAAGTCCAGCTGCCCGCCGTTGCCGCCGATGTGCTGGAGTCCCGCCGATTCGGAGTTGACCTGTCCGAACAGGTCCACCTCCAGGCAGCTGTTGATGGAGACAAAATTGTCCAGCTTGGCCACCGTAGCTATTTCATTAACATATTCAACTGGATAAACCAAATGAATGGGGTTCCTGTCGATAAATTCGTAAAGTTCCCGGGAGCCCATGGAAAATGTCCATACCATTTTGCCTTTATCCAGATTCTTGTTCCCGCTTATTTTGCCGGCTTTATAGAGGTTCAAAAAGGCATCGACGAACATTTCCGAATGGACGCTCAGATCCTTGATATCCGATTCGGCAATCAAAGTGCCCACGCAGTTGGGAAGACCGCCGATGCCGAGTTGCAGGCTGCTGCCGTTTCGAATCAAGGGGACTATATGTCCGGCGATTTTGCGTTCAATGTCGGAAGGCTCTTTGGCCAGGCGCTCGGGAAGGGGCCGGTTTCCTCCCTGTATGATATAGTCGACCTCCGAAACATGGAGGGTATAACCATAGGCTCCGCAGACCTGAGGCATGTTTTCATTGACTTCCACAATGACGACACGGGCTCTTTCCACAACAGCCAGGGCATCGGACACCTGGGGACCGATATTGAAAAACCCGTGCTTATCCATCGGAGCCATCTGCAGCATGGCGACATCAATTTTGGTGTCCTGGCGCCAGTATTTCAACTGCTCCCGGTACTGGACGGGGATGTACCAGCAGGCGCCTTCCTTGTTCATCTGCCGTTCGACGGGGCTGAACTGGCTGGTTTGCCAGCGGACATGTTCAGCATGGGGGTCCGCCTGGACGATGGCGGGTTTATGACTGTAAGGCCAGATGCTGGCAATGGTTTTCAAGTCATACAATTCGTTGATCCGCCGCGCCAGCGCCTCATCCAGGTCGTAGACGGACCCGCAGAAAGCGCCGTAGTGGATGAGATCTCCTGATTTTATGGCTTTGACGGCTTCATCCGCCGAAACCAGCTTGGACCGATAGGCCGCTTTGAAGTCCATTCCTGTTGACATATTCGATACTTCCTTTCCGTACTTCCTTCTATATTAAACCCCCTGCCCCCTTGTAAAAGGGGGAGGCGGAGATTCTCCTGTCTTGTGGAGGGGTAAACGGCTTTGCAGCCGTCTACCCCTCTCTGTGTCATCTTCCAAGACCCCCTTCATCAGCGGGGGATGCAAACTTCTGCTCCCCCCTTCGTACGGGGGGATAAATACCTAAGCTCCCTCTTTGCAAAAAGAGGGGACTGGTGTCTGGACATTTAAGCTCCCCCTCCCCTGGCGGGAGGGGCGGGGGAAGTCACTTCAACGCACCGCTGCCTGATGACTTCGAGCACGCCTTCAATGTTTTCATGCTCTTACTTTTCAAAATGTGTTGCTCCTTTTCATTAATTATGAAAATGCCTCGTCCCTCCTTGATTAAAGGGGGGTGTAGAGACCCGCACATTCCGTTGTGTATAGGGTCAACAAAGGTTATTCCTTCTTCAGGAAGATGCCGCCGGGATCGCACTCATCTCTCAGGATGCAGATCAGTTCCGGATCGGGCCGCTCCGTCTCATGGACATCCGCGGCAATCTTGAGATCCCATCCCGTGTTTTCCTTGATCTGTTCGATGGTCACGCCCGGGTGATAGGACACCAGGTACATTTCTTTGGTTTCGGCGTCGAAGCGGAGGATTCCCATGGTCGAAATGACGACGCTGGGGCCTCCCCCGACGAAGCCGTATTTTTCCCTTTCCCGGCCGCCGTTGAAAAATCCGGGCGTCGTGTTGAAATCGACCTTTTCCGGGAAGCGCTGCTTCTGATGGAGCATCATGACAATCGTGCGCTTGCAGCTCGACCCGATGTCGTTGGAGCCGCCGCTGCCGGGAAACCGCACTTTGGGAGCATCGTAATCGCCGATGATGTGCGTGTTGAGGTTTCCGTATTTGTCGATCTGGGCGCCGCCCAGAAAGCCGACATCGATGTCGCCGGCGTGGACGCTGCCCAGGCCTTCCATCAGGCCGCCCGCCATGGCGGAACCGGGGACGAGGACGGAATCCACCACCGAAGAGGGCGTGGCCAGGGGTTTGCAGTCATAGGCCCCCGATTCGTAAAGGGCAATGAGATTGGGGGCGGAGGTTTTCTGTGCCAGGAAGGCGGCCAAGAGAGGCAGACCGGTGCCCACGATGACCAGTTCTCCATCCTTGATTTCTCTGGATGCGGCAATGGTCATCATCTCCTGCAGTGTGAAGTCCGTATATTTATGTGTCATGGTCAATCCTCCCTTAAAAACCGTAATTCACGGATGATGAACTGATGTCGCGCGCCTTCAGGTCCAGAAACCGCTGCATGCCGAAGGTATCCACATATTTCTTGAGATATTCGGACCGATCGGCGACGCCGTAAACCCATTCGTCCATGAACGCCTTCCAGCCTTCGACGGTCTTGGACTCTTGAATGTACTTGGAGATGAAGGGCCGGTCCACGTCGTAGCAGCCCTGGCAATGCTTGGGGTGCGCCCCGAAAGGCGCCTGAACCACGGCCGCCACCTTGTAACCCGGCAGGATTGTCCGGTTGGGATCCCGCCCGGTTTCTTCTCGGGTGATGATTTCCTCGCAGGAAACGATGACCTTTTTGCAGGCCCGCACGCTCCAGGGCGCATCACCCAGAATGCCCCACATCTGGCAGTTGCCTTCCTCGTCGGCGCGCTGGACATGGAAATAGCCGATGTCCGGCCGCAGCGCCGGCACTAGAACATGCTCAAAGCCGGACCCGAAAGGATCCATCAGGAGTCTGGCCTTGTTCTCACCCATCCATGCGTTGTGTTTGAGCATGTCGGAGCCCTTCATGGAGTTGATGGGAACATAGGGGATGCCGAGGGCGCCGGCCATAAACCGGGCCATGACGGCAAAATTGGTATATTCTTCGATCTCGATCTTGTGGGGGATCCCCTTCTCCACGGCCCTCCGGTAGCAGTCGCAGGCGCCGAACACCTCCACGCCTACATAGGCCGTATCCAGCCGGTCCACGCACCCCGCCCCGATCAGCTGATCGGCCTGTTCGTTGAAACTCGCCGCGCAGATCGTCAGGTTTTTTTTCTGCTGCCTGATGATTTCATGAGTGAAGACATAGGAGATGGAATGGAAAAAACCGCCGACCATTACGGTTGCCCCGTCATCGACAAATTTTGCCACGGCCTCCTTTGCTGTCATAACCTTTGACACTTGCATGGATTTCTATCCTCCCGCTCTCGTTTATTCATTTATATTATTCTGTGCAGATCACGTCCGCCGGCCCGCCAGGGATTCCATGAAGGCGGCGATCTGCGCCTTCCACTGGGCTTCCGAATAGTCCCGCAGATCGACCATGTCGGAGGCCAGCTGCATCATCGGGATCTGTGTATACCGGCCCAGGATATTCTTGAAGTGGACCTGTCCGATCGTCATCGCCCGGCAGGAACGGCAGGCATGAAAGACCGCGCCGTCTATCCCGTAGTCGTCGATCATTTCCCGCAGCCACTCCACCGTCTGGTTGCCGCTGCCCGCCCTGGCCTTTTCATGCCGCTGGGTCAGCCGGAGGAAGGACCGCCAGGCCATATATTCCACGGGGTCCTTGACATGGGACGGCACTTCCACGGGGTCGCTCGTCCGGTAGACGTTTTCAATCACGAAAACCGCCCCCAGACTTTCGAAGTAGTTGAAAATCCAGAGCGTGTGCCAGGGAGGCAGCCCCCCGGCCCAGAGGAGGCGGTATTTCTCATCGGGAATCATCCCGATCTTATGATCGACCCTGGATTTGACCTCGTCGTAGAGTTCCTGGTAGAAATCGACGGCGATTCGGGTGCCGGCAAAAAAATGGCCGCCCACCATGATGCTGAAATGGTCCTGGGACGGCATAGGGCAGGGGGCGACCATGCGCAGACGGTCCACCTCGTACCAGAGCCGCCAGGCCTCGTCGCACAGGCGAATCGTCTCCCAGAGGCGCTCCTTGTCCAATTTTTTGCCCGTCTGCTCTTCCAGGAATGCAACGAGGCCCCGCAACTGTTCCGTCTGATACTTGATGTAATGATCGCGGACGGCTTTAAGGTCGGCGTCGACGGGCGGCACGACGACATCGATGCTGTAAGTGGGCACCTGCAGGTAGCGCCCTGCCGCCTGGTACCACTTGAACCGGGGATCGCACACGCCGCTGCTCCCCAGCATCATATCGGGTACAGGCATGCCTCCGTCGGGCGAACCTTCCGGGATGCCGCCCAGTTCCTGTCTCATGCTGTCAAAGCCCAGGCCGATGCGGGTGTAGCTGCAGAGCACCTGGGAATAACCGTCCGCTTCCGCTTTTTGGAGGAAACGGTCCATATCGCGTTTGGCGGCGCACAGACCGGCGTAATTCTCCGTGGGGAGGGGAACGACGTCCATGGCCCTGACGATCTCATCGTACTGGGATGAGACCATGAAATAAGCCACTTTCTTTCCCTCGGCCCTGGCCTCGTGAGCATCCTGATAGATTTTCTTCACGAGGCCCCGCACCTTGCGGGCCGTGTTCGTGCCCTTGACCGCTGTCGTTTTAACCTGTTCTTCCTGTTTCATGTTCTTGTCAGTGCCCCATCAGCATTTTGAAAAACAGCGATACGGCGGGAACATAGGTTGTGATGAGCAGGACGGGGATACAAACAAAAATCAACCCTGTGATGGGCCAGAGAATCTTGTCCATGCTCAGGTCCGCCAGCCGGCAGGCCACGAAGATGTTGCAGGCAAAGGGCGGCGTGATCATGCCGATTTCCAGATTGAGGAGCATGATGGCGGCAAAGTGAATGGGATCCACGCCGTAGGCTTTGGCGGCCGGGGCAATGATGGGCGCCAGGAGGAGGATGCTCGTGTTGGTTTCCATGAACATGCCGACGATGAGGAGCACGCCGTTCACCAGGAGGAGAAAGAGGACCGGCGAGTCTGTAATGCTGAAGAGCCATTCCGTGACGGCCGCGGCGCAGTCGCCGTAGGTGAACATGGCGCTGGGAATGGCGGCGAAGGCGATGAGAAGCATGATGGCGGCGCTTGTCACGGCGCTTTTCTTGGTGATGAAGATGAGCCCTTCCCCGGCCTTGTCCTTGAACATGAGGGGGTAGATGATCCAGCCGGCGATGAGCCCGTAGCCCACGGCCACGGCGCCTGCTTCCGTCGGCGTCATAATGCCGCCATAGACACCCACGAAGATGATGACGGGCATGAGAAGCGCGATGGTACCCCGTGCCGACGTTTTGACAATTCCCTTGAAGTAGATGCTGGCGCTGAAATCACCCGTCTCCTGCTTTTCCTGATGGGCGTAGAAGATGCGGTTGTAAATACAGTAAAAAATGGTAAGGAGGACACCGGGGATGGCCGTGGCGAGCCAGACGTCGCCCACGGGGAGGCCGACGGCCAAGGCGTAGACCACGCCGGGGATGCTGGGGGGAATGAGGATGCCCAGGAACCCGGAGGCGGCGATGAGGGCCGTGGCGTATTTCTTGTCGTAGCCGGCCTTGACCATCTCGGGCAGCATCATACCGCCGATGGCGCTGACAGTGGCCACGGAGGAGCCGGAAATCGTGCCGAACAGGGCCGAGGTGATAACGGTGGTGGCGGCGATGCTGCCTTTCAGGCGCCCCGTCAGAGACCGCACCCAGGCGATTAATGCTGTCGTGATGCCTCCCAGGGCCATGACGTCTCCCGAATAGATAAAGGCGGGGATGGCCAGAAAGGCAAAAGAATCAACACTGTTGAACACCTTGGCGGGAATGATGGCCAAGGGAATGTCCCCCAGGATCATGCAGATGATGCCCGCCAGCCCGCAACTGAAGGGGATGGGAATCCGCAGCGCCGCCAGAACCATAAATGAAGCAATGAACATGGCAACTAGATACATGTTGTTTTGTCTCCTTCCGCAAATTCGTACCCCATGGGGCCGCGGCCGGCAATATTGAGGATGATCAGCCCCAGGCTGTGAAGGATGGCCAGGCAAAGGCCCAGGAACATGGAGCCCGTCGCGATCCAGAAGGGAAATCCCATGGCTGTCGACGTCTGCTTCATGATGAATTGGTCATAGACGAGGTGGCCCGATTCATAAGCCACGATGGCCAGACAGACAATGGTGCCCACATCACGTAGGACGTTCATGGCGATGCCGGCCTTCATTTGCCCGTTATGGCTCTTGATGTAGTGGCCGATGGCCAGTTCCGTAAAATTGATCTCGATGTGGCTTCGTTCGGCCGTCGCGATGGCCGCGCCCAGAAAGGTGCAGCCCGCGAACAGAAAGCGGCAGAGTTCCTCCGAAAAGGCAAGGGGAATTTCCAGGATATACCGGCAGATCACCTGCAGGAGCATGATGGCCAGCATCAGGACGAATATGGGCACGGTCACCCAATACTCGATCCCCGTCAGGGCGCTGACGAATTTTTCCAGTAATTTGATCATGATTTGATCACTCCGTTTCCTTCTTTGATGGATGGGTAAACGGTTTCGTAGCCGTCTACCCATCTTTTTGTTATCTTTCAAGTCCCCCTTTCATAAAGGGGGAACCCGGGGGATTATTATGGCCTTTCGTAAAATCACCCCCCCTTTCTCTAAAGGGGGGGTGATGGCGGTTAAGTCAATGACATTAAATGGTCCCTGCTTTTCTGCGTTTATTTCCCGACTTCCTTCTTGATACGGTCCATGACTTCCTTGGTGTAGAGCTTTTCCCATTTGGGGTCGTTCCAGATCTTAACGGAGGCTGCCTTCAGGTCGCTTACCAGCTGGGGGGTGGCTTCAATCACCTGCACACCATCCTTGGCCATGGCCGCGTAGCTCTTGGCGACGTTTTCGCGGTTCAGTTTGACCTGCTCATCCGCTGCCTTTTTGGCGGCTTCCGTGACGATCTTCTGCTGATCCGGCGTCAGCTTGTCCCAGGTCTTTTTGGACAGGCACATCTGCATCCCCGAGTAGATCTGATTGGCCTTGGTGGCGTATTTCTGAAACGTGTGCAAACCGAAGTCGTAGGTGATGATGGCGCCGTTGTCCTGGCCATCCACGGTCTTCTGCTGCAGGGCCGTGGCCAGTTCGGTAACGGCCATGGGGGTGGGCAGCACGCCCATAAGTTTATAGAAATCGATATACATAGGCACTTCCGGGACCCTCAGCTTCAAGCCTTTGAGATCCTCAGCCTTGGTGATGGGGCGCTTGGAGTTGGTCAGGCCGCGGTAATCGTTTTCCCCGACGGCGAGCACCTTGACGCCTCTGGCATCCATATATTTAATGACATACTGGCCGATCCAGCCTTTGCGGTACTTGGCATCCACTTCGGCGTAATTCTTGAACAGGTAGGGCAGATTGACGAATCCCAGCTCGGGATACACGGCTGCCAGACCGATGTCGGAGCTCCAGGTCATGTCGAGATCGCCGCGCACGACGGCTTCCACCGTCTGGCGTTCCCCGCCCATGACGCCGCCGCCATGGTAGGTGACCTTCACGGCGCCGTTGGTCTTGGACTCAACTTCCTGCTTGAAGGTTTTGACAACCACTGAATAGGAATGGGTGGGGGAAGTGGTGCTTGCGATACGGATCGTCACTGCAGCGCCGGCGTTCTCCGGCTTAAAACCGGCGATGCCGACGGCCAGGGCCAGAACCAAAAGGATCATTAATGCTTTCATACTCTTGCTTTTCAAAATACGTTCCTCCTCTCAATTTTTGTTAAAATTAACTGCTTTGCCGGCATGGCTGAGTAAACGACCCTGCCGCTGCCGCAACGCGGCGCTTCCCGGTGTGGAAGGGAGGCGTCGCAACTGACGCTGAAACGCAATCCATGACCGGGGTCACCACATCAGAAAGACAGGCAACCTGTACCCAGCCAGGGGATAAAAAAAGTAAGTCATGTGGGCGTAAAAGACAATAAGAAATATATATTACATTTGTTTTACATTAAATGTAATATACTAAAGGTAATGGGTGAGATGAGATTTCAGGTTGGCTTTCTGGTTATTCAGTCCCAGCTTGTTTCTTAACCGATACCGGTGAATATCGATGGCGCTCTTGGATACATTCATGATATCAGCGATTTCCTTGCTGGTTTTACCTTCCTTGATAAAATTGGCGATCTGGATTTCTTTGGGCGTCAGATTCATATACTTGGAAGACAGCTGGCGGGAAAACGGGGAGATGATGTCTTTCAGGTTTGACTCCAATATATCGGCATAAGCCAGCCCTTTTGCATCCAGCCTGCTTTCTTTTATTTTTTCCACATAAGGCAGGACGAATTCCTTCACATTGGAAAGCACTTTTTCTTCGAGTTCTTTCCGGTCATGTTCACGCTGCTTCAGCAGAACCCGCAAAGTCGTGTTCAATTCCTCGAGATTACGGGAATTCTGCTGTAATTCCTGCTCTCTTTTCTTCAGCCCCCGTTCCGCTTCTTTCCATGCGGTAATGTCTACAAAGGAGGCGATGCTTTTTTTTGTTCCCGGTATCAGGTCGACCGTGAGGAACATTCTTCTGATTCTGCCCTCGCTGTCTATCAAGTCGTGCTCGAATTTCTTAGGCGCGGCCGCCGGGTCGATTCGCCTGAGCCGATGAGCTCTGATCATTCTGGGCAGATCTTTTGGGGGGATGTATTCGGTCCATTTTCTCTTTCCTTCCCATTCCTCCCGGCGATATCCCGTCATTCTTTCGAACTGGGAGTTGATCAGTGATATGGTCATATCATCTTCGTTAATAATAGTTGCCGCCCCGGTGGTCTCAAAAATGGCGCGGTAGAGTTTTTCCGATTCCTGCAACCTGCTTTCGACCGCTTTTCTTTCCGTAATATCCATGGAATTGCCCAATATCGCCGGTTTCCCTTTTAACAGGGTGGATGTAACCGTTTCCATAACCCAGCGGATATTCTGCTGCTTCGTGGTGATCCTGAACTCATAAGGAGCCATACGTTTGGCGCTCAGCATGTCCCGGACATTTCTTTTTACATCATCCAGGTCTTCGGGGAAGATCAGGCTATCTGAATATTTCCCGAGCAGCTCTTCCTGGCTATAGCCGGTAAACGCCGCCGCCAGGGGGCTGATGGCCTGAAAAGTTCCATTCTGCGAGATATAAATGCCCGCCAGAGAGCTTTCCCATATTTTTTTATAAATATTCGCACTTTCTTCCAGTATTTCTTCCAGCTGTTTCCGTTGCCGGTCTTCTTTTTGGAATGAAGGCTGGCCTTTCCTGGTTTTATTGATGATAGGAATTTTCTTCATGATGTACTTCTGTCAGGTCTTATCCGGCGGGTTTCAAAACTGTTCGGGCGCGGTATGCATAAACGGCCAGTCCTGCCAGAATCATGATGATACAGAGAATTTGCCCCATGGTCAGGAAGGCGAAAATGAATCCGAGCTGGCTATCGGGCTCCCGTAAAAATTCGATGAAGAACCGGACCAGGCCATATCCGATCAGGTACAGAGAAAGGAGAAACCCGTCGAAGGGACGTCGCTTTCGAATAGTCCAGAGAACAATAAACAAAATGATGCCTTCAAAAAACGCTTCATAAAGTTGTGAAGGGTGTCGAAGGGTGCGAGTCGGATCAAGGGGGAAATACATGCCCCAGGGCGATGATGTGATTCGGCCGAAGAGCTCGCCGTTGATGAAGTTGCCGATTCTGCCGAAGGTGTATCCCAGAGGGACGGCGGGGCAGAAAAGATCGGCTATGCGCCATATGTCTAAGTTGCGGCGCCGGCAGAAGATCAGCAAGGCAATGACGACGCCGATGGCGCCGCCGTGATAGGACATGCCGCTGATGCCCACAAAGCGGATGCCGTTCGCGAATTCAAAGGGGAGGATAATCTCCAGGGGATGATGGATATAGTAAGAAAAATTATAGAAGAAGACATAGCCCAGCCTTCCGCCAAGGATAAGCCCCGTGATAGCCCAAACCAGGACATCCTGAATGGTTTCCGGGGAATAATCGTATGATTCGTGTTTGATGCGGTAAAGGACCAGGATATAGGTCAGGGCAAAGGCCACGAGATACATGAGGCTGTAGTAACGAAGCTGAAAAGAGCCGAAGGAAAAGAGATAGGGGCTGATGTGCTCAGGGAGGTGCTGCCACGCCGTTATGAAGGAGGCCATTTAATAGGCCTCCCCTTTGCGGTCTTCCACATACAGTTGGGCGGAGTAAGCGGCCGTGGCGCCGTCGCCGCAGGCAGTGACGACCTGGCGAAGCAGCTTATTCGTACAATCGCCGCAGGCAAAAATGCCGGGAGCTGATGTCTTCATATCCCGATCGACGCTGATGGCGCCGTCTTTCTCCAGTTGGACGATGCCGTTGACCAGGTTCGTGTTCGGAATCAGACCTATGAAAATAAAGATGCCATGGGCCGGTATCTCCCGGATGGCGCCGCTGTCCAGCTCTTGAATGGCAATGGCGTCAACGCCGCCCGTCCCCTTGATTTCCTTGACGATGCTTTTCCAGGCCATGACGATTTTGGGGTTGGCAAAGGCGCGTTTCTGGAGAATTCCCGTGGCCCGCAGGCGGTTGCGGCGATGGACCAGGGTCACTTTATCGGCAAAACGGGTAAGGAACAGGGCCTCCTGAACAGCGGTATCTCCACCGCCCACCACAACGACTTCCTGCTTGCGGTAGAAGGGAGCATCGCAAGTGGCGCAATAGGAAACGCCTCTTCCGGTAAAAGTCTCTTCACCAGGGACATCCAGCTTCCGCCAGTAGGCTCCCGTGGCCATGATGAGGGCCAGGGCCTCATAGGGTTTTTCGTCTGTGATGACCCTCCATCCTGCCGTTTCAGCCCCGGTCGCCTTCTCGATGGCTTTTACATCAGCGAATACCGTTTCCAGGCCGAATTGGAGGGCCTGCTGCTTGAAACGGTCCATCAACTCCGAACCGCCCAGGGGTTCGGGCAGCCCCGGGTAGTTTTCAATGGCGTCCGTTGTTGTAATCTGGCTGACGGTCGAGGCCCCTTCGATCAAAAGGACTTTGAGATTTGCCCGTGCCGCATAGAGGCCGGCGGTGAATCCGGCCGGGCCGCCGCCAATGATGATGATATCATAATCAGCCGTCATCATTGACCCTGTGCCGATGCCATGATGTCGTCCACATCAAATTCCTTGGCTTTCTTAAAAGGGAATAGCGAGTAAAACTTGATCTTGCCAAGGGATACTTCCATGTAGAACCGGTTGCCGCCCGCCGTCTTGAAGGAAACCTTGCGAAGTTGAGGTTTATCGATCGATGCTTCAATGGCGATTTCCACGGACTCTGTGATGACAAGCATCTTGGGTTGGTTCTGATTGACATAGATGCTCGTCTCTTGTTCCAGATCCACCCGGAAGCGCCCGATACACTGGTTCATCAATTCCCCGAGGCTGTCGGCGACTTCGTCGGCGGTGTAGCTACTGGTGATCTCTTCTTCCGGCATGCCCATGCTCCGCATATATTTGCGGTAGATCTCCATGGCGGAATCTTCGGAAAAATTCATCACCACGAGGCCCGTAAAATCACCGCTGAACAGGACGAAACAACCGATGTCCGGCTTCAAACATGTTTTTTCAATATCCTGGACCATGGGAGAAAAACTGACCGTATCGTTTATGGCCGATGAAAGGACGGATTGTACGGAATGGCACAAGATCCGGAAGATGTTTTCCGTGGTCACGACCATCATCTCCGCCGGTTTTTTTTCACTCATGGTAGCCTCCTATGAAGTCATAAAATGATGCT
>CAZBME010000007.1:9150-111926 GCA_964492965.1 uncultured Syntrophaceae bacterium | reverse complement strand
AGTGGGGGTTCAAGTCGGATAGAGCCCGCCGTTGATATTGATGGTCTGTCCGGTCATGTAGCCGTTTCCTGCCAGCATGACGGCTACCTCCGCCACTTCCTCGACGGTGCCGAGGCGTCCTACGGGAATCAGGCTGGTTCTGGCCCGGGTGGCTTCGCTTACCATATCCGTGATGACCAATGCCGGGGAGATGGCGTTGGCGGTGATGCCTTCCTTGACCAGTAATGCGGCGTAGGAATGGGTCAATCCCAGGATGCCGGCTTTGGATGCGGCGTAGTGCGGACCGACGATGCCCCCCGTATGCGCGGCCACGGACGAGATGTTGATGATCCGTCCCCACTTCTTGGCCCGCATCCCCGGGAGTGTTGCCTGGGTCACGAGGAAACAGGATTTCAGATTAACGGCGATGGTTTCATCCCACAACGTTTCGTCAATCTCGTCCAAACGCCGGGCCTTGGCCACCCCGGCGTTGTTGACCAGGATCGATATGGTTCCCAATTGATTTTCAACGGTTTTGACCATCCGGGCGACGTCTGCCGACACACTGACATCGGCCTGCACGGCAACAGCGCGGCAACCATGGGCCATGACAATGTCGCAGATCTCATGGGCCTCTTTTTCACGCGACAGATAATTCACCGCCACATCCGCCCCCGCTTTGGCCAATCCGATGGCGATCGCGCGGCCGATGCCGCGGCTGCCGCCGGTGACAAGGGCAATACGTCCTTTTATATCCGCTATGGGCATAGATCAACCTTCCTGAATCATATCGATAAGCTCAGGCAGCATGAGGATCTTGACCTGCCTGTCCTTCGGCATGTTGAAAACCGCCTGGAAATAACATCCCGTACAAATGTGGACCAT
Organism: uncultured Syntrophaceae bacterium; assembly: GCA_964492965.1. Lineage (GTDB taxonomy): Bacteria > Desulfobacterota > Syntrophia > Syntrophales > UBA8958 > CAZBME01. The sequence continues at coordinate 111,062 of CAZBME010000007.1, read as the reverse complement.
GCAGTCCGTCTTCACATGACCGATCATATGGGCCAGACCGTCTGGCTTGTAGCAGCAGGCGGGCGCGCTGATCCGGTTGACGGAAAGTCCCCCGATCTTGTGAAAAACGGCGTTGGTCGATTTCAGATCCATGGGAACTTTGGCAAAATTCCGGTGAAGTTTGTAGCAGCCGGCATAGTAGTCGATTTCATGGGACCATTCCAGATCGCCGATCACTTCGGCAAGCGCCTGAGGGTAAAAGACGATGTCTTCATCGGGAAAGGCATATTTGTAAATGGGATAGCAGGGGGAGCAGAAGAGGATCAGCCTGCGAGCCCCCAGCTTTTTCATCTGCGCGATATTCAATCCGGCGAATTCCTTTGAATAGGACCGGCATTCCGTCATCGCCTCCTCGTCTTTGGCCTTGATGGCCGGGCGGTAGAGGTAGTTTCCGCAGCAGTATTCCTTCGATAGGAAGGTGAAATCCATGCCGCCCCGCTTCAGGATGCGGGCAAATTTTTGGATCACCGAAGGCATGAGTTTGAAATTCTGGCAACCCATGATAACGACATTCTCTGCCGGTCGATCATAAGGAAGACCCAGGGATTCCATGACCGCCACCCGGTCCGGCTGGTCCTCCAGGGCGTGTCCTGTGGAACGGATATGCTCGACCATCTGTTCATTGATCAGAGGATGCATGCATGACCTCCATCGACAAGATTCTTTTTAGCTCCCCTCTTTTCTAAAGAGGGGCTGGGGGAGATTTTTTTAGCATGGCCCATAAAATCCCCCTGTATCCCCCTTTATAAAAGGGGGAAGAAAAAAAGGTTGCCCCCTTTAGAAAGGGGGGGCTTGCAGAAAGTCTAAGAAAAGACGGTTCTTTCATGAATACAATATTTTGCAACGCTACAGGTTTTTCAGGAACGCCAGAATCAGTTGGTTGACCTCTTCCGGGCGTTCCTGATTGACCCAGTGACCGACGCCGGGGAGGACAACCTTTTTCTTCAGGTTCGGGATCGCCTTCTCCAGATTTTCATAGGCTTTTCCATACATTTTCATAACGGGGTCCGCGTCTCCGGCCACAAAGAGCGTCGGCTGGAGGATTTTGGCACCGTCGAGAAAAGGGGTCTGTTTCCAGTTCCAGTCTATGTGCCGGTACCAGTTCACACCGCCCCGAAAACCCGATCTTGCGAATTCCCGGCCGAAATAATCGATGTCCGCCTCCGTCAACCAATGGGGGAGCGTCTCCGGGTAGGAGAAATTCTCCAAAAGCTTCTCCCCTTTTTTATACACATAGCGCCAGCGCTTCTCCGGCGGCGGGCTGCCCGAATTGGAATAGAGGATCATGCCCATGGACCGGCGGGCATCCAGATCGAATTCCCCTTCGGCCTTTCCCGGTTCCTGAAAATAGACCTGATAGAAGATGTCCTCTCCGTACATTTTTTTCATGATCTCGATGGGTGAGATATTGCTGCGCATCCGGGGAAGATAGGGAACGCTGAGGAGGACCACGGCCTTGAAGATATCCGGGCGAAACAGGGAACAGTACTGGGTGACGACGGATCCCCAGTCATGACCCATAATGATGGCCTGAGATTCGCCGAGGGCATTGACGAGGCCGATGATATCCCCCGTCAGTTGAAAAATATTATAGTCCTCGATCTTCTCCGGGCAATCCGTCTGGCCATAACCGCGCTGGTCGGGCACAACCACGTGATATCCCGCATCGGCGACGGCCGTGATCTGGTGGCGCCATGTGTACCATAATTCAGGGAACCCGTGGCACATGAGGACCAGCGGCCCGGTCCCCTTTTCGGCAATATGCATGCGAATCCCGTTGGTTTCAATGAATCGGTGCGTGAACTCTTCCATTATTTCCCCTTTCAGAATTTATCTTTATCCTAAGCTTACCCGGCAACCCGTAGAGAAGTATTCCAGTTTGTCACCCAGGGTCTGTTTCATTTCCTGATGTACATTACGGCTTGTCGAATGGCAAGTGTATATCTTTTTCACATCCTCCATTTGATTCAATTGACCGGCCAGCGTCTTTATATCGACCTTGCCTCCCGGCATGATCCCTAAAAACGGAAGCCTTATCGCGTGAAATCCGCAAAACAAGGCCTGAATGACATGGCCGGGAAAGTGCTCCCGGACCGATGCCACGGCATTCAGTATGCCGCTGTGGCACCCGCCGGCAAAAACGACCAAGCCGTTTTTCTCCCGGATAACCAGCAGAATTTCATGCTCGAAGCGATCGGGGACAAGGGTTCCGTTTTTTTTGACAAATAAGATTTTTGCATCGGGGGGCAGCGGATATTTTCGCGACAGGCCCGTTAGAGTGAAGATGCCATCAGCGATCTCGACGGCGTCCGAAATGGTTTCAATCCGATCACCATGATGGGACACCAAGGTGCGGTCGATCCCGATATATTTTTTGAAAACACCGAAGATCACCGCCATGTAATAATCGGCGGCACGGGCGTGCAGATAAACCGTGGCCTTATCATTCAAGGGGAACAGTCCGGCCAGGCCGTTGAAATGGTCGTAATGGCCATGGGAAACGATGACCGAATCAACGCCTGAAAGATCGATCCCCAGAACCTTTGCGTTATGGATAAAGGCATCGCTCGCACCGGCGTCGAACAGGATTTGCGTATGGGAACAATCGATATGGATGGCCAGCCCCAATTCGGTTCTCAGTCCCGGCCATCCGTGGTCAGCATGGTTTTCAACAAGGGCGGTGACAATCATGGAACGCTCCCGATGAATGCTACTTTGTTTGCACCGCCTTCTCGTAGCCTTTGAGCATTTCCGTTTTGATGACCTTGCGCACCTCGTTTCTCATTTTGGGGTCCTGGATCATGGCCAGCATCTGGGAGCTGAATTCAAGGTATCGCGTGTCGTCCTGTGGGAAATCAAAGAGCCCGTTTTCACTGTAGAATTTAAAATCGGCATCGAAGGGGAAACGCAGCCTTGCCCAGATCTGATCCCGGAAAATCTTGTGCCCGCCAACCCCCAGGAATGTCTTGGGCCTCATGTAGCGTTTCCGGGCATAATCCACACACCTGACGGCAAAATTGTCAAGAAGGGCGTCCATTTGCGCGGAATCGCCGTTCTCATCCGTGACGATCCCGGCCAGATTGCCGCCGGACATTTCGGCATTTCCCTGAAGGATTTCCTGGAGGTTCGGCAACTGGCCCAGAGGGCCTGATATGATATAGCCCACCTGTTTGTCGACATGCACGGGAATATGGCCATTGAAAAAAGCCCGATCCCGAAACATCTTCATCCGGGACGACAGGTAGCGATCCCGGATGGCCCCGGCGAAAATGGTGATATCGGCATTGCGGAACTCTTGATTGAAAAAGTCAACAAAGCCGTCCTTGTAAATACAAAGGTTATCAAAGGCGCACTGAAGACACCCCAGGCATCCGCCTTTCATATCAACATCTGCAAGATCATAGATCTTGATATCGCCTTTCAGTTTAGCGCTGAACCTTTCCACCATCGACCCGATGTTGGATTTGCCGTCTCCGAAATCGGCCAGAACGCGGATTTTCAGTTTCCCGGCGCTGATTTTCCGGCCGCTTTTGCCGGGCTCGTAGTCGAACTTATCGGCCACAACCGGCGGATAGCTTCGTGATGTCGGGGCGCCGGTTTCGATCGCCTTCAGAAAATCGCCGGCCCACTTGAGAAAACAAAGGCGCCTTTCATCTATAAAAATGTCATCCATATCGGCGGAATAGGATTCGATGAATTTCATGCCGAGATCGTCACAAATCCCCCGCAGGTAGTTGTGGGCGGTGTGGTCGAAGAAATGGATGGACGTCGAAAAAACACAGGTATATTTTTCCTTGAATGCTTTCTCCGAACCGGTTTCCCAGATCATTTCGATGAATCGCTTGTATTGGCCGGCCACAAGGAAACTATAGAGAGGAAAGGCCCATATGACACCGTCCGATTCATTGACTTCCGTGATGATCTGCCGGAATTTATGGACGTCTTTTTCGTACTTCAGGATTTCGTAGGCAATGTTGAAGAGCTTGAATTCATGGTCGGGATACTTTTTCTGGATGAACTTGATGTACTGGACGGTGACGCTGTTTTCGCCTTTCGGGCTGCCATTGAGAACGGCGATTTTCATGGAAATACACCTCCCGATGATGGTTGTCTCATGTGATGTTGATATCCATTGCAGCTCCGCAATGGGGACCGGCTTTGCCTCAGTGGAAAATCATGCCGCAATGACGGTTTAAAATCAATCCTTTTTAAGGCATGAAGAGGTTTTTGGTGGAAAAATTGGGTTCGCTGGTCATATTGACGCCGAGGCGCCGGAGGCCGGCTTCATCTCCCGGTGTGGGAATATGGGTCATATGCGCCTCGCATTTTTTAATCTCTTTGAGCTTTTCCATGGCCAATTGGGCCGCCGGATTGGTTGTCGCGCTGATGCTCAGGGCGATGAGCGTTTCCTCCAGATCGAGGCTGACGGATGTCTCATTCAGAATATCCGTTTTCATGTTTCTGACGGCGTCCGTGATGTAGGGTGGAAGCAGCTTGATCTTGTCCGGAATGTCGGCCAGATGCTTGACGGCATTGAGAATCAGACTCGACGCGGCGTGCATAAGCTGCGAATTATTGCCCGTGATGATGGTGCCGTCGGCCAGCTCGATGGCGGCGCCGCAATAAATCCCCTCATTACCTTTGTTTTGATCCTGGGCCTCTCTGGCGGCCTCCCAGGCAGGCTTCACGACCAAACGATCCTCAGTACTGATGCCGAAATCCTTGAGAAAAAGCTCCACGCGCTGAACCGTCTCCCGATCCGCGAAGCCCATGGCATACTCGCACCGATACCGGTAATACCGCCTCAGGATCTCCTGCTTGGAAGCTTCTCTGGTTACATCGTCTTTGATGATGGCAAAACCGGCCCGATTGACGCCCATGTCTGTTGGAGACTTATATAAGAGAGCGCCACCTGTGATCCTTCCGAGGATCCTTTGCAGGACCGGGAAGACTTCCACGTCACGATTGTAATTGACGGAGGTTTTCCCATAGGCCTCCAGATGAAAGGGATCGATTAAATTCACATCACGAATGTCGGCAGTGGCGGCCTCATAGGCCACGTTGACGGGATGCCGGAGCGGAAGATTCCAGATGGGAAAAGTCTCGAATTTCGCATAGCCTGCCCGGATGCCGAGCATGTGCTCATGATACATCTGGGACAGGCAGGTGGCCAGTTTGCCGCTTCCGGGGCCCGGACCCGTTACGATGACCAGCGGCTTTTTGGTTTCTATGTACTCGTTCGCTCCGTATCCCTCTTCGCTCACGATGGCATCGACATCCGTTGGGTATCCCTTGGTGTAGCGATGAGTGACCACACGGATGTTGCGCCTTTCCAGCTTGTTCTTGAACAGGGTGGCGGCGGGCTGATTATCGTAACGGGTAATAACGACACCCAGGACATCTATGTCCCAAGCCCTGAGATCGTCAATCAATTTAAGGGTATCGGCATCGTAAGTAATGCCGAAATCAGCCCGGATTTTTTTCCTTTCAATATCCCCTGCATAGATACAAAGAAGGATATCGGCCTTATCCTTGAGTTCGCGGATGAGCCGCATTTTGACGTTCGGATCGTAACCGGGAAGCACGCGGGCCGCATGGTAATCCCAAAGCAGCTTGCCGCCGAATTCGAGATAGAGTTTATTGTCGAATTTCGCTACCCTTTCGAGAATTTCTTCAATCTGCTCCTTGATGTATTGCTCGTTGTCGAAACCTTTTCCATTGTGCATAGCCATTTGTAAGAACCTCCCGGATGATCTTGATGGACTTCAACTTTCACCAATGATCAGACCGTTTGTATATATGAAGGTCGCCGTGGCATGCAACAATATTGTTCGTGTTTTGCGACAAATATGTATTATTTGTGATTTATTCCCTCAGGGCGGGCGGCGTTTCGGAAAATCGCGTAGTAGAGAAGGGGCACAACAATCAGCGTCAGGCAGGTTGCCGCTACAGCGCCGAACATCATAGCGATGGCCAACCCCTGGAAGATGGGATCGAAGATCATGACGAAGGAGCCGACCACAACAGCGGCCGCCGTCAAAACGATGGGACGGAACCGGACGGCCCCCGCATTGATGACGGCTTGGCGCAGGTCTCCCTTTTCCTGCCATTCCATCTGGATGAAATCCACCAAAAGGATGGAATTGCGGACGACAATGCCCGCCAGGGCAATGAAGCCGATCATCGACGTGGCGGTGAAAAAGGCTCCGAAGGCCCAGTGGGCGGGCAGGATACCCACAAGGGTCAGAGGGATGGGGGCCATGATCATAAGAGGAATAACAAAGCTCCTGAACCATGCCACGACGAGAATGTAAATAATCACCAGAACCGCCGCAAAGGCGATACCCAGGTCCCGGAAGACCTCATAGGTAATGTGCCACTCGCCGTCCCACTTCATGGAATAGCGGTCTTCGCTCCAGGGCGGCACCGTCGAATACTGCTTGAATTCATAGCCTTCGGGGAGCTTCAGTCCGGCAATCGCCTTTTTCATATTCAGAATGGCGTAAACAGGGCTTTCTTCCGAGCCGGCCACATCGGCGGTGACATAGGTGACCTTTTTAAGGTTTTTATGATAGATGGTTTTTTCTTCAAATCCCTCCCGTATCTTCACAAGCTCAGACAGGGGTACGGGAACGCCCGTCGTCGATGGTATGGTCAGGGATTTCAATCGCGCCAAAGAGGATCGGTCCGAAAAGGGCATGCGTAGAAAGAGGGATACGGGTTCCCTTTCGCGATCAAAATGGACGAGGCCTGCCTCTGCTCCGCTTACGGCAATTCGGAGGCTCCGGGCTATATTCTCCGGGGTGACGCCTGTGGCGGCCGCCTTCTCCCGGTCGATATCAAAGAAGATTTTGCGCTGATCGGCTTCCACCAACTTATCGACATCGACTACGCCATCCGTATTCCGGAAGATCTCCATGACCTGAGCGGCGATTTCCCGCTGTCTCTGCGGCTCCGGCCCGTAAATCTCCGCAACCAGCGTCGACAGAACGGGAGGCCCCGGCGGTATTTCCGCCAGCTTAATCCGTGCGCCATACCGGTCGCTGATTTTTTTCAATTCAGGACGCAGGCGCTTGGCAATATCGTGGCTTTGGGCCTTGCGCTTGTCCCGGGCGACAAAATTCACCTGAATATCTGCAACATTACTTCCAGACCGCAGAAAATAATGCCTGACAAGGCCGTTGAAGTTGAAGGGGGCGGCCGTGCCGATATAGGCCTGGTAGTCCGTCACCTCGGGGGCCGTTTTCAGGTACTCCGTCAACTCGCGGGTCAGGGCGGCCGTTTCTTCAAGGGTTTTGCCCTCGGGCATGTCAATAATGACCTGCAATTCGCTTTTGTTATCGAAGGGCAGCATCTTCATGGTAACTTTTTTCAGGGGGATGAGCAGCACCGACAGAAGCAGGAGTACCAGGACCATGATGAATATCATCGCCCGCTTTTTACCGCTTGTGATCATGGGGCCGATGATCTTTTCATAGAGACGATGAATGGCGGTGCCTTCCTCATGCCTTTGATGGGTTTTAACATTTTTGAGAATAAGCCAGCTCATCCAGGGACTGACGATGAAGGCCACCAGCAGGGAAAAAAGCATGGCCGCCGAAGCCCCGATCGGGATGGGCCGCATATAAGGACCCATGAGGCCGGAGACGAAAGCCATGGGAAGAAGGGCGGCAATAACGGTGAAGGTGGCCAGAATCGTCGGATTGCCCACTTCGTCGACAGCGCGGATGGCATGGTCGGGCTGGATGCCATGCATCCGGAAATGGCGGGTGATGTTTTCCACCACGACTATAGCGTCGTCCACCAGAATCCCGATGGAAAAGATAAGGGCAAAAAGGGTCACCCGGTTCAGGGTATAGCCGTAAAGATAAGTAATCAAAAGAGTCAGGGCCAGGGTAACGGGAACGGCAACGGCTACCACGATGGATTCCCGCCATCCCAAAAAAACGGCGATGAGGCAGATGACGGAAATAGTGGCGATCAGCATGTGCTTGAGCAGTTCATCCGATTTGTCCTTAGCCGTCTCCCCATAGTTTCTGGTAATCGTCACCTGTATGTCCGAAGGAATGAGACTGCCCTTCATGGCGTCCACCTTACGCAGGGCCTCATGGGCCACGTCGCTTGCATTGGCGCCTTTTTTCTTGGCGATGGCAATGGTAACCGCTTCAAATTGTCCGGACGTGCGGCTTTTGATGCCTTTATCGCCTGCGCCAGGCCCCAGGCCCATGAAGACGTAAGACTTTGCCTCTTCCGCTCCGTCCGTAATGGCGGCGACATCCCGAAGATAGACAGGACGGCCGCTGTAAACCCCGATGACGATCCGCCCCAGGTCGTCGGCGCTTGTGATGAAACCGCTTGTTTCGATTGATATTTCCCGATTACCCGCGGTAATGGGGCCTGCCGGTAAGGTGATATTGCTCTTCCGGAGGCTGTCCATGATCTGAAAAGCAGAAGTTTGATAGGCCCGAAGCCTTGTTGGATCAAGGTTAATGAGAATCTGCCTCTTCTGGCCGCCGATAACGGAAAATTCGGAAACGTCGGTCCCTTTTTTGAGTTCCGTACACATCTCCATGGCCACACGCCGGAGGTTGTAACCTGTGTAAGCCGGGTTTTCGCTCCACAGGGTGAGGGTAAGGATGGGGACATCATCGATGGATTTTGGTTTTACCAGGGGTTGGGAGACGCCGGGGGGAATGAAATCATAATGGGACATGAGCTTGTTGTAGAGCTTGACCAGGCTGTCCTCCATTTTTTCCCCTACGTAGAAACGGACGATGGTCAGATTGGAGCCGGGCCGGACGATGGAGTAGACATATTCGACACCCTTGATTTCCGACAGCAGCTTTTCCATCGGATAGGTCACCCGTTCCTCTACTTCCTTGGCCGAGGCGCCGGGATAGGAAACAAAGACGTCAATCATGGGAACGACAATCTGGGGTTCCTCCTCACGGGGAGTAACGACAACGGCAAAAAGACCCATCAACAGGGACGCCACAATGATGAGGGGTGTCAGTTTGGATCGGATGAATGACTTTGCAATCTTTCCGGAGATGCCGAAGTCTGCCATGCGTTTCTTTCTGGGTGCCGCCGTTATTTGATCCGGTATTCCTGAATGATTCCGCCGTCCACTGCGTTTTGGACGCCTTCTGAAATGATCACCTCTTTTGCAGACAGACCGGAGAGGATTTCAATACGCCCGTCGGGCAGGATCCGGCCGGTCTTGACCAGACGGTAGGAGACAACGCCTTGGGGGGTCGTCACATAAACCCCGGTCAATTGTCCCTTGGAAACGACAGCCCCGGCAGGGACAAGAAGGCTTTCTTTTTTCCCCACGGGAATATGGATGACGGCAAAAAGTCCGCTTTTCAGTTCATTGGATGCCACCGCGATTTTCACAAGGAAGGTTCGGGAACGGGGATCGACGGCGGAAATGATATCGCGGAGGGTCCCCCGGACCTGTTCTTTTCCCGCCTCTATAGACAGGTAAACGGGCATACCCTTTCTCAATCGTCCTGAAAGGGCCTCATCGACATGACCCTCCACATAAAGCGATGCGGTGCTTTCAATTGTCAAAAGAGGCTGTCCCGGTATGGCCATGCCACCTTCGGTAATGGGCCTGCTTGTCACCATCCCGGCAAACGGGGCCTTAATCCTCGCAAATTCCTCATAAGTTCTGGCCTCTTCAAGGACCGACCGGGATCGTTCATATTCGCTTTCGGTAACCTTCTTCCGGGTTTCCACCTGGTCCATTTCCTGCTGTGACAGGGCCTTCTCGTCGTAGAGTTTCCGATAACGCTGCCAGGTGACATCTGCCAGGGCTTTGCTCTGTTTGGCCGATTCCAGAGCCATAGAGGCCCCCTTTACTTTCTGGGCCAGATCCCGGCTGTCAATCGTCATGAGGATTTGACCTGTCTTGACACGGTCTCCTTCACGGACATACAAGGCACTGACCGTACCCATCACGCGTGCAGCGATGGTGCTCACTTGGTCCGCTTTGATCGTCCCGCTGGTCTCATAAATATCGTCAACCGCTGCCGGCATGATGGAAATCGTTTTCACGCCGGTTATGAGGGGCCGTTTGGTTTCAGCGGTCTCAGGCTTTGATCCCCCCTGGCAGCCCCAAGCGATCAAAGCGGCGAAAGCGTACAACAGCAAATGACAGCCCAATATTTTGACCCGCCGATGACATGGTTGTGTAGAAGCGAACTTCATCTTGAACCCCGATCATTATTGTTCAATTTTCAGATCCTGCATAATGGTCCCACTCTCAAAACTGAGCCTGATCACGGCAAGGCCCTGCTCGCCTTCCCTGGCGGCAACATTGGCCCGTGCCTGATCGAGACTGGTTTGTGCATTGAGGAGGTCAACGAGAGGATAAAGCCCATTTTCATACCGGAGCTGTACCAGTCTTTTTCCTTCTTCCGCGGATTTCAGCCCCCGCCTGGCCAGTTCCGTGTTTTTTCGCGCCTCTTCGACGCTGAGGTATGCCTCATATACCCTGAATGAGATGGCTTTTTTCAGGCTGGAAAGCTGTTCCTGGGCGCCGGCCGCCTCAAATTTCGCCTTGGACCGTTCGTATTCCCGTTTGGTTCCATCGAAAAGGTCCCACCGAAGAAAGGCCGTTACCTGCCAGTTATTGCCTTCACTGCCCAGTGGCTTGCTGTGATCATTGAGCTGATAGGCCCCGCCTATGCCGACATAGGGGAAGTATCCGGCTTCGGCCATTTTTATGTTTTTCCGGGCATTCTCCCCCCTGATCTCTCCTGACTTCACATCACGCCTGGACAGGGCGGCCTGCGTACAATCGGCCAGATTCCGGAGAGGGATATGGGGTGTCTTATCGAAGATGCTTACATTTTCTTCCAGCCCCAGAAGAAGGCCCAGGCCCCGTTTCGCCACGTTGATGTTTTTTGCGGCACTGACTTGCCTTTGCTCCGCTTCAGTTAAAGATGTGGATGCACGGAGTGTATCGGAATACTGCCCCAAGCCGTTTTTGTACCTTAATTCGGTTATTCTCAGATGCTCCCTGGCCTCTTCAAGAGATTTTTCCGCAACGCTCATAAAGGCTTGGGCCGTTTGCAGGGATATGACGGACTGGCTGACCTGAAAAGCGATTTCCTCCTGCTTGCGACGAACATCTTCATTTTTGGCCCGGGAATCTGCCTGGGACATTTCCAGGCTTAGGAAACCTTTCCTGGTGAAAAGCGGTTGTTCCAGGAAGAGGGATGTCTGGAAATCGTTGATGGGATCAGGATTGTTAAGATTATTGGGATTGAAGTCGGGCTGTTCGATCCGCTGCTGGTTCAACTTTGTCATGAAGGCGTAGCCGGGATTCACCGTCCTTAAATACCGTTCCTCAAAGGTGAGCTTGGGCAAAAGCCAGCTCCTCGCAATGCCGATGCCTTCTTTTGTGGCGAGGGCGGCATTCTGAAGGGCCTTGATTTCATGATTGTTCTTGAGGGCAAATGTGACGGCTTCCGAGAAAGAAAGGCTCGTTTCCGACGCGCTGACAATTCCGGGGCCGCCTAAGCAGCATATCGTCAAAAAGGCAGCAGCCTTCAGCCATGACACCCGGAATCTTTTCATGATCCATTTCTATCAAGTCGAAATGTTAAAGTTTAATCTTTTTGCCCAGGTTTTCGAGTTCAGGAAGCAACCCGTTGCGAATCTCGACCGTGCCCTCATATTTGCGTATGTCCGTCTCCGAGAATTTCAGGATACAGGTGGGCGTGGTGGTGATCTTGTGCTTGGAGATCATTTGCTCCCAGGCGGAAAAGACGGGCTTCGGGTTGAACGGCTTGAAGACCACGCCCTGGGCCTTGAAGGCCTTTTCAATCTCCTCATTCGTTTTGGCAAGGTTCTGCTTTGACAGGGAAAACAGGACATTTCTGGCATGCATCGCATTTTTGTATCCCGGGTCGCCTTGTGTGGAAAAAAGAAAGTATTTCGCGTACATGCCTGTCGGTTTATGGCCGGGGTAATCCACGAAGGTCACTTTAACATCGCCTTTAGCGAGCAGCTTATTAATAGCCGGCTCCAGATCACCCTCCATGGTCATGCATGGCGGGCAAAAGTAGTCTGAAAAGACAATCAGCTCCCTGGGGCCTTTGCCGTAAGACGGAATGTCCTGGGCGTCGGCACTATTAACAGGCATTACGGATCCGCACAATGCAACCAGAACTATCAGAGCGCATGCCTTAATGATATGGGCCAGGACGTGGACAGGCTTGCGGCTTTTTTGGATGTGGTTTTTGTTTTCATATTCGTGGGAACGCGTGATCTGCATAGGGCTATTATTCGTCCTTTCTTCTTCAATATATGTATTATTATATACTTGCCGTCGTCATATTTCAAGCTTCGCCCCTATTCGGGCAAACAGGATATATTAACGATCACCGTAGGGCATCATGTCTTTTTTCAGCAAATAATGTCAATGAAATTTATAGGAATAGCCGCTGATTATGTGATATATTGCGTTTGTTTGACCGATTTCCACCGTCTCCGAAGGAGGAAAACGCTTATGGATGTCCTGTCGCTCAGCCGTATCCAGTTCGCCATGACGGCTATTTTTCATTTTATCTTTGTTCCCCTGACCCTCGGCTTAGCCATTCTTGTCGCATACATGGAGAGCCGCTACGTCGCTACCGGCAACGGTGAATACCTGAAGATGACCCGTTTCTGGGGCAAGCTTTTTTTAATAAATTTTGCCCTGGGCGTGGTGACGGGTCTCACTATGGAATTTCAATTCGGGATGAACTGGGCGGAATACTCCAAATATGTGGGAGATATCTTCGGCGTTCCTCTGGCCATCGAAGCCACGGTCGCTTTTTTTCTCGAATCAACCTTCATTGGTCTGTGGATCTTCGGCTGGAAACGCGTGTCGCCCCGGATGCATGCCGCTTCCATGTGGATTGTCGCCTTCGCCGTCAATCTGTCGGCCTTCTGGATTCTTTTTGCCAATGGTTGGATGCAGCATCCCGTCGGTTATGTCATTCGGAACAACCGGGCGGAATTGGTTGATTTCATGGCGTTTCTTACCAACGGATACAGTTGGTTCAAATTTTTCCATACGATTCTGGCCGGCTATGTCGTAGCTGCCTTTTTTGTCATGGGGATTTCCGCCTGGCATATTCTGAGAAAAAGCCACCTCCCTTTTTTCAAGACATCGTTCAAGATAGCCGCCATCTTTGGCCTGGTCAGTTCATTTCTGCTGATTGTCGTAGGGGATTTTCATGGTGGAGAAGTAGCGAAGGTCCAGCCCTCCAAACTGGCTGCCATTGAATCGGTATGGGAAACCCGCCAGGGGGTTCCGTTTTATCTGCTCCTGGTGCCGGACCCCGAGAACGAACGGAATGCCGTAGAGTTTCTCGGCATTCCTAGGATGGTCAGCTTCCTTGCCTATAAGGACGGGAACGCGGAAGTTAAAGGATTGAAAGACTTCCCCAAGGGTGACCGCCCCCCCGTCATGGCGTCTTTCGTCAGCTTCCGCCTCATGGTGGGTTGCGGATTTCTGTTTTTTATCCTGAGTTTTATTGCAGTTGTCTTGTCCCGCAAGGATCGCCTGGATGCCTATCCCTTCTACCTGCGGGTCATGCTATATGCGATCCCCCTTCCTTATATAGCCGCCCAGCTCGGCTGGGTGGTAGCCGAAGTGGGGAGGCAGCCGTGGATCGTCTATGGGGTATTGAGGACGAAAGATGCCGTTTCCCGGGGGATCGAACCCATGCAGGTCATGATTTCCATCGCGGGTTTTTTGATTTTCTACGGCTTTCTGGGGGTGATCGATATCTATCTGCTGATGAAATACGCGAAGAAAGGGCCTGAGGAAGAAATGGAAGGCCCTGTTTATTAAAAGGATAAGAGGTGCACAATGGAATTCCAAGTGATCTGGTTTGCCCTCTGGGGCATCCTCTGGGCGCTCTATTTCATGACGGACGGCTTTGATCTGGGCGTGGGTATTCTCTACCCCATTTTGGGCAAGAGCGACATAGACAAGCGTGTCATGATCAATTCCATCGGACCGGTATGGGACGGCAACGAGGTTTGGCTGGTCACGGCAGGCGGCGCCACGTTCGCAGCATTTCCCGTGGCATACGCCATGATGTTCAGTTACCTCTATTCCGCCCTTTTCATCATCCTGATCGCCCTCATCTTCCGGGGTGTGGCCTTTGAATTCAGAGGCAAGGGCTCCTCGGACGCCTGGAAAAAAGGCTGGGATATCGCCATTTTTATGGGAAGCCTCATTCCGGCCGTCCTGTTCGGTGTGGCATTCGGCAATATTTTTCAGGGACTTCCCATGGACGCCACGGGATATCACGGGACGCTTTTGGGCCTTCTGAATCCCTATGGCGTACAGACAGGTCTGTTGTTTCTGGTCATGTTCATGATGCATGGAATTTTATGGATTTCCATGAAAACCGATGGAGAGCTTGCCGGACGGGCAACGGGTTTGGCGTTCAAATTTTGGATGGTCCTGCTCATCCTGGCGGTCATATTTCTGATCCATACGGCCGTGGCTACTTCACTGTATGCCAATTACTTGCGTCATACCGTTTGGATGATCGTTCCGGTCCTGGCCGTCGTTTCTCTTGCCGTGATGGGAATATTGATTCTAAAAAAGAAATTCACGGGTGCATTCTTTGCCTCTTGTCTGCTGATTGTAACGGTCGTGCTGACTGGCGTTGTCGGTTTGTATCCCAACCTGATCCCCTCCAGTCTGGACCCCGTTTACAACCTGACGATCTTCAATTCGTCTTCCAGCCCTTACACATTGAAGATCATGACCGTTGTCGTCTTGATTTTTGTGCCGGTCGTGATCGGATATCAGATATGGGTTTACCGGATTTTCAGGCAAAAGGTTGCCGTTGGCGATGTGATCAATAACAGCGATGCCTATTAGGAAAGGGAAGGGGTATAGTACTGGAAATTATTCCGGCCGTTTTCCTTGGCTCTGGAAAGGGCGATATCGGCGTTTTTGAGGAGCTCCTCTTCCGTATCACCGTCTTCGGGCAGAAGGGCAATGCCGATACTGGGCGTAATGCGAATCTCTGCCCCGGCAATCATGAATGGTTCCTTAAAGGATTCCACAAGCTCTCTGGCCAGAATCCCGGCGTTGTCCTTGCGAATCATGCCCGGAAGAATCATGGCATACTCGTCACCGCCGATGCGGGCCACCGTATCCCCCTTGCGTAAACGCCGGGCGATGCGTTCGCCGACCATCTTCAGCAGGCTATCGCCGAACTGCTCACCATAGGCTTTAAGAACCTCCCGGAAGTGATCAAGGTCGAGAATCATCAAGGCCAACCTTTCGCGATTGCGTTGGGCTTGAGCCAGGGCTATGGCGGCACGGTCGGAAAAAAGGATCCGGTTCGGCAGGCCCGTAATGGCATCGCGGGTCAATTGGTATGCCATTTCCGGGTTCAATTCCGGGGCTTTCCCCGGCTGGATTTCTTTTTCATCAATCATTATTCAATATTACAATAAATCCCTGAAAATTGTCAAATTTTACTTGATTTGGCATTAATGCCATTGATGCAAGGACTACCGTTATTTTTCTTGTGGGAAATCTCCCTTGCACAGAAGGAAGACTTTGATCCGGTGATGGAGATTCTTGCGGAATTGCATATTGCCGTGGATACATCAAGTCAGCCTGAACTTTGCATTCAGGCCACATAGATGGCTAAAAGCCTTGGGTAACCCTGTTCTGGGGATCCTCGACTCTCTTTTTCAATTCACCCTTGGCCTTTTTGGCCTCTTCCTCGGCGAGGCGCTTTTTTGTTTCCGCCAGATAAATATTGGTCTGGTAATCAAATCCCAGGGTGGGATAGGTCTTGGCTAGGTATTCAAAGCGCGCCAGTGCTGCCTTATACTTCTCCCGCTTGAAGTAGAATTCCCCGACATAGAACTCACTTTCGGCAAGTCGCTGCCGGCATTCCCGAAGTTTCTTTTCGGCCATGATAGCAAACTTGCTGGTCGGAAAGCGGGCCATGAGGCGTTCAAAATCCTTGGCCGTCCGGATGGTTTCCGTCTGATCACGGTCGATGCCCTGCATCTGGTTATAATGGCAGATACCGATCTGGTACATGACATAGGGGATATTTTCATTGGTCGGATGAAGATTCAGAAAATCCGTATAGGCCAGGTCGGCCTCGGCATATTGTCCGTCGCTGAAATGGGCATCGGCGATTCCCATCTCGGCCATCAACGCGAGGGCGTGAAGCGGAAAGAGTTCCTTTACCCTCGTAAAATGTTCAATAGCCCGCTTGTACCGGCCATCCTTGAAGGCTTCGATCCCGGCCTGATACATGACCTCCGGCGTATTCCCGATTCGTTTGTTCCGGGAAAAATAATCTTTCCACCATCCGCATCCGGACAGCGTGAGGGTGATAACCAGAAGGATCAGAAGATAGTTTTTTTTCCGCATGATCGAAATGCCTCGCCTACAATCCCTTCTTGATAAGGGTTTCCAGCCGCTCCTTGGGCACGAGGCCGATAACCGTATCGAGGACCTCGCCATTCTTGAAAAGAAGCAGCGTGGGAATGCTTCGGACGCCATATTTGCCTGCTGTGGCGGGA
Source organism: uncultured Syntrophaceae bacterium (assembly GCA_964492965.1). Classification (GTDB taxonomy): domain Bacteria; phylum Desulfobacterota; class Syntrophia; order Syntrophales; family UBA8958; genus CAZBME01. The sequence goes on along the minus strand of CAZBME010000007.1, from coordinate 94,448 downwards.
TTGTCATCGATATTCAGTTTGGATATGATGACGCGATCCTTGTATTCCGCCGCGAGTTCTTCGACGGTGGGGCCCAAGGCCTTGCAGGGACCGCACCAGGGCGCCCAGAAATCAACAAGAGCCGGTTTGTCCGCTTTAATGATTTCCTTCTCAAAACTATCATCCGTTACATGCAAAACGGCCTCTGCAGACATATCATGGACCTCCATGAAATTTTATAAGGTTAACTTATGGCATAATCCATTGGAGGAAGTCAAATTCATTTTAGCATCGAGAACCCTTTTTGACAGGCACGGCAGGTTCTGGTATAAGTGCCTCATTGTATATATGTTTTAAAGGAGCATCCCCATGAAGCGTCTCGGTATCATTTCAGGCACGATTTTTCTTCAGGTGGAAGGCATCATCGATCGTCCGGAAGAAAGGTGCATCGACACGATTTTCGGCCAGGCCCAGATCTTCCTCACGGACCGGGTGGCTTTCCTACCCCGCCACGGCACCAACGCCTGCCACCACATCCTTCCCCACAAGATCAATCATCCGGCCAATCTGTCGGCCCTTAAGGGGCTTGGGGTGGAAGAAGTTATTGCCGTCAATTCAACCGGGTCCATGAATCAAGCCCTGCCTCCGGGCATGTTTGCCATCCCCGAGGATTTTATTATGCCCTACCCGGGGCCGACGATTTTCCGGGATAAGCCGGGCTATGTGGCGCCGACCCTTGATGGGAATGTCCGGCAGCGTTTGCTGGCGGCAGTTCGGGATTGCGGCGTTGATGTTTTTGAGGGCGGCGTCTATTGGCAAACGGCCGGCCCCCGTTTTGAAACAAAGGCGGAAATCCGGTTCATGTCCCGGTTTGCAGACCTGGTCGGCATGACTATGGCGAGTGAAGCCATCATAGCCAAAGAACTGGACATGGCCTATGCCTCCCTCTGCACAGTGGATAATTATGCCCACGGTCTTGTGGACGAGGCATTGACCATGGATGAAATCCTTCGGCATGCCCGCCGCAATACGGAAACCGTGATCAAAATCGTCACGCGATACCTGGAAAGGACAGGCCGATGAAGTTTTCTAAAAAAGGGGATCTGGGGGAAACCAGCCTTCTGGGAGGCCAGCGGGTGCCCAAATTCGATCCGCGTCCCGAAACATACGGGGTTCTGGACGAAGCGAGTTCTGTCCTGGGCGTGGCCCGGGCCATGACGGAGAATCCGAGTATCAAGGAAATCATCTTCAGCGTCCAGAAGGATCTGCTGACGATGGGGGCCGAATTGTCCAGCCTTCCCGAGGAGACACCCAACCTGGCCGTCCGGATCGGCAAGGCCGACGCAAAACGTCTTGAACGTCTTATCGATGATTTGCAGAAGGAAGTCGCCCTCGGGCAGGAGTTCATCTACCCCGGGGAAACGGTCATCTCCGCGCAGATCGATGTCGGCCGAACCGTGATCCGCCGTGCGGAACGCCTTGCGGCAAGACTGAAGAACGATGGACTCGTCATTAATCCCCACATCCATGAATATCTAAACCGACTGGCCGATATGCTTTTTGTCCTGGCTCGTTATGAAGAACAGAACGGATAGTTCCACTTTTAAATCAAGGGCCATCTATGTTGGCTTCGTTATCGGCTCCTCGACGGATTTCACTATACGCCTGTGTCGCCTCTTTCAAGACGCCTTGATATCAAAATTGGAATTCTAAATGTCGCAATCCAAATCGTTTTTTATGCTAGAGTTTGCACGTTTAATAACCTTTGGGGATTCATAAGGTATGGGCCGTAAGGGAAATTTTAATAAAACAGTCTCAGTACCCGGTTTGGCCGATCTTCATGGGCAGGTGAAGACGACGGCCGATACCGGCAAACCGCGACAAGCCGGCCGCTTACTGCCAAACCCGGCGGAGGCGGCCAATTTGATGCTGGAAAACGCCAATGACGCCATCTATGTCCTCCAAGGGGATTACGTCCAATTCGCGAATACAAAAACCGTCGAAAACTCCGGTTATTCTCTGAATGAAATCATGTCAAAACCCTTTATCGAACTGGTTCATCCCGATGATCGGGCCATGATAAACGATCGCTACAGGAGGCGCATCGGGGGGGAAAATGTTCCCAATCTTTATCCCCACAGGATCATAGGTAAAAAGGGTAACATCAAATGGGTTGAGGTCAACAATGTAATCATCACCTGGCAGGGTCAACCGGCCATCCTTTGCTTCATGAGGGATATCACGGAAAAAAAGAAAGCCGAAGATGCTCTCAGGCAATCGGAACGCCACTTGACCGACATCATTGACTTCCTGCCCGACGCCACATTCGCCATCGATAAAAAAGGGCTGGTGATCGCCTGGAACCGCGCCGTCGAAACATTAACCGGCATCGCCTCCGAAGATATAATCGGAAAGGGTGCTTATACCTATACCCAGGCCCTCTGCGGCAAGAAGGTGCCTATGTTGATTGACAAGATCATCCATCCGTCGACGGAAATTGCGGAACAATATTTCACTGCCATAGACGAAAGCGATTCCCTCCTTGCCGAAATGGAGGTCTTCAGGAATGGGCGGCATATCTCGTTATGGTGCAAGGCAAGCCCAATCTATGACCCACATGAAAAGATTGTAGGCGCGATCGAATCCCTTCGGGACATAACGGCTTTGAAAAAAACAGAAGGTGAATTAAAGGCCAGAACCCGAAGTCTCAAGGAAATGAACATGGCCCTTAAGGTTTTGCTGAAGCAAAGAGAGGATGACAACAGGGAAATTGAAGAGAAATTTTTACTCAATATCAAAGAGTTGGTGATGCCATACGTCATGAAAATGAAAGCGGGCTCTCTCGACGCGAATCTGGCCGTTTATGTCGATATCCTCGAGAATCATCTCAACAAGATCATTTCACCATTTCTGTCCAATCTAACGTCCCGGTATGCCCAGTTTACGCCCCGGGAAATCCAGGTGATCAGCCTCATCAAGAACGGCATGACGACCAAGGAAATTGCCAACGCCCTGAATATCTCGACACATTCCATTGATATTTACAGACAGAATATCAGAGAAAAAGCAGGCTTGAAGAACAAAAAAATCAACACCCGATCGTTTTTGCTCTCTCAAGAATAATAGCTAATCCAATTAGCTATTATCTCCCCACATTTTTATCGTTACATTTTCCGTTTTCCTGTGATTATATAATCGCAAAGACCAACCTGTTTCAAAATAAAGGAGAACATCATGATCAGAACAGCCGAACAATACCTTCAGAGAATCAACGATGGGCGGGAAATCTACTGCCTGGGCGAAAGGGTCAGGGACATGCGCACCCATCCGACGCTCAGCAGCATCATCCGCTTTGGGGCCATGGACTATGTCATCCCCAACGATCCGCGCTACCGGGACCTCTTCGTCACGAAAAATGAAGATGGTGAAGAAGTGAATTTCCTCCTGACCGCGCCAAAAACTGCCGAGGATCTTCTCCGGCGCAGGGAATGCTACCTGACAGGTATGCGCGGCGGCGGCGTTATGCTCCACTGCATGGGAATCGACGCCCTGGCCGCCATTACCGTTGCGGCCAACAAAATGGACAAGGCCCTGGGCACCCATTATGCCGCCAATGTGGAGGCCTATCGCAAATATTTACAGAAGGAAGACCTTGGCATCACCGGGGCCATTACCGATGTCAAGGGAGACCGCAGTCTCCACCCCTCAAAGCAGGTACAGCACCCAGACTTCTATCTGCGCATCGTGGACAGGCAGAAAGACGGCATCATCGTTCGAGGCGCGAAGATCCATATCAGCGCCACCCCTTGTGCGGACGAAGCGATCATTGTCCCCTGCCGAACCCACGGTGAAGACGATAAGGATTATGCCCTGTCCTTTGCGGTACCCCTCAACGCGAAAGGAATCAAGCTCCTGGGCGTGGAGCCCATGATGCGCGCTTACGGAGAGGAAGCCAAATTCGATTATCCCCATGCGGATATGCTCCAGCCGACGGAATGTCTGATTATCTTCGACGATGTTTTCATTCCCTGGGAACGTGTCTTCATGTGCGGGGAATGGCAATTTTCCCGTGATATCGTTTATGCCTTTGCGACTTTCCACCGGCTGTTCGGCGCCTCCAAGATGGTGCCGGAACTGGAACGATTGACGGGACTCGTGGCCTTGATTGCGGAATACAACGGCGTCGAGAAGGTTGGCCATATCAGGGAAAAACTGGCCCGGATGGCCTATATCACCCATACCGTTGAAGCTCTGGGAAAGATGGCCTGCATCAACAGCACCCCGGAGCCGGCTTCGGGAATCATGATTCCCAATCTGATGAGCATCAACTCGGCCAAATACACTTTTGCCTATAATTTTCATGATATGTGCAAGATCGCCCATGATATCGCGGGCGGACTGGCCACCACCGTGCCAACCTATAAGGACTGGAGCAACCCGATCCTGCAGCCCTATATCGACAAGTACTTAGGCGCCAAGGCGGGCGTCTCCACAGAGGACCGTATCAAGGCCTTCAGGGCGATCAAAAACGCCACCCATAATTTCTATCAGATCGACCATGTAAATGGAGAGGGCTCCCTGGCGGCCCAGCAGATGTTTCTCTATACCAGCGCCGACTGGGGCAGATTCAAGGCGGCGGCAAAGCGCATGGCCCACATTGACGGCTGGCAGGAGGATCCTTTGTACGGACCGGTACCGGAATTTGATGAAGTCGTCAAGATGCCGCCGATTGATGAATCGTATAAACTTTAATTACATAATGAAGGAGAGGCAAAATCATGAAAACCTACAAAGTAAACGTTCCACGAGGCACCTTTAATGTTAGGGATTCAGGAAACCTGGACGGCTTTCCCGTTGTCATGCAACATGGCTGGCCGGAAAGCTCCTATACATGGGAGCCGGTGCAACCATTCCTCAATGACAAACTGAGGATTATTGCCCCGGATCTTCGCGGCCTGGGAGACAGCGAACGGACATTGAATCCGGAATTGTATCAGAAACGAGAGCTCGCCAAAGACATCATTGAAGTCATCGATGCCCTCGGCATTAAAGATTTTTTTCTCGTCGGTCATGACTGGGGCGGCAACGTCGTTCAGGAAATAGCCTTTGCCATCCCCGAAAGAATTAAAAAGCTGGTATTGATGAATTTCCCCATTCTAAGCAACTCCAGGGGAAATGCGGAAGCCATGAAGGTCATGCAGAGTTGGGGTTGCGTACCTCTGATGTATCAGTATTTCCAACAACAGAAAGGTCTGGCGGAAGCCATGATCAAAGGAAACGAAGAGGTATGGATACGCTGGTGCTTCGGAAAATCCGGACGGGAGGGGAAAATTTCCGAGGAAATAATTCAGGAATACATCCGCTGCTATAAAATTGAAAACACACCGGCTACGGGCGCCTCCTATTATCGCGCCATGAGACATGACATGAAGCGCTGGATGGAGTTGAGCGGCCGGAAACTGCCTATGCCCTCTCTTTATATCTACGGCAATAAAGACATGGTCATTATTCCGGAATATCTGAACCATATAGAAGACTGCTTCGATCGGATCGAGGTGAAACAGGTCGATGCCGACCATTTTCTCCAGGAGGAAAAGCCGGAGATGGTTGCCCAATTATTGAACGACTTTTTATTAAATAAATAGATGCAAAAGGAGATTTTATGAAGATCAAGGATAAAGTTGTAGTGGTCACCGGGGGCGCCTCCGGCATCGGGCGCGGCCTTTGCCGGCGTTTTGCCGCCGAAGGGGCGAGGGGTGTTGTGGTATCCGATTATAACGGCGCCGGGGCGGCCAAGGTGGCCGAGGAGATCGGAGGCCTCGCCGTGACGACCGATGTCGGCAACGAGGCACAGATTAAGGAACTGGTGGATATCACCATCCGCAAGTACGGTCCGATTGACCTTTTCTGCTCAAACGCGGGGATTGCGGCGGCCGGCGGGGCGGAGGCTCCGGACAAGGACTGGCAGCGATGCTGGGATATTCATGTCATGGCCCATGTGTATGCCGCCCGCGCCGTTTTGCCGGCCATGATCGAGCGAGGCAGCGGGTACCTGCTCCAGACGGGCTCGGCCGGGGGATTGCTCACCACCCTGGGCCAGGCACCTTACGCTGTCACCAAACACGCCGCCGTGGCCTTTGCGGAATGGTTGTCGATCACCCATGCCCACCAGGGGATCAAAGTCAGTTGCCTCTGTCCTTTTGGCGTCATATCCGGAATGCTTCCTGAAGATGCAGAGGGCATCGGGAAGCTGATCCTGAAAACGGCCATAACGGCGGAGCAATGTGCCGATTATGTCGTCGCAGCGTTGGAGAAAGAGGAGTTCTTTATTTTGCCCCATCCGGAAATTCTGGGTTATTTTCAGGCGAGAACCAATAACCATGAACGCTGGCTACGCCATATGCGCCGTGAGCAGGAGCAATACATCTGAGTCGACTATTTTCCTCGAGGGCTATTCGATGGTTTTGACATCGACAATAAAATATTCCGTATCACCGAAACAGCTTGTCGGAATGCCTTTATGTTGTTCATAAACGAGGGCAACCCGTTTGCCTGCAAACTTGTTGATGCGGTCCGCGACTTTGCCATCCCGGACACTGAACAGGAATTTTTCCGGGATGGCACCGGGCATGGTCACCATGGCCATTTCGCCCTCCCAGGTTTTGCAAAGCCAGCCGCTTTTCGACAGCTTCTGGATATAACCGGCCCGCTCGCCTTTGGAAAAACTCCAGCTGAGTGTCAGCCAAGTATAGATCATAAAACCGATCACGGGCACCAGCAAGATGCCCGTGATCCAAAATAGCACTCGTTTCTTTTTGTTTTCTCCTGAATGGATGTCCATAGTTGCGTCTCCTGCGTTTAAAATATCATGATGCCTTTGTTTGATTTAATAAAACCCCGCCTTTACAAGGCAGGAGTATAGAGAGAACCGCCTTGTCTGTCAATGGCGTTACCTGTAATTGTCACCGAAAAAGAGACCGCCGCGATACCCTCAATCCTGCCGGTCTTTGGCTGCCTTTCCGGGCATAACGCAGCAGAGTATTCCCGATTCCCCGCAGGATTCCGTTTCAAATTGCAGAACGGGGTGATCGATTCCGAAGCAATCCGCCAGCAATGCTCGGACCCGGACGGCAAGCTCATCCACCCGGCTCATCATCTGGTCCGGGACCACAACATGAGCGGCCAGGGAAATGCTTTCCGGCGAAGTGCTCCAGACATGAAGATGATGCACACAGCGGACCCCATCAATCGCCTCGATTTCTTTTTGAATCGTCTCTAAGTCGATCCCCGGCGGCGTGGCGTTCATGAGGATGAGGACGGTTTCTTTCAGAATCCCCCACCCGCTGTAGAAAATCATGATGACGATGATCCAAGAGGCCACCGGGTCGAGCCAGTACCATGGCCGGAAGATCAAAACCACTCCCACGAAAGCCACAGCCAGAGATGTCAGGGCGTCCGTCAGCATATGCAGAAAGGCGCCCCGCATATTCACATTGTCCTTCGATCCCCCGTGGAGAAGGAAGGTGGAGATCAGGTTGCCCGCAAAACCAATGAGGGCAACCCAGATGACGATTTGCTCCCGGATCGGCTGGGGGTGTTGAAAGCGGCCCCAGCTCTCCATGGCAATGTAAAAGGCCACCGCATAAAGCAGGGCGACATTGACAAGGGCAGCGAAGACTTCCACCCGCTTGTATCCGAAAGTGTGCTTAAAAGAAGGGCCCCGTCGGCCGATGCGAAGCGCGACGTAACTGATCGTGACGGATATCAGGTCGCTCAGGTTATGAAGGGCGTCACTGATGAGAGCCATACTCCCGGAAATGACTCCCCCTGAGATCTGAACCAGCGGGATGATCAGATTCATGACCATCGTGGCCATCAACCGTCTGGCCCAGGAAGCCTCGTCGTGGTGCGAATGATTGTGGCTCATCTATGTTGATTCTATTTTTCGGCCATATCTTCGTCTATCTCAGTTTTTCCCAACTTTCGTCAGCTTGACCAAGGTGTCGTAGAAGGAGGCGCTGCCTCCGACAGGGTCCATGACACAGGTGTTTTTCAGGTACGGGTCCGTCCACATGGCCGCATTGGCATTAAAGCCGGCCCCTCTTCTCGGATCTCCCTTGATCAGCTTGCCGTCAACCGTGATATCCGCCGCACCTGTCGCCCAGTGGCCATAGCCATGGGCAAAGGTCACCACGCCGGGCTGGATGGATGGCGTCACCTGGACACTCGCGACCATGGGCTGCTTCCTGCCCCCGCCGAGATTCCAGACACCGTCAGGATTCGTTGCGGAAGAAATGCGGACCTTGTCGCCCGTCTTGATTTTCATCTTGGCGGCGTCACTGGGGTTCACGATGATGCTGTTTTCCGGGTAGATGGCGTTCAGCCAGTAATCGACAATAGTCCGCGACTTGGTCTGCGTCACGTCTTTCTGGGTAATGAGGCGCAGGCCATAGCCTTTGGTCAAGCCGGCCTTCTCGGGAGTCATTCCAAGATTCGTGACAATGGGAACATACAAAGGGTAGCCGGGATTCGGTATCCCGGTGAAGGCGTTCTTTGTCTGGGCTGTTTTTTCCTGATAAATATTAATCAGCTTTCCATATTTATTGGCGACCTGCTCCCCTTTGTACTGATCCTTGTAATCCTGGAAGCGCCCTCCTCGATTCAAAAGATAAACGACCTTGCGCCAGTTTTTTCCGCAGATCTGCTCCCAACGGAGGGGGTCAAAGACCGATTTGGGCAGATGTTTCCTTGAATCCAGGAAGAGCTGCAGCTCTTTGTCATCGGCGTCGGGGACAGTTGCGCCGCTGTCGGTGGCAATATTGGCAACCATACGGATATACAGGTCATCGGGCCGCGTAAAGTCCTGTCCCGGGCCGAAACCGTCCTTGCCGTAACCTTTCATCCCCAGTCTTTCAGCGAGAGCCATGAGGACCGCTTCAATGCAGCAGGGCATTTCCTCTCCGAAGACCTTGACCGTCTCCGTCAGGGGTGCGATGACGGGCTGGCGGATGGGCTGAACTTTGGTCGGCATATTGGGGTGGCTCCCCTGGAATTCCCATTTTTCCAGGTAGTTCAGTTCCGGGAAAATGTAATCCGCATAGAGGGATGTGACGCCCACCACAACATCCGTGCAGAAATAGAGGGGCACTTTCCCCGTGTCCATCAGGACTTCCGTATTCGTCTGGCCCGCCGGCAGCGAGAAATTCGGCGCCCCGTGGTAAAGAAAAAGGGCCTTGGCGGCGTAAGGGTGCTGATCACCCATGGACGGGATGATTTCCTGATAGATATCGCTGGCCAGGGGCCACCAGTTCCTTTTGGCCGGATACCCCTGGAAATAGGTCGTATCCTCATACTTGACGTCATGGCGAATGATGCTGATGCCGAAATTCCCCAGGCGTCCGGGGTTCATTTTGCCCAGATCGAAGGGCTGCCCGGCCTTGTTCCCCGCCTGACTGAACGTGGATGCGGCGATCATCCCACCCTTCCAGTCGTAGTTGCCGAGAAGCAGGTTGATGGTCCAGGCCAGAAAGACATTATAGAAGCCGTTTGTGTGCTGGGATACCCCGCGATGGACATCGACACAGGCCCGCTTGCCATGACCGGTCAGGTCCCGGACGACCTCTTCGATGTCCTTTTTGGGAATACCGCAGACACGGGCCCAGGCATCGAGAGAGTTTTTATTGACCTCTTCCGAGATGATCTGCAGAGGAGTCTTGGCCTTGATGCCGCCTATCTCGGTACTCACGAAAAGATCTCCGGAAACGGGATTCTTTTCATCGTTGGGGTCAAGGGCAACAGGCTTGCCGTTTTGCATGGCGACCAGATACTCAAAAACATGCTCCTTCCCGGCTTTGTCCTTGCGTTTTTCCGCATTGGCAAGACCGATTTCGGAGGCCCGCAGGAATTTACCCGGTTTGCCGTCAGGACCTGTTTTAACGAGCCACACGGCATTGGTAAGCGTCGGCTCTCCCGCATTTTTCGCCGCGGCCTTGTTGGCACTCGACAGGTAAGTCGCGTCATACCCTTTGTTTTTCAACATGATTTGGAGGATGGCCGAGAAAAAGGCGCCGTCCGTTCCCGGCTTGACGGGAAGATATTTATGGGCCTTGGATGCCAGTTTGCTGAACCGGGGATCGGCCACGGCCAGCTTGATTTTGCCCGACGTTATATTCGGCATGAGCCGCGCCCCACGGTTCGGGGGACCATAGTTGGCGTCCAGGAGATTGCTGCCGACAAAAAGGACATAGGCCGAGTTTTCGATGTCACCCTGCCAGTAGAATTTCTGGCCTCCCGTGAAGCTGTTGTACTCGTATTGCTCACTGCAGGCCTTGCTGGCAAAATAGAGCGAACCCTGACAGACAGTGGTATGGCCATGAAAATTCGCCGTTCCGAAGTAGTCCCGGAAAAAGCGGAGAGCAAATTCGGACCTTCCCCCTTTTTTACGGCCCCAGGCATAAATCATCTGGTTGTTCTTCGGGCCGGCGTCCGGATGAACGGGATCGATCAGATATTGCAAATAATCGGCATGTTTTTTCTTGAAGGCCTCTATCGCCTCTTTTTTGTCCTTGCTTTTCCCGATGGCCTTAGCGTCATCACCCATGGCCTTCATGATTTTCGGGTCCCTAAGGGCATAGATCTCCTTCAACCCCATGACCTGGCGCGTCTCTTCTCCCGGGACGTTCCGGAAAAGGAGACCGCCATTCACAATTTCGTCGATCGCCTGATCGAAGGAAACGGTCTCCCATTTGTTTTCTCCGCGCTTTCCTGCCCTTTTCAACACCTTGACAACGCGATAAGGATCATAGGTGGTTTGCAGCCCCGCATGGCCTTTGGGACAAATGGGCATATCCAGCCTCGCTGCATCTGCAAGCGGTGTGTTGAAAGGCAGGTGGGGAACGGCGACAAAAGGGTTGTAAGGATTCCCGTCGATCTTCAGGGCATAGGCCTGGCCGTTCTTCCGGAATAGCTTTACCTTGATGCCGCAGCCCGTGTTGCATTGCAGGCAGGACGTATAGAGGATGTTCTCCGCCCGCCCAAGCTCGTATATCTCCTCCGGGGTCAGCATACCGGCCTCGGCACGCCGGATCAGGTCATGGGCCCAGTCAATCTCCGATGCCAGGACAGCGCCGCCCAGAACGGCGGTGCATTTCATGAAATCCCTTCTGGATAGTCCTTTCCCCTGATGTTTCGTCATGGCCGTTGCCTCCTTTATACAATATAAAAAACCCTAGGTTTTGTGCCAGAATTTCCAAATACGGGAATAGCGCCAAAGCCGCCTTTCATGGCTTGACCGATAAGGGTTTTCCATTCGGCGCTTTTGAGATTGCTACCGCCGGCGCTGATCCGGGCGGCGATCTCCCCTGAACCTTTGATTTCCTTGAGGATGGTCATTTTATTGGCCTTTATCACCTTGCTGATCAGGCTTTCCGGGTCATCGGCATCGCCGAAGTAGGTGGCTCGTCCGATACAAGTAGCCACGCATACGGGGAGCATCCCATTTTTCAGGCGGTGGCTGCAGAATTGGCATTTTCTCGACGTCCCCATCGGCAGGTTCTTCCCTTCCCGATACCATGTCTTCTCATATTCCCAGACGGGGCCGCGTTCCATCTCGGGAATGCTTGGCGTCCCAGCCGTGTAGAAGGTGCCGTCATCCATGCTCCGGGCTCCATAGGGGCAGGCTGCGACGCACCGGCCGCATCCGATGCATTGCTCGTAATTGATCATGACGATGCCGTCCGCCCCCTTCCACGTGGCCCTGCCGACGCCCTTGTTCGGGCAGGCGGCCACACAGGGGGGATTGTCGCACTGTTGGCAGGGCCGGGCCACAAACTGGCGCTGAACCTGGGGATAGGTGCCTTTTTCGACTTCATACATGGGCCGGTAACGAATCCCGGGCGGCGATTTGTACTCCACCATGCAGCCTATCGTGCAGGCATGGCAAAGAATGCATCTGCGCGTATCGATCAGCATGGACCAAGCGGGTTTTGATTTTTTCACCGCCCTTGTCAAATCCTCATGCATGACGACCAGCTCGTCTTTTCCTTCGTACATGATGCGCTCCCTCCTATTTTTTATGACAAGACGTGCAACTGCCTTTTACACTGACGGCGGGTTTCCCGTTATGGCACAGACCGCAGGACAAGCCTGTTTCCATTTCCTTCATGGTAACGGTTTTATGCTTATCCGACGTGACGTAGGGCTCGGGATGGCAGGCCTGGCAGGAGATCGCCTTCTGCATGTGCGTATCGTGGCTGAAAATGACGTTGCCGAAAGAAGTTTTCATGGTAATATCCCGTCCCGCGATTTTGGTGCCGAAACTGATGCTGATAGTGAAGGATACGATAAGGATTGAAACGGCTGTGAAAAACAGGATCTTTTTCAAGGTTCACCTCCTTGACGCAATGGAAAAGCACCTCCGACAGACCGGAGCAGATCCGGCAGATCATCGGCAGTGTTCGATGTTATAAAGAACGATAAGAATCAGACTGGAAGATGAATTAAATTATTAATGATTATTTTCGTAAAGTCAAAGCCAATTTAATAAACACCGCGGGTGAAGTCCCTTGCCCGGTCACCCCTCAGGTAGTCGGCCAGACCCAGCAGTCCATCGGCGAGGTATTGCGATCGGTAACCCTGCAGCGTCCGGTTAATCCTGGCAATCTCGACCCGATCATAATGGGGGCAGACCGTAACGATGATCTTCGTCTTGTCCAACTCCCCCAACCGGTCCGGAGGTTCGTTAAGGGGAATATACTTGATGAAACCGAATCGATAAACCTGATGTTCTTCACTAAAGCGGATATCGACGATTTGGACCTTACCCTGTTGGTAGAGTTGAAGCATCTGAGGAATGCCGATCTTCATGGCACTTCGTTCTTCATAGTCAAAAGATTTCAAATAGTTTTCAAAAGTTACAGGTTCAACAGCCCAGACAGACGTTATCAGAGCCAACGTCAGAAAAAACGCCATTACGATTTTCAATTTTTTTTCACTTCCCCTCTTTATTAATAATTCTTTTTAAAGAAAACTCCAGATTGGACATGACGATTCATTCTCTAGATTGATCAATTCCCCCAGAAGGGGTTACCGATAAAATAAACCCCCAAAAGACCAATAAGGACACCGGCACCCTTCCGAAACCACATTCCCGCACCCTGCCAGGCCTGATTTTCGATGAGCTTTCGGACAAGAGCCGTGGAACTGCCCGCCACGACAATGGGCAGGCAGTGTCCAAGAGCAAAAAGGGAGATAAACAGAACCCCCACAACGATTTTCTGCTGGATGGTGATAATCGCCAGAATCGGGGCAATAAATCCGAAGGTGCAGGACCCGGAGAGGATGCCGTAGCCCAGCCCCAGGGCGAAAGCGCCCCAAAGCCCCCGGAGGTTCAGGCGATAGAGGAGGCTACCGGAGGCGGAACAGGCCTCCACGCCCAGCATTCCCATGGCCACCCAGAGGAGGACCATGCCGATAAGGATCTGCCAGTAGTTCCCTACATCGCCCAGCATCCGGCCCAGGAGGGCACAGACAACACCGATGACAGCAATGGTTATAAAGAGGCCCACGGTAAAAGCGACGGAATAGAAACCGGCTTGGCGCGGCCGGAGCATCGCCTCCTGACCGCCCACATAGGCCACGATCAGCGGGATAGAGGCCAGATGGCAGGGACTGAAGAGGACGCTCACCATGCCCCATAAAAAACATCCCAGGGCAGCCAGGGCCGGTGCACCCGTCATCCAATGATTGATGGTTAAAAAAAACGATTCCAACATCTCCGATCCCTTCTAGTTAACCCCCATTGATATCAGCTGCTTGACAATGTCTTCTTCGCTCATGAATCCTACGTGACGAAACTTTTCCTGGCCGGATTTGTCCATTCCAACCGGTGTAGGAAAAGGCCGGACACCGAAATGTTGGGGTGCGTCAAGATGATACCGGAGGTCGATGTAGATGATGGCAGCTTTGCCTTTATAGAAATTCTCCAGTTTATCGAGGATGGGGGCCATCATTTTGCAGGGGATGCATGAGGCGGCACCCAAATCGACCATCGTCACCATGCCCTTGACGGGAAGCTCTTGGGCCTCTGAAGCCCAAAGGGTTCCTCCCCAGATTAGGCACAAGGCCATAGCCATAATCAAACCCACAATATACGGTCGGATGATTTGTTTCAGCACTTGAATTCCTTTCTTTTCACGTTACCCTTTCAATTTTTGGTAAAGGGCCTTCAGCTTCCCACGGTAAATGGCGCGAATATTCTCTTCTTCTTCCCCTAGAGGTTTGACGGGAATCAGATCTGCCGCCTCTTCGTAGGATAATCCGGACTCGAAGAGCGTCTTCATGGTCCCCTTCATCATCTTTGAGAGCCCCTTTTGCGTTTCCCGGACCGTCAGGCCGAAGGACTCGCCCAGCTTCTGCAATTCGTCAAGCTGGAAAGCGAAATAGGTCGGTCCCATCGCCGTCAGGAGGGCATAGGCCTCGAGCTTTTCCTCCGCCACCTCCGGGCAGTCTCCGAGAACCCCGAGGAAATGCAACACGTCTTTCTTCTCTTTTTCATCGAAGGCCGAAGAAAAAGAGAGGGGATTATAGCCGCGGTTTATCACGGAAGAGGCATTGGGTATCATCCGGACAATACGTTTGAAGCCGCCCAGGCCATCGGATAAGGCGGCGATGTTAACCTTCGGGGCCAGCGAGATGAAGATGCCCTGAGGTTGGAGGTGCTGTTTTATTTCGGGCAGGACGCCGCTGATGGCCGGAGGATGAAGGGCGAAAAAGACGATATCGGCCACGGCGGCTTTACCATTGTCGTTGTGGAAGCAGACGGCCTTGGGGAATTTTGTCTTCAGTTTTTCCAGAACCTCCGCATCCGTATCGCTGACAACGACCTTGCCGGGCCAATGGCTTTTATTCTTGAAACCCTCAAGGATGATTTGCGTAATTCTTCCACCGCCGATGAAACCTGCCGATTTCTCTTTTTTCATTGATTCTCCTCCTGTTCATCATATAAACACCCTTCCCGATTCAGATCAGGAAATTAAAAAGATAGCCCACCAGCGTAATGGAAACCGCCATGATAGCGACAAAAATGGCCAGGAGCTTGACCTTGAGGACTTGTCTCAAAATGATCATTTCCGGGAAGGAAAGGGCCGTGACAGCCATCATGAAGGCCAGGACTGTTCCTAGCGGCATCCCCTTCCTCATGAGCGCCTGGACGATGGGAATCGTTCCGGCAGCATTGGAGTAAAGGGGAACACCTAACAATACCGCCAAAGGAACTGCGAAAGGATTATCCGGCCCGGCCCAGCGGACGACAAAATCAACGGGAACATAACCGTGAATCAGAGCCCCCGCGCCGACGCCGAGAACAACATAAGGGCCTACCTTCTTCAAGATATCCTTGGTGTGATCCAGGGCCTGTTCGCAACGGTCCCGCCAGGTCAATTCAGGTAAAACCGCCTGCCCCATCCTGATCTCCCAGACGTAGTCCTCGACCATATTTTCAACCGCGGGAATCTTGCCAAGGACAAAGCCCGCCGTCACGGCCACAATCATGCCGGCACCGATGTAGATCAGAGCGATCTTGGCGCCGAATAGCCCCCAGAGGAGAACCAGGGCCACTTCATTGATCATGGGCGAGGCGATGAGAAAAGAGAGGGTCACGCCCAGAGGAACACCTGATTCGAGAAACCCGATAAAAACGGGGACGGCGGAACAGGAACAGAAGGGGGTGACAATCCCCAGACTGGAGGCCATGACATTGCCCATGAATTGCGACCGGCGGGTCAGGAGGTTCTTGACCTTCTCCGGGGGAAAGAAGCTCCGGATGATGGAAACGACATAGATGATGAGCGTCAACATCAGAATGATCTTGATCACATCATAAATAAAGAAATTAACGGCATCGCTCAGGTGCGTTCCCGACGCCATCTTGAATACCCCGTAGGTCAGCCAGTCGGCAAACGTCTTAATCATGGGCTATCATCCTTTTATTAAAAATCCGTAAACGTATGAATGTGATGCCTTTAGTTACCCTCTCATAAAAGGAGACAAGGAGATATTTATCATGGCGAAAAACTCCCCTGGCCCCTCTTTAGAAAGAGGAAAGTATAAAAACAGGGTTCATTCCCCCATCAATGGCTATTTCATTGATCATCCCCAAAAACGTTTTCAGCCGTGAAGCCCAAGCGGGCGACAATCTCACGGAAGCCGTCCCTCAAGTGGGCATTATCTTCTTCAAAGATCGGTTTGCACAAAAGCGGTCTTGAATTCCCGTTCCATAGACTGACAGCAAAGGCCATACAGGTCTTTTGGCCGCACCGGCGGCAATTCGTCCTGGGAAGCCGCTTATAAATGTCGATGGCCGGGGGTTTTTCCCGCCTGGCATAAAGCGGTTCAATGGCGGCCCGCCGCGCATAAATCTCATGAACTCGGCACCGGAGCTTTTCAAGGGTGCGCCAGCCATCCGGGAGATCATCCGCCTTTGCAATAGCAATCCTTTGGGGATAAAGGGTCATCATGCGAGAACCGTCCATAAACGTCAGCGAGGGACCCTCCTCATTATAGACAGCCGCCGGCATCTCGGCATTGAGATAGGGAAGGGCCGCCGACAGATCGCCGCTCAAATGGGCAATCAATCGAACCTTTTGCTGATCGGCGATGCATTGGGCGATTGCCATGATCGAGGCCATGCCGAACAGGTCTTCGTGAAAATGCGGCGGCAATTCCTCCGGCACGCCTGTGATGACGGGGCGATATTCGATCCAGCCTGAGCAGACAACACCATCAAGGGAGACAGAGGCCAAACGTGAACGGGTTTCCTGATCCATGACAAGGGCGGGGCACCCCACAAGGCGATAGGCCGGTTCGGGCGTTAGCGTCTCATAGGAAAGTCCCAAGGATTCGAGGGCCGATCGCATTTTTTCATATTCCCCCCTTTGGGGAAACACTGCCAGAAACATCATGGCTCCCGCCCCCGGCTATGGCCGACCGAAATATTTTTTCTTAAACGACAGGGCCACATTCACCAGGAGGACAAGAATCGGCACCTCCAGAAGCGGTCCGATGACCGTAGCAAAGGCCTGGCCGGAGCCGATGCCAAAGATGGCGATAGCCACGGCAATGGCAAGTTCGAAGTCGTTGCTCGCGGCGGTGAAGGAGACCGCCGCCGTCTGGGCATATGTGGCATGCATTTTCCTGGCAATAAAGAATGTGACGAACCACATGAGAAAGAAATAGATTGTCATCGGAATGGCGACGATCAGGACATCGAGCGGAGAGGCGATGATCTTGTTGCCCTGGGTAGCAAACATGATGACAATGGTGAAAAGGAGGGCCACCAGGGTAATTGGGGAAATTTTTGGGATCAGGGCCTGCTCCAGCCAGATCTTGCCCTTTGCCGCAATAACGGTATAGCGGGTGATAACGCCCGCCAGGAAGGGAATGCCCAGAAAAATGAACACGGTCTTGGCAGCCTCCCACATGGAGATATTGACATTAACCCCTTTGACAAGTCCAAAAGCGTTCAAGGCGACCGTGACGAACAGATAGATATAGACGGCGTAGAAGAGAACCTGGAAAACGGCATTTACAGCCACCAGCCCCACAGCGACCTCCCGGTCGCCTTCCGACAGCTCATTCCAGACAATCACCATGGCAATACAACGAGCCAGGCCGACGAGGATGACCCCGATCATGTATTCCGGATAGTCCCGGAGAAAGATGACGGCTAAAATCCACATGACCACCGGCCCGATAACCCAGTTCTGCAATAGAGACAGGATCAGAAGCTTCTTGTTTTTAAAGGCTTTGCCCATCTCTTCATAATTAACCCGGACCAGGGGTGGATACATCATGAGAATCAGGCCGACGGCGATCGGGATGGAGGTGGCACCGACCTGCATCTCCGTGATTGCCCGGGAGATGGCGGGGAGGAAATAGCCAATCCCGATGCCCAGCGCGATGGCGATGAAAATCCATAAAGTCAGATAGCGATCCAGAAAAGAAAGTTTTTTCCCAATGTTTTCAGACATGACCCCTCCTTTATTTTTTCAGCCAATCTTTGATGTCTTCCTTTCGGGGAACCTTTCCAACCGAGACCACCTGACCGTCAACAACGACGGATGGCGTGGTAAAGACACCGTAGGCCGCGATGGCCTTAAAATCCTTCACATGCTCTATGTGGACATCGACACCGGATTCAGCAATGGCTTCCTTGACCAGTTTTTCCACTTGGTTGCACTTTGCGCATCCAGGACCTAATATCTTGATTTCCATTATCTTTCTCCTTTATGTTTCACGTGAAACAGTTGCCGGGGGCGTGGCCTCACTCAACCACTCCCGGATCCTTCTTCGATTCGGGGCCTGTCCGACGCAGACAACCTTATCATTAATAATCAGAGCCGGAACGCCCATGACCCCATAGCGGCCGATTTCCTTGAGATCGGTGACATGATTCAAATCCGCCGCCAAGCCCATCTCCGCCATAACCTCCCGGACATCCATTTCCATACGGTCGCACTGGGCGCAGCCGGGTCCAAGGACGATCACATGCAGGCCCGTAGAAGCCTCTTCTTCCACGCTTTGGCCCTGATATTTGCGGTACTCCCGGACCAGGGCATTGGCATAGAGACGCCGCGCTCCCTCGGGGATGTAATTGCCGGTTTCGAGGCGTTTCAACATCTCTGCCCCGATCTCTTCATCGGAACATTGATCATCTTCGGCGGCCACGGATTTTATGACAGTCTCAAGGCCGGCGATGCCGATGAGGTTGTTACCGATCCTGATCTTCTGAATGTCCTGATCCGGCATGAATGGTCTCCATATTCCAAAACAGTAATTTATAAGAATTGCGGAACTTTTTTACAGATCTCTTCCCGGTGGATGAGGGGCAAGCTTACCTTGATGGCGCGAATCTCCGGATCGTTCTCCAGCCAGTGTCTCATGTTTCCCAGAAGGCTTGCGGCATAGGGGCTGTATCGACCGTCCGTAAGATGATAATTGACCCACAGGCCATCCTTTTCATGGCCTACAAGGCCTGCGTCTTCAAGGATTTTCAAATGCTTGGAAACAGTCGGTTGGGCAATGCTTAGCGCCGCCTGTATCTCGCAGACGCACATCACGCGCTCCTGGAGCATCTTTAACAGCTTGACCCGGTTGGGGTCGGATAAGGCCTTCATGACCTTGATGAAATCATCCATGGTAATGCCCCTTCATATATTCTTTTTTAGTAATATAGTAATGGACAGGACACTGTCAAGAAATAAATGGAGAGACGTATGCCGGTTGATGAGGTTTTCGCGCAAGGTCTTAGGCGTCGTCCCCATGATGGCACGGGATCGGCGTTTTGGAGCAATCTCTTCTAACGTTTGACAACCTCTACCGTACCGAGGCTGCGGCCTAGGAATCTTTCGGCGATGGTTTGAAACCGGTTAGGCACATCGGAGACATAGAAACGGTATTCCGGCGGGGTACGGTTTTTGTTGGCCAGATCCTGCTCCGCGAGCAGTGCGGCCGTGATGTCCGCCATGGCCTCCGCCGAATCGACAAGGTGGATATCAGGACCGGCCACTTCCTGGAGGAGGGCCTTGATGAGCGGATAGTGTGTGCAGCCGAGAACAAGGGTATCGATGTGTTCGGCCAGAACGGGCTTGAGGTATTCCTGGGCCGTCATGCGGGTCACGGGATGATCCAGCCATCCTTCCTCCACAAGGGGAACGAAGAGTGCACAGGCCTGCGAAAAAACCCGCAGGGAAGGATCATGACGGCAAATGTTCCGGGCATAGGCATTGCTGTTGATGGTCGCGGGCGTGCCGATAACACCGATGCGGCCGTTACGCGTTGCCGAGACGGCATGGCGAGCCCCGGCATCGATGACTTCAAGAACGGGAACGGGAGACATCCCGGCGACGGATTCATAAGCGACAGCAGCAATGGTATTGCAGGCGATGATCAGGAGTTTGACCTGCTGTTTCAGGAGGAAATCGGTTATTTCCGAGGCATACCGGGTTATGGTCTCGACGGATTTTACGCCGTAGGGAACACGGGCCGTATCGCCGAAATAAATGATATTTTCAAAGGGCAGCCGTTCCATTAGAGCCCGTACAACCGTCAGACCGCCGACACCGGAATCAAAAACGCCTATGGGATGATTCCCTTCAGGTTTCATGCGTTTCTCCCTTTTCTTGGGCAACGCCTTTCCTGCTTCCCTGATAAAGCTCATATTCAAGGAGACGGCATTCAATCTCGCTATTAAAAAAAGGAATTCTTCTGGACGTGCGAAGCCCGACTTTTTTGGCCAGATCGAAATTCCCCGTAAAAATATAACCCCGGTATCCCTTGCATTGACTCTTAAAAAAATCTCCAATGCCGCGATATGTGACGGCCAGATCCCGCTCCTCGCCCATGCGCTCTCCATAGCCGGGATTGAGTATCACGACGCCCCTCCCTTCCGGGATGGGCGTTTTCTCAAAGGGACAGCGCCGGAATGTGATAAGGTGATCGACACCGGCGGTTCGCGCATTCTGCTGACCGGCCCGGATTGCCTCCGGGTTGATGTCCGTGGCGATGACCTGTAGCGCCGTTTCCTTTTTTTCCATGGCCCGGATACGTCGCCGCAGCTCTTTCCAGATAGATGGGTCGTAGCCCTTCAGATGCATGAACCCGAAATTGGACCGCAGAATCCCCGGCGCCCGGTTGAGGGCGATAAAGACCGCTTCGATCGCCAAGGTGCCGCTGCCGCACATGGGATTGATGAAATGCCCCTCACCTCTCCAACCCGTGGACAGAACAACACCGGCGGCCAACGTTTCCTGCATGGGGGCCTGCAGGGGAATCTTTCGATACCCCCGTCGGGAAAGGGGCTCTCCCGAGGTATCGAAAAAGACACGAACCTTATCATCTTTCCAATAGATGTGAACAACGGTCCCCGTCCTTTCCGGGCCCGAATCGGGACGCACGCCCGTCTTCTCCCGGATACGGTCCACAATGGCGTCTTTGGCCTTGACGTTGACAAACTGCGTATCATTGATGGCCGGCGTATCCGCAGAAGACGTCACACAGAGATACCCGTCACTTGCTATCCATTGCTCCCAGGAAAGGCGGGAAATGCCGTCATAGAATTCAGCCGGGGTTTGCGCCCGGAATTCCTTCAGGAGGTAAAGAACCCGATGCCCCGTCCTCAGGCGCAGATTCAGGTCCATCGTGTCCGTAAGCGTGCCTTGCACATCAACTGCCGCATCCAGTTCGGCAGACACGGTGTATCCGTATTCACTCAATTCTGCCGCCAGGCAGGCAGGCAGGCCTTTGGGGCAGGTGATGAAAATGGTGCTTTTGTTGGTCCAGAGTGTATCGGTCATAATCGCGCTATTTAACACAGCAACGAAGAAAAGCAAGGCATTTCCCGCAAAGGCCGGTTTGCCGCCCTGCAGAGCATCAATGTGTTTTACCCGGTATTCTTTTTATCTTGACGAGAAGGAATTCCTTGAACTACAAAAGCGCAAATAAAAAAGGAGAATGGTCCATGCATATTAACGAATTATTCAATATCAAAGGTAAAGTTGCCCTGATTACCGGGGGGTCCGTCGGGCTTGGCGCTCAAATGGCGACAGCCCTGGCCGAAGCCGGCGCCCATGTCGCCCTGACTGCCCGCAAACTGGAACGTTGCGAGGCGACGGCGGAATAGATCCGCACGGAATGCGGCGTCAAGGCCCTTGCCCTGCCCTGCAACGTCGGAGAAGAGATGGAAGTCGTCAGCATGGTTGAGGCGGTTCGGAAAGAATTCGGCCGTATTGATATTTTGGTCAACAACGCCGGGACGACCTGGGGCGCACCGGCCGAAGATTTTCCTTACCGGGGATGGAAAAAGGTGCTGGACGTCAACCTGAACGGTACCTTTTTTTGCTGCCGGGAGGTCGGACGGGCCATGATCAAGCAGGGCGGAGGAAAGATCATTAATATCGCCTCCGTGGCCGGAATCGTCGGAGCGGAACCCGAAAAGATGGATTCTGTCGCTTATCAGGCCAGCAAAACGGCGGTTGTCGGCTTGACCCGCGACCTGGCAGCCAAATGGGCGCGCCATCATATCAATGTCAATGCCATTGCGCCGGGCTGGTTTCCCACGGATATGACCGCCTGGACCCTGGAAGATCACGGAAATATGCTTATTCAAAGTATCCCCATGAGGCGATTCGGACGTGATCATGAACTCAAAGGAGCCGTGGTGTTCCTGGCATCTGAAGCATCAAGTTATGTCACAGGACACATCCTCTCCGTCGATGGCGGTGAAGTAATCGTTTAGCAGGATGATGAAATTTAAGGCCGTTCAAAAATGCCCGGATGCAAGGCACATAAAAACAGTGGAAATAAGCGTCCCGTGCAGCAGATGGGCGTTTTTCAACAGCCTGTTGAGGATTTTTCCTCCGCATACGTTGACTTTCCTGAGAAGAAGGCAGCGTATGCAGGGGTTATTCGTTGATTAAATATCATATTTCTAGTAGATATTGGAAATGGACCGTTTAAAAGTCAGCAATATTCTCTTCTATTCCATCCTGGGCTTGGTCAGCTTCCTATTTCTGCTTATTCTAAAGCCCTTCTTTTTCCCTATCTTCTGGGCAGCCGTGATAGCCGGCATTTTTAATCCTGTTTACGAATACCTGAAGAGGCGCATCCACTCCCCCAGCATGGCCGCCACTGCCGTACTGATGCTCATTCTTGTCATCATCATTTTGCCGGCCCTGGTTATCGGAAGCCTTTTGTTGAATGAATCCCTGGAGCTTTATGAATCCCTGGATATGGGCACTGTCTCTTTAGAGCAACAGGCACGGAACCTTGCCAATAAAATGTCGGGCAATCCCTATCTGAGCAAGTTTTCCATCGACACCGCCTTTGTGACCAACTCCATCGCCGACGGCGCCAAAGGCATCGCCAACTATATTTTCCAGAACCTCCGGGACCTTACTCAGAATATGGTCATTTTCATGGCCCAGTTTGCCATTACGCTATACACATTGTTTTTCTTTATCCGCGACGGTGGGTTTTTTCTGCAAATGCTTGTGCGCATCTTTCCTCTCGGCGATAAAAGGGAGCTGGCGCTGTTCAAGAGTTTCAGCGTAACAGCAAGGGCCACATTAAAAGTGACGCTCATTATCGGCGGCCTTCAAGGTCTTTTGGGGGGCATCCTCTTTTTGATATTGGGCGTAAAAGGCGCCCTGACATGGGGCGTCGTGATGGTCTTTTCCTCCATCATCCCCGGTGTCGGCTGTTCCATCGTCTGGATGCCGGTGGCGATCATCATGTTGATCCTGGGACATTTCTGGAAAGGGATCATCATTCTGGCGTTCGGCGCCCTGGTTATCAGCATGGTGGATAACTTCCTGCGGCCCCTCCTCCTCGGTCATGACGTGCAGATGCATCCCCTCCTGATTTTTCTGTCCACCTTGGGGGGCATTATGCTGTTCGGCATCTCCGGGTTTGTCCTGGGACCTATTATCACATCGCTGCTGCTTGCCTTCTGGAAGATGTATGAAGGCCTTTATCAAAATGACATCAATCAATTATAAATTTGTAACCAACCCGAATCCCTCAGAAATCCAGCAAATTATCGGTTTATACGATCAGGCGGATTGGTGGGATTCCGGGGACGATACCCATCCTGATCTCATCCGGCGCATTGTCTCGGGAAGCCATGGTTTTGTTGTCGCCGAGGAGGGGAATGTCATTGTCGGTATGGGACGGGCCATCAGCGACGGCGTGAACGATGCCTATCTTCAGGATATAACCGTCCTGCCCCGGCTTCGCCATCAGGCCATCGGCACAAAGATTGTGGAAAAATTGGTCGAACGCCTGCAAAAAGACGGAATGAAGTGGATCGGCCTTATTGCGGGAGATCAGTCCCATCCCTTTTACAAAAAGCTGGGTTTCATGGAAATGCCGTTCTCGACGCCCATGCTCCTGCAGAAAAAGGTGTTGCCTTGAAAATTTTGACTTTTGACGATTACAGCTTCTTAAAAAGCTATTTTGACCATCAGCCCTTCCGGATCAGTTCCTATTCCCTTCCCTCGCTCATCGCCTGGAGCAATGCCTGCTACCGGTCGTATTATGAGATCATCGACGATACGGTCATCGTGGCAACAGAAGCGGCGCGCAATCTGGAGAATCAACACCTGATCATGCCTGTCTCCCCCGCCGGGAGGCCGACGATTGAATATCTCCGCGATCTTATCGTCAGGACCGGTTATAAAAAGATTTGTTTCGTTCCTGAGGACTACATCGAACAGGACCGGCGGAGCGCCCTGGAGACGTTCTTCGAAATTATGGAACAACCGGAATATGAAGACTACATCTATCTGACCCGGGATCTCGCCGATCTGAAGGGGAATCGCTATGCTAAAAAACGGAACCTGATTCATCAGTTCAAAAGGGAATATCTATTGCACAACCGCGTGGTCACCGGGCCGATCACATCCGAAGAGATTCCCGAGTGCCTTGAATTTCTCGAAAAATGGTGCGCCCTGCGGGAATGCGATTCCGGGCAGGAGGAAAACGTCGCCTGTGAAAAGGCTGCCGTGATACAGGCGCTCAATTCCATTGACGAACTGGACTGGCGGGGTTTGTGGGTTCGGCTGGACGGTGAAATCAATGCCTTTGCCATCATGTCCCACCTGACCAAGGACATGGGTGTCCTGAACTTTGAAAAGGCCTATCCCCAGGTCAAGGGCCTCTATCAGTATCTGGACAATGAATGCGCCCGGCAACTTTTTTACGATTATACCTACATGAATAAGGAAAGCGATATGGGCCTGCCCGCCCTGGCCGAGTCCAAGAGATCCTACCACCCCGTAGCCAAAATCAAGTCTTACTGTCTAAAAATAAAAACGTAATTTATTCTAAGGACATCAGGGAATGCCAACGCTCCCATTCCGTGGCATGTGGAAGCCCCTTTTCTTCAAGCAGATTCACGATGGACGCTTCGTTAATCCTCAGATAAGGATTGATCTTGAATTCCTCGGCCAGCGTCGAATATACGTGACGGGGATCATAGGCGCGGCGGTATTGCTCAATCGCAGGGTTCCCGGGCTCCAGATGGTCGGCGAAGACCAGGGAATCACGAATGTAGTCATGACCGGCATAGATCAGCGTTTCCGGCGGCAAACCCATAAGCCGCTTGATTGATGAATAAAATCCCTTCAAGTCACCGGTAAAGCAATTACCAATGGTGCCGTTAAAAAGCGTATCCCCCGAGATCAGGGCGGAACCCGTATAAAAGCAGAGGGAATCGTGAGAATGGCCGGGGGTTCGTAAAATGGTTACCTTGCCCGAATCCAGGAGAATCTCCTTATTATCCGGAAGATCTTCACCGCCCAGATACTTCGCCTTGGTACGCCGCAGGAGTGTCTCGTTGCCGGGAGTATGATCAAAATGATCATGGGTGTTTGCCACGAAAGAAAGATCCAGACCCTGACTGTCCAGAAAACTGAGGATTTCTTCCCATGCGCCGCCGTCAACGGCCAGGGCCTGCTTGTCGCCATAAACGAGATAGGCAAGATTATCGCTGCTGTAGCGGAACTGTTCAACGTTGAGCATATGATCTCCTTAATCTGAATATGCGAATCGCTTCACGAACGGGCCTTTCGCTGAATATGGAAATGACCGGATGAGGCTTTTTTCCATCATGTCTTTGTTTGCAGGGTCTTGTCAAAGAAAAAATCGCTTTTAATGATTAAATCAGATCCCTCCACATCAATCCGGATATTACGAAACCGGCCGTAGATTTCACGCTCCTGGACCTTTACAGGAAATCCTCTGAACAAGGGCACCTTGATGGGTTTCAGGAGAGAGGCCAGGGAAATCCGGAGAAAGGGCGTCACCTGCAAATTCATCTCGCCGAAGGAAAGATGGAGTGATTCCTGATCGTGAGACAGGATGACGGTAAAGTCACCGCCCAGCTTACCCTTTGAAGGGGAAACCACGATGGAGTTGCTGGAAATATCATATTCCATGCTCAACTTCATGAAGGAGGGATCAGGCCCCATGGGCTTGAAAATAACCAGCCGGCCCGGATTATAGAGGTTGATCGTGAGAGGAATCTTCGCTGCCCCCATCAGGTCGACATCTTGTTTCACCGTGATCGGAAAGGCCGCATCGATGAAGGATTGCAGAACGCTGTGGCTGATTTTCATTTCCACGGGCTCCGCCATGACTTTAGCCGCTGAAAACATGGAAAGCGTTACGACACAGAAAAATATCAGGATGACCTTGTAGCCCCTTGGTTTACACATTTTGACGTCCTTTTATCCGAGCTGATTTGTTGGTCTGTAATTTAGAGCTTGCCCAAATTCAATTTCTGACAAGCAGGGCAATAATAGGTCCCCCTGCCGCCGAGGCGTTTGCGTGCAACCGGGGCGCCGCACCTTGGACAGGGCTTGCCTTCCCGCCCATAAACCTTCAGATTTAGCTGGTTCTCGCCCTTTTGTCCGAAAAGATCATGCCAATCCGATACGGTTGTCCCACGCGCCTGAATCGCCTTTTTAAGGATGGGGGCCGTGACCTCGCTGATCCGTTGCCACTGTGTAAAGGACAAATCGCAAGTCCGTTGTTCGGGCTCTATGGCCGCTTCGTGGAGAATTTCGCACGCATAAATGTTGCCGATGCCCGCCATGACCTTCTGGTCCAGGAGAAACGCCTTCACGGGCACACGCCGCTTGCCAGCAAGGGCACAAATTCCGGCGAGGTCGGATGCCATCAGGGGATAGGACGGCAATCCACCGGAGGACGGGACAGCCTGAAGCGCCAGGGTGGCAAAGCGCCGGGGATCAATGCAAAGAAGCCGGTCCTCTTCAAAGCCGACAATAAATCTTGTGTGAGGCACAAGGAGATGACAGGCTCTCTGCCAGAGAAGCCTCCCCGACATCCGCAGATGAAGGCGCAAGGCCATCCCTGAATCAAGGGCTATTTCCAGGCCTTTACCCCGGCGATTGACGGCCGTGACCCGGCAGCCGATGATATCTGAAAAATCCCCGATCTTGGCATCGATCACATCAAATCCGGTGATCTGCCGCCCCTTAATGACCTGTCGAAGCTGTCGGCACAGGGTTTCTACTTCCGGAAGTTCGGGCATTGATCAGTTGTCCTCCAATAATAAATGCTGCGTGAATGAATGAACCAATGGCCATTTTCGCCATCCGATTGTAGACACGACAGGGTTTCTGTCAAGGAGAAATTCAAGGCCTGACGATAGGCGATTGAACTCCCCGGAGTCCTGTGGTAGAAGTAACGACGTTTTGCATCAATGTTGGCATGGAAGGGATAATTAAAATGGAAACGGACATACGGAAACTGATCGATAAGGCCAGGACAGATGGCCGAATCGCTTTTACGGAAGCGGAATCCAAACAGATCTTGAGATGCTATGACATCCCGGTTGTGGAAGAGTCCATCGCCGAAACCCCTGAAGAGGCCGTATCGCTTGCCGGGCAGTACGGATTCCCCGTTGTGGTGAAGGGTTTGGGGGCGAAGCTGACCCATAAAACCGAACGGGGGCTGGTTTACCTGAACCTGACGTCCTCACAGGATGTCCTTGTTGCGGCAAAGACCATCGCCGAATCGGCCGGGGAAGATCTTGAAGGGTATCTTGTTCAACCGATGGTCTCCGGAAAGCGTGAATTTGTCGCCGGCCTGTTCTGTGACCCCCATTTTGGCCCCATCGTCATGTTCGGCCTGGGCGGGATATTTACAGAAGCCCTCGGAGATGTGGTTTTTCGCATCGCCCCCATAAGCGAAGCCGATGCCGGCATGATGATCGATGAACTCCATGCCTCCGCCTTGCTGAAGGCCTTCCGGGGAGAAGCGGCCGTCCGGCGGGAAGAACTCATCCGGGCCCTGGTTGGGCTATCTCACCTGGGAGTCGAATGGGAGGATATCACAGAAGTGGATATCAATCCGCTCATTATCGGAGCCGACGGCCGGGTTACAGCCGTTGACGCGTTGATCATCCTCGGTGAACGGCCGGAAGAAAAAACATTCCGCCCACCCGTGGAAGAAAGGGATCTCTACAAGATTTTTGCCCCCCGATCGATTGCCTTTATCGGGGCCTCCGCCCAACCCGGCAAATGGGGGAACATGCTTTTCACGAATGTCCTCGCCGGAGGCTATGACGGGAATATTTACCTGGTCAACGCAAAAGGGCTGGACATCGCAGGAAGGAAAGTTTATCGGACAATTGCCGAAATCCCCGAGCAGGTCGATCTTGGCGTCGTAACCGTTCCCGCCGGAAAGGTCCTGGGCCTGATTGACGAATTCAAGGCCAAGGGCATCCGCTATATGCTTCTGATCACCTCAGGTTTCAGCGAAACGGGAGACGAAGGCCGGGAGATGGAAAACGAACTTGTCAAAGCAGCGGGCGAGGCAGGCATCGTCATCCTCGGCCCCAACACCATGGGCATCTGCAACCCTCATACAAAACTCTATTGCACAGGTACGCCCTGCTGGCCCAAGGCCGGATCGATCGGCCTCGTGTCGCAATCAGGCAATCTGGGCACCCAGCTTCTGGCCTTCGCCGAAATGGAAGGGATCGGCATCCGGGCCTTCAGCGGATCGGGCAATGAAGCCATGATCACAATAGAAGATTATCTTCACGGCTATGAATTTGATCAAATTACAAAGACGGTCGTCCTTTATATCGAAAGCATCAAAGACGGAAAGCGTTTCTTCAAGACGGCCCGGCAGGTCTCTCGAAAGAAACCGGTTATCGTACTCAAGGGTGGACGGACGGAAGCGGGGAGCCGGGCTGCCGCCAGTCATACGGGCGCCCTGGCATCGAATATCAAAATCTTCGATGCGGCATGCAGACAGGCGGGCGTTGTCCTTGCTGATCAGCCCATGGACCTTCTGGACCTATCCGCCGCCTTTTCATCCCTCCCGCTACCGAAAGGAAAACGGGTGGCCCTGATGACCCTGGGTGGGGGATGGGGCGTTGTGGCGACGGACCTGTGCATTGAAGCGGGCCTCGAAATCCCGAATCTTACCGACGATATCATCGCTCAAATCGATCAGATTCTGCCACCCTACTGGAGCCGCGAAAATCCCGTGGACCTGGTTGGAGAATTCGATCCGGAAATCCCCATGAAGGTCGTCGAAGCCCTGGTAAAATGGAATCAATGCGACGCTATCATCCATTTGGGGGCCGTCGGGAGAAACTATTTCGTCAGCAATATGCTCAAAGCCGTCACGGCAATAGATCCCAATTTCCCGAAGGAACTTGGCGAAGAGGCCATAAAAAAATATGAAATAGCTGAGCAGGCCTTTTTCGAGCATACCATTAAATTGATGGAAACTTACGGGAAACCGATCCTGGGGGTTATGCTTCTAGATGATGATATGAGCAAGACCGTTACGGAAATTCCGGGAAGTGACTACAAGGGCGTCGCCTTCCTCACGCCTGAGCGGGCAGTCAAGGCCCTGGCGCGCATGGTGGAGTATGAAGGCTGGCTCAGCCGGGAGATGTTATAAATACCCACACCAAGTCGCCTTCATTCAGCTATCTTTGCCGGCTCTGTGCCGTCGGCTTCTCGACGGACGGACAAGATATCTTTGTCACATCCCCGTTCTCGCCTCGATAGCCTTTGGAATGCCCGTTGATATTTTTGCCTTGAGAATGTTTCACGTGAAACATTCTCAAGGTTTTCAACCGGTTTTCATGCCACAACATATTAAATAAATTAGCAATTTAACTAGATTATATCAGGACAATCGCAAAGTTATTGTTTTAAGCACAGCTGCTCCCCTCTTGCGAAAGAGGGGCTGGGGAAGATTTTACGTACAGCCTTATAAATCCCCCTGTACCTCCCTTTATTAAGTATGTCAGTGATGTTGACACTCGCAGCGCAAGGAGAATAAATCCATTCGAAAGATATCATCCCTTCACGTTATTCAGGGAAAACAAGGGGCAGTCGCTGCATCGAGGGGTTTTCGCACAATAGTGCTTGCCCGTCTGCACGATCAAAGCGTGGTACTGGTTGAACAAGGAAACATCCTCGGTAAGATTTTTCATGAATAATGTTTGAATTTCCTGGTAGCTCGCCGTCTCGTCAATCATGCCATGCCGGGAAAGGAGCCTGCGGGTATAGGCATCCACAACAAATATCGGTTTCCCGCCTGCATACAGGAGGATACAGTCCGCCGTTTCCTCGCCAATGCCATACACCTGCAGTAAGCGCGCCCGCAAAGACCACAGGTCCTGGGCAAACATATCGTCCAGATTACTATTGTAATGCTGTTGGAGAAAATAAAAGAAGGATTTTAAGCGTTTTGTTTTGATGTTGAAATATCCCGCAGGGCGAATAGCCTCAGCAAGGAGATTGTCCTCCGCATCCAGAATAGCGGCAATAGAAAGCATATGACGGCTTTTGAGGGACCGGATGGCCTGCTCTACATTCCGCCATGCGGTGTTCTGGGTGAGGATGGCGCCGACAATGACTTCCAACGGCGAATCTCCCGGCCACCAACAGAGATCGCCGAAGGCATCGTTGAGCAGATCATAGACCGACATCAGCCATTTGGCTTGATGTCGGTCCGGGGTATCATATGGGTTTAAAGGCGCGGGGATGATTCGTTGCACGTCGGCAAAGGCGAAGCCTTATTTACGGAGGGCAACGAAAAAAGTAGCCTTCCCTCTTTTGATTAACAACATCACACTGCCCTTTGAACCCTTCTTGGCCATTTCCTGGGCAAAATCCTTTACGGATGTAATCTTGACCTTGTTGACCTGCAGGATGACATCCTGTGCTTGAATGCCGACTTCATCGGCAGGACTGCCTTCTTCAACCCCGGCGACAACAATGCCTCCCTTCCGAGGAATGCCCAGGTAGCGTGCAATTTCCGGGGTGATGTCCTGAACGGCCATGCCGAAATTTTCCTGCGTCCCCTTACCGGCAGCGATTTCCGGTTGATCCTTGCGCTCCGACACGGTGACCTGGAAGGTTAGCTCTTTGCCGTCACGAAGAGCTTTGATCGTGATTTTGTCGCCCACATGGAAAGCGGCGATGGTCAACAGAAGCTCATGGGTGTCTTTAATTTTTTTACCGTTGATTTCCGTGACGATGTCGCCGGCTTTCAAGCCCGCTCGATCGGCCGGGTTATCCTTGAAGGCCTCGGTAATCATGGCGCCCCGCCTGTCTTTGAGTTGAAGGGACTTCGCCATGTCCTCCGAAATATCCTGCACGGAAATTCCCAGCCAGCCCCGGGTCACTTTCCCCTTGGCCTTCAGGTCGGGGAGAATGGTTTTGGCCATAGAGATAGGGATCGCAAATCCGATCCCCTGTCCCTGGGCAACAATCGCCGTGTTGATCCCGATAACCTTTCCCTCCATATTAAAGAGCGGGCCACCGCTATTGCCCGGATTGATCGATGCGTCAGTCTGGATAAAATTGTCATAGGGTCCGGCACCGATGACCCGACCCTTGGCGCTGACGATACCGGCCGTAACCGTCTGCTCAAGGCCGAAGGGGTTGCCGATGGCAATCACCCATTCCCCTACACGGACTTTATCGGAGTCCCCGATTTCCACAACAGGCAGATTTTCGCTGGGTTTGATCTTGATTAGGGCGATATCCGTTTTCGCATCACGGCCGACGATCTTGGCGTCATATTCACGCCCGTCAGACAGTTTTACGATAATCTTGTCGGATTGCTCAACCACATGATTGTTGGTAAAGATATAGCCGTCCGAGCTGAGGATGAATCCGGAACCGAGGCTCTGTTGCTTGAATTCACGCCGGGGCGCATCGCCAAAAAACCGATCAAAGAACTCATCTCCGGAAAAAGGGGAACCACCGAAGGGAGAACGCATGCCGCCCCGGACTGTTTTCGTTGTACTTATATTGACCACGGCGGGCTTTACTTTTTCCGCCAAGTCCGCAAAGGATAAGGGGGCTCTCCCCGTCGCCTCCCCTGAAGATACGGCCGAAGCGGTTTGCACATCCGGTCCGGCAGGAGATAACGAAGATTTTATAACTTCCACGAAGGAAACGATCATGAAGCCGATCATGCATGCCAACAAAAACATGATAAATGTTTTTCTGTTTTTGCTTTCCATAAGACTTTATTCCTCCAATCTGCTACCTGACCATGTCATCGTTTTGCCCCGCGGCCTAACATACCTCATACGAAAACACAACCGCTTTCTTTTTCTATGGATTTATCCTGATTTTAGGCAGTAATATAAGCACGGCCTCTCTCTCGTCAACAGCGGGGAAATCAACGTTCACGGTCTTCGTTCGGTCTTGCTAAACCTCGTTCCTGACCGGATTGGAGAGAATGCCGATACCCTCAATCTCGATATTGATCTCGTCTCCTTCCCTAAGGAAGATCGGGGGCTGTCTCGTAAAGCCCACACCTGCGGGCGTTCCCGTCAGAATCACCGAGCCGGGCAGGAGCGTCAGGGAACGGCTGATGTCGCTGATAATCGCGGGAATATCGAATATCATGTCATCCGTATTGGCATCCTGGACGACCTGACCGTTCAGAAGGCTGCGGATACGAAGTTTGTTCGGATTGGGGATCTCGTCCCGGGTCACGAGGACCGGCCCCAACGGGCAGAAGGTATCGAAACTCTTGCCGCGAACCCACTGGCCCTTTTGACCGAATTCCTTATCGATCTGCCAATCCCGGGCGCTCACATCATTGGCGCAGGTATATCCCAAAATGTAATCCGCAACTTCTGACGGCTTGATGTTCTTGCCTTTTTTCCCGATCACGATGGCCAATTCCGCCTCATAGTCAACTTTTGCCGGCCCCGCGGCGGGCAGGAGAATCGCCTCCCGGTGACCAATGGCGCTGGCAGGAGACTTCATGAATACAAGCGGCGCGACGGGAACGGATTTCGCTCCGATCTCGGAAGCATGGGCCCCATAGTTCAATCCCAGGGCAAAAATGGCCGTCGGTTGCACGGGGCACAGGAATGCCTTGATCTTTTCTCTTCGGCCGGTTATGTGCCACGCATCAAAAAGATCCCCTTCCACTATAGCGGCTTCATCCGGCCGTGAGGCATCATAGACGCCTTGGCAGGGCTCATTCTTTTCGGAAATGAAACGGCAGATCTTCATGGTTTCTCTCCTTGCTGAAGTTATCCAACGGGGCAAACTATAGGAACTTTTCCCGACATCGTCAAGAGGAGAATATACAATAATTATGGGAAGATGATGTTTGCGATTCCGTTGCCCTTATGCTAGGGTGTGCTGAAATATTTTATCATTCGGGGTATCCTCATGACCGCCTTTGTTGAAAAAATCGGCAGTTCCGCCATGGCCATGACTGATTCTTTGCGTGATACCCTGGCCTTTTCTTGCCAGGTCCTTCTCCGGTTGTTTTCCATTAATACCTATAACGGCGCCGTCCGCAAGGTGCTGGTCAATCAGATTTATTTTACCTCCGTCCAGATCCTTCCTCTGGTTTGCGTCGTATCCATATGTTTCGGCTTCATTTTCATCGGTGCGGTCGGCCAATATCTCCGGGACCTTGGCCTGTTTGATTACTTCGGACATATGCTCATGGGTTTTGTCGTGACGGAATTCGCCCCCTTCATCACGGTGCTGCTCATTGCCCTGCGTTCGGGATCCGCCATCAATGCCGAAATTTCGGTGATGAAAGTCAACAAGGAACTCGATACCCTTGAAGCCTTCAATATCAATGTCATCAACTACCTTTTTATTCCCCGCATCCTGACGGGAATCATCTCCATCGTTCTTCTGAGCAGTCTGTTTTCCATTGTCGTTTTGCTGAGCGGCCAGTTTTTTTCCAAGCTGCTTTTCGGTTTGAGCATGGGAGATTACATCACCATACTCGTTGATTCCGCTTCATTTTCTGACATTCTGATCATGTTCCTGAAATGCGCCACCCTGGGGTTTTTCATTGTACTGATTCCCATACGGTTTGGTCTTTCGGCCACCAACGAACTGACCAGCATCCCCATCTCCGTTCTTAACGGGATGGTTAACGTATTCATTGCCATTATCATCATTGAGGTGCTCTCATTAATATTGAAGTCCTTAATAGCAAAATTAATTTAGAATTCTTCCAGAGGGAAGATGGTCTGGAGAAGGCCCTGCATACATTCAGACGTGATAACCGGCTGCGCCTGGGGATGGTTTCCCTCGATGTTCCGCTGATCTCCAATCTCAGTGTCCTGCAAAATATCGCCCTCATCAAAGCCTATCATTACAACATGCCCAGCAAAGAGGCTGAAGCCCTGGCGCTGCATTACCTCGAGAAATTAACCCTGACCGGCATCGCTTTCAAGAGGAATCCCGCATTGAACTACGAAGAGCGTTTCTGCGCCATGATTCTCCGGGCGGTGATGGTAGAAGATAATACCGTGCTAATCGACCGGCCTTTCCAGATCATGCCCGATCTCAAAGACAGCCGCTACATCGGCGAGGTCTTCCATGCCATCGATGATTTATTGCACAATTGCTTCATTTTTGATTATATATGGAACCGTGACCGTTATGCGGAGGGGTGGGCATGATCATCAAAACGGAATTCAAAGTCGGCCTGTTTATCATTCTGACCGTCCTGCTGATTCTGGGGGGACTGGGATATATGGCGTACAAGAAAGGGTTTTTTCAGACGGAGCAGACGTTCATCCTTTCTTCAAGTACCGGTAACGGCCTGACCGTGGGGATGCCCCTCCATTTTTCCGGCTTCAAGATCGGCAAGATTGATGAGATGGAGCTTAACGAACATGGCATCGTTCTCATCAAAATCCGTGTACCCTCCCAGCATTTCAAGTGGCTCCGTGCGGACAGCAAATTCATCCTGGAACGTCCCCTTATCGGGTCCACGAAACTGCTGGTGGTAACTACCAATATGAACAGCCCTCCCCTTTCCCCCAAAGCGGTTCCCTCCGTCACCGAAGTGAATGACATTAATGAAACCATTAAAAAATTTGAACCGGTCCTTGAAAAGGTCGCCCTGATAATGAATCATGTGGAAAAACTGACAGGCTCCCTGGCTTCGAAGAAATCGCTTATCGAAATGGCCGTCGGTGATCGTGAGAGCATTGATGCCCTTTATGGAGCGCTCAAGAACACCAAGTCCATTACCCAGCGGGCGGATGGCCTTCTCAAAAAGACCGACGAAGAACTATATGGACAAAACGGTGTCAAGCCCGCCGTCGTCAAGGTGCTGCAGGAGCTCGTCATAGATCTCCGGAAACTGGGAAATACCCTGGATAACGTCACAAAAATCAGCGCCGAGACAGCAGATTCAACGAAAGACTTGAAAGCCCTGAGAAGTGATATCGACGGCGCCGTCAATTCCGTCAATAACCTGGTGGATGAGCTCAATCAATTGGTCCCGTTTAAAAAGGAGCCCAAGATAAAATTGCCATGAAACGATTACTTCTCCCCTTAATCCTCTTGTTACTGGTGGCCAGTTGCAGCAGCGGGCCACCCATTCCCGACTGGAACCTGAAAAGCTACAACCGCCTGGAGGACTTTAAGAAGAACTATCTGGAAGGCAATAAGGCGATTGCCGATATCCATTTCAAGAGAGCCCTGGCGGAAATCCGGAAGAGCGGCGATCTCGACCTCCTCGCCAAGGCCTACCTCATCCGCATGGCCCTGGAGGTGGCCGTTCTGAAACAAGCAGGGGATGAGGAATTCCTGAAGGTGGAGGCAGTCCAGTCCGATCCCGTGAATAAAAACTTCCATGCCTTTCTGACAGGCAAGCAGGATCATGTCCGGGACCCGCTTCTGCCTGACCAATACCGAGGCATACAACGGTACCTTTCTCAGGGAAAAAAGGATATTCCGTCAAATGAACTGGCAAGAATCGAAGACCCCGCCTCCCGTCTGATTGCTGTGGGGGTTTGCGTCGGCCAGGGCAGGTTTGACGAAAAAAGCCTGAATATCGCTATCGAAACGGCATCCCGCAATGGATGGAAGAAGCCCCTGCTGGCCTACCTGGAACGCCTTCGCATCTATTACGAGGACCGGAATCAGACAGATAAGGCAAGGGCGATCCGGGAGCGGATACAATTGATTTCTCCCTGAATTACGAACAGACGCGGCATTAACAAGACGGCACACTGATAATGCCAGGGTTCAATCAAGCCCATCGTAAGCCCGTCATTTCTTGACAAGGCAAAATCCCTGTGTTAGCCCCAGAATGATGACAGATAACGCCTTAATTAACCTGAAAGGACGCTTCCCCTTCCGCCTGTCGACGACCTCGTATATCCTGCCCGACGCGATAATGCCCAATATCCGGTTTTTGGGCCCCTTCTTCGACGAGATCGAGCTCCTATTTTTTGACAGCAGCCACCCGGGGAACCTGCCTTCAGAGACCGACATTGACGAGATGGCCGTTCTGGGCAAAGCGCAGGGCATCACTTACAATGTTCATCTGCCGACGGATATTTTTCTGGGTAGCGCCGATACCGCAGATCGCCTGGATGCCTGCAAAACGATTATCCGCTTCTATGAGCGTACCCTGGCCCTCAACCCCACGGCCTATATTCTGCACTTCGAAAGGCCCCCCGGCGATGGCAATGACATTGCCGAACTGGCCGACTGGCGGCGATATTTGCGATCCTCCATCGCATGGCTCCTCGACCATGGCCTGGAACGGGAAAGGGTCGCTGTGGAAAATATCGACTACCCCTTCTCCTGGATCGATATTCTCGCGGACGAATTCGAATTGAAAATCTGCCTTGACTTAGGGCACCTTATCCGGCAAAAAGCAAACCTATCCATTACCTTCAACCGCTATCAGGAAAGGGTCACTATGATGCATTTGCACGGCATAAACCACAAGGATCATAAGGCGTTAACATTCATTCCCGATGAAGATTGGCTCGCGATCACACAGATTCTCCGCCATTTTCACGGGGGTCTTTCCCTTGAGGTCTTTTCTCTGGAAGACCTGCGGGATTCTCTGCCCAGAATGGCAGGACTTTGCTGATGGCCTCCATCATTCTGATTACCGGCGGTTGCCGGAGCGGCAAGAGCGCCTTCGCTCAGAGACTGGCTGAGGGCCTTCCGGATGCGAGGGTCTATCTCGCCACGGCACCGGTCCTCGACGCAGAAATGGCCCAGCGGATAGCCAGGCACCAAGCCGACCGTAAAACCGCAGGATGGAAAACCATCGAAGAAACCATCGATGTTCCGGGCATCCTGACAAGAATGCCCGACCAGCGGACCATTCTCGTTGACTGTCTGACCCTGTGGATCAACAATCTCATGTATGCAGCCGAGCAGCAGGGATCGGAGATCACGGAAGATGATATCACCGGGTCCTGTCGGGACATCATCGCCGCTTGTCGAAACAGGAAAGGAACGATGATCTTTGTTTCCAATGAAGTCGGTATGGGAATCGTTCCCGATAACCCTCCTTCCCGTCTCTTTCGCGACCTTGCCGGACGCTGCAACCAAGTGATGGCCGACGCTTCGGAAGCCGTGATCTTCATGGTCAGCGGCTTGCCCCTGTATCTGAAAGGGTCCCCTGATCGCCTTGCCGAGGTCGATGTAACGAAGGGAAACACGATCTGATGTGGCACAGCGTTTTCGTTCCCTAGAACATCAGGACGAAAGTCCTGCGCTACATCATTCAACATTCACTCTGAAATTCGCTGTAGCGCAGGGCTACAGCCCTGCTCATCGGAACATATTGGAAAGGTTTACTATCATGAGTCTTCTGGAAAACACATTGGCACAAATCACCCCGCAAAGCACGGACGCGCGGGCACAGGCCCGGGCAAGACTGGAAATGCTGACCATGCCCTACTGGGCTCTGGGACGCCTGATGGATCTGGCGGAAGATCTGGCGGGTATGACGGGCTCGATTAAACCGCAGGTGGCCCGGAAAGTGGTGGTCACCATGGCCGCCGACCACGGCATCACCGCCCGGGGGGTCAGTAAATACCCGCAGGAAGTGACCGTCCAGATGGTCTATAATTTCATCAGCGGCGGCGCCGGGATTAATGCCCTGGCCCGGCAGGCAAACGCAAAGGTCATCGTGGTCGATATGGGTGTTGCGGGAGACCTGAACGTCCTCATCGAAAAGGGTCAGATTATGGGTAAAAAGGTGGGTTACGGCACCAAGGATATGACGGCCGGCCCGGCCATGACCAGGGAAGAGGCCAGGCGCTCTCTTGAGGCCGGCATCGAGGTGGCCCTGGATCTCGCCTCGTCAACGGATGTCTTTGGGACAGGCGAAATGGGGATCGGAAACACCGCCCCCAGCAGCGCCATCGTCTCCCTGTACAGCGGTTCGGCGGTCGGCGACGTAACCGGCCGGGGAACGGGCATCGATGATCAGCAGCTCAACCATAAAATCGCCATGATTGAAAAGTCGATTCAGGTCAACAAGCCGGACCTGAAGGATCCTCTTGATATTTTGTCTAAAGTCGGCGGGTTTGAAATAGGCGGGATTGCCGGCCTGATCCTTGGGGCGGCTTCCCTCGGCAAGCCCGTTCTTGTGGACGGTTTCATCTCAACGGCGGCCGCTCTGATCGCGGCCCATATCTCGCCCCTGGCCAAGGATTATATGATTGCCTCACACCGAAGCATGGAGCCGGGCCATCGCATTGCTCTTGAGACCCTCGGCAAGAAACCCCTTCTTGATCTGGATCTGCGCCTGGGCGAAGGCACGGGTGCGGCCCTGGCCATGCCCCTCGTAGATGCCGCCGTGCGTGTCCTGACGGAAGTGGCCACCTTTGCCGAGGCAGGTGTATCAAAGGCGGATTCATGAAGGCGTTTTTCGCCGCTCTGCAATTTCTCACGATCATCCCCCTTCCGGCCGGTTTCGCCGGAGACGGGAAAAGCCTGGAAAAAAGCGTCCCCTTCTTCCCCCTGGTCGGTCTTCTCATCGGCGTTCTCGCCGCCGCCGCCGACCTGCTTCTGGCATACTTGCTGCCGCCCCTGGCCGCTACCATCATCACCGTTCTCATCCTGGTCGGCATCACGGGCGGCTTGCATATGGACGGCCTGGCGGATACGGCCGACGGGTTTTTCAGCGCCCGCTCCCGGGAAAGAATGCTTGAAATCATGCGGGACAGCCGTATTGGGGCCATGGGGGTCCTGGCAATCATCTTCGTTATTTCTTTGAAGGTTGCCGCACTCCTGCCGTTGCCTTCGCCCTATCGCCAGGAAATTATCGTCCTGATGCCCATGGCCGGGCGCTGCGCCATTATCTTCATGATGACAGCCCTGCCCTATGCGAGGCAAGAAGGCGGACTGGCCGGCATATTTATCCATAAACGATCATGGTGGGTGCCCGCAGAGGCCATGATCCTTCTTCTGGTGGCGGGTTGGATCTTCCAACGCAATTTGGGCCTTGCGGCCGTCATAATCGCCGGAGCAGCGGCAGGTCTGGTGATGCGATATACCTATAAGAAAATCCGCGGGTTCACCGGCGATACCCTGGGAGCCATCTCGGAGATCACGGAAGTTGTGCTGGCCCTTGCCGGTGTTGCATGGTTCCATGGGGGAATGCCCCTGTAAGGAAAAACCGTGGCCCTCGAATATCAAATCACTTTTGCCTTTGTCCTCGACCTGCTCTTCGGCGATCCGCGATGGCTCCCCCACCCCGTAAAGCTGATGGGGCGACTGGCCGTATTTCTGGAAACCCCCTGCCGCCGGCTCATGCAAAATGAAAAGATGGCAGGAATCCTCCTCGTCTTCCTCGTCCTTTCCGTAACGGGTTTAACCGTCACCTCGCTGATTTATGGCGCCGGGCAGATCCACCCTTACCTTACCGACGCCATCTCCATTGTTCTTCTCTACACCTCGATGGCCGCGAAAGATCTCTCAAAACACAGCCGTGATGTCTATGAGAGCCTCGTAGCCGGGAATCTTCCGGAAGCCCGCGAAAAGGTCGGCCGGATCGTGGGTCGCGATACGGACAATCTCACGGAAGCAGAAATATCCCGGGCCGCCATCGAGAGCGTCGCAGAGAACACCTCCGACGGCGTAACGGCCCCCCTGTTTTTTTCCTTCATCTGCGGGCCTGTGGGCGCCATGCTTTACAAAGCCGTCAATACGCTGGATTCCACATTCGGATACAAAAATGAGCGCTACCTGAACTTCGGCTGGGCCTCTGCTCGCCTTGACGATGTGGCCAACTTCATCCCCGCTCGCCTGACGGCCCTGATTATTCCCCTTGCCGCCGCTATTTTAAATCTCCACCCTATTAAATCATTCAGAATCCTCCTGCGGGACGCCCGTAAACACCCCAGTCCTAACTCAGGGATGTCGGAAGCGGCCATGGCCGGCGCTATGGGCATCCAGCTGGGCGGCATGAACGTCTATTTCGGCCGGCCCTCTTTCCGGGCTACTATGGGCGATCCGCTCAAACCCATTGATAAAAAGGACATCCCCGTCGTCAATCGCCTGATGTACGTGACCGTCGGCCTGTTTTTACTATTGGGTCTGGCAATCACGAGCTGGATAGGCTGATGGCTGTGAGAAGATGCTTTTTGCCTTCCGTCCAACTGACGTCAGCTTTTTTTTCCTTTTACAATCAACCGTTCTCATGTATGATTTTACATTCAATTTTAATCACAAAGGGGACACAGCATATGCAGAAGATTTTTACCTTTACGGGGGCAAAAAAGATCGCCTTCGGCGTCGGGTCCTTTGATAACCTTCCGGATTACCTGGGAGAATTGAAGGCAACGCATCCATTGGTCGTCATGGACCCTGCCCTCGCAGCTTCGGGCCTGAAAGACAAACTCCAGAATCTCCTGGGCGGAAAAGGCGTCAAAATCACCTTATACGATAAGGTCGTGCCCGAACCGCCGATTGAACTCGCCGATGATGGGGCAAAAGCAGCCATCAAGGGAAAATGTGACGCCGTCATCGGCATCGGCGGCGGCAGCGCCATGGACTTGGCCAAGGCAATTGCTGTCCTGGCCGCCAACAAAGGCAAGGCCGTTGATTATCTGGGCCTGGGCAAGGTTCCCGGACCGGGCCTGCCGAAGATCATGGTGCCCACCACGGCGGGAACCGGCAGCGAAGTGACCTTTACAAGCGTCTTTGTCCGGAAAAACCTCAAGAAAAAAGAAGGTATGAACAGCCCGTATCTCTTTCCGGAACTGGCCGTCCTGGACCCCCTTCTGACCCTGAGCCTTCCGCCCCATCCCACGGCGACAACAGGCCTGGACGCCCTTTGCCATGCCATCGAGTCCTATACCTCGGTCAATGCCTCTCCCATGAGCGAAATGATCTCCATGGAAGCCATCATCCTCATTTCTGAAAATCTGCGAACCTGTGTTCATGACGGCAAGAACCTTGAAGCGAGAGAGAGAATGCTTCTCGGAAGCCTTTATGCCGGGTTGGGGCTTGCCAATGCGGGCGTGACGGCTGTGCACTCCCTTTCCTATCCGTTGGGCGGAAAATACGGGGTGCCTCATGGTCTGGCCAATACGCTGTTGCTCCCCCACGTCATGTCCTACAACCTGCCCGGCGCCCTGGAAAAATTTGCCGATATCGCCGAGGCCATGGGCGAGGTTATTGAAGGCCTTTCCGTCAGAGATGCGGCGGAGTTGGCCGTCGAGGCCGTGGATAATCTCATTGTCGACTGCGGTATTTACACGACCCTGGAAGACCTGGAGATTCCAGAAGACGATTTCGAGGAACTGGCCAAGGTTGCCCTCACCGTGGCCCGCCCCCTGGAAAACAACCCCCGGAAGGTGACCATGGAAGACGCCATCGATATCTATCGGGCGGCGTATTAAAATAATTCGTGAAGCGAGGCCTTTGAAACATACCTCGTTTCCGTTATTCCCCCGGAAAGGGGAATCCTGAAAGATCTTGAAGACACTCGTCATTCCCGCCTCGCGGGAATGACGAGGATTGATATTTTCAGAAAACGAAATATCTCGAAGCGTGCAACAGAAATATTAAGGAGGATTTAAGCTGATGGCAGGTGCGGAGATTTTCAACAACGAAGAGATAAAGGCCATGGCCGATGTCATAGAGAGAAAGATGATACACCGTTACGGTTCGCATGACAGCAGAAATGGACAGTATCGTGTAGACGAATTCGAGGACAAGGCAAAGGCTATCACAGGTTCAAAGTTTGCCCTTGGCGTTTCCAGCGGTACTGCGGCGCTCATCGTTGCCCTTAAAGGCATAGGCATCAAACCCGGCGACGAAATCATCACGACACCGTTCACCTTCATCGCGACGATAGAAGCGATCGTCGCATGCGACGCCGTTCCTGTCCTGGGGGACATCGATGAGACGCTGAGCCTTGACGCGGCCTCCGTGGAAAAGCTCATCACGCCGAAGACGAAAGCGATCATGCCCGTCCACATGTTCGGGGTCGCAGCCGATATGGATAAGTTCATTGAACTCGGCAAGAAGTACGATATTCCCATTATCGAAGACGCCTGCGAAGTTGTCGGAGGCACATTCAAAGGACGTTACCTCGGCACGTTGGGCAAATGCGGCACCTGGAGCTTTGACCCCAACAAGACACTCACGGTCGGCGAAGGCGGCATCGTCCTCACCGACGATGGAGCGATCCACCACAAAATGGATTGCTATCACGACCACGGACATGTCCACAGCAAGGAGCATGACCGTGGCGCTGAGGGTAAATTCGGGTTGGGTGTCAACTACCGCCTCAGCGAGATACAGGGGGCGCTTGGACTCGTGGCGCTCGACAAAATGCCGATGGCTCTCGGTATGCTGCGTGCGACAAAAAAGAAAATACTTGACGCTGTTGCGGAGACGGGAATCAAACCGCGCCCCATGAACGACAGCGAAGGCGATACGGCGACACATGTTATATTCCTCATGCCAACAGCCGAAGCGGCGAAAATATTTCAGGCCGCCACGAAAGAAGCTGGGTGCGGGTGCGCGATCATCGGAGAGAATACATGGCATTACGCGAAACACTGGAAAGGGCTCGCAGAAATGGGCAATAAAGACTTTTTCGGCACAATGACGCCCTCTTACGAGCCGGAGACCATGACAAAAAGCGACGCGATACTGAGCCGCGCCGTCATGTTCGGACTCAATATCTGCATGGACGGCACGTCTGTGGATAAAATAATCAGAGCGATAAAAGCAGGAGCGAAAACAGCTCTCTAAAAATTATGGGAATTTCCCCCAGTGCCCGCTGCGCCTGTCGGTCAGAGTGTCCGAAGCAAGAATGGCCGGCATCAGAAAAGCAATCGAAAAGGCAACAGCCGTTTTTAAAAGGAGCTGCATCATGATTATCGTCACCGGCGGCGCCGGATTCATCGGCAGCGCATTTGTATGGAAGCTGAACCAGGAAGGGATCGAAGACATTGTCATCGTTGACCATCTCGGTACATCAGAAAAGTGGAAAAATCTCGTCAATTTAAGATTTTGCGAATACCTCCATAAAGACGACTTTATTCAGATGGTCTATAATGACCATGTCCCGTTCGATGCCACGGCAGTGGTTCACCTGGGAGCCTGCTCGTCAACGACGGAAAAGGATGCCGACTATCTCTGGAGAAACAACCATTTATATTCACGTCATCTGGCCGAATGGATCCACCGTTACAAAATCCGGTTCATCTATGCCAGTTCGGCGGCGACATACGGCGACGGGTCCCTGGGGTTTTACGATGACGATGCGACGACCATGGCCCTCAAACCCATTAATATGTACGGCTATTCCAAACAGGTCTTCGATCTTTGGGCATTGAACCGGGATATGGATCGCCAGATGGCGGGGATCAAATTTTTTAATGTTTTCGGACCTAACGAATACCACAAGGGGGACATGCGGAGTGTTGTCCACAAGGCCTTCGGCCAGATCAAAGCGGAAGGCAAGGTCCGCCTCTTCAAATCATCCCGTCCCGAGTACCCAGACGGCGGGCAGATGCGCGATTTCGTTTATGTCAAAGACTGCGTCGATGTGCTGTGGTGGCTCATCCAGCACCCCGAGACGAACGGCATCTTCAACCTCGGCACCGGTCAAGCCCGGACCTGGAATGATCTCATGAATGCCGTCTTTACCGCCATGAAGCTGTCCCCGAACATTGAATATATAGACATGCCGGCCGGACTCGATGAGCAGTACCAGTATTTTACGGAAGCCAAGATGGACAAGCTCAAGGGTGCCGGTTGTCCTGTGGAATTCCGGTCCCTTGAGGATTCCGTCAAGGATTACGTGGTGAATCATTTAATGCAAAAAGATCCGTATCTGTAATTCCGATTCCAAACCAAACGACCATGTCTGCGGTGACTCCGCAAGGCATAAAAAAAATAAATGTAGAGCAGGGCTTCAGCCCTGAAGAGTTAGTCTACGTTATTGGATGTTTATTGTCCTATTAAAGAATAAAGCTTCCGGGAAAATGATGAAGTATCCGATCCCCTTATTTAAACCCATCCGCCATCCGGTTTGGTTTTGCCGGGCCGCTGTTTGTCTTTTGATCGTGCTTTCCCTCATGTTGCCTTCACTTTGTCTGGCCAAGCCCCAGACTTTTGTCCGGGAATATACCTATGAAGCAACAGAACTCGACAGCAAGGAATCCTGCCGGGTCATTGCCCTGGAGCAGATCAAGAGAATACTCCTGGAAGAACTGGGCACCTATATTGAAAGTTCCGCCGAAGTCAGGGACTATAACCTGACCAGGGAGAGCATTACCGTCCTTTCCGCAGGCATCGTCCGGACGACCGTCATCGATGAAAAATGGGTCCGTACATATTTTTGGGTCAAGGCAAGAATCGTCGCCGACCCAAAGGACGTGGCGAAATCCGTGAATGCCATGCGTCAGGATCAGCAAAAAACGAAGGATCTCGAAGAATCGCACAGGAAAGCCGATGAAGCCCTTAAGGAAATAGAGAAGTTAAAAAAAGAGTTGGAGACGGCAAAAGCGGATCAGGGAAAGAAATCCCGTTATGACGACCTGATCCGGGAACTGTCCGCCATCGATGCCTTTGAGAGAAGCGTTGTCATGATGATGGGGGGCAACTACCGGGGAGCGATCGATGCG
This sequence comes from uncultured Syntrophaceae bacterium, assembly GCA_964492965.1. GTDB lineage: Bacteria > Desulfobacterota > Syntrophia > Syntrophales > UBA8958 > CAZBME01. The sequence continues at coordinate 49,501 of CAZBME010000007.1, read as the reverse complement.
TTGGGCAGGGCGATCTCGATCAAACCGGATTATCTCATCGCCATCAACAACCGCGGCATCGCCTATGCCGTTCAGGACGACCACGGCAGGGCCATCCAGGATTTCGATAAGGTCATCCAGCTCAAACCCGGCGATGCTACGGCTTATAACAACAGGGCAGTATCCTACGGAAAGATGGGCCATTTCAAGAAGGCCTTGAACGATTATCAGAAAGGCCTGTCCCTGAATCCGAAAGACGAAGCCATCATGTACAATCTGGCCTGCACCTACGCCCTCATGAAAAATGACCAGAAGGCCTGCGAATGGCTGAAAAAAGCTGTAGCGAATGGATTTCACGACTTGAAAACGATCCGTGAAGACAAAGATCTGATCTATATTCGGGAAAAACCCTGCTACCGGGAAATCCTGAGCCAGGGCGGCGGAACATCAAGACCTTGAAAAAAAAGCTTTTGGATTAACACCCTACCAAAACCGGGGAGATTGAAAGGGGAGACTTCTCATTGGCATTCTTTATCCCGTATGACAAGTTAAGCCGAAATATTCATTGATGGACTCGAAAGCCACCCCAACCATCAGATCGATGTCCTCTTTCTCCACCACATAGGGCGGCATGAAATAGATGACGTTGCCCAGGGGCCGCAGGAGGACGCCTTTTTTCAGGGCGATTTGATAGATGCCGTAACCCACCCTTTTTTGCCAGTCGAATCCCTTCTTTGACTCCTGATCTTGTACCAACTCCAGGGCGCTGATCATGCCTAGTTGACGGAATTCTCCCACATAGGGGTGCCTTTCGGCCAGGGAGTTGACTTTATCGGTAATCATCTTTGATTTCACGGCATTTTTTGCCAGGACATCCTCGTCCCTGAAGATCTTGAGGACCTCCCCGGCGATGGCGCAGGCCATGGCGTTTCCCGTATAGCTGTGGCTGTGCATGAAGGCCTTAAGCTCCGTGTAATCGCTGTAAAAGGCCTGATAAATTGCATCTGTCGTCAACACCAGGGACAGGGGCATATAGCCGGCGGTGATCCCTTTTGACAGACACATGATATCGGGGCTGACGTTCGCATGTTCACAGGCAAACATCTTCCCCGTGCGGCCGAACCCGACGGCGATCTCATCGGCGATGAAATGGATGTTGTACCGCGTACAGATGTCTCGCAGCTTCCGGAGGTAGCGGGGCGGATAGATCTTCATCCCCGCGGCGCACTGGATGAGCGGCTCGACGATAATGCCGCAAATTTCCTCGTGATTTTCCAAAACTAGTTGTTCCATCTCTGCAAAGCACTCGGCATCGCAATGGTCTCGCGTTTTGTCGTAGGGGCACCGGAAGCAATCCGGTCCGGTCGCTTTGAAGGTGTTGAGCATCAGCGGCTTGTAGATGCTGCTGTACAGATCGAGGTCTCCCATGGAAAGGGCGCCCAGGGTTTCGCCGTGGTAGGCGTCGGTAATGGCGGCAAATTTCGTTTTTCGGGGATGGCCTGTCTGCTGATGGTAATGGAAACTCATTTTCAGGGCGGCTTCGACGGCGGAAGAGCCGTTATCGGCAAAGAAGACCTTGTTCAACCCATCGGGTGTGATGCGGACAATCTCTTCCGCCAGTTCAATGGCCGGTTTATGGGAAAAATTGGCAAAGATGACATGCTCCAGTTTTTCCATCTGATCCCGGGCCGCCCGGTTAATCCGGTCGTTGCTGTGTCCGAAGAGGTTTACCCACCAGGAGGAAACGGCATCCAGATAGGATTTCCCTTCTATGTCGTAAAGATAGGCCCCTTTCCCCCGTTCAATGACAATGGGAGGAAAATCCTCGTAATCCTTCATCTGCGAACAGGGGTGCCAGATGTGTTTAAGATCTCTTGCTTGCCAGGAATTCATGATTGACGGCCTCGTAATCTTCGATGACGTATTTTAAATTGGGAGGCTTGCGGCCCCCTCATTCTAAACCTCTCCCATGGGAGAGGGGAGCTATAAACCTACACTAAAACAGCCAATTCCCATCCAATCTTTTCCAGGCTCTGTAACGCCCATTCCAGATCATCTCTGGTGTGGGTGGCCATCATGTTGATGCGCAGTCGGCTTGTCCCGTAAGGTACCGTAGGCGGGCGGATGGGCGTCACAAAAATGCCTTCTTCCAGGAGTCTCTTGCTGAAAGACACCGTCAAGTCGGGATCACCGATCACCACCGAAATAATCGGCGTCCGGCTTTCAATGATCTTGAAACCTGCTGACCTGAGCCGATCCTGAAACCAGGCGGCATCATCCAGAAGAACGGCTCTTCTTTGCGGTTCCTGCATCACGATTTCCAGCGCCTTGAGGGACACGGCAATGGTTGCCGGAGACAGGGCCGTTGAAAAGATGAAGCTTCTGGCTTTGTTGATCAGGTAATCAATGAGGCAACTCTTGCCGGCCACAAAGCCACCTTCGCTTGCCAAGGCCTTGCTCAGGGTTCCCATCTGGATATCGATTTCATCCTTAAGGCCGAAGTAGTCCGACGTTCCGCCGCCGCTCGCCCCGAGGACGCCCGTCGCATGGGCATCGTCCACCATGATGAGGGCATTGGTCGCCCTGGCTATTCTCACAATCTCCGGCAAGGGGGCAATATCGCCGTCCACGCTGAACAATCCATCCGTGACAATCAGGGCGGGGCGTCCCAAGCAAGCCTTCACCTTCTGTTCCAGATCCTCCGTATCGCAGTGTTTATAGACCACAACCTCCGCACCGCTCAGGCGGCAGCCGTCGATGAGGCTGGCATGGTTCAGGCTATCGGAAAAAATAACCCAATCCTTATCGGCAAGGCTTGACAGGGTGCCGATATTGGCCATGTAGCCCGTATTAAAAATCAGGGCGGCCTCCGTTCCCTTGAACGCGGCAATTTCCTGCTCCAGCTTCCGGTGGATTTCATAACTGCCCGTGGTCAAACGGGACCCGCCCGAACCGACACCATATTTTTCTATCGCTTCACCGGCGGCCTTCTTCAGGCGTTCGTCATCGCAAAGCCCCAGGTAACTGTTTGAAGAAAGGAGCAGATACTCCCTGCCGTCCATGCGGATATGAGGCCCCTGTGGTGATTCAAGGTATCGCATCTGCCGGTACAAGGCCTTTTCCTTTATGTCTTCCAGTTTTTCTTTTATCGTTTTCAAAGTCATAGTCCGGGCATCCGCTTAATCGATGCTATCCATTAAGCCAAGGACGTCTTCTATATCGATCGTCTTTTCAAAAACATCCCGAAGGTTCCCCACCAGGAGCTTCTCCGTATCGATCCCGTCTACGGCGGGGATTATGAAAATCCTGGCAGAATGGATTAATTTTCCAAGGGTTTCAATGTTATCCTTCTCGATAACAGAACCTGTAAAACCGTTCAGGACGATCCCCTTGATTTTTATCCCGAGGCTCTCGGCAAACCGCAGGGTCAGTAATGTGTGATTGATTGTCCCCAGGCCCGCCCGGGAGACAAGCAGACAGGAGAAACCGAGTTCCCGGATGAGGTCGAACTGCATGTAACCGTTATCATTCAGCGGAACGGCCAGACCACCGGCGCCTTCGGCAAGAATCCATTCATATCGTTCTTTCAGATACTGGAGCCGGTCTTTAATAACCGCGATATCAATAGGTTTATTTTCCATGCGGGAGGCAAGGTGTGGGGCCACGGCATTTTTGAAAGCAAATGGGGTGATATTGCTCTCCTGTTCCGCAAACCCGGAGGCCTTTTTTACGAAACAGGCATCGGCCGATCCAGCGATATTGCCCACCCGGACTTCACCGCTCGCAACGGGCTTGAAATAGGCGGCTGTATACTGCTTTTTCAAAAGCAGATAAATGAGGCCTGCGGAAACGACGGTCTTGCCCACCTCCGTGTCCGTACCGATGATGAATAGGCCCTTAGGCATGCGTTTTGCCCCCTTAAAAACTCGATTTATTAAAAACCTGCGAAACAGGTACAGGCCTTACCAAAAGATTGTAAACAAAGCAAATAAATAAGTTTACAATGACCAAATAAGGTTCTTCTTGACATCTTTGAAAGGGACTGGTTAGAAAAGGCAAATTCGTGCAAAGCCAGAAGGAATGTCCGTAAAATGAATGTTGTCTGTGTCATCCCCTCGCGTTATGAATCATCCCGTTTTCCTGGGAAACCTTTGGCCGATCTTTGCGGAAAACCCATGATTCAGCATGTTTATGAACGGGTGTTGCTCTCGAAACTTGTCACCCGGGCCGCAGTCGCCACCGATGACGAACGGATATTCCAGGCGGTGGTCCGTTTCGGCGGTCAGGCCATCATGACGGCCTCCGTACACCGCTCCGGCACCGACCGCATCGCCGAAGCAGCAGGGCATCTTGGGTTGAATTCCGATGATATCGTCGTCAATATTCAGGGCGATCAGCCCCTTTTCGACCCCTCCCAGATCGATGAAGTCATCCAGCCGCTCGTCGACGACCCTTCCATTCCCATGTCCACGTTGATCTACAAAATTATTCTGGACGAGGAAATCACCCACCCAAACGCTGTCAAAACGGTTTTTGACCATGAGGGCTTCGCTTTATATTTCTCAAGATCCACCGTTCCCTATGTCCGGGATCGAGGGAAAACGGCCGCTTATTACAAACATCACGGAATCTATGCCTATCGCCGTCATTTCCTGGATACATTTACCCATCTCCCCGAGGGTGCTCTCGAACACCTCGAATCCCTGGAGCAACTCCGCGCCCTGGAATATGGATATAAAATCAAGGTGATCGTCACACCCAACGATTCCGTGGAAGTAGATACCCCCCAGGAACTCGAGCGGGTCAGAAAGATTATCATCAGCAAACAGTAAACAAGCGGAATTACGATTTTTTCAGTCTTTTATGGTTTTACTTCTGTTCACTTTCTAAAAAGGAGGCGCCATGGTTGATCTTGAATATTTAAATAACATCAAACTCGTATCAAACCCTCGGGTTCAGCGGGGGATTGCTCGGCTGGTGCTCCTGCCCAATTTTGAAATTATCAGAAAAGTTGAGATCGTCATCGAAGATATTGAGCTTATCCCGCGAAAAGAGAACGTTATTTTCGCCATGAATCATACGGACCGTTTCAATTACTGGCCTTTTCAATACAAGCTCTGGCGATTGCGGTCCTTTCCATTTACGACCGTCTGGGTCAAGGGTAAATATTACCGCAACGCCATTCTGGCCAAGGGACTGGATTTGTGCAATCTCATTCCCGTGCCTTCCATGGGCTACCTGATCGAGGAATTCTACAAAAAAAAGTTCCAGAAAAAGATCGACCGGGAAATATATCGCAGAGTCCGCGATGTTATCGACGGAAAAATTGAAGAGACGGAAACCTACGCTCGTTATCTGGCGGAAACGGCGCAACTTTTTGGCGATCATTTCGTGGAATACATCCGGGATTACTACGAAAAACTGATGGCCAAAGTTGCCGAGCTGAGTCTTCTGGCCTTACATGAAAAAGGGTCCAGTATTATCATCTTTCCCGAAGGAACCCGTGCCGCCCAACTGGGGGAGGGGCGAACGGGCATCGCCCAACTGGCCCTCCACACAGAAAAAACCGTGATTCCCGTCGGGTGTAATAATTCCAACGCTCTCTATCCGGGAAGCAGTCCTTTTGCCAAAAGCGGCCGGGTCACCTATCGGGTCGGCGAGCCACTGACCGTCGAGAAACAATTGAAAGAATTCAGAATCCCGGAAAAATTCACCCTTCTGTCCCGTGAATCTCAAAAGAAATACGGAGAACACTTCGAAGGGGCCACCAGGATCATTATGGAACGCATCAATGCCCTGCTTGATGAGCCGTACCGTAAAACACCCGCCAGAGGATAATATTGGACCCGGAACTTTTAAACACTTTTGTGAAGGCAGCCGCAGCGATGGGCGTTCCTCTTGGCGAGAGGGAATGTTTTCTCTTTTCAAAATATTACGAAAATATTCGCCTCTGGAACAGCAAGATGAACCTGGTGTCCGTTCAAAAAGACGATGAGATTCCCCTGAAGCATTTTCTGGATTCCCTGACGCCGGTTCCCTTTCTCCCTCGCACGAACCTCAGGATTTTGGACATCGGCACCGGGCCGGGCCTACCGGGAATCCCTATTAAAATCGCAGTGGACGCATGGCATGTCTCCCTTCTGGAGGCCTCCCGCAAACGAACCTCCTTTCTTAAAGACACCAATCGGCAGCTTGACCTGCACAACATCGACGTCATTCATGATCGTGTCGAAAATCTGATCGGCAGAACCCCCTACGGCCAATCATTTGATGTCGTTATCTCCAGGGCTACCTTTAAATTATCTCAACTAATTGAAGTATCGTGTTTTTTTCTCAATAATACGGGGTGTCTTCTCGCCATGAAGGGGGCCATTCCGGAAAGCGAATGGGTAGACGCAATACAAGTATCTGAAAAAACTGGGTTATTGTGCCAAGAAGAGCATAACATTGTTACACCTTTCAACAATACGCCACGGAAAATCATAATTTACAAAAAAGCAATCAATAACAGATAGTTAAATATTATATGCCCTGTTAAAAACTCCTTTTAAATAAAATGCTTTTGTGTTAGGTACTCTGTGCACATGGCATTTCAGGGAAGGTTAAAACCAGCCATAATAAATCATGAGTAAAATTATAGGTATCGCTAACCAGAAGGGTGGTGTAGGCAAAACCACCTCCGCGATTAATATTTCTGCCTCCCTGGCCACGGCAGAAAAGCGCACGCTGCTCATTGACAGTGATTCACAGGGTAATGCCACAACGGGTCTGGGTATTGAACGAACGGCCATACGTCATGCCAATCTTTATCACAGCCTGATCGGTCAGAAGTCCTTGGCGGATGTCATTGTTCATACGCAGATTCCCTATCTCGATCTGGTTCCGTCCGATCAGAATTTGATCGGCGTCGAGATAGAATTCGTCAACATGGAAGATCGGGAAAAGAGATTGAAAAATCTCCTGAAGCAGGCGGCCCTTTCCTATGATTTCATCATTATTGATTGTCCGCCATCCCTTGGTTTTTTAACGGTTAACGCCCTTGTTGCCGCAGATTGTCTGATTGTGCCCCTCCAATGCGAATACTTCGCCATGGAAGGTCTTGGACACCTCATGAACACCGTTAAATTGATTCGGTCGAATTTGAACCCTTCTCTGGCCCTGGGGGGCATCCTTTTGACCATGTTCGACTCCCGGAATCTCCTTTCGCACCGGGTGAGCGAAGACGTGAAAAAACATTTTGGAAATAAGGTATTTAATACTGTGATTCCCCGTAACGTCCGCCTTTCGGAAAGTCCAAGCCACGGACTGCCGATCATTCTCTACGATATCAAATCACGTGGGGCTCTGGCCTATATGGAACTAGCCCGCGAAATCATGCAAAACGGGAGGTTATAGATGGCCTCAAAAGGAACCCTAGGCAGGGGGCTCGGGGCCCTGTTTCCCGATTTGGCAACCGTGATGGGAGACCAACCTGCCTTTATTATGTGCGGCATTGAGGAGATCACCCCCAACCGATTTCAGCCCCGGAAGGATTTTCCCTCCGGAGAACAGAAACAGCTTGTCACCTCCATCAAAAAGAACGGCATTATCCAGCCGATTATCGTCCGAAGGATTGATGAAGGCTACGAGATCATCGCCGGGGAAAGACGGTGGCGGGCCGCCCAGGAGGCGGGCCTGAAAGAAGTTCCCGTCGTGATCCGGGGCGCGAAAGACCAGGATATCGCTGAGTTGTCGCTTGTCGAAAACATCCAGAGGGAATCCCTCAATCCGGTTGAAGAGGCGGGTGCCTATGAGACCCTGGCGAATCGCTTCGGCCTGTCCCAGGATGAAATTGCCTCCCGGGTCGGCAAGGATAGGTCCACCATTACCAACAGTCTGCGTCTGCTCAAGCTGCCTAATGAGGCCAAGAAGGCCCTCATCGACAAAACGATCAGCAGCGGCCACGCCCGGGCTCTTCTGTCTCTGGAAACCTTTTCTGAACAGCTTCAGGCCCTCAAGGCAGTCATCAAAAAAAATCTGAGCGTCCGGGAAACAGAACACCTCACCCAAAACCTGAAAAAAAATCATGAACATAAGAAACAACCTCAAAAGGATCCTTTTTTGAAGGATGTTGAGAAACAACTGACCAACCAATTATTGACGGCAGTAAAGATCCAAAAAGGACAAAAGTCGGGCACGATAGAGATTCGTTTTTCATCCCCTGAGGAAATGAACCGCCTCATTAACTTGCTTCTGAACGTAGCGGAACAATAAACAGTATTTGTTAACAGATGTTGATAAACCTGTTGATATGAGGTAAATCCTTGGAAACAATCTGGAAAGAAACAATTAAAATTATTAAGGAAAACGTAAGCCAACAAAATTTCGATACCTGGATAAAACCGATCCGGGTTATTTCGATTGAGGATGAACAGATCCGGCTTGCCGTGCCTAATAAATTTTTCAAGGACTGGGTCGCGGAAAACTACACCCCGATTATTCGGGATTCATTGAGCGCGTCGGCGGGAAAACACTTTGCCATTCACTTTGATATTTCACAGGATATCGGTAAACAGAGGAGTTCAGGAGCAACGCAGCACAAGACCGAGACACCCTCCGAATCACCTCAATATAACAACAAGGGCAAAAACCGTCGTGTTCACCCAACATTGAACAGCAACTACAGCTTTGAGCGTTTTGTCGTGGGCTCTTCTAACCAGTTTGCTCATGCCGCCTCCGTTTCCGTAGCCGAACTGCCGGCCAAGAATTACAACCCTCTGTTCATTTACGGGGGCGTCGGTCTCGGGAAGACCCATCTGTTAAACGCAATCGGGTTGCGTACCTTATCTCTCTACCCGGAGATGAACGTGGTCTATGTGTCGGCCGAAGCCTTCATGAACGAACTCATCAACTCCATCCGCTTTGATATGATGCCGAAATTCCGCGATAAATTCCGAAATATCGAATGCCTGTTGATAGACGATATCCAGTTTATTGCCGGAAAGGAAAGAACTCAGGAAGAGTTTTTTCATACCTTTAACACCCTTCACGATTCGGGGAAGCAGATCGTCGTAACCAGTGATAAATTTCCAAAAGAAATCCCTAACCTGGAAAGCCGCCTTCGTTCACGCTTCGAGTGGGGACTGATTGCCGACATCCAGCCGCCGGAAATCGAGACAAAAATTGCCATTATCTCCAAAAAAGCCCAGGAAAACAATATTCATCTTCCCGATAATGTGGCCTATTATATTGCCGCCCAAGCGGAATCCAATATCCGTGAAATGGAAGGATTTTTGCTAAGGATCGTCGCTTTTTCCTCTTTAAAACAAAGACCCATCGATATTGATCTCGTTAAAGAGGTCCTGAAGCATATGATCCGCCATACCGTCAAAGAGGATATTCCTATTGAAGACATTGTCAAGACCGTGGCCTCAAAGCTTGGCGTAAAGGTGGCGGATATAAGATCTCCAAAGAAAAACAAGAACATAGCCTTTGCCAGACAGATTGCCATGTACATGTCAAGAAAATTGACCGCCTCATCATTTCCGGACATTGGAGACAAGATCGGGCACCGCGATCATTCCACCGTGATATATGCCTGTAATAAAATAGAGAAACTCCTGGAAACAGACGTCAAGTACAACAGCCTCATCGAAGAGATAGAGGAAATTATCAATCGCAATACCTAACAAACTATAGACAGGGTTTATCCACAGGCGTTTTTAATCTATGTCTTTAACATTAATAGTTACATTTGACTTCTACCGGTTTTGAACAGGCGCTAATACTAAAACTAGTTCTTTATATTAAAGAAAAAACTTAAATATAAATATAATGGCACAGGGGGATAATATGGAATTCAACATCAAAAGAAATACTTTCCTGAGCGGTATTCAGAAAACATTGGGCATCGTCGAGAAAAAAACCACCATGCCTATCTTGAACAACATTCTGATCCGCACGGAAGAAGGCCAAATCAAAATTGTCGCCACAGACAAGGAACTGGGGCTGATCTCCCGATACGACGCCGAAATCATTCAGCCCGGAGATATCACCCTATCAGCCAAAAAACTTTATGAAATGATTAGAGAAATACAAGGTGAAACCATTCATCTTGCTAAAAATGAGAATCATCAGGTCACCATGACCGCACAAAAGGTGTTGTATAAAATTCACGGCCTGCCGGCTGATGAATTCCCTAATGTTCTGGAATCCGATAATATTACGTTTTTTAAAATTCCGGGCCAAGTGCTCCGGGATCTGATCCGAAAATCGTCTTTTGCTGTTTCTACTGATGAAATGAGGGTGAACCTCAACGGTGTCTTTTTTGAAACGGAGGTTTCCGTCAATGGTCCAAGACTTAAGATGTCGGCAACGGACGGTCACCGCCTTGCCATGGCCTACAGCCAGCCGGGAGAACATGGGGGATTGCTCTTGGAAAAGGGCATTATTATTCCACGCAAGGGTCTTATGGAGATCCGTAAGCTCATCGAAGATGAGGATGAGGATATTCTGGTCGGCATCGATCACGGCATGTTTTTCGTCAAAACGAAGGATACGACACTGAAAGTCAGTCTGATTGATGGAGAATACCCCGACTATCGCCGGGTCGTTCCCCTGGATAAGGGAACATTGCTGCGTTTCAACAAAAATGCTGTTCTGCATGCCCTGAAAAGGATGAATGTCATGTCATCGGAACGATATAACGGGGTGATCCTCACTTTAGGGGAGAATAGGTTGATTTTAAACTCTACAAATCCGGATGTCGGAGAGGCAAACGATGAAATAGAGGTGTCTTATGAAGGCGAGGAAATAAAGGTAGGCTATAACGTCAATTATCTCATTGACGCCATTGATGTAGTGGACGAAGAGGATATCGTTTTTGAATTGCGGCCCGGGATGAAACCGGGCATGGTGCGCACCGTGGGTGATGATCACTATGCCTGTGTGGTTATGCCTTTAAAAGTCTGATTAAAATAAGCAACAGGAGAGAGTTTGGGGATTCTATGACGGAAAATAATGGAAATTACGGAGCCGACAGCATCAAAGTTCTGGAAGGCCTGGAAGCGGTTCGCAAAAGGCCGGCCATGTATATCGGCAATACAGGCAAGGAAGGCCTCCATCACCTTGTTTATGAAGTGGTGGATAACAGTATTGATGAGACTGCGGCAGGATATTGCGACACGATCGTCGTTAAAATAAGATTGGATAACAGCATTAGTGTGGATGATAACGGAAGAGGTATTCCTGTTGATATCCATAAGACGGAAGGGGTTTCCGCAGCGGAGGTCGTGTTGACGAAGCTTCATGCGGGAGCGAAGTTTTCCAACGATAGTTACAAGATATCCGGTGGTCTTCATGGCGTCGGCGTGTCCGTGGTCAATGCCCTGTCTGAATATCTCGAGCTGGAGGTAAGAAGAGAGGGCAACGTCTATACCCAATCCTATCGCAATGGCGTTCCCATGGCTCCTCTGGAGGCCGTGGGAAAGACAAGGGGACGAGGAACGACCGTCACGTTCAAGCCAAATGAAGAAATTTTTGAAGAAACAGAGTACAGCTTCGATATACTGTCCAATCGTCTCCGGGAGTTGGCCTTTTTGAATTCCGGGGTTAAAATCACCCTGATGGATGAAAGAAGCGACCGTACCAGCGAATTCATATACAAGGGCGGCATTGTTTCTTTCGTGGAGTATCTCAACAGAAACAAGAAAGTTCTTCATAAAAACACAATTTATGTCAACGGTGCCCGGGAAGACTGTGAAGTCGAAGTAGCACTGCAGTATAACGACACCTATGCGGAAAACATATTTTCCTTTGCCAACAGCATTAACACGACCGAAGGCGGCACCCACATGATCGGGTTCAGGTCCGCTCTCACCCGGGTTTTTAACAACTATGCCACAAGTAGCAACATGCTCAAGGGCAGCAAGGAATCCCTCAAAGGGGAAGATCTGCGGGAAGGGTTGACATGCGTTATCAGTGCAAAGGTGAAAAATCCGCAGTTTGAAGGACAGACCAAGACCAAACTGGGAAACAGTGAAGTGAAAGGTTTGGTTGAGGGAATCGTCTATGAGAAAATAGGGACATATCTTGAGGAAAATCCGGCCATTGCCAAGCAGATCCTGGGCAAGTGCATGGAAGCGGCCAGGGCGCGGGAAGCAGCACGCCGTGCCAGGGAATTGACGAGGCGAAAGAGCGCCCTGGAGGTGGGGGCCCTGCCGGGAAAACTGGCCGATTGTCAGGAACGCGACCCCGCCAGAAGTGAGATTTATCTTGTTGAGGGCGATTCGGCCGGAGGTTCGGCAAAACAGGGACGCGATCGGAAAAATCAAGCGATCTTACCTCTCCGGGGTAAGGTTCTGAACGTCGAAAAGGCCCGTTTTGACAAGATGTTGCAGAATGAGGAAATCAAGGTCATTGTGACGGCGCTGGGCACGGGCATCGGAAAAGAAGATTATGATATCAGCCGTATCCGGTATCATAAGGTAATTCTCATGACGGATGCCGATGTCGATGGCCTCCATATCCGCACATTGCTATTGACTTTTTTCTTCCGGCAGATGCGGGAGGTGATCGAGAGGGGATACCTCTATATCGCCCAGCCTCCCCTTTTCCGAATTGCCGACAAGAAAAAGGAGATGTACATCACCGATGAGGAGAAAATGCGGGAATACATTCTGGAAATGGGTGTCGGCCGCATGCGGCTCATAACGGATGACAGCAGCACGGCCCCGATTACAGGCGCCAGGTTCATGGCCCTTATCAAAAAAGCCATCCGTATTGAAACGATTCTGGGTAAATTCGGAAAGGAAGATAAGGACAGGGATATTATAAGGACTCTAGCGCGAGATCAGGCCCTTTTGGATAGTGATTTCAAGTCGGAAGAAGCACTCAAGACGGTAGCCGGACGTACGGCGTCGGCAGTAGGCGCCAAGGTAGCCGAAGTTTCAGTTGAAATCGATCCTGATCACGGGGGGCTTAAAATAGTTTTCACGATCAACCACGATGGCATGACGTTTCGCACCTGTATTGATCGTGAGGTCCTGCGGACCCCCAGATTCATGGAGCTCAAGGCCCTTCTGATTGCCGTGTCGGTCATGGGGCAGGCACCCTACCGGATTCATCTCGAAGAATCCAATGAAGAATATAGCGTTGAAACCCTGACGGAACTGGTAAATCAGGTAACGGAAGTAGGCCGGAAAGGGATTACCATTCAACGATACAAGGGTCTCGGTGAAATGAATCCGGAACAGCTTTGGGAAACGACCATGAATCCGGAAAAGAGGACCCTCCTACAGGTTCGTGTGGATGACGCCATTATTGCCGATGAAATATTCACCACCCTCATGGGAGACCAGGTGGAGCCGAGAAGAGACTTTATCTATAAAAACGCTCTGTATGCATCGAATCTGGATGTGTAAAAGATGTCATCGCAAGGCCGCAGGCCATGGCGATGACATGAAAAATACTCAAAACCGTCACCCCGGCCGAGGCCGGAATGACCATCAATAGGAGTCAGGAGTCATATAAAATGGAGGAGTTGCACCAGAAGACGGTTCCCATCAACATTGAAGATGAAATGAAAAAGTCCTATATGGACTATGCCATGAGTGTCATTATCGGCCGGGCCATTCCCGATATCAGGGACGGTTTGAAACCGGTTCACCGCCGCGTGCTCTTTGCCATGGCTGAGATGGGTAACCGATGGAACAGGCCCTATAAAAAATCCGCCCGTATTGTCGGTGATATTATCGGTAAGTACCATCCCCACGGGGATACGGCGGCATATGATACGATGGTTCGTATGGCCCAGGATTTCAGCATGCGTTACATGCTCGTCGACGGTCAGGGCAATTTCGGATCCATCGACGGTGATCCGCCGGCAGCTATGCGTTATACGGAAGTCCGTATGGCACGGATTGCCGAGGAGGTTCTGGCAGACCTGGAAAAAGATACGGTCGATTTCGTTCCCAACTATGACGAGTCCCTGGAAGAGCCGACGGTGATGCCCTCCCGTCTTCCCACGATTCTCCTGAACGGCTCGGGCGGTATTGCTGTGGGTGTGGCAACCAATATTCCGCCCCACAACCTCCGCGAGGTTCTTGACGGCACCGTGGCCCTGATCCGTAATCCGGAAATGACCATCGATGATCTGATGAAGTATATTCCCGGTCCCGATTTTCCCGGCGCCGGTTTCATTAACGGGCGGGATGGGATTCTTTCCGCTTACCGGACGGGGCGCGGTATCCTCAAAGTCCGGGCACGGGCCCTCATTGAGAGAAACGCCCGGAGTGACCGGGAGAGCATCGTCGTGACCGAGTTGCCTTACCAGGTCAACAAGGCCAATCTAATTGAAAAGATTTCGGAACTCGTCAAGGAGAAGAAAGTAGAAGGGATTGCCGATCTCCGGGACGAGTCGGATCGTGAAGGCATTCGTGTGGTTATCGATCTGAAAAGGGACGAGGCCTCGGGGATTGTCCTCAACCAGCTCTACAAGCACACCCAGATGGAAAACACTTTCGGTATCATCATGCTGGCCATAGAGAATAACCAGCCCAAGGTTTTCAACCTCAAGGAGATGCTCCTTTCTTTTATTGCTTTCCGCAAGCAGATCGTCACGCGGCGAACCCGTTTTGAACTGGCGAAGGCCAGGGATCGGGCTCACATTTTGGAGGGATTGATCATTGCCCTCGACCGGATCGACGAGGTCATTGCCGTTATCAAGGGGTCGGCAAACCCCCAGGAAGCCTCGGCTGCCCTGTGCGGCAATTTCAGCCTCACGGAGGCCCAGGCCAAGGCGATTCTGGAGATGCGGCTGCAGCGCCTGACCGGCCTGGAAAGGGGCAAGATAGACGAAGAGTATGCCGAGCTGACAAAACAAATCCTCTATCTGCAGGGTATTCTCGACGATCCGCAGAAGGTTCTGGAGGTTATCATCAAGGAACTGGAAGAGATCAAAGAGAAGTACGGTGATGAAAGAAGAACGGAGATCGTCATGAGCTCCGAGGACATCAACATTGAAGACATGATTGTTGAGGAAGACATGGTCGTGACGGTGTCCCACACAGGTTACATCAAGCGTAACGCCGTCAGCCTCTACAAGAGCCAGCGCCGGGGTGGCCGGGGCAAAGTGGGCATGGGTACCAAGGAAGAGGATTTTGTGGAAAAAATCTTCATAGCCTCTACCCACCATTACATCCTCATCTTCACCAGCCTGGGACGGGTATACTGGCTGAAGGTCTATCAGATTCCTCAGGCCGGCCGGGCCGCCAAAGGCAAGGCCATTGTCAATCTCGTCAATCTGGTTCCGGGAGAGCGTCTGGCAGCCATCCTGCCCGTCAAGGAATTTGTTGATGACCGCTATATCGTCATGGTGACCAAAAAAGGCGTTATCAAGAAAACCAGTCTGGCCGCTTATTCAAATCCGCGGAGTAACGGCATCATCGCCATTTCTATCGATGAGGGCGATGAACTGATGGATGTCCAGCAGACCATGGGCAACCAGGATATTTTCCTTGCCACCAAGCAGGGGAAATCCATCCGTTTCAGCGAAGACGATGTGCGGGATATGGGCCGCACCGCCCGGGGCGTCCGGGGTATCACCATGGATAAGGATGATACGCTCGTGGGTGCTGAAATTCCCACGGAAGGAAACACCATTGTGACCGTCACGGAAAAGGGATTCGGCAAGCGGACCATCGTGGAAGAGTACCGCCTTCAGACCCGCGGCGGTAAAGGGACGATCAACCTCAAGACGGTTCCCCGCGTGGGGCTCGTTTCCGGAATATGCCAGGTCATCGGTGACGAAGACATCATCCTCATCAGTAATGCGGGCAAAATCATCCGCCTGCGCGTCGAGGAGGTTCCCCTGATCCATCGCAGCACCCAGGGCGTGAAGCTGATTGATCTTGAAGAAGATGAACAGCTTGTCGGTCTTGCCCGGGTTGACCGGGATGCGGACAGCGGCGCCGCCGAGGAAGGCGATGAGATTGATGAAGAGCAAAGCGGCATTGACGGAGAGCCGGAAGACGCCATATAATTTTTTTTAATTTCCCCAAACATGGCAGCCTTCCCTTCAAGGGGAGGCTGCTAAGAGGTTTTCCCCCTTGGGTACGAGACTGTGTCGGGGGATTTTTTGAACGAGACATCGAACCATTGCGCTGGTTGCCCCTCATATAATCCAGGGCAGGAATGGGTCTTGAAAAAGAAAAACCCGCCTATCAATAATCTTATCAAACAAGCCTCTCCACGACCCTCTCCTCTGAGGGTGGGATCCGGGGTGAGGGGGCAGAAAAAGCCTCCGTACAAGATCTTCAACCACACAGCGGATGTCGGATTCGATGTCTATGGCGCCACCCGGAAAGAACTCTTCAGCCATGCCGCAGTTGCCCTTTTCGATCTTTTCATCAATCCGGATTCAATCGATGTGAAAGAGGAAAGGCCCATCACGATCAGCGGGGCCGACATCCACGACCTCTGGATCAATTATCTTCGCGAATTGCTTTATCTATTCAACGGTAACGCCTTTCTCCTCCGTAGGGTGGACATCCTGAAAATTGATAAAAATAGCTTGTCGATGATTGTAAAAGGGGAGCCTCTGAATCCTGATAAACATGAAATTCTAACGGAAATCAAGGCGGTAACCTATCACCTGGCCGAAGTCAATAGAACGCGTGCGGGGTGGGAAGGGCGTTTCGTCGTCGATGTGTGATGCACAAGGCACATTGTTGCCCAGAGGAGCACACCATGCTGAAAAAACTTGACGATTACCGATGGGAAATACCGATGACCGGAGGAATGAACGTTCCCGGTATCATCTATTCCAGTGAGCGCCTCATTAAAGGCATGGGACGCGACGAAAGCCCGAAGCAGGTGGCCAATGTCGCCCATCTGCCCGGTATCATGAAGTATTCCCTGGCCATGCCCGACGTCCATTGGGGTTACGGTTTCCCCATCGGCGGCGTGGCGGCCTTCGATATGAAAGAAGGAATCATCTCTCCCGGCGGCGTCGGCTACGACATTAACTGCGGCTGCCGCCTCATGACGACCAAACTGGTCTATGAGGAAATCAAGGGCCATGTCCAGGATCTGGTCACCGCTTTATTTCAGAACATTCCCTCCGGCGTCGGTTCCACAGGGCAACTCAAACTATCCGTCAAGGAAGAGAAGAAGGTCCTATCGGAAGGTTCCGCCTGGGCCGTTCGCCATGGTTTCGGGACGGCGGAGGATCTGGAAACGACGGAAGACAGAGGCGCGATGGCGGGCGCCGATCCGGATAAAGTGAGCGACCGGGCCCTGGAGCGGGGTCGGGAACAATTGGGCACCCTCGGTTCGGGAAATCACTTTTTGGAAATAGAAATCGTCGAAGAAATTTTCGATAAGTCGGCCGCCGCGGCCTTCGGTTTGGAGATCGGCCAGGTGGCCGTCATGATCCATAGCGGCTCCCGGGGGCTGGGCTATCAGGTCTGCGACGATTATCTTGCCAGAATGGTCAAAAATATCAATAAACTGGATTTCCCTCTGCCGGACCGCCAACTCGCCTGTTCCTATATCGCCTCACAGGCCGGACAAGACTATCTCGGCGCCATGGCATGCGCCGCCAATTACGCCTGGGTCAACCGGCAGATGCTCATGCATTGGACCCGGGAAACCTTTGAGCAGGTTCTCCGAAAATCGCCTGATCAACTCGGGATGCGGCTCCTATATGATGTGTGCCACAACATTGCCAAGATCGAAAAATTCCTGATTGGAGGAAAAGAGGTCGAACTCTGCGTGCATCGCAAAGGGGCCACCCGGGCCCTGCCGCCGGGCCATGCCGCCATTCCGAAGGCTTATGGGAAGGTAGGCCAGCCCGTGCTTATCCCCGGCGATATGGGCAGTGGATCGTATGTTCTGGTGGGTACCGATAAGGCCTTGGCCGACACCTTCGGGAGTGCCTGCCACGGGGCCGGGCGTGTCATGAGCCGCACCCAGGCCATGAAATCCAGTCGGGGCCGTTCCATTACCCGGGAGATGGCGGACCGGGGAATCATCGTCATGGCCAGCGGCAAAGGCACCCTCCACGAAGAAATTCCCGAGGCTTACAAACGGGTGGCTGACGTGGTCGAAGTCGTCCACCGGGCAGGGATATCCAGGAAGGTGGCGAGGTTAAGGACAATCGGATGCATCAAGGGTTGAGATAACAGGGGATTCCTTCCACAGGAGGTCATGGAGAAACACCTTATTGCAGGCAAACGCCTAACCAAGCGCACAGGTAAAATACATTTAGTCACCGCCTACATCATCAACATAAGCCCTTTGTTCCGCTGCGATTGCCTTCGTAATTGATTTTTCACGGTTTTTCGGCGTTTTGTGTTACGTGCAGCTTTTTCAAAGTATAGGATTATCAACGGATGTATGCTATAGCCAGTTCGCTGGTTTCTTTGAAAATTTGGGGGACCCGCAGAGTTCGTGGGACGAGGTGTCGGTATGCAGGAAATGGTAGTTTTGATTGTGATCGCACTGGCGATCTTTTACATCCCCCGGGTGATGGGCAGAAAGCCCAATCCCGAACCGGTGAGCCGACCGCCTGCCCTGACGGGATGGATGCGCCTGGCCATCCTGACCACAGCCTTCTGGGTTGCTGGATTTGCAGCCTTTCTGAAGCCCTGGGAAGGCGAGACCCTTCTTTTTCTCTCCGTAGGCCTGGGTCCCGCGGTCGCTATCTGGGGTGCTGTTTGGGTGTGGGCCGGCTATAAAAAATATCGGCGGTAGATGACGATGCACACATGATGTCCCCGGACAATAAAACAAGGAGAATCTGAGCGGTTGAATCGCCGAAGCTGGATGTCGAATTCACGCAAATGGCCCACAGTCTGATGCCGTTCACGGCAGCGTTGGGCCTGGAGGTGTTTGAGGCAACGCCCATCAGGGTTGTGGCCCGTGCGAGCTGGTCGGCTGAGCGTTGCACATAGGGAGGGCTTCTCCACGGAGGGTTCCTGATGGCGTTGGCCGACTCGCCGGGTGGCGGATGCGCCGGGCTCAACCTGCCTAGATGAAATAAATTGCCTCCGAGTTATTACTACATGAAACGGAGAAGTGAATTTTGCCTTGGGAAGTAGTTTTGCTGGTTCTTCTGGGTGCAGCCCTTCATGCGGGATGGAACGCCCTGATGAAGACCGAATCAGACAGCCTTCTCAATACCACCCGGATCGTGGGGGGCGGCGCCGTGGTTGCCGCGGCCTTTCTCCCGTTCGTTGCATTTCCCCTTCCGGCCTGTTGGCCCTATCTGGTCAGCTCCATTGCGATTCATATTGTTTATTTTATTTTTCTGATGCTGGCCTACAGACGGGGCGATATGAGCCTGGTTTATCCCCTTATGCGGGGCGTACCGCCGGTCCTGACCGCCATTGCCGCTACCATTGTTTTTAACGAATACTTTTCCTGGAAAGGCTGGCTGGGGGTTCTGCTGGTCTCGAGCGGGGCGTTGCTGCTTATGGCGGAACACCGTTTATCCAGGGGATTCCGGGCGGCGCCGATCGTTCTGGCGTTGGTGAACGCCCTGGTCATCGTTCTTTATACCCTTGTTGATGGGCACGGAGCCCGGCTGTCCGGCCATGCCTTCAGCTATACCGGGTGGATGCTTTTTCTGACGGCCCTGATATTTTTCCTGGCCTTGTCGTTCATGCAAGGACGACAGGTGCTTTTTCGGTTGGCCGGGGAGTGGCAAAAAAGCTTGATTGGCGGGGGATGCACCTTTGCCTCATACGGCATTGCCCTCTGGGCGATGACGCTGGCGCCTATTGCCCTCGTGGCGGCGTTACGCGAAACCTCCATTCTCTTCGGCACCGCTTTGGCTGTCTTCACGCTGAAGGAACGCATTTCCGGGGTGCGCTGCCTATCCATCGTCATGATCGCCACCGGGGCTATTGCCATTAAAATATCCTGATATTAAAGGATAAATCGCTATTAACATCACATCTTGTCTCTCAAGCATGCTGCCGTCAAGGCCGTCTTGGGTGCTTTCGGAACCGCAGGCCATGACTATTGGATTGCCTGCAACGAATTTATCAAGGTGTGTCCGAATAATCGATAAGTCCTTGCTTTTTATCCTTATTCCGGCGGATCAATAGAGTCTGGCTCGTTGTTGTCTCTCAAAGGACGTGAATGTGCGGATGTGTTTGACAAAGCGTACGTAAAATAGTACGATTTATCAAGAGGTGATGAAGATGATCACATTAACCGCCAGTGAGGCCAGAATCAATATATACAGACTGCTGGATGAAGCGGCTGAATCTCACGAACCTATTATCATTACGGGTAAAAGGAACAATGCGGTCTTGATTTCCGAAGAGGATTGGCGGGCTATCCAGGAAACGCTTTTTATTCTGTCGGTCCCCGGAATGAGAGAATCAATTCGGGAAGGACTTCAGATACCTGTTGATCAATGCAGCGAGGAAATAAGCTGGTGAGCTGGCATCTGGTTTTTACCGGGCAAGCCCGGAAAGACGCTGAAAAGGTCAGTGCCGCAGGCCTTCGTGAACGGGTGGAATGCCTGCTGAACCTTCTTCGGCAATACCCCTTCCAGCAAACGCCACCCTTCGAGAAATTAACAGGCGACCTGAAAGGCGCCTGTTCCCGTCGTATCAATATTCAACGCCGTCTTGTTTACCAATTACTGCCGGAGACCAAGATGATAAAGATCATTCGTTTATGGGCCTAGCGAAAGATCAAGGATCTTAAAACCGTCGAAGGGCTTATCTGAACCCGTCAGAGAGGGTTCTTATGCACAGTCAGGCAGTGCATTTATCCGTTAAACGTTGTGTTTGCGGTGAAGGCACCCTCGACGTTTCGGATGGATTATTTAAAACCGGAGATCTGTTATATTATGACGCGATATTGAAGGTTTCCGCCATAAAAGAAACCAAGAACTGAGGGATGTGGTTGAATGGGCTCTATGACGGACTATAACGTTTTAAGGATGCGACATCCTCCTGAAATGAAAGGATTGTGGGATGGCCCTGTCTGGCAGAATGTCCCTCCTTTGAATATCGCCTGCTTTCGACCGGAAAGCAGCAGCCATCGTCCGTTGACCCAATGTAAGCTGTGCTATGGCCTGGATCGGATATGGGGCCTGTTCCGGGTGGATGATCGTTATGTGCGCTGTATTCATCAAGGCTTTCAGGCAGAAGTCTATAAAGACAGCTGTGTGGAGTTTTTTGTGGAGCCGAAGGCTGGTGCGGGATATTTCAATTTCGAGTTCAATGGCGGCGGCGCCATGCTGGCGTCCCATGTAACGGACCCGACGCGCGTGGCCGGGCGGGTGAAGGGTTGCACGCCCTTGCCGCCGGAAAAGTGCCGCCGGGTTGAAATCTTCCACAGCCTGCCTGCCCGGGTTGAACCTGAAATCACGGAACCGATCGTCTGGTTTCTTGAATTCTCCATTCCTGTTTCTATCTTTGAGCCGTATATCGGGTCGATCGGCAATATGGCGGGGCAGGTCTGGCGCGCTAACTTTTACAAATGCGGCAATGAGACCTCACGCCCTCATTGGGCAGCCTGGCAGCCTGTCAATGACCTGAACTTTCATCTTCCTGAGCATTTCGGTTCTCTGCGGTTTGCAGGGATTGTCATTTGATTTTCAATGTAATACGTCGTCATCAAAAAACGACTGGTATTTTCCCGAAAGATCGGATAGTAAAAGCGATTCTGAAATAACATCATAAACCCTCTCGCTTCGTAAAAAATCCACAGTGATGTCAGAGCGGGAGGAAGAGGAGTAAAGCATGCCAACAGAAAAGAACAACACCCAGTTTCGCGGCGCTTCCAAATACGTTCTGGATGAAGAGCTGTCAAAAATCGTTAATATTTCCATGGCCCTGGAAATGCCTCTTCTGCTCAAAGGCGAACCGGGTACAGGAAAAACCATGCTGGCCCATGCCATAGCCGAAACCCTGCAGATGCCCCTCATTGTTTTGAACGTGAAATCGAGCATGAAGCTCATCGAGGCCCTTTACCAGTATGACACCCTGACGCGTCTCAACGACAGCCGTTTTGGCGATTCCAAACGCGAAGTGAGCAATATTGAGGCCTACATCAAGATGGGCAAGATAGGCCAGTCCTTCACGGCGGACAAAAGGACCATCCTCCTGATCGACGAGATCGATAAGGCCGACACGGACTTTCAGGACGACATGCTGGATGTCCTCGACCAGATGCAGTTCGATATCATCGAGATCGACAAGACCATCAAAGCCAAGCACCGGCCTGTGATCATCATCACATCCAACGCTAAAAAAGATCTTTCCGATCCGTTTCTGGGCCGTTGCAACTTCCACCATATCGCCTTCCCCGATCCTGATATGATGCGACTGATCGTGGATGTTCATTTTCCGAAACTGGATCAGGATCTCGTCGATGTCTGCATCACCACATTTTACCGCCTCCGTGAACTGCGCAGCATTGAAAAGAAACCGGCAACGCGGGAATTGATCAACTGGATCCGCGCCCTGAAAAACGATCCGGACTTCAAGGCCAAATCCCTTCAGCAGGGGAAGGTTCCATTTCTGGGCATCCTGTTCAAGAAAAGCGCTGACCTGTACCAGGCGGCCCAGCAGGTCACCAAGGTAAGGATGTGAGGTTGGAAGCGTGTTTGTAGAATTTTTCTATACGATGCGTGACCGGGGCATTCCGGTTACGCCCACGTCTTTTCTGCGGTTGCAGAAGTGCCTGAACATGGGGCTGGTGCATTCCCTTGACGATTTTTATACGGCGGCCCGAGCCATCCTCGTGAAAAGTGAACGATATTTCGATACGTACGATCAGATCTTTGCACACCATTTCAAAGGGGCTTCCTTTGAGGATCCGACGACGGTGGAATTGACGGAAATCGCCCGGGCCATGCTCGACGAGTGGTTGAAAAATCCGGAAGAGATGGCCGACGCTCTGGGCATCGATCCGGAAACCCTCAAAGAGATGACGCCGGAAGAATTGTTGCAATATTTCCTTGATCGCCTGAAGGAGCAGACGGAGGCCCATCACGGCGGCAGCAAGTGGATCGGGACGGGGGGAACGTCTCCGACGGGCCATTCAGGTTATCATCCCGGAGGTATGCGCGTCGGCGGGGAGTCAAAGAACAAGTCGGCCATCAAGGTGGCCCTGGAGCGGCGCTATCGTGATTATTCCCAGGACGGCCCCCTGACGCAATCCCAAATGGCGGAGGCCTTGAAAAGGCTGCGCCGGTTGACGCCGACGGGCCCCAAAGACATTGTGAATGTCGATAAGACTATTTATGAAACCATGCGCAATGCCGGGGAAATCGAGATTGTTTTCGATCGTCGCCTGGCGGATCGTATGAAGGTTATGCTTCTGATCGACAACGGCGGCTGGTCCATGGACCCTTACATCGATGTTGTCCAGACCCTGTTCCATTATGCGAATTCCCAATTCAAAGACCTGAAGATCTACTTTTTTCACAACACGATCTACAGCCGTGTCTGGTCAGACCCGCAACGCCAGCTCAAGCCGGAGACGGTTGACGATTTTATCCGCCGGGACCCGGAGACACGCCTGATTATCGTGGGGGATGCCAGTATGGCTCCCTATGAGCTGATGCACGCCAACGGCGCCATTTACGTAGACGCCAAGCCCACGGGAGCCAGCGTCGACCGGTTACGATTCCTCGCCGGGACCTTTCGGCATGCCGTTTGGTTCAATCCCATGCCCCCCAGGGAATGGGAACGCACCTGGACCACGGGGGTCATCCGGCAGATCTTCCCCATGTTCGAGTTGACCCTGGATGGCTTGGATAAAGCGGTACAATATCTCGTTGCCAAGCACTAGGCCGTTGGTGAATGCCCTTTGCTTCATCCTCCCTACTCCTGGCGGGGAGGACAAATTGAACTATCGCTTGAGGAACCATGATGAGGAATGGCTGTTCGCCATGACAAGGATTGAATATGCTTGATCCTTTCATTGAAAACCTTTCCGGCTATCTGCAGAGTTCCCTGCTCCTGTCTTGCCTTGCCGTTTATTTTGGCGGCGTCCTGGTCAGTTTCACCCCTTGCACCTATCCGGTGGCGCCGATTACGGTCGCTTTTATCGGCGCCCATTCCAGCGGATCGAAGACGAAAGGGTTTATCCTTTCGGTTGTTTATGTGATCGGCATGGCGTTGACCTATATGATGTTGGGCATTGCCGCAGCATTCACGGGAAAATTGTTCGGACAGATCCAAGCAAATCCCTGGACCAATTTTATCATGGCCAATATTTGCATCCTTATGGGGCTGTCGATGCTGGAGGCCTTCTCTTTTCCGGTGAGGGTTCCCGCGTTTATTGCCCGGCTTCAGCCGCGGCAGCAGTCGAAAGGCTACCTCAAGGCCTTTGGGGTGGGCGCCGCATCCGGTCTGGTCATGGGTCCCTGCACGGCTCCGGCTCTTGCGGTTCTTCTCAGCTATGCCGCCACAAAACAGAATATGCTCTCCGCGGCATTATTGTTGTTTGTTTTTGCCATCGGCATGGGAACGCTGCTGATCCTTCTGGGTCTTTTTGCGGGAGTTCTCGCCAATCTCCCCAAATCGGGCCAGTGGATGACCCGGATCAGCCATCTCTGCGGTTGGATCCTGATTGGCATGGGGGAATATTTTCTCATTCAGACCGGGATGCTGTGGGTTTGAGAGACACCAAACCCCTTTTACGAAAGGTGGCGGCAATAAGAAGGACGAATGTTTAATACAGTATAAAAAGAGGGCTTATGAAAAAGCAGGCAAAACCCATTGCAATGACCGTCATTACGGTTTTAATGATCACACTCCTTTCTGTCAGTCTCTATGCCCAGCAGCGGGTTCCGGAGTTCACGCTGTCGGACCTGCAGGGGAAAGCCTTCAATCTGAAGGATTATCGGGCAAAAGCGGTCCTGCTTATCTTCGGTACGACCTGGTGCCCGTCATGCCGGTCGGAAATACCTCATTTTAAACAGATATACTCAACCTATGTCCCGAAAGGTCTCGAGGTTGCCTATGTCAATATTCAGGAGCCCCGAGAGAAGGTCCTGCGGTTCAGTACAAAAAACCAGCTCCCCTACAGGACCCTCCTAGACATGAATGGGGACGTGGCAAATGCCTATGATGTCATGGGCGTTCCGGCGATGGTCCTGATCAAGGACGGGAAAATCCTGACCAAGAATTATCGTCTGATAGATGATTATCTGGAGCGGCTTTTTACAAAACCGTCCCGATAATATGTTGTGTATAGTCAAGAATCGCCGGCAATTGCAGCGCTGTGCCGCCAGAAAGCATCGTTTGTGAAAAGAGAGAGGATAATCGGGGGAGATGGTTTTCAACCATCTCCCCCGATGTTGTTTCGGTTTGTTAATAAACCTGTTTATAAAGCGCGGCGACCTCACCGGGATCGCTTACCGGGCGGGCATTGAATAGCGCTGCCGTGTCGCAGATGGCGTGGAAAGCGGCTACATCCAGGCCATCCTCGGGAACGCCCAGTTCTCGAAGCCTTAAAGGATGTCCCACATCCTTCATCAATTTCTCGATGGTGTCGGCGGCGGCCAGGGCCGCGGTCCGGTCATCCATCTCGACGGTGTTGACGCCGAGGGCCTGGGCGGCCATGGCCAGTTTGTCGGCGGCAAAATCGACATTGTAACGCATCACCGCGGGCAGAACGATGCCGCAGGCTGCTCCGTGGGGAATATTATAAAGGATTCCCAGCGTGTGAGCCATGGCATGGGCCAGGCCGACCTGGGCAATGGTGAAGGCCCAGCCCGCAACCGTAGCCGCTATCTGCATATTCCCCCTTGCCTTTTCATCCTGGCCGTTGGCGGCCACTTTGGGCAGGTTTTCCCTGATCAGCCGGATGGCCTGCAGGGCCTGACCGTCACAGATCGGCTGGGCCATGATACTGGTCAGGGCCTCGACGGCATGGGTCATGGCATCCATGGCCGTGGTGACGGTCAAACTCTTCGGAAGGGTCATGGTGAAGCGGGGATCGAGAATGGCCGTATTCGGGATGATGCGCGGATCGACGAGGAAAACCTTCCGCCCGGCCATCCTGCTTTTGATGACGGCCACATTGGTGACCTCGCTTCCTGTCCCCGAAGTGGTTGGGATAACGATATGGGGAATTTGGGGTTCCAGTAGCCGGTTTATGGCAATGTGGTCATTGGCCTTGCCTCCGTTCTTCAGGGTGACGCAGACGGCCTTGCCCGTGTCGATAACACTTCCGCCGCCGACACTTACGATACAGTCGGCCTTCAGATCGCGGGCCATGGCGACCGCCGCATCCACAATCTCCAGGTCCGTATCCTGAGCGATGTTGTCGAAGATACCCACGCAGAATTCCACCATGGCGTCCTGGACCATCCGGGCAAGCCCGGCCTGCTTTACGCCGGGATCGGTCAGGATAAGCGCCCTTTTACAGCCCAGATTCACGATCTCCTTGTAAATGGCGGGAAGGGTGCCGTGTCCGGAGATGACATTGGTGGGGCAATTATACTGGACGAAGGCAATCTTGGTTTGATCGGACAGACAGGTCATGGTGAAATTACTTTCCACGGCGGCAAAGGAATTAACATGGATGCGCTTAACCTGTGTGTATTCGGCAAGACCGGCATGCCCCAGTTCGCGTCCCACGCCGGATTGTTTGTAGCCGCCGAAAGGGCAGAAATCAGCGAAAATGTGATAGTTGTTGATCCAGACGGTTCCCGTGCGGATCTGCTCGGCCACGCGGACGGCCCGGGTGTTGTTGCCGGAAAAGACGCCGCCTCCCAGGCCATAGATGGAGTCGTTGGCAATGGCAACGGCCTCTTCGTCACTGTCGAATTTCATGACGCAAACCACAGGTCCGAATATTTCTTCCTGGGCGATCCGCATGGCGTTCTTTACATTCGTAAAAATGGTGGGGGCATAATAGTAGCCGCCAGGAATACCTTCCACCTGAACACGCTTGCCGCCTGTAATGATTTCCGCGCCTTCTTCACGCCCAATCTTGACATAAGTTTCAACTGTCGCCAGTTGCGCGGCGTTGGCCAGGGGGCCCATATGGCTCGTCGGCAAAAGCTGGTAGCCCACGCGGATCTCCTCGGCCCGCTTCTTCATCTTGTCGATGAATTCATTGTAAATTTTCGATGAAACCAGGACCCGGGTGCCCGATTCGCAAACCTGCCCCTGGTGGAAGAAGGTCCCGAAGCAGGCGCCGTTGACGGCCAGATCGATATCGGCGTCATCCAGAATAATATTTGCCGATTTCCCGCCCAGCTCCAGGGTGACCTTTTTCACCGAGTCGGCGGCCATGCGCATGATCTCCCGGCCGACCTCGGTGCTGCCCGTGATGGCGACCTTGTCCACATCGGGGTGGGTGCACAGGATCTTGCCCAGTTCGCCGCCCGGGCCGGGGAGGACATTGATGACCCCCGGAGGGATGCCTGCCGCCTGGGCCGCTTCGGCAATGATGAGGGCCGTGAGGGGGGTGGACGTGGCCGGCTTCAGGATCACGGAGTTCCCCATGATGATGGCCTGGGCGATCTTCCAGAAGGCCATGCTGGCGGGGAAGTTCCAGGGAACGATGCCCACGCAGACACCGATGGGTTCCCGGCGAATAAATTCGCGGGCGGGGGCGAAGACGTTTCCGGAGTAGGGAATCTCTTCCTGCCAGGGGAATTCCTTCGACGCATAGTAGGCGAGATTCCGAAGCATGGCGGACCCCAGCATCCCCCAGAACTTGGAAAGTTTGATGACATGCCCGGCATCCATGGATTCGGTGATCGCCAGGCGTAAGGTCTGCTGGGCAACCTGATCGGCAAAGTCGTAAACCTTGTCCGCTCTTGCGGCGGGGCTGAGATTGCTCCAGATGCCGCTGTCAAAGGTCCGCTTGGCCGCATCAATCGCCGCCTCCGCATCGGCCCTGCCTGCCTGGGCGACTTCGGCAAAAGGCGCCTCTGTCCCCGGGTCGATAGACAAAAAGGTTTTTCCATTCTGCGCAGCGACAAACTCACCGTTAATGAATAGCTTGTACTGATCCATACGTCTCCTCCTCTTTAAAGATTTAAGATAAGGGTTCAGGGGAATGGAAAGGGTTTCCTTTCCACACAGTACGAAACGCTTCGATCGATATATCAACTCCGATTTTTCAATCGGAAAAGATCTGTCTGAAAATGCGGGAAATTTATAAAATGGCTAACGTTTATTATAGGTTAACTTGGTTTACCTGAACACTTGTTGCGCAGAAAACAGAATAAAGCACCATGGCCATGAATGATCACGGCATGGATCTTTTAATTGTTTGAGGTTTTGGAAATGTAATCCTTTTTATAATCAATGTCAACCATGTGATTTTCTCAAGGCCGGGTTCATGAAAATCGTTTATGGACCCTTGTTCTCAACGGAAAGCTTCATGGGTGGCGCGTCAAAATTCTTTAAAAAACGGGCGAATTCGAGCATGTTGCCTTTCGGATATTCAAAGCCCGCCAAGGTCGTTACAGGACTTCTTAATTTGGCCAGCATTTCTTTCCATTTGCCGGAATCGGCATGAACCAGCATATCGAGATCGCCTTTCAGCCGGGGGGTAATTTCTGCGATGCCCCGCCGCACATGAATCGTGTAGGCTTCACCTGTATCGGTAAATTTAATGCCGACCCGCTTGTCGAGATCGGCGCTTTTAACGGGATCGATATTAACCGCCAGGGAATCGAAAAAAAGCGACAAGGGGAATTGTTTAACCATTTGCGGGTCCAGCTTGATCTGTGGTCGCGCCACGAAGTTGTTCCGGATTTCCAAAGCCTCCGTCAAATAATAATGGCGGGCGTTGGCGTTGAATTCTCTTTCCCCGAGGGCGCTCAGGGCTTTGATCCGTATATTGCGGGCCTCCTTGTTTTCAGGGTTTAGTCTGATCATGTAGCCGGAGAGCTGCAGGGCCGCCTGATGATTTCCCCCGGCAAGATATTTCATGGCATGACCGAGCAGTTTCATCTCTCCTCCGGCCATTTCCGCCATGATCTTCGCCTGTTCCGCGGGAGGCAGGGGATGGAGATCCGCCGAATCGCCGCTGAACCAGCCGAGGTTGCCCGTAAACATGGATCGGGCCGACCAGGAGACCTTTCCGTAGAACTCCTGCAGATATGGCGATTGGGCCAGATGGGCGGGAAGTTTGACATAGTCCGTGAGTTCGTCGGGCGTCATCCCCTGATTGATCCCCCTCAGGGACTGATCATGGACGAATTGAATGGCATCCCGGTAATCGGTGGCGATTCGGTTGATGGCCGCGGCGCCTGTGACGGGTTGCCCATGGGAGGGGACAAGATAGTCGGGTTGAAGCTCCCGGATGATATCCACCGATCGATACCAGTTCTTGAGGCTGCGGAACCATGTTCCGCGAATGGTGTAAAGATTAGGGAAGGATTTGTAGATATTATCGCCGCACAGCAGGATCTTTCTGTCCGGAAGCCAGACATAAACCTGGTCATCCGTCTCCCCCGGCGCGTGAATCAACTCCATTTGAATACCGGCAATGGTCACCTTCAGGCGATCGCGGAATGTTTTTGTAGGAGAAATGTATCCCAGTGTGGAATTGGGGCCGAAAGACAGGAACGGCCCTATCCCGACGTTGATCATTGCCTTTTGATCCAGGAAGGTTCCGTACATGCGCATGCTCCTGGCTCCAATGATCGGCGCCGTTTCGCTTGTGAAGCGCGTTACGGCGCTGTCGGTCGTTTCGTGGGCGTAAATGTCAGGCGACCCGTTTTCCGCAAAGGCCGCCGCACCATAAATGTGATCGGGGTGAAAGTGGGTGTAAATAATGGCTTTAAGGGGCAGATCCGTTAATTTCTTCAGATCGTTCCAGACCTCACGCCCCTCCTCGTTCGTTTCCATCGTATCGATGATAATGACGCCGTCCTTGCCGACGAGCATAATGGAATTGGCGATGCCGAAGCCGACGGCAGAATAAACGCCATCGGCTACTTTATAGATTTTCTTTTCAAACTCTTTGGAGTGTTCGGCCAGTTTCCTGTTTTCGGCCACATCGGGGAGGCCCTTTGCCGTTCCCGCACAGGAACTGAGGGTCAATGCAAGGATGGTGCAGATAAATCCGGTAAAAATGCTCTTTTTAAGCATGATTTCCCTCCTGATAAATATTGGAATTTCAGAAGAAAAAAAGATCAACCCCCTTTTAAAGAAAGACGATGGGAGTCTCCATGCCATTTGACCCGGGGTTAATGGATCTCTCCTTCGCTTCAAATATTCACACTGGAGCACCATAATTTGCAATGAAAATATATTTCCTTTGCCCCATCAAAAACCCGGCCATCGCCAGCTCGGTGCTGCCTTCGAACAGGCTGGCGATGGCCGGGTTTTACATTTTTTAATAAACCATTTTGTAAAGCGCAGCCACCTCGCCGGGGTCTCCTACGGGCCGGGCGTTGAAGAGGGCCGCCGTATCGCAGATGGCGTGGAAGGCGGCCATATCGAGACCTTCCTCGGGTACGCCCACATCGCGCAGCCGCATGGGATGACCGGCCTCTTTCATCAGCTTTTCAATAGTGTCCGCCGCGGCCAGAGCTGCCGTCCGGTCATCCATGCCGGCGGTGTTGACACCCATGGCCTGGGCAACCATGGCCAGCTTGTCGGCGGCAAAATCGACATTGAAGCGCATAACCGCAGGCAGGACGATACCGCAGGCCGCGCCGTGGGGCACATTATAGAGGATGCCCAGGGTATGGGCCATGGCATGGGCCAGGCCTACCTGGGCGATGGTGAAGGCCCATCCGGCCATGGTGGCTGCGATCTGGATCTTGTTCCGGGCCGTTTCGTCTTTGGGGTTGGCGATAACCCTGGGCAGGTTCTCCCTGATCAGGCGAATGGCCTGAAGGGCCTGGCCGTCGCAGATGGGCTGGGCCATGATGCTCGTCAGGGCTTCCACGGCATGAGTCATGGCATCCATGGCTGTTGTTGCCGTCAATCCCGGAGGCAGGGTCATGGTGAACCGGGGATCGAGGATCGCCGTATTGGGGATGATCCGCGGATCGACAAGGAAGACCTTTCGGCCGGCGGTCTTACTCTTGATGACGGCCACGTTGGTCACTTCGCTGCCCGTTCCCGAGGTCGTGGGGATGACGATGTGGGGAGTCTGGGGTTCCTGAAGGCGGTTGATGGCGATGTGATCATTGGCTTTACCGCCATTTTTCAAGGTGACGCAAACTGCTTTGGCCGTGTCGATGACGCTCCCGCCCCCGACGCTGACGATGCAGTCCGCCTGGAGTTCCCGGGCCTTCGCTACGGCGGCATCCACCGTTTCCAAATCTGTGTCCTGGGCGATGCTGTCGAAAACACCCACACAGAAATCCACCAGGGCATCCCGGACCGGCTGGACCAATCCCGCCTTGCCGACGCCCGGATCCGTCAGGATAAGGGCCCGCTTGCACCCGAGGTTCACCATTTCTTTATAGATGGCCGGCAGGGTCCCATGGCCGGAGATGACATTGGTGGGGCAATTGTATTGGACAAAGGCGATCTTCGTCTCATCGGAGAGGCAGGACATGGTAAAGTTGCTCTCCACCGCGGCAAAAGAGTTTACATGGATGCGCTTGACCTGGGTGTATTCGGCAAGCCCCGCGGCTCCCAGCTCTCTTCCCACGCCGGACTGTTTGTAGCCGCCGAAGGGACAGAAATCGGCAAAGATATGGTAATTGTTGATCCAGACCGTTCCCGTCCGGATCTGTTCGGCAACGCGCACCGCTCGGGCGTTACTGCCGGAGAAGACGCCGCCGCCCAGACCGTAGATGGAATCGTTGGCAATCGCCACGGCTTCGTCGTCGCTGTCGTATTTGATCACACAGACCACGGGACCGAAAATCTCTTCCTGGGCGATACGCATGGAGTTCTTGATATCCGTGAAGATGGTGGGGGCATAATAGTAGCCGCCCTCCAGCCCGGGCATCTCGACGCGCCTGCCGCCTGTCAGGATTTTCCCCCCTTCCTCCTGGCCCAGCTTGACATAATGTTCCACCGTGGCCATTTGGGCTGCATTGGCCAGGGGGCCCATGTGGCTGGTAGGCAGGAGCTGGTAACCCACCCGAATCTCTTCCGCCCTTTTCTTCATCTTGTCGATAAATTCGTCATAGATTTTTGACGGCACCAGAACGCGGGTTCCCGACTCGCAGACCTGGCCTTGGTGGAAGAAAGTTCCAAAGCAGGCGCCATTAACCGCCAGATCGATATCGGCATCATCCAGAATGATATTGGCCGACTTTCCGCCCAACTCCAGGGTGACCTTCTTCACTGAATCGGAGGCCATTCGCATGATTTCCCGGCCGACTTCGGTGCTGCCCGTGATGGCGATTTTGTCCACATCGGGGTGGGTACAGAGGATTTTGCCCAGTTCACCGCCCGGACCGGGGAGGATATTGATGACCCCTTTGGGGATGCCCGCCGCCTGGGCGGCCTCGGCGATGATCAACGCCGTAAGCGGTGTGGAGGTAGCCGGCTTCAGAATGATGGAGTTCCCCATGATAATCGCCTGGGCGATCTTCCAGAAGGCCATGCTGGCGGGGAAGTTCCAGGGGACAATGCCGACACAGACGCCGATGGGTTCCCGGCGGATCCATTCCCGGCCGGGGGCAAATACATTGCCCGAATAAGGAATTTCTTCTTCCCAAGGGAAATCACGACTGGCATAATATCCCAGGTTGCGGAGAAGGGCCGAGCCCAGCATCCCCCAAAATTTGGAGAGTTTGATCACATGACCCGCATCCATGGATTCCGTCACGGCCAGTCGCAGGGTCTGCTGCCCCACCTGGTCGGCAAAATCATAGATCTTGTCCGCCCGGGCGGCGGGGCTGAGGTTGCTCCAGATGCCGCTGTCAAAGGCCCGCTTAGCTGCAGCGATGGCTGCCTCCGCATCTACCCGGCCGGCCTTGGCCACCGTTGCAAAAGGCGCCCCCGTCCCTGGATCGATTGATTCAAAAACATCACCGCTCGCTGCCTCGACAAACTCCCCGTCAATAAATAGTTTGTAATGATCCATGTCTCTTTTTCCTCTCCTCATAAATTTAGTGGTTATTTGTCAGGGGGATGTGGTGATATGTCAAAACATCCACCCCAATTGATCTAGATATAAATGGGATGATAACCCTATAACTCCCCATTGATTATTGACTTTTTTATTGTTTAACCTGTATAGTATTTGCTAAAACATCTGTCAAATAATTCATATGTTTTAGTAAAATTAACGTTTCACATTAAAACAGCACCACTTTTTATTGAGGGCCGTCTGTTTTGTGAAACAAGAGGCCCATTTCCTTAAAACAGCAAGGGTGCATTCATTATCGAGAGGATAGGAACCATGAATAAAAAAGATGAGGCTATCTCCGCCCTGCTGGCGGTTTTTCCGACACCCGAAATGTTCAGCGCATTTGCGGAAAATAATGAGAATGCCGCCGGTTTAAAATCGTTGCTGGCTTATGCCGGCAGAGAAGAACTCATCGAGGCAGATGACGCAACAGACCTGATGTCCGTTATCCGTCGCCGCCGCCGGTCTTCGGAAGACTGCACACCGCCGGTCCATCTCACCTTCGAGGGATTTCTGGAAAAGAAAGAAGAATTATTGAAGTTGAATCTGTCTATTCGGGCCTTGACGGACCGCATCAATCATCTTTTGGAAGAATGCCGGATCGACCTGCCCCGGGTCAGCAACTCCATGCTGACCCGGCTGAAGAAGGAACCCGCCGATACGGTCTATAAGCAAAATGTTCTCCGAAGCCTCGCCTTTTGGCTCGGGCATGAACGGGGGGATCTGGGGCCAAGATGGAACTATGAAACTTTATTGAAGTTATGTCGGGAAAGCCGATCTACGGATCAGAATTACCCGGAAGGGGTCCGGATTGGTTTTGCCCTTTACAGTCGAGGGGATGTCATTGATCATGAAATTGTGGGCTGGCTGAAAAAATCCCTGAAGCATTACATCGAAAAAAACATCAGCCATTTTTCCTATGGCCGCTGGGGAAAGGTACGATCCCATGATATTACAACGCTGTATGTCGATTTCCCGAAGGAAGATGTGGCCGGAGTTCCTGCGGCTTACCGGTCGTGCCTCCGCAGCGCCGTCTCCCTTGCTCACCAGATCGCCATTCGCTGGGCCCTTTCGAAGTATTGCACGAAAAACAGATTTCTTGCCGTCGGGATCGCGGCGGGGGAGTATGCCACCCTGGATAATTACCTGCTGCCCAGCTTGAATGCCAAACTCCCCGGCGATCCGGTCATTCGCGTAACAGACTATGTTCGGCAGTGCCTGCTCATCAACGACATTCGGGCCATTCTTTGCAGACGTCCTCATGAAACCGCCCTGTTCAACGGAGAGGCCCTTGCCATCTGGTGGATTGTGGGATTCTGGAGCACGCTTTACTTTGATTTCATTCCTGAATTGCTTGAGGACCCCATCCTGAAAAATGATTCAGACTCCAAGGACGCCCTGATTCGGTTGATGTACTTTCCGGAAAAGGAAAATGGCGGGATGGCTTACAATAAGGAATCCAATGCCGTGACGACCTTTTTCAAATTCCCCCATAACGCCCTGCTGGGGGTGGAAATAGCCAAAACCCTTTATTATCGGCGTCTTTTTCGGGAAGCCCTTGAAATCTTGCGCATCGTTCTCAGCATTGAACCCACAGATTTAACCGCCAGAACCTTGAGGCTGGTCCTTTTTCGCAACATGGCCCTGGATGCCCCCACCTATGACGTCTCTGAGGGCATGCTGCAACAGGCGGAGCAGGAAGCCTTATACATCGAAGATAATTGTTCTACACGGTCTGAAGATTTTTACTGTGAATACGCAGTGATATACATGGTTAAGGCCATGCAGACCCTGCGATACGCACGCCTGGGGAAGGGGTCTTGTGGCGGACAGGCACTTGAATGGTCAAAACAGGTGGTCTTTGATGCCCTGGAGGAGGCAGAGCGGATCTTCGGTAAAGGCATGACGGTTTCTCCGTCCTATATCCGATCTTCCTATCTCCTGGACAGCGTCAAGGTTTTGCAAGCGGTTGTGCAAAGTGACGAGGCCCTTTTTACGGATTCCCAAATGACACTCAACGGCAAGCCCGATGTTGTCCTTCAGCCGTCCCTGGATTTTCAGTGGCAAATCGGCTACACGCGTGACGATCTGCCGCTTCAGAGGCGTTATGGATTCCTGGAGCAGATAATAATCAAAAAAGGGGAAACCCATGATGATTCTATCGCCCTTGACGCTTATCGGCCGACCACTTATTTCTGCCATGCCGTTTCCTTGTGGGATATGATGCCGGTCCGCACCGTTGCCGTCACCAAAAGGGTTCTCAAAATGCTCCGAGATGCCAGGGATATTGCCCAGACAATAGCAAAAGACAATGTCTGTATTTACTCTTTTACAAGAACCTACGGGGAAATGATGCCCGTGGAAGAATTTGTGCATCACATGGAAAAATCGATCAGAATGGTTGAAGAAGCAGCCGGTGAGGACCTCTATGCCCGGGAAGACGGGGCTATTATCGAAATGAACGGAGAGCGGTCTTCCTTGCTCATGACGCTGAACTTCTAATTCCAATTCCAGATCAAAGCGCTATCTTCGCTGTCATGGGCAATCTGCTTCCCGGCGGATGTACAATACGCGTACGTCGTCTCTTTGCAAGGGGAATAAGAATGTTTTTGTTTCAGAGCCGTTTGCACAGGGTGAGGCAGTTCTTCCCCTCCCGCCTGTCATAGCTCACTTCATCCATGATGCTCTTCATGAGGGGAATACCCATGCCGCCTTCCGGTAAACGGGACAGATCGTCGGGGTCGTATTTGATGTCTGTTTTCTCAGGAAACTGCATGGATTTCCCGTCATCGCATATTCTGAAGATCACCGCATGGGGAGAAAGCGACATTTCGATCTCAACCCTGTGCCCCCCTTCAAGATCGTAGGCATGCTTGACGGCGTTATTGACGGCTTCCGTCACGGCAACCTCGATCTTGTAGGCAGCCACGTCATCGGGAACGGCATGTTTCAGGATGCCCCGTACAGCCATTCCCACAAGGGAAACGTGTTCCAGCCGGCTTTCGATCATCATCAGAATCTTTCGCTCAGCCGGGGGAGAAGAACTCATCTCGGCCATGGCGTTATCAACCTTTTTCCATGGCCCTGACGGCTTCTGTTTCGGAAGGAAAATTTTGGAAAACGCGATTCATCCGCGTAAGTCGGAAAAGGCTCATCGTGGTTTCCTGGAGATTGCTGATGACGAGATCTCCCTCCTGGCCGATGGCCTTCAGAGAGGAGACGATGGCTCCCAGCCCTGTGGAGTCTATAAATTCCACATCTGCCAAATTGATGACCAGATGGCGCTCACCCCGGTTGATCACCTCGGCTATTTTCTCCTTGAATGAGGCCGATGAAGAGGCATCAATCCTTTTGTCCTTTACCCTGACAATCAAAATACTCCCGACTTTCTCTTCTTCAAATCTCATAAAAAATATCCTCCTCATCAATCGATTATTGGTTTCCCCGGTATGCCATTCCCAGAAGGGTAATATCGTCGTCGGGTTTCGCGGTGCCGCAAAAGGCCTTGAGTTCATCGACAAACTTGTCCAGGAGGACATCGATCTCCTCCTGCCGTAAATGCATCAATGCCTTGAAGAAACGTTCCGTGCCGTAAAACTCGCCTTCCTGATTCCGGCATTCCGCAACGCCATCCGTGTACAGGATCAGTTTATCCCCGGGAGAAAGCTTTAAATGTCCCATGTCGAATGGCAATCCTCGTCCCATGCCGATAATAGGACCTCCTTCCTCAAGGAGTTCCATGTCGCCATTTCCTCTCAGAAGAATCGCCGGAGGATGGCCGGCGCTGCTGTAGATCAGCTCGCCCTTTTCCAGATGGACAACACCGTAAAAAATCGTGAAGTATTTGTCGAACCGCTCGAGGGGGTATTCGATTTCAAGACACTCCAGGACCTCCTGGGGCGAGAGTATCCGGTAATAGGGCGCCTCTGCCAGCATTTGCTTCAGAATGCCATTGCTGTGGGTCTGAAGGGCCTGCGAAACGGACACCGTTACCAGGGCGGAGGGAACGCCATGGCCACTGACGTCCAGCATATAAAACCCGAAATGCCTTTCATCAAGGGAAAAAGCGTTGAAAATGTCTCCGCCGATGGCATCGCTGGGAATAAACTTCCAGGCCATTTCGATTTTTGTCGATTCGGGAAGGCGCTTGGGAAGAAGGCTGAGCTGGATGCCCGCCGCTGCCCGAAGATCCTCGTCGAGGCGTTTCTGTTTGTCCCGGAGTTCCCGGTTGGCGGCCAGAACGTCCCTCGTCAATCGACGTATTTTCAAATGATTTCGAACTCTTGCAAGAAATTCCCCTTTGTCGAAGGGTTTGGCGATATAGTCGGAGCCACCGATTTCAAGCCCGTGAATCTTGTCTTTTATCTCGCCTAAGGCGGACAGAAAGATAATCGGGATTTCTTTTAACCTCTCGTCTTTTTTTAGCCTTTCACAGACCTCATAGCCGTTCATTCCCGGCATCAGAATGTCCAGCAGGATGAGATCCGGCACTCGCTCCTGCACCATTTCCAGGGCGGCCTCCCCCTGGACGGCCTCCATAATCTCATATCCCGCCTTGCGGAGGAGCAGGGACATGAGCTTGCGATTATCTTCACTGTCATCAACGATGAGAATCGTTTCTATGCGGTCTGTCTCATCCGTCATTTCATTTCTCTTTCCAAAGGGTTGTGCAC
This sequence comes from uncultured Syntrophaceae bacterium, assembly GCA_964492965.1. Lineage (GTDB taxonomy): Bacteria > Desulfobacterota > Syntrophia > Syntrophales > UBA8958 > CAZBME01. The sequence continues at coordinate 11,822 of CAZBME010000007.1, read as the reverse complement.
CGTAGAGACAAAATGCGAGCCATCACTTAATATCCTGAATTCCCCAGATTTCCCGGGCGTACTCACTGATCGTCCGGTCGCTGGAAAACTTTCCCATGCGAGCTACATTGAGGATGGCTTTCTCTGTCCACAGGCCTTGATCCAGATAATCACGGGAGGCATGATGCTGGGCTGAAAGATAGTCCTGGAAATCGGCCAGATGAAAATATGTGTCGCCTTTATGCAGGATGCTGTCAAATATCCAGCGGAACAACCCGGGTTCCCGGGGGCAGAACCGGTCACTCCAAAAGGCGTCCATCACCCGCCGGATATCTCCATTCTCCTGGTAATATGTCCAGGGCTGGTAGCTTCCCGAACACCTGAAGCGCTGAACCTCATCAGTCGTTAATCCAAAGATGTAAATATTCTCTACGCCGACTTCTTCCCGTATTTCAATATTGGCGCCGTCCAGGGTGCCGATGGTCAAGGCGCCGTTCAAGGCGAACTTCATGTTGCCTGTCCCGGAGGCCTCCGTTCCGGCCGTGGATATCTGTTCGCTGAGGTCTGCCGCGGGGATCATGATTTCCGCCAGGGAGACGCGATAATCAGGAATAAAAACGACCCGGATCATGCCTGCCGTCCGGTCATCGTGATTGATGATGTCCGCCACATTATGAATCAATTTGATGATTTGTTTGGCCTGCCAGTATCCCGGGGCGGCCTTGCCCGCAAAAATGTAGGTTCTGGCTACGTCCGGGATTCGGCCGTCATCCACGAGGGAGAGATATTCGTGAATAATGTGCATTACTTTCAAAAGCTGCCGTTTATATTCATGAATCCGTTTTGCATGAATATCAAAGAGGCTATCGGGATTGACCTCGACACCCGTCGTTTTCACGATGAGCTGACGGAGCTTTTCTTTGTTCTGCTTTTTGATTTTGCGAAATGCGGCCTGAAAGGGCCGGTCCGACGAGAAGTTTTCCAGTTGCCGGAGGGTGTCGAGCCGGGTAATCCATGAATCTCCTATGGTTTTGGTCAACAGCTCTGACAGGAGGGGATTTGTTTTTAGAAGCCAGCGCCTTTGGGTTATGCCATTGGTTTTATTGCTGAAGCGATCGGGCCAGAGGCTGAAAAAATCAGGGACGAGGACATTTTTGATCAGTTCCGAATGGAGGGCAGACACACCATTGACCGCGTGGGAGCCGGCGATGGCCAGGTTTGCCATGCGGATTTTCCTTTCCTTGCCCTCTTCGATCAGGGAAATGCGGCTCAATCGCTCGACGTCGTCGGGCCAGCGGGCGTAAACCTCATCCAGGAGCCGTCGATTGATCTCATAGATGATCTGGACGTGCCGGGGCAACACCCGTTCCAGGAGGGACAGCGGCCATTTTTCCAGGGCTTCCGACAACAGGGTATGATTTGTATAGGCAAAAGACCGCACGGTGATCTCCCAGGCCCGATCCCATGGCATTTCGTATTCGTCTACGAGGATCCGCATCAGTTCGGCTACGGCCAGGGACGGATGGGTGTCATTCATCTGCATGGCGACATGATCGGGAAAGGCCTCAAAGTCCTTCTGATCTTTGAGGTATCGTCTGGTGATATCCCGGAGAGCGCAGGCGACTAAAAAATATTCCTGGATCAGGCGGAGCTCCCGGCCCGACTCAAAGGTATCGGAGGGATAAAGAATTTTTGAGATGGTCTCTGCTGTCATCTTTTGTTCGACAGCCCGGAAATAATCCCCTTCATTAAAGATTTCGATGTCAAATTCGGAAGATGCGCGGGCAGCGTAAAGTCTCAGGAAATTGACCGTTTGCCCCCCGTAACCGGGAATGGGCATGTCGTAGGGGACGCCCACGATAACGGACCAGTCCAGCCACATAGGGTTGTATTTGCCCTGGCGGTCAACGTCGTGTTCGATGCGGCCGTAAACAGGGATCAGACATATCTCGTCGGGGCGTTCTATTTCCCATGGGCTATGCTTTGACGGCCAGAGATCCGGCTTTTCCTTTTGATAGCCATTGTCGATTTCCTGTTTAAACAGGCCGTACTCATAATGCAGGCCGTAGCCGTATCCGGCAATGCCCAGAGTGGCCATGGAGTCGAGAAAGCAGGCCGCCAGACGGCCGAGGCCGCCATTGCCCAGGGGGGCGTCCCATTCCTGCTCGCGAAGCGACTGGAGGTCGAGGCCCATCTCCTGGAGGGTTTTTCTGTAGGCCTCATAAAGGTTAAGGTTCAGGAGATTGGTCCCAAGGGAGCGGCCGATGAGGAATTCCATGGAAAGATAATAAACCCGCTTGGCGCCCGAACGGATGTGTCGTTTTTCCGTTTCGAGCATGCCTTCGAACAATCGATCCCGAATGGATAAGCAAAGGGGCGGGAAAAAGTCTTCGGGGGCAGCGGTGGCCTCATCTTTTCCCAGGGAATACCGGAGGTGGCGCAGAATATCCTTTTTGAGAGAAGCCTTGGAATTGCGCAAGGGGCGTGGTTCTTCGTTTCGCTTCTTCATGACAACCTCTCTGTGGCCTCTTTCGGCATCGGCGCCGATGCCATGCGTTTCAATGAGAGTTATCTTTTTTATGCGAACGTTAAATGGACGAATTGTCTTTATATCATGAGCGATCGTGATCGTGCAAGGATAATGGATTGATTCCGCCGCTTAAATAACTTATAATTTCAAATCTGAACAAGGT
>CAZBME010000007.1:0-9050 GCA_964492965.1 uncultured Syntrophaceae bacterium | reverse complement strand
CGTCCTTTTTCTGTCACCGATATGCTTGATATTTCCAGGATATCCGATCCCCAGGTATCGCCGGACGGTAAGGCGCTGGTCTTTTTGCTTGAAATTCCCGACATGGTCGCGAACGGGACCAGCGCTGTCCTTTATCTGGGAAACCTGCGGCAAAGAGATTTCCTGCCCATAACCGCTTTGGACCTGAAGGCCTCTAACCCCCGCTGGAGTCCCAATGGCCGTTTCCTGTATTTCCTGGTTTCACGGGCAGGCCTGCAGCAGGTCTGGCGTATGTCCGTGTCCGACCACACGATGGAGGCCGTTACGGCTTTTCCTCTGGATATTGACAGTTTCGAGGTAGACCCCCAGGGTCGATTTCTCGTCCTGTCTGCGGCCGTGTTTCCGGGGAAGACGCCTGAGCAGACGAAAACACAACGCCAGGACAAAAAAAAGGCCGCCGGCAGCGGCAGGCTTTATGACCGGTTGATGGTGCGGCAATGGGATGAATGGCGCGGTGGGACACGCAACCATCTTTTTGTGTATGACCTGGCGGAGGGAACGCATCGTGACCTCATGAAAGATATGGACGCAGATTGTCCCTCCCGGCCTTTTGGAGGCACCGACGATTTTACCATTTCTCCTGACGGCAAAAGGATCATTTTTTCGGCGAAGGACGAAGGGCTGAAGGAGGCTTGGTCAACCAATTTTGACCTGTTCATGGCCCCAATTGATGGTGCTGATGCGCCAAAAAGGATCACCTCCAATTTGGCCGCCGACTTGCAGCCCCGTTTCTCCCCGGACGGCAAGACCCTCGCCTATCTGGCGACCAGGCGACCCGGTCATGAAGCGGATCGCTTCCAGATCATGCTTCGTGATATGGCCTCCGGAAAAGAGACGGCCTTTGATCTTCGGGCCGATGATTCACCGACCGGCGACCGGTCTCCGGATTCTCTGGTCTGGTCCCTTGACGGCCGCAGATTATACCTGACAGCCGACCATCTCGGCCATCATGCCCTTTTTGTTCTGGATATTAACACGGGCCGAAGTTCCCTTTTCATGAAGACGGGCTCCGTCACATCCCCGCGGCCCCTTGCCGACGGTCGGGTCCTCTTCGGCTGGAGCTCCCTTCAGAGGCCGATGGAGTTTTATCTTGCCGGACTTGATGGTGGTGATAACCGGCGGGTGACCAAAATGAACGACGATCAGATGGAAGAGATCCGCATGGGAAAAACGGCGGCCTTCAGCTTCAAGGGAACCGGGGGCCATACGGTTTGGGGCCGTCTCATTTATCCCGCCGATTTCGACATGAACAGAAAATACCCTGTGGTATTCCTGATCCATGGCGGCCCGCAGACCTCCAACCTCAACGAATTCAATTACCGGTGGAATCCTCAGATTTTTGCCGGGGCAGGCTATGCCGTGGTTGCTATCGACTATCCCGGTTCCACGGGTTACGGCCAGGACTTTGCCGATGCGGTACGAAGCGATTGGGGCGGTGCTGCCTACAAGGGTCTTATGGCGGGACTCTCGTTTGCCCTAGATCAATACCCCTTTCTTGACCGCGAGCGGCTGGGCGCCCTGGGGCCTTCATTCGGGGGCTATATGGTCAACTGGATCGCCGGCCATGAGCATCCCTTCCGCTGTTTTGTCAGCCATGCCGGTATTTTTGACCGGGATAAATTTTTCTACCAAACGGACGAACTCTGGTTTGCCGAGTGGGAAGCGGGAGGCTTGCCATGGATAAATCCGGAGGGGCATAAGCGCCATAATCCGGCAGACCTGGTCGGAAGTTGGAAGACGCCGACCCTGATCATCCATGGAGAAAGGGATTTCCGGGTTCCCTTCACGCAGGGGTTATCGGCCTTCACGGCCCTGCAACGCAAGGGCGTCCCCTCGAAACTCCTTGCTTTTCCCGATGAGGGCCACTGGATCCTCAAACCGCAGAATGCCCTGCAATGGTATCGGACAGTTCTTTCCTGGCTCGATCAATGGCTGGTCCCGCAAGATAAAAAAAGGCCATGAACAGATTTTTCAATCCGCCCATGACCTTTCTCTTCAGTCTAAGAATTACCTGATTCGTAAAGAACGGCCTATACGGCAAAGGCCTCTTCGGGAATGCGCATGGCGCTTGTATCGTCCTTCAGGAGGACTTCGCATTTTGCCGGAACGAGTGATGTGATCCGGTTAACGAAGAATTTTGCTCCTTCGATCTTGCCGGTATAGAACATTTTGTCGCGATCGTTGTCGGCGGCGGCAAGCCCTTTGGTGGCCACCAGGGCCGCCCGGATATGGAACCAGCCGCACAAGGTATCGCCGAAACAATTCAGGAAATCGCTGGCGGCAATGAGCGGTACGTAGGGATTGACCTTCATCAGTTTGGCGAATTCCATGGCCGTGGTTAAAAGGGCATTGACGGCGTTTTCGACAATGACGGCTTCCTCTTTGAAGTTTTCCATGCCCTTGGCTTCGTCAAGGGCGGCCTTCGTCTCTCCCAGGAGGGTCATGAAATACTGCCCCTTCTTCATGCCGAGTTTTCTTCCGAGAAGATCCATCGCCTGAATGCCGTTTGTCCCTTCATAGATCGTGTTGATCTTCTGGTCCCTCATCAGTTGTTCCACGGGATACTCACGGCAGTAGCCGTAGCCGCCGTAGGTCTGGACGGCCAGGTCGTTCACGAGAAGTCCCATTTCGGTGCAGTACGATTTGACGATGGGGGTCAGCATCTCGATCATGCCCGACCATTTCTCTTTTTCTTCTTCCGTGGTCACTACTTTCTGCATGTCCATGGCGTAGTAGCAATACATACAGAGCATGCGGATGCCTTCGACCACGGATTTCTGCTTCAGGAGCATCCTGCGCACATCGGGGTGCTGTATGATGGGGACCTGTACCGTCGGGTCTTTCGACATGATATTGGACCCCTGATAACGCTGCTTGGCGTAATCCAGGGCGTGCAGATATCCGGAGCTCCCCAGGGCGACACCCATGAGGCCGACGCCTTGCCGCTCCTCGTTCATCATGTGGAACATGACTTTCATGCCTTCCCGTTCCTGCCCCATGAGATAACCGATGCACTTGCCGTTTTCACCGAAGTTCAGGGTACAGGTGGCGTTTCCGTGGATCCCCATCTTGTGCTCGATGTTTCCTGTAATCACATCGTTGAACTCGCCCATGCTGCCGTCGGCATTGACCAGGAATTTCGGGACCAGGAAAATGGAGATGCCCTTGGTTCCCGGAGGATCGCCTTCGATCCTGGCGAGAACGGGATGAATGATATTTTCCGTCAGGTCGTGGTCGCCGGCGGAAATAAAGCATTTGGTTCCCGTGATGGAGAAGGTGCCGTCGGGGTTCCGTTTGGCCGTTGTTTTCAAGGCGCCGACATCGGAACCGGCCCCAGGTTCCGTCAGGCACATCGTTCCGCCCCAGGTTCCGTCAAACATCTTGGTGAGGTAAATGGCCTTTAATTCTTCGGAACAGAATTTTTCGACGAGCTTGGCGGCCCCGTGGGTCAGGCCTGCATACATCTGATAGGCCTGGTTGCAGCCCAGAAAGATGTCGCTGCATACGGCGGATACGATCTCCGGAAATCCCTGGCCTCCGACTTCGGGGCTGTCGGCCGTGGCGAGCCAACCGCCTTCTGCCGCCAGTTTCCATAGCCGGTGATAGGCTTCCGGGGCGTAGACCTTGCCGTCCTTGAAAACGGCTCCGACAGCCTTGCCATGCACTTCGTCGGGATACGTGGGAGCGATTTCATTTTCCCCGAACTTGACCGCTGCATCAATGACCATGTTTACCATGTCCGTATCATAGTCCGCAAACGGTCCCTTCCCGAGGATATCATCGCCAATCTTTAAAAATTCATGCAATACGAACTTATAATCCCTTTCATTAACCCATTGACTTGCCATACCCTACCTCCTTGCAATGAAATTTTTTCTATTTTGCCGGCAGCGATCGTATTCTGATACGATGACCGCTCCTGAAGTCATCTCGCAAAAGTCGAGGTCTTTTATATCTGACCACGAGTCAGTAGCGTCGAGTCTCATAACACATCGCGCCAATTTGGACAATCAGATTTTATTCAATATTTTTACTTTCAGGGAGATGGCGGGTTGTCCCCGGTCTGACGGGAACAACCCGCGGGTTTGAGATTTCTAAAGATCATGGCAGGCACTGCACTCCAGCTTGGTTTTTTCTCCTTTATGTATCTTGTGGATACCTGTTGAAAATTTGGTCGCGTCGTCTTTTGCGGGATTGGGCTTATGGCAGGCGAGACACGATTGGGATGCACCCGCACCGACATCGATATGGTCTTTCGGCAGAATGCCTTTGAAATCCTTGTGGCAGACGCCGCAGGGTTTTGCTTTCAGGGGCGGCCCTCCGGCACTGACTGTTGCGGAGAAAACCATCGCGGATGCAAGCATTATACAAACCATAAAAGTCAATTTTTTCCATGAATTCATCATTGTTGATCCTCCTCGGTCATCTTTTTCTTTTGTTCTTTTTCCAGTTCATTTTTTTTCATGGTGATCAGAACCGCATTAATCGCCGCCTGGGTCATACCGGGGATTCGTTCGGCCTGGCCGATCGTTGACGGTTCCACCTTTTTGAGCTTCATCCGCAATTCATTGGAAAGGCCGGGGACTTCATCATAATTCATGTCTCCGGCGATCTTTTTTTGTTCCACGGATTTCATTTTGGCAACCGATTCCCGTTGCCTTTTGATATATCCCTCATATTTGGCCTCAATTTCAATCTGTTTTTTAACATGGCGGTCGGGCACCGGTTCCCATCCTTCAAAGGGCTGGAGGGAATCATAAGTCATTTCATCTCTTTTCAGGAGTTGAAACAGGCTCACGGGGTTCTTGATCGGCGCTGATCCGATTTTTTCCAGCAGGGCATTGACAGATGCGACGGGGTAGATCCTGACGGAAGACAACCGTTCGATTCCCTTTTCAATCCGGTCCATCTTTTCCCGAATGAGGGCAAAATCGTCAGGCCTGATGAGTCCCAGATCGAACCCTTTGTCTGCCAGGCGAAACACGGCATTGTCTTGGCGGAGGATGAGACGGTACTCTGCGCGGGAGGTAAACATGCGGTAAGGTTCGTCAACGCCTTTGGTTACCAGGTCATCGATCATGACGCCCATGTAGGCGTCGGCGCGGGACAAAACAAAAGGAGGCCTGCCCTGAACGGCCGAGGCCGCATTAATGCCTGCCCAGAGGCCTTGGGCGGCGGCCTCCTCATAGCCGGAGGTGCCGTTGATCTGCCCGGCCAGATAAAGTCCCCGGACCATTTTCGTTTCCAGGGTGGCCCGAAGCTGTGTCGGCTGGACAAAGTCATATTCAATGGCATAGGCGTAACGCATGATTTCCGCCTCTTCCAGGCCGGGGACGCTTTGCACGATCGCTTCCTGCAGATGGGGGGGCAGGCTGTTCCCCAATCCCTTGGCGTAGATCTCCTCCGTATCGAGACCTTCAAACTCCAGAACGACGGGGTGGCGTTCCTTGTCGGCAAAACGCATGACCTTGTCTTCCAGGGAAGGGCAGTAACGGGCGCCGATCCCCTGAATGCGGCCAGAATAAAGGGCCGACTCGGCAATGTTGGCTCGGAGGCATTCATGGGTTGCCTGCGTCGTATAACTGAAATACGAGGGCAGCCTCTCGTCCCGAAGCTTTTCGGTCGTAAAGGAAAAGGGTTCGGGGTCCGGATCGCTGTCCTGCCTTTCGAGACTTGAAAAGTCGATACTTGAGGCGCGGAGTCGCGGGGGTGTTCCCGTCTTCATCCTGCCCATCTCAAACCCCAATAATTTCAGGCCTTCCGCAAGCCGCTGTGAAGGCGCTTCTCCTGCCCGCCCGGCGGGTATCCTCGTCGTGCCGATGTGAATCAAACCGTTTAGAAAGGTGCCCGTTGTGATGACGACCGCTTTGGCCCTGTAAACAACGCCAAGCTGATCTTCCACCCCGACGATTCTGTCGTCCTCGACAATCAGGCCCTCGATCAGGGCCTGTCGCAGATGAAGGCGGGGTTCCTTTTCGAGAACGGCCTTCATGGCCAGACGGTAAAGCTGCTTGTCGCATTGAAAGCGGGATGATTGGACCGCCGGACCTTTCGAGGCGTTGAGAAGACGGAAATGGACGGCTGTCTTATCGGTAATCCTGCCCATTTCCCCGCCCAGGGCGTCGACTTCCTTGACGAGCTGTCCCTTGGCAAGGCCGCCGATGGCGGGATTGCAGGACATCAGCGCCACGGCGTCGAGGTTGATGTTCAAAAGAAGAACCTCGCATCCCATGCGCCCGGCCGCGAGGGCTGCTTCACAGCCCGCATGACCGCTGCCGATGACGATGACATCAAAGTAATTCATCAATTACAGATTCCCTTAGCCATAGGTCTTCTTTCTGTGCCGACATCTCTACCCTCCGTATATTGTAAGATCCATCATGACGTCAAGAACTTAAGCGGTTGCTCTTGGACAAAGGGACATAGGGCGCCGCCTATGCCTCAAAAAGCAGGCTTTTCGTTTTCCGCTCTTGTAAACCTTCAACGATGCTGCCATAAAATATGCTTGACTTAAACGTAAAAGATATAATAACGAGAGTAATGTTGGCGATATGGCGTTAATTATAGTGCAATTGCATTACGATATACCATTATATCTGAAATTAAGGAGAGAGACTATGAAAAAAAGAATGTTCACCATCATGCTGCTGCTTGTGATTTTTTTTGCCCAGGGTCTCTATGCCCAGGAAGAAGGGAAAAATCCGGAGGGCTCTTTAAGAGGAGGGAAAGCGCCTGCCGTCTCTTGCAAGTTTGAGCCCGATGACGTGATCGCAACGGAAGACAACCATGAATATTACGTGGGAAAGGTTCTGTCTGTGAGCGGGACGGGGCAGGATACGGAAATGAATATCTTGTTTGCCGACGGTAATGAGCTTTGGATTAAATCTGCAAATGTGATCAAGAAATTTCGCCTGATCAACAAAAAAGATATAAAAGTCGGTCAGCAGGTTTTATATACCACAACAAAACCGGAAAATTTTCAAAACGAATCCATTCGTTATGCCATGTTCGTCAAAGGCAAGATAACGAGTAAGTCAAAATTGAACCGTAATCTGATCATGGTGAATGCCGATGAAGTGAGGTGGGATCAGCAGGTTATCGTCTGGTAATCCCTTTGGCGCCGCGTCAATGTTGACGGCCTTCGCCGGAATGACGAATCAAAGGTGTTTGCGACTTTTTACGGTTTCATCAATAAGTTCTTTCGTTGATGAAACTGGTTGATTCCGTTTTGCGCAGCCGTTATGCCTTTATCATGGCGGCTGCGTTTTTTTATCTCCGTTCTCCTTGCCGTCAACCTTGACTTTGCTTCTCTTTCTCTAATATAAATTCATACGAAAAGAGGTCATGCAGAAAGGAGCGGTCGTTGTCCCGTCCGGAATTCTGGAATAATGCCAAGCGTTACTATGATCTGAAGAGCTATTGGCGAAACCGTTTTGGCTGCAAGGTCTATAAGTTGCCTATTGACGCCGGATTCACCTGCCCAAACCGTGACGGGAAGGTGGCTTTCGGCGGATGCATCTATTGCGACGGCCGGGGATCTCAATTGCGGCAGGCGGGACTCCTGCCCGGCGTAACCGAGCAGATCAACAAGGGCAAGGCCTACTACACCGTCAACCGTCAGGCCGGTAAATTCGTTGCCTATTTTCAAACATTTACGAATACATATGGAAGTCCGGAGGACCTCAAAAGCCTCTATGACGAAGCCCTCGGCCAGCCCGACGTGATCGGCCTGTCCGTAGGCACCCGGCCGGATTGCGTTCCCGAGGAGACGATCCGGATCTTTGAGGAATATGCCCGGGATTATCATATCTGGCTGGAGTTTGGCCTCCAATCGATTCATGATCGAACCCTGGCGTTTCTCAACCGGGGCCACGACCGGGCGACGTTTCTCGATGCCGTGGGGCGGATCGCCGGACGGGGGATTCACCTGTGTGTCCACATCATTGTGGGGTTGCCGGGAGAGAGCCATGAAGATATCCTGGAGACGGCCCGGACCCTGGCGAAGCTCCCCGTTCAGGGCATCAAGATTCATTCCCTGCTGGCCCTGAAGGGGACCGCTCTGGGTGAACTGTATGAAAAGGGGGAGATATCGCTCATCAGCCGGCAGGAATATATCATGGATGTTTGCGACATCCTGGAAATCCTCCCGCCGGAAATGGTTATTCAGCGTCTCACCGCCGACGGCTACAAGGACATTTTCCTCGGACCCGTCTGGGCGGTGAACAAGATGGATGTCCTCAACGGGATCGACCAGGAGTTGAAGCACCGGAACACCTGGCAGGGGATTAGATCGACTCGGACGCCATAATCTCAATTCATATAACGAGACATTTGAAAATTCCGTAATTTGGTCATTCCCGCGAATGACTGGATTCCCGTATGCACGGGCATGACAGCTTAGGCGGTTAATGGCGCAATTTAAACATCCCCTGTTGTAAATATCCGTTACATCTTTTAAACTGTTCTCATCAAACCGAAAAGGAGGGCGAAAAATGGGAGAAATTGTCCACACGTCCCGGATCAAGATCGTCCGGGAGAAGGGGCCGACGCGCCGGGCCATGATTGAAGGGTTCGAAGAGCCCGTCTATTACGGCGTCCATGGCGGGATCAAGAAATTCTACAAAGTCGATCCGGAAAAGGAGCATGCCGCCACTCTGGATCATATTGTCGCTGCGACAGCGGCTTGAATGATGGGGACACTGGCCACGGTGCTGGCCGGAAACAGGATCCCCACCCCGGAAGACCGTTTCCGGGCCGATGTCGAAGGCGACATTGAAAATGTCAATAATGTTCTGAAGATCACCACTATCCGGGTAAAATATCACCTCAAAATCCTGGAAGATAAAACAAACGAGGCCAAAGAGGCCTTTGGGGCCTATCTCGTCCATTGTCCGGCGGCGCAGAGCCTGATTGCTTGCATTGCCATCCAGGATGAACTGGTGTTGGAAACCGTTCCTGTATAGAAAAGATTGTTTGAAAAGGGCAGGCGGCCACAGCCTGCCCTTCTTTTT
>CAZBME010000006.1:0-120538 GCA_964492965.1 uncultured Syntrophaceae bacterium | reverse complement strand
TCGGTCTCCGTCATGACGCCGAACTGCCCCACAAACGTGAAGGGCTGATTCGGTTGCACTGTCTCTTCTTTGCCCAAGATATTTCCGAACGGATCATAGGCGTATTTATTCACAACATTCTGGCTCGCATCCGTCATGGCGACGGTGCTGCCCGTGGCGTTGTAATGATAGGTATAGACCTGACCAGCCGACGTTACCATCGCCAACAGCCCCTTGCCATAGATATAGTAGGTGAAGTTGTTATTGGCATCTATTTCGGCCAACAGATTCCCAGTCGCATCATAGATATATTTTGTAGTGCTTCCGTTCCTCGTCGCCTGAATCCGGTTGCCGCTGCCATCATAGGTAAATTGCGTGCTGCCGACGGCTGTCAGCCGGTGCTCGTAATCGAAGGTGTAATTCGAGCTGTAACCGCTGGCGAGCTGCCCTTCATTATCATAGGCAAAGCTGTTTCCACTGTCCGAAAGTAGGCGGTTTTTCTGGGTGTTATAGGTATATGTGCTGTTTTCTCCTCCCCCGGTCCCCATCAATGGCTCGTTTTGAGTGGTGGAAGTCCGGTTGCCATTGCCGTCCAGGGTAAACTGGTAAGTGGCAATCGCCGTGCCACCGGAAGCCCAGTTTCCCACTGACAGTAACCTGTTGGCATCATCGTAGCCATAGGTGGTCACCGTGCCGTTGAAATTCATCAGGCCGGTCAATCGGCCTGCTTGATCATAGGCATAGGTGGCCGTCAGATTCAGCCATTCGATCCGCACCGTTTGCAGCCGGTTCGCCGCATCGTAGATATAACGGGTGGTCGCGCCGTTTCTGACGGCCTGGATGCGGTTGCCTTGGGCATCCGGCCACGTTGATGGGTTTTCAGACATATCGGGAGTAAAGAGGAGGAAAGAAGAAAAGTCAACAGATATTTATCGGCCTCCGGCACCGCCGCACCAATCCTACATCATCAATATCACAAATCAATAATAAAGTAAGATCGTGGCAGGCCATGCACGTTGGTTATAAAATTTATACAATCCGTGATTTTCCGGTCATGGCCGGGGCAATCTTACCCGGATGGCGTTTCCGTGGCCTTCCAGGCCTTCCAGATCGGCAAAGCGCCGGGCCTGGGTGCCGTATTTCCGGAAAGACGCTTCAGAAAAAGAAAGGACGCTGATCCGCTTGACGAAATCGTACACTCCCAGGGCGGAGGAGAAACGGGCCGTCCCGGATGTCGGCAGGATGTGGTTGGGCCCGGCCAGATAATCCCCGAGGGTTTCCGGCGTGTACGAACCCAGGAAAACCGCTCCGGCGTGGCGGATGGCGGGGAGGAGATCGAAGGGGACCTCGACGGCCAACTCCAGATGCTCCGGGGCGAAACGGTTCGCCAGGATTACGGCTTCATCCATATCCTTCGTCACGATAGCCGCGCCGTAGCGTTCCAGAGAGCGGACGGCGATGGCTTTTCTTCTAAGCGTCTCGACTTGGCGCCGGACCTCCGTCGACACGGCCCCCGCAAAAGACTCGTCCGGGGTTAGCAAAATGGCGCTTGCCATCTCGTCATGCTCTGCCTGGGCCAGCAGATCCGCCGCGATAAATGAAGCCGGTGTCTTCCCGTCGGAAATCACCAGAATCTCACTGGGTCCGGCGATCATATCGATGTCGACCTGCCCGAAAACCAGTTTCTTGGCCGCCGCAACATAGGCGTTCCCCGGACCGACGATCTTGTCCACCCGGGGAATCGATGCCGTTCCGTAGGCCAGGGCGGCTATCGCCTGGGCGCCGCCGATTTTGAAGATACGCGAAACACCGCTCAGATGGGCAGCCGCAGCCACCAGGGGATGGACCTCGCCATTTCTCAGAGGGGATACGATGATGATCTCTTCGACGCCGGCAATCCTGGCGGGTATGGCCGCCATCAAGACCGTTGACGGGTAAGCGGCAAGGCCGCCGGGCACATAGATGCCGATACGCTCCAGGGGAACCAGCCGCTGGCCGATGCGGATGCCGTCTTCGGATTCGTCCATCCAGTCTCCCTGGATCTGATGCCGGTGGAATTTTTCGATTCTTTCCGCTGCCAATTCCAGCATGGAAAGATCCTCTTCAGCCACCCGGGACATGGCGCTCCGGATTTCCTCCGGCGTCACGGCCACGGTTTGGGACGTCAAGGTGTAACCATCATATTGACTCGTATATTCAAAAAGGGCCTCATCGCCGCGAATTTCCACATCATGGACAATACGGCCCGCCGATTGCCACAAGGCTTCATCGGTCACACCGCCACGGTTCATGATTCCCTGAAAAACGGCATCAAAATCAGCATCCGATGTCTTTATGATTTTCATAATGCACCTTTCACATCTTCACCCGCTCCATATCCGCGCCCAGAACGGCGAATTTCTTCTCGATCTTTTCATAACCCCTGTCCAGATGGTAAACACGGGACAAAACGGTCGACCCCTCCGCCGCAAGGCCGGCCAGGACCAGCGACGCCGAAGCCCGAAGATCCGTCGCCATAACCGGGGCACCGCGAAGCTTCGGGACACCGCGAACAATGGCCCTGTGCCCCTGAATGACGATATCCGCCCCCATGCGCATCAATTCGCTGACATGCATGAAGCGGTTTTCAAAAACCGTTTCCGTAATGACGCTAAGACCCGTGCCGATTGTCAGCAGCGTCATCATCTGGGCCTGGAGATCCGTGGCAAAGCCCGGATAGGGCAGGGTTTTTAAATCGACGCTCCGGATGGCTTCCCCGCCTTCAACCTGGATGCACGTCCCGGAAATCTTTATTTTCATGCCCGTATCCCGCAATTTGGCGATCAGGGCATCATGGTGAGCGGGGATGCAATCGAGAATCCGGATGTTACCCCCTGTCATTCCCGCTGCGATCATGAAGGTCCCCGCCTCGATGCGATCCGGAATGATGGAGGCCTCTACCGGGTTGAGCGACGCAACGCCGTCAATCCGGATCACATCCGTTCCCGCGCCGGATATCCTCGCGCCCATGCGATTCAAAACATCGGCGAGGTTTGCGACTTCCGGTTCTCGTGCCGCATTTTTAAGAATCGTCGTTCCATCGGCCAGGGTTGCCGCCATCATGATGTTCTCCGTGCCCGTCACGGTCGAAATATCGAAATAGATGGTAGCCCCTTTTAACCGGGAGGCCTTGGCCTCCACATAGCCTTCCTTCAGTTCAACCTCCGCCCCCATGTCCTGAAGCGCCTTAATGTGAAGATTCACGGGACGGGCGCCGATGGCACACCCCCCGGGAAGAGACACCCGGGCTTCGCCCATGCGGGCCACGAGAGGCCCCAAAACAAGAATGGATGCCCGCATGGTCCTGACCATATCGTAAGACGCCTCCACGGCGGTAATGTCATCGGCATTCAATCTTATAACATGCTTGTCTCCGTCTATCTTGACGCCGAAGCTGCCGAGGAGCTTTTTGATCGTCTGAATATCGACCAGATCCGGTACGTTGTCAAAGGTGTTCCAGCCCTTTGTCAGGAGCGCCGCCGTCAATATGGGCAAAGCGGCATTTTTTGCCCCGCTGTTCTGAACCTCTCCTTCAAGGCGGTTCCCACCTCTGATGATCATCTTATCCATAGGTTAATGTCTCCTTGCAATAGCCACACGATCAAGCCCGGCATAGTCGGCCCGGAACCGGATTTCGTCGTATCGGCCTGACTTATTAAACAGGCCTGCAACCTGTTCCCGTTGTCCCGCACCCATTTCCATGATCAGCCACCCGCCTGTCTTCAGCCGCATCTCGCTTGCCCGGATCAGCCGTTCATGGAAACAGAGACCTTCCGGGCCGCCCAACAGGGCCGAATGGGGCTCGAAAGCTTTTACGCCGACGGGCAGGGCATCAAAATCAGCCTCCGTGATATAAGGCGGGTTTGATACGATCATATCAAACACCCCGCCGAATGGTTCGGTCATATCTCCAACGGCAAAAGAAATCCGGTCCGCCAGAGCGTGCCTTCCGGCATTTCGCCTTGCCACGTCAATGGCGCCGGGAGATATGTCGGAAGCAAATATTTGCGTATTCTTCAACTCCGAAGCCAGGGCGATGGCGATAGCGCCGGAACCGGTACCGACATCGAGGATCCTGCCGGTTACGTTATCAGAAGCGGCGGCGATCTTCAAGGCCTCTTCCACAAGAATTTCCGTATCCGGCCGCGGGATCAGGACCCGGCGGTCCACCTCCAGCGTCAAAGACCAGAATTCCTTATAGCCGATAATATACGCAACAGGTTCTTTTGAAACACGCCGGGCGGCAAGTTCACGATACTGACGGATCTGCCCCGCGGTTAATGGATCGGCTTGATGGGTAAATAGAAACAGACGTTCTTTTTGCAGGCAATGGGCAAGAAGGACTTCGGCGTCAAGCCGGGGTCCGGGAAGGCCCTCGCGGGAGAATGCCGTGACGGCTTCCTGAAGCATATCCTTGACGGTCATCAGACATTACCGCCGCTGGAAGCCTCCTTGAGGGCTTCCGTCTGGAAGTGAGTACTCAGGGCGTCAATGACCTCCTGTATGTTGCCGTTGATGAAACTCTCCAGATTGTACAGGGTCATGCCGATTCGATGATCCGTCATCCTGCCCTGGGGGAAATTGTAGGTGCGGATCCGCTCGCTACGGTCGCCGCTGCCGACCTGGTTTTTGCGCTGCTGGTAGATCTCTTCATTCTGCTTCTGGACCATCCGGTCCAGAAGTCTTGCCCGGAGAACCTTCATGGCCTTGGCCTTGTTCTTGAGCTGTGATTTCTCATCCTGGCAGGACACGATCAGGCCTGTCGGCAAGTGGACGATCCGAACGGCGGAATCCGTCGTGTTGACACTCTGGCCGCCATGGCCGCTGGAATGAAACACATCGATCCGAAGCTCATTGGGGTCAATGTTCACCTCCACTTCCTGGGCCTCCGGCATGATGGCCACCGTCACGGCGGAGGTGTGTATCCGCCCCTGGGCCTCCGTCACCGGAACCCGCTGCACGCGATGGACGCCGCTTTCATACTTCAGGCGGCTGTAAGCCCCCTTCCCCTCGACGAGGGCAATGATTTCTTTGAAACCGCCCATGCCTCCGGCCGGTGAACTGCTGATGATCTCGACCCGCCACCCGCATGTCTCCGCATATCTCGCGTACATGCGAAAGAGATCGCCGACGAAAAGCCCTGCTTCATCGCCTCCCGTACCGGCCCTGACTTCCAGAAGCACATTCCGGTCTGCATTCGGATCTTTGGGAATCAGGAGAATTCTTAGCCGATCTTCCAGTTCGCCCTGCTTCCCCTTGAGTTCGGGCATCTCTTCCCTGGCCAGGGCCTTGAGCTCTTCATCATTCCCCTTCAGAATCGCTTGCCCATCATCGATCTCGACTGAGATCTGCTCATATTGGCGGTAAGTAAAGACCAGATCCTGAAGGTCGGCATGTTCCTTGGCATATTTCTGATAGAGGGCCTGCTTGCAAACAACATCAGGATCACTCAGCAGGCTTTCCAATTCCTGGTAGCGGTGGTCAATATCCTTTAAACGTTTAAACATGGTTTCGGGACCTATGGGTCATAAAAGGGGTTATGGATTCTCCTCGCCTCTTTTCCGGCAACGGCAGAAAAGAGGCGAGGAAAGGCATCGTATTTATCGATTGTACTAAAGCTCGGTAAATTTTGGACGGAGGCGGTCTTGAAGCGCAGCCGAGGCGAACAGCGCGGCGCCGATATGACAAGCTGACAGGCAGGAACTCATCTGACAGGGATTACCCCAGGATACGTTCATTTACCAAAGGACCTCTTTATTAACAATACAAAGATCTTATTTCTTGTCCTGACCTGCATACTTCTTTTTAAAACGCTCGACACGGCCTGCCGTATCCATGATCTTCTGCTTGCCCGTCATAAAGGGATGGCACTGGGAGCAGATTTCAACCTTGATCCCCTGCTTGGTCGATCGGGTCTCAATCGCATTGCCGCATACGCAGGTAATGGTTGTTTCCTTGTATTCCGGATGAATACCTTTTTTCATGATGCTCTGTTCTCCTTCTCGTTATAATCTCTATCTCCCGAACATGATTCGCATTCTACAAAGTTAAGGGAGGCATTATATGTATCTTTAGAATAATTTCAAGGGAAATTCACAAAACCATTCTTTTTGTCGTCACTGATTCATGGAATCGAGGAAAGATTGGTTGGTTTCCGATTTACGAATCTTGTCCATGATGAACTCCATGGCGTCGACGGGATTCATCTCCTGCAGGAGCCGTCTCAGTATCCAGACACGATTGAGATTGATTTTAGGCGTCAGCAACTCTTCCTTGCGGGTGCCGGAACGGATCAGGTCAAAGGCCGGGAAAACCCTGCGGTCGGCAATCCTGCGGTCCAGATGCAACTCCATATTGCCCGTGCCTTTGAACTCTTCGAAAATGACTTCGTCCATACGGCTTCCCGTATCGATCAGGGCCGTGGAAATAATGGTCAGAGAACCGCCGTTCTCGATGTTACGGGCGGCGCCGAAAAACCGTTTCGGTTTGTGGAGGGCATTGGAATCGACACCACCGGACAGGACCTTGCCGCTGGGAGGAACCACTGTGTTATAAGCCCGCGCCAGACGGGTGATGCTGTCCAGCAGGATTACAACGTCCTTCTTGTGCTCCACGAGACGCTTGGCCTTTTCGATGACCATTTCGGCAACCTGGACATGGCGCGTGGCCGGTTCATCGAAGGTGGAGGAAACAACCTCCCCTTTGACGCTGCGCTGCATATCCGTAACTTCTTCGGGCCGTTCATCGATCAAAAGGACGATGAGGATGATTTCCGGATGGTTCGCCGTGATACTGCGGGCGATATCCTGCAGGAGCACAGTCTTGCCGGCCCTGGGCGGAGAAACGATGAGGCCGCGCTGACCTTTCCCGATCGGCGTAAATAAATCCATGATTCTTGTCGATAAATTCTCCTCGTCCGACTCAAGATTGATCTTTTCATCGGGATAAAGAGGGGTCAGGTTGTCGAAGAGGATCTTGTCCCGGGCAATCTCCGGGGACTCGAAATTGACCGTATCGACTTTCAGCAGGGCGAAATATTTTTCACCTTCTTTAGGAGGCCGCACTTCCCCGGAAACCGTATCGCCCGTCCGGAGGTTAAAGCGCCTGATTTGAGAAGGCGAGATGTAAATATCATCGGGACTGGGCAGGTAGTTGTAATCGACGGCCCGTAAAAAGCCGAACCCGTCAGGAAGGATTTCCAGTACACCGGAGCCTGAAATCACGCCATTCTTTTCCGCCTGGGTTTGAAGGATGGCAAAGATGAGGTCCTGCCGTCTCATGCCGCTGGCGCCGCTCACGTTGAGGTCTCTGGCCATGTTGGCAAGTTCGCTGATCGGGAGCCTTTTAATGTCTTCGATGTTCATAATTCTATTCCCTTATGGTATTTTTTTGATTGTTAAAGAAGGAATCCACCTGATGGTAAGCAGACGACGGCAAATATTTAATGAGCCCTTTTTTTCTTATAATTTATTAAGAATTCGTATCACATACACGTGATGCTGAAAAAACGGATTGCAAAAGGGTTGTTCATCTGAATGCCTGAAACGCTCCAAAAGGAAGGACTTGATGTACACCTTTTTGATAATTGATGATTTTTCTATCCCATGCTTCCATGAATGTCAAGTTTTTTTTAAGTCAGGAAATCGGGGACCCTTGAGCATAATGAAATGGACATGCCTCCCCGTTTCACCTTTATCCCGACGATGGGAAAAGAAGAGATCCTCCCGACAGGAGGTGCACAGATCCACCAGAGTCATGTTTTCCTTCACAATGCCGGCACTTGCCATCTGGTTTTGGTTAATCCGGGGGAGGTCGACCATCCACCTGTTCAGTGCGGCAACCGGGCGACATACATCGCGGCCCTCTCTCCACTGCCCCATGGCGCTGATCACAGGCTCATCAACCTCGTAACAGCATGCCCCGATGGCCGGACCGATCACCCCGATGATCTGCTCGGCCCGGCAGCCAAAGCGTTCCGTCATGGCCCCGATCACCTTGCCCGTTATGTTCAGGGCCGTTCCTTTCCATCCGGCATGAATATTGGCAATGACGCGTTTCCCCGGATCGGCGAGAATAACGGGAACGCAGTCGGCGGTCCTGATGCAGAGAGCCCGGTCGGGCTGGTCCGTGATTATCGCATCATAGGACGGCGGCACACGAAAGGACTCTTGGCCGGCAGACCGATCCAAAACCAGGATGCCATCCTGATGAACCTGGCTGAGCAGAAAAAAACAATCCCTATCAATGCCAAAGGCCTGGGAAAGTAGCTGCCAGTTCCGGCTGACATTTTCGGGATCATCGCCTGTCATTGGGCTCATATTCAACCCGGCATAAGGGCCCAGGCTCACACCGCAATGGCGGGTGCAGAAGGCATGGGCGAGAAAATCAAACCGGGACAGGGCCGAACCCTGAATGCACATCACAGAATCCTTTTGCGCCAAGGTGTACATCAGGCCCCCTGCCCCCGTTCATTTCTCAGGAAGGCGCACAGATCGGCCATGTCGGAGGGGGGCGGGGAGGCAAATTCCAGGTCAACCTCCCGTACAGGATGGAAAAACCGCAAGGCTTTCGCGTGCAGGGCCTGGCGATGCATCTTTTTCAGTTGCCCTTTCACTCGATTGTCCTGAATGTTATTTATGCCTTTCATCTTCCCATAAACAGGGTCGCCCACGACGGGATGACCGACGGCATTCAGGTGAACGCGAATCTGATGGGTTCTGCCCGTCTCAATAAACACGTCCAGGAGGGTCACGATACCGTAACGTTCGCAAACCTCCCAGCGCGTCACCGCCTCCTTGCCCCGGCGGCTTTTTGTGGACATCATCTGCCGCTCCATGGGATGCCTGCCGATGGGCAGATTTATCAGCCCCTTGTCGTCGGCAACATTACCGTAAACAAGAGCCTGATACGTTTTTTTCACCTGCCGGTCCCTGAACTGGTCGGATAAGGCCCGATGAACGAAATCCGTTTTCGCCACAACCATAAGCCCCGACGTATCCTTGTCCAGACGGTGAACAATGCCCGGCCGCAGGACGCCGCCGATGCCCGAAAGATCCCGGCAATGGCAAAGAAGGCCGTTCACCAGCGTTCCGCCATGGTGCCCGGCGGCCGGATGAACCACCAGCCCCGCCGGCTTGTCCAGTACCAGCAGATAAGCGTCCTCGTAGAGGATATTCAGGGCCATCTCCTCGGGAAGGATAACGCTCGGCTTCGGATCCGGCACCCTGATCTCGACCAGATCTCCTTTTTTGATCTTATGGCTGGCTTTGACCAGCCGATTATTGACCAGAACATGTCCCTCATCCAACAGTTTCCGGACCTGCGAACGCGACAGGGAGGCATGCTGGCGGGGCAAAAAAAGGTCCAGCCGCATCCCTGTATCCTCGGGTTCAACAACATAAGAGATCATCGACATGGCAAGACCTTCAAGAACGGCTCAAGATCTGCATCAATCCGTCCCGGATGAGCGCCAATTCATTATCCATAATCGTTCTGGCATCCAGGAAAACCTGATCATCTTCGATTCGGGCAATAACGGGGATATCGAGACGCCTGAGCCGCGTCTCCAGGGCCGCCGATGAGAGGCCGTTCACGCGCAGGCAAACAAGCGTTGTCGGAATGTCCTGCCCGGGAAGGGAACCGCCCCCTGCCATGGCCGAGCCCGGCTTCAGGGAAACGGACAATCGTTCCGCAGACAGGCGTCGCAACTGGGCCGCTAATTTCCGGGCTCGTTTCGCAACGTCTCCCCCGGACTCCGTCAGCGCCTTCAGGGTCTGGAGTTTTTGCAGAACGGCCTGCGGATCAAGATACTGCATGATCGTCGCCTCCAGGGCCGCCAGGGTCAGCTTGTCAATCCGCAGGGCCCGGTTCAGGGGGTTTTTCTTGATCTTCTCCAGGATATCCCGTTTACCCAGAATCAACCCGGCCTGCGGGCCACCCAGAAGCTTATCGCCGCTGAAGGTCACAACATCCACCCCGCTTTCCAGAACCTCCTGCACCGTCGGCTCCTTACAGAGGCCATGGGGTTCCAGATCAATGAAACAGCCGCTTCCCAAATCGTCCATCACGGGGATGCGATGCTTCTTTCCAAGGGCGACAAGCTCGATCAAGCCGGCTTCCTCCGTAAAACCGATGATCCGGAAATTGCTTGTATGGACCTTCATGATGAGGGCCGTCTCGGATCCAATAGCCCCTTCGTAGTCTTTCAGGCGCGTCCGGTTCGTCGCCCCGACCTCCCGGAGACGGCCGCCGCTTTTTTCCATCACTTCGGGAATGCGAAACTCGCCTCCGATCTCGATCAACTCGCCACGGGAAACGATGGCCTCCTTCCCCTGGGCCAGGGTGTTCAGGACCAGCAGCACCGCCGCCGCGTTATTGTTCACGACGAGAGCGTCCTCCGCTCCGGTCAGTATGCAGAGGAGTTCCCTGATATGGTCATACCGAAGTCCCCGCTCACCCTTGGCCAGATCGTACTCCAGATTGGAATACCCCTGGCTGACTGCGACGATCCGGTCCACCGCCTCCGGGCACAGGGGCGCCCTGCCCAGATTGGTATGGAGGATGACGCCCGTGGCATTGATCACCCGCCGCAGGCGGTATCGACGCAAGGCGTGAATGGCGATGATGACGCGGTCCGCCACCAACTCCATCGTCAGGGGTGGCCCCTGCCATTCGCCTTTGAGATTCAGAATGGATAGACGCAGCTTTTCAACCTCGCCCCGGCAAATGTCCTTGATAATCGAGGGCGACGTTTTTCCCAGGTCTTCCCGTTTTTCTAAAAACAGGACCATTTCATCAATTTTGGGAAGCTGTTTTAACAATGTTTTTCGCTGATCATCCATATACCATTCCTTTCACAGCCCATGCCTCTGCAAATCAGGTCTTCACCCGGCAGAAATCCCGGAAATTATTGACGGCAATAAAAAATTCCCGCATCATCATGACCCAGGCGTAACATCCCTTCCCGGTCAGCCGGAGCCGGGGCGGTCGACAGGCAACACGGCCGGACAGGCTGAAGGCGAGAATATCGAACCAGAGATACGGCCAGGGGCTTTTGCCGAATTTATCCTTTAAAGTGGACAGGTCAAGACGCGTGCCGAAGAGCTTCATCAAAAAATCATAGCGCATCATGTCTTTTGTAGAAAATGTCCGGGAGGCCATGACGGGCAACTCCCCAATCGTGACCTTCCTGATGTATTCGGAAATATCGAAGGTGTTGGCATAACAGGTGCCGCTCAAAAATCCGATGGAACCACTTCCGAGCCCGGCATACTCATCATAATCGACAATATATTCATCGATCATGGTCGCTTTCCGGGAGAAGCACCAGGCAGAGGAAAAACGATACTCCCGAAGCAACCGTTTCAGGATCTGACGGTAAAATACTTCCTCATCGTCGTAAGATACTTTCCCGAGGGCATTGGCGACAACCTTGCGCGTCGAGTCGGACACCATGAGCGGATAATAGGTGATCTGGTCGACGCCAACCTGTTCAAGTACATCAAGGTCGTGATTCAGCATGTCCATGGTCTGGGTCGGAAAATTGAAGATCATGTCCGCATTGAGGGTATCAAAACGTCCCTTCACCGCCGACAACCGGTCGGCAATTTCCCTGCCGCTGCCGTATTTGTCATAACGCTCCATCTTCCGGAGGAGGCCGTCATCAAAGCTCTGCACCCCGACAGACAGGCGATTCACACCGATTTTTTCCAGCACATCCAGGTTATAGTCCGTCAGATGATTCGGGTTGGTCTCCACGGATATCTCGCGGACAGGAAAGCTTTCTTTTGCCAGGGTGAGAACATCCGCCAGTTCGTCCACCATCACCGTCGGCGTTCCACCACCGATATAAACCCCCGAAAATTCATAGCCTTTTTTTTTGTAGAGGATCAGTTCCTGCTTCAAGGCCGCAAAATAATCGCTCCCCATGGACCGTTCGAAAACCACCCGGTTAAAGGAACAATAGGGACACAGGCGTTCGCAGAAAGGAATATGCATATAAAGAAGGCGCGGCTTGGCAACACGGGCGTCGGGGACAACCGGCACAGCACCCTCCTCAAAACACACTGCCCTGGAAAATTCCCTGCGGGCGATATGGGTAATGATATTATTGATCAGAGACAAGATTTTTTATGGTCCTTTTTATTTTATTGTGCCAGACCTAACAAATCCGTCGGAAATGATCAAGGATATTGAAAGGCGATCGTGCAACCCCGACCCATTTTTATGAAGGATAGCAAATCTTTATTTTCCTGACCCGGAATAGAGGGGAAATAATGGTGGGGGCATGAAATTTCTGTGGCTTTTTACAAAAAAATGGGTCATGTTGCGCGGCATAATTTAAGCTAAAAGGAGAGAAATCAATCATGTGTAAACAAACAGGGACTCGGATGCCCATTTCGGGAAGGCAGTCAACGGCAAAGTGGCTGGTGGCATCAATCGGTCTGTTCATGCTGATCACGGCCGGAACCGGCACCTGCTTTGGTGAACAGCAGGGCGCAAAAGACGTTCTCGCCAAATGGGGCAACAAGGTGATTACGAAGAAGGATGTAGCGGTAAAATTGTCCACGTTACCGCTTGAATACCAGATGCGATTCCAGACGGAGGATCAGCTCCAGGAATTTCTGGAAGGCATGGTTCAGATGCAGATCCTCGGCGCAGAGGCCAAGGCGCAGAAGCTCGATAAAGACAAGGCCGTCTCGCTCAAGATCGCGGATGCCATCAATTCGATCCTTGTGCAGGAATATGTGAAGAAAAAAATCGCCGATATTAAAAAGGCGACAGACAAGGATATCGAGGCCTATTATCAGGCCCATAAGGCTGAATATTTAAACCCTGCCCAGGTAAAGGCCCAGCACATCCTGATCCGAGTTGAAAACGAAGCGAAGCCCGAGGAGATTGCCACCGCCAAGACCAAGGCAGACGGCATTCGCAAGGAGCTTCTGGCAGGCGGCGATTTTTCCAAACTGGCGGAGAAATACTCCGACGACCCAGGCAGCAAAGCCCAGGGTGGTGATCTGGGTTTCTTTACCAAGGATAAAATGATCCCGGAATTCTCCCAGGTGGCCTTCAGCATGAAGAAGAATGAAATCAGCGAACCGATCAAGACGGGATATGGGTTTCACATTATCAAGCTGAACGAAAGCACCCCGGAAAAACAGATGGACCTTCAAGAAGCGACCCCTCTCATTCAAGCGAAAATCGAGAATTCAAAACGGGAAGCCGTCATAGAAAAAGACCTGGAACGCCTGAAGAAGAAATATAATGTCAAGATCATGAATACGCCGGGTCCCAAAAAATGAACCGGACCCGGCTTGAAATAATCCGGAGCCGATGATATGAAAGATCATGTTATAACGAACCTGTAAGGATATATCGATCATGAGCGAAACGAAAGTCTTAACCCTCTGGACGGACGAGAGGATCAACGAAGAGGATTCCCGGGTCCTCCGACAGGTCTGCGATGAGTTGCCCATTCCTCTGGACAGCGAAAATAAAAAAGCCGTCAAGACCTTGGTGGATGCCTTTCTTGAACGGGACGACGCTTCGGGTCTGGCGGCGCCCCAGATCGGCATCACCAAGAAAATCATCATTTTCAGGAATAAAGGCTTTGACAAAGAAGGGGCCTCCGACGACAAATGGACAAAACGGGATGTGGAAGTCCTCATCAACCCACGGATCACCCAGTGCCGGGGCGAAAAGGTCACCCTTGCCGAAGGCTGCCTTTCATGCCCCGACATCAAGGTGGAAATCGAACGATTCACGGAGATCAAGGTCCGGGGTTTTGATATGTACGGTCAGAAGATCAGCAAACGCTATGTCGATTACGTCGCCCGGATCGTCCAGCATGAAATGGACCATCTGGAAGGCAAGCTGATCGTCGACTACGAAGGATCCCTCTTTGTGCCCAGGAAGAAAAAAGGGTTTTTCGAAAATGTGTTTGCGAAAAGCTAGAGCACCTTTCACGAAGCCGATTGATATTATCTTGCAAACGCGCCCCTATTGTTGTAGTTACCGGCTATCCTGTATCATTAAGTAATTGCGGTATCCCTTCGTGCTTCCTCCGGAAGCACGAAGCATTTCGATATTAACCTTGCCTGTATCTTCATCAGGATCACCATGGGCAACCGGAAGGATCCCTTATGAAAAAAACCCCTCTGTATGAACGTCATGTGGCTCTTGGTGCGAGAGTCATTGATTTCGGCGGCTGGGCCATGCCGGTTCAGTATACCAATGTCATCGAAGAGCATCGGCTGACAAGGCGGGATGCGGGATTGTTTGACATCTGCCATATGGGAGAGATCGAAATCCGGGGGAATCACGCCTTCGATTTCCTGCAGACGGCACTCAGCAGGAACCTCGCCGATCAGTATCCCGGCCAGATGAAACTCACCCTCCTGGTGAACGAGCAGGGCGGTATTATGGATGACCTCACCGTCTATTTCTTCAGGGAAGGATATTACCGTCTGGTCACCAACGCCCTCACCAAGGACAAGGACTTGCATTGGCTTCAAAAGATCAAGCAGGACAAGGGCTTCAAGGATGTCGAGATAACGGATATATCAGAGAAAACGGGCAAGCTCGATCTTCAGGGTCCCCGATCCGAAGAAATCCTCCAGCAGGTCGTCCCCGACCCGCTGGCACCCCTGAAATTCTATCACGCCATGAATACAACCGTTTTTAACATTCCTGCCGTCGTATCCCGCAGCGGCTACACGGGTGAGGACGGTTTTGAAATCTATTGCGACGCCCGGAAGGTAGGCAAACTATGGGACAAGCTTCTTTACGCCGGTGTTGATTTCGGTCTGAAGCCCGTCGGTCTGGGGGCCAGGGATACCTTGCGGCTCGAGGCGGGGATGATGCTTTACGGAAACGAGATGGATGAGACCGTCACTCCCTATGAGGTGGTTTACGGCTGGGTCACCAACCTGAACAAGGATTTCGTCGGCCGGGACGCCCTCATAAAAATACACGCGGAAGGCGAAAAGCGAAAGCTGGTGGGCTTTACCATGTGGGAACGGGGCATTGCCAGGCACGGGTACGAGGTCTTTAAGGATGGGACGGAAGTGGGAATCGTCACCTCCGGCTCTTACACACCCACGCTGGAAAAGGGCATCGGCCTTGCGTTTGTTCCCCCGGCCTGCAGCGAACCGGGCGCTACCATTGACATCCGGATTCGGGACAATCTGGCAAAAGCCCAGGTTGTTGCCCTGCCCTTTTATAAACGAAAAAAACAGTACGTTTTATCCAATATTCTTACTTAAGGAGAGGCCCTTATGTCAAAAGTCAACCCGACGGACCGGAAATATTCAAAAGATCACGAATGGGTTCTAAACACAGGCGACGGAACAGTCACCATGGGGATCACCGATCATGCCCAGGAATTGTTGACGGATATTGTCTATGTGGAGTTACCGGACATGGGAAAGGTTGTAAAAGCGATGGACCCCCTCGCCGTGGTCGAATCGGTAAAATCCGTATCGGATGTTTACTCCCCTGTCAGCGGCGAGGTCATTGACGTCAATAAAAAGCTGGAAACGACACCGGAGCTTATCAATCAGGATGCCTTCGGCAAGGGTTGGATTGCCAAATTAAGGATGGACAATCCCGCAGAACTGGACGCCCTCATGGATGCTGCGGCCTATGAGACGATGATTGCCGAAGAAACACACTGACAGGTAAGCCATATGAATTATACCCCTCATACTCCGGATGATGAAAAACGGATGATGCAGACGGTCGGCATCACATCCCTCGATGAGCTCTTTGAAGATATTCCGCCGCGGTTCAGACTGAAAAAGCTCTTCAATCTGCCGGGGCCTATGTCGGAACAGGAGGTCGCAGGGCTGATGAAAAGCATGGGAGCCCGGAACATCCTTCCCGATATCTGCCTCACCGGGGCCGGTGCTTATCATCATTATATCCCCGCAGTGGTCGGTCATATTATCTCCCGTTCCGAATTCTATACCGCTTACACGCCCTATCAGGCGGAAATCAGCCAGGGCATTCTCCAGGCCATCTACGAATATCAGACCATGATCGCCAGGCTCACAGGCATGCAGGTCGCCAACGCCTCCATGTATGACGGCGCCTCCGCCATGGCCGAAGCCGCCATTCTTGCCGCCAAGACCCTCAACCGCGGGAAAGTGGTCATGGCAAGATCCATCCACCCGGAATACCGCCAAGTCGTCAGGACCTACGCCTGGTCCAACGGATATGATGTGCTGGAAGCCCCTTATGGCCCGTCCGGCCAGGTGAATGAAGCGGCACTGCGGGACATCATCGATGGCGAGACGGCGGCCGTCCTGGTACAAAGCCCCAATTTCTTCGGTGTAATTGAAAATATCGCCGCCATCGCCCCTCTGGCCCATCGGCATGGCGCTCTTCTGGTGGCCGGCTTCACGGAGGCGACTTCCCTGGGTATTCTGAAGCCGCCCGGAGAAATGGGGGCCGACTTCGTCGTCGGCGAAGGCCAGTCCTTCGGTAACCCCATCAATTACGGTGGCCCTTATCTGGGCATCTTTGCCGCAACGGACAAGTTTTTGCGCAAGATTCCCGGTCGCCTGGCCGGCGCCACAACTGACAAGGACGGTCAGCGCGGATACGTCCTGACCCTGCAAACCAGGGAACAGCATATCCGGAGGGAAAAGGCCACCTCCAACATCTGCTCGAACGAGGCCCTTTGCGCCCTGGCTGCCGGGGTCTATCTGGTCAGCCTAGGGAAAAACCTGCGTAGACTGGCCGAACTCAATCTTCAGAAGGCCAACTACCTGAAAACAAGGCTATCGGCTTTGCCCGGATGGCGACCGGCTTTTTCAGGGCCTGTCTATAATGAATTCCTCATGCATTGCCCCGACACCCGGAATATTCTGGATCAACTCGCGAGTGAAGGCATCATGGGCGGCTACGACGCCGGCAGGGACTACCCGGAACTGAAGAATACGCTCCTTTTATGCGCCACGGAGATGCTTTCCAAGAGTGATATGGATAAAGTGATTGCCCTTTTGGAACGGTAGTTTTTATATCGGTGAAGACTCATGGAAAGGATGGAACAAAAATGGAAATAAAAACCTACGTCATTCACCATCTTGTAAAGGGGGAAGACTTGAATCATCACGGCACCCTGTTTGCAGGCCAGGGGGCCAAATGGTTCGTGGAATCGGGGTTTATCGCTGCAGCGAACATCACATCTCCGGAAAGCACGGTCTGCGTTAATATTCACGGCATGCTGTTCAAGAAACCCGTCCCATCAGGCACGATTATACGTTATGAAGGCAAAGTGGTTTTGGCCGGCAAAACGCGCCTGGTTTCTTATGTCAAAGTCGTCAAGAGCAAAAATGAGGAATTCATCGTGGATGGCTTTCTGACTTTTGTTCATACGGATCTCCAGGGGCGGCCTGTTCCGCACGGGGTCACCATCGAAGCCACAACAGAAGAAGACATCGCCCTTCAGGAAAGGGCCAAGGCATTACACGGTTGAGGAGTTGCCATCATGGATTTGATTTTTGAGAAAAGCCGTCCGGGCCGTACCGCAGGAAGCCTCCCGGCATGTGATGTCCCGGAAATGCCTGTTGCCTCGCTGATCGACGGAAGCCTTCTGCGCAGCAATCTCGATTTGCCCGAAGTTGCGGAAGTGGATCTAGTGCGACACTATACCGCCCTTTCCCGGCGCAATTTCGGCGTGGACGTGGGGTTCTATCCCCTCGGCTCCTGTACGATGAAGTACAATCCCAAGATCAATGAAGATATGGCCAAGCTTCCGGGCTTCACGGGTCTCCATCCCTATGCCCCCGTTGCATTCTCCCAGGGTAATCTGCATTTGATTTTTGAATTGGGGCAGTGCCTGTCGGAAATCTTCGGTATGGCCGATTTCAGCCTTCAGCCGGCTGCAGGCGCCCACGGGGAATTGACGGGGATCATGATTTTCAAGAAATATTTTGAAAAAAGAGGCGAAAAACGCACCCGCCTCCTGATCCCCGACACCGCTCACGGAACAAATCCGGCATCCGGCGCCCTTTGCGGTTATCAGACCGTCACCGTCCGCAGCAATGAAGAAGGCGGCGTTGACATGAACCATCTCCAGTCTTTGATGACGGAAGAAGTGGCAGGGCTCATGCTCACCAATCCCAACACTCTGGGGCTTTTTGAGCGGAACATCGAGAAGATCGCCGAGATGATTCACGACAAAGGCGGACTTCTTTACGGAGACGGGGCCAATGCCAATGCCTTTTTGGGAAAAACACGCCCCGGCGACCTCGGGTTCGATGTCATCCATATCAATCTTCACAAAACCTTTTCCACACCCCACGGGTGCGGTGGTCCCGGCAGCGGCCCCGTCGGCGTGGTCAAATCGCTGGTTGATTTCCTGCCCATCCCCCGGATCGTCAAAAAGGGAGCCGGTTATGACTGGCAGTATGATGCCCCCGATTCAATCGGTCGCGTCAAGGCCTTTTACGGCAACTTCAATGTCCTGGTCAAGGCCTACGCCTACATTCGCAGTCTCGGACCCGAAGGCATCAAACGGGTCAGCGAAATGGCCGTCCTGAACGCCAATTATATAAAAGAACGGCTGAAGCCCTATTACGATCTGCCTTATGACAGGATATGCATGCATGAATGCGTTTTCACCGGCCGTCGCCAGGTGAGGGATGGCGGCGTTCACACCTCTGATATCGCCAAACGCCTCCTCGATTTCGGCTATCACCCCCCGACGATCTACTTCCCCATGGTGGCCCCGGAGACCATCATGATCGAACCCAACGAAACGGAAAGCCTGGAAACGCTGGATGCCTTCTGCGACGCCATGGTCCGTATCGCCGATGAGGCCAGGGACAATCCTGATCTGGTCAAGGCGGCCCCCCTGACGACGCCGGTGAAGCGTCTCGACGACGTGAAGGCCGCCCGGGACCCCGATGTCTGCTGGAAGGGATGACGGAGAGGATGCCCCCCGAGCCATCACCTCACGTTTACCTGCGAAAGCCTGAGTGGCTCAAAGTCCGCCTTCCCGGCAGTCCTGCTTACAATCATGTCCGTGGCGCCCTGTCGAGCAAAGGGCTCCATACCGTCTGCCGGGAGGCCCGTTGCCCGAACCTTACCGAATGTTTCGATGCGGGAACGGCCACCTTTCTCATTCTCGGAAATATCTGCACCCGTGACTGCCGATACTGCCACGTCGCCCACGGGACTCCCCGACGCCCCGATGAAACAGAACCGGCAAAGCTGGCGGAAGCAGTCATTCAACTGAATCTGGACTACATTGTGATCACCTCCGTCACAAGAGACGATCTGCCTGACGGAGGGGCGGCCCACTTTGTGGCCTGTATAGAAAAGGTCCGCGTGGAAAGACCCCGGAGCCGCATAGAGGTTTTAATTCCCGATTTCCGCGGCTGCACCGATGCCCTGGACAAAATCATCCAGGCCGTCCCCAATGTGATCAATCACAACATGGAGGTCGTCGCCTCCCTTTTTCAGAGACTTCGCCCCCAGGGGGATTACAGGCGCTCTCTGTCGATCCTGGACCATATCGCCCGAAGGAGCGACTGCCTCACAAAATCCGGTTTCATGATCGGTTTCGGGGAAACGATGGGCGAGATCGAAGAGCTCTTGACGGATCTGTCAAAGGTCCATTGCCGGCGGGTTACCGTCGGCCAGTATCAACAGCCGACGGCCGACCACTGGCCAGTCAGGAAATATTATCACCCCGATGAATTCACCGCCATCGGCAACATGGCCCGCAAGCTGGGCTTCGAACACGTGGAATCCGGCCCTCTTGTCCGCAGTTCCTATCACGCGGCAGCGCAAAGCAGGGAAAGCGGCCGGCACAAGCGATAAGAGTCTTTCATTGATTTAAGCACGGCAGCGCCACTCTTTACCGGAGGGGGTGGGGGAGATTTTATAGAATAGCGACAACCTTCCTTGATAAAGGGGGATCTAGTTGACAATAATTAATGATTGCTCTATGAAACTTAATATTTTTATATTCATATAAGGCGGCATCCCATGAAAAATGAAGACACGCATGATCTCATCGTTATCGGCGGTGGTCCGGGTGGCCACGCAACCGCAGAATATGCCGCCAGGCATGGCGCAAAAGTCTGCATCATTGAAAAAAGCGACTGGGGCGGCACCTGTACGCATCGGGGATGCATTCCCACCAAGGCCCTTCTGGCCTCCAGTAAAAGGTTCGCCGATCTCAAGAAGCTTAAACGGATGGGCATCTCCATCGGTGATTCATCCTTCGACTTTGAAGCGGTAAAACGCCATCAGCTTCAGATGGTGAGATTGTCCGCCATGGGAACGGAAATATCCCTCAGGGAGGCGGGGGTTGAATTGAAGCTTGGCGAAGGGGTCATATCGAAACCGGGCACCGTCGAATATCATTCATCCGCAGGGGAAGTCCAAACCCTGACAGCCCCGCACATCTGTATCGCCTGGGGCTCGGAACCCAGCGTACTGCCTTTTCTTCGCCCCAGTGAAAAAATCCTGACCTCTGATGACTTTCTCGCTCTGACAAAGCTTCCGAAGAGGGTCATCATTATCGGAGGCAATGTCATCGGCGTTGAATTCGCCACGTTTCTTGCCGAAATGGGAAGCGCCGTCACTCTGGTGGAGATTCTGGATCGCATTATCCCGTATGAGGATGAAGAGGCCGCCGGACTCCTGGAGCAGGATCTCAAGCGCCTGGGAGTCGTGATTCATTCTACCACAACCATCAAAGAAGCGGTGGATATCCCCGATGGGATGAGGGTACTGGCCGATAAGGGCGCCAACCCGTTAATTCTTGAAGGAGATTGCATTCTCCTTTGCGCAGGCCGGAAACCCCGTCTTTACCCGGAACAGCTTGCCCTTCTGGGCATTGAGCACGATGCCCGCGGCATTCATGTCAACCAGCACCTCCACACGAATATCGAAGGGGTTTACGCCGTCGGCGATGTCACAGGCGGGATGATGCTTGCCCACAGAGCAATCCAGCAGGGCAGGGCTCTAGCCTCACATCTCTTTAGTGACGGATCCGTTCCTTACCTGGATGAAGCCGTACCGTCCGTTGTTTACTCTCATCCACCCCTGGCCCGCGTGGGCTTGACGAACAGCGAAGCCCGGAAACGGGGGATGGACATTGAAGTCATCAAAACCGAGTACAGCGCCAACATCATGGCTCGCACCGAACTGGCCGGCCAGGGATTTGTCAAGTTCCTGTTCCACCAGGGACATCTGGTCGGCGCTACGATTTTCGGCGCCGAGGCCTCGGAACTCATCGTTTCCCTCAGCTTGGCCGTCGCCGGCCGCCTGGAACGCCGGACCCTCTCTTCCTGGATCATCCCCCATCCGACGCTCAGCGAGATTTTAAGGATATAAAGGAAACTTGGCTGACGGAAGGAATGATCTGCCCCACAGGGATAGACGGCGATCATTTTCATTGGCTTTCCCCCGGTTTTATTATCGATGCCCGGGGGCAGGGGAGTAATAGACATGTTCCCTGTGCTGCCGCCTCTACTTTTCAGGCAGACATCAACAATGATTGGCTGCCCCCCGAGTATTCCGGCTTACTACCTTAAATGCAGAATCTGTCTTGCCTCATCAGGCGTGGCGATTTCCCTGCCCAGCTCCTTGGCCAGACGCACAGCGCGTTCAACCAGATGGACATTCGTGGCCAGCACACCCTTGCTGTAAAATATATTGTCCTCCAGGCCAACCCGCACATGCCCGCCTGTCAGAATGGAGAGAGGCAATAGTTCCAGCTGTGCTCTGCCGACACCGGCAACTGTCCACGTTGATCCGGCGGGAATGCTCTCCATTAAATGAACATAATTCTTCATCGAAAAGGGTATGGCCCCTTTCAAGCCCATTACAAAATCAAAATGCAACGGTGCGCTGACCAAGCCTTTCTTTTCCAGATCCAGAGCATTATTGATCATGCTGACATCGAAGATTTCCAACTCCGGCTTAATGCCGTTATCCTTCATGGTTTTCGCCAGATATTCAATCATATCAGGATCATTGACATAAGCACTGTTGGGAAAATTGACCGACCCTGTCGTAAGGCTGGCCATTTCGGGTTTCAATGACAAAGCCCTTGCTCTGCTTTCCTGTCCTTGAGCGGCGCGGCCTCCGGTTGATATTTGTATGATGACATTACATTTTTCCCTGATGCCCGCCACAGCTTCCGTAAAAAACGCGAGGTCATGGGCTGGTTTCTGTTCGCTGTCCCGCGCATGAATATGAACAACTGAGGCCCCGGCGTTACAGCAGCTATAGGTATCCTGGATGACTTCTTGCGGTGTTACAGGCACAAAAGGCGTGTCTTTCTTGGTGGGCAATGATCCGGTTGGAGCGACTGTGATAATAAGCTTTTCCATCGATTATTCCTCCTAATATCTTGAATGCGCCTTGGCATAGGGTAACAACAACGGCCTCAGTCTTCGTCCTCTTCCAGCGCCACCTCCGGGGCATGGGTCGTGATCTGGACCCAGATGCCGCGAATGATGGAGATAAAAGCCAGGGCCATGAAAAAAGCGGCGATGGGCCGGGTAAAAAAGATGAGGGGAGATCCCTGCGAAATGAGCAATGACTGTTGCAGTGACGTCTCCAGCATCTGGGCCAGAACCGCTGCCAGCACCAGCGGGGCAAGGGGAAAGCCGAACTTGCGCATGAAATAGCCGATCACGCCGAATATAAGCGCCACCCAGACGTCAAACAGCATGAAGCGGATGCTGAAAGCCCCGATCACGGAAAAAAGAATGATCAGGGGACCCAAGATCGGGAAGGGGATCAAGGCAATGCGCGCCCACATGCCGATCAGGGGAAGGTTTAACAGAAGAAGGATCACATTGCCGATATACATGCTGGCAATGACAGCCCACACAAACTGGGGATTCTGCTGGAACAGCATGGGGCCGGGCTGAAGGCCATACATCATGAGGCCGCCCAGCAGCACGGCCAGCGCCGGCCCCGTGGGAAGTCCGAAGGCAAACAGCGGGACAAAGCCGCCGCTGGTTGTGGCGTTATTGGCCCCTTCCGGCGCTGCGACCCCCTCGATGGCGCCATGGCCGAACCGTTCCGGATGTTTGGATATGCGCTTTTCAACGTCATAAGCAACAAAAGTCGTCACCGCCGGCGCGCATCCCGGCAGCAAGCCCAGGAAGAACCCGATGCCCGTCGAGCGCAGCATGGCCCCGATGCACTGCCTGATATCCGCCCATCTGGGGATCCAGTCAATATTCTTTATGTCATAGATGCGTTTCGTTATATGTTCCACATTCATCATGACCTCGCTGATGGCGAAAAGGCCGATGATGACGCTTATGAAATTGATGCCCGCCATGAGGTCGATGGAACCGAAGGTCAGCCTCGTCGCGCCGGTTAACGGATTCTGCCCGATCAGAGAGGCGATGAGTCCCAGGCACATGGCAATAACCCCTTTGAGTAGGGCGCGTCCGGACAAGCTGATCACCAGGGAGAGCCCCATAAACATGAGGGCGAAATACTCGGGAGGGCCGAAAGCCAGGGCAAAATTGGCGAGGATCGGTGCAAAAAAAGTGAGCCCGACCAGACTCAAGGTGCCGGCCACAAAGGAAGAGACCGCAGAGATGGCCAACGCCGGGCCTGCCCGTCCCTGTTTGGCCATTTCATAACCATCCAGGCATGTCGGCACGGACGAGGCTTCTCCAGGAATATTAACGACAATGGCCGTCGTTGACCCGCCGTACATGGCCCCGTAATAAATGGCCGCCATCATGATAATTGCTGATGTCGGCGGCAGAACCGTTGTCAATGGGAGCAAAATGGCAATCCCGGACGATGGACCGATGCCCGGCAGTACCCCGATCAGTGTGCCGATCAGACACCCGATGGTCGCCCAGAGGAGATTCATCGGAGTCAGGGCGGTCATAAAGCCTTGCAACAGATAATCCCAGGAAAACAGCAAAATGGCCTCCTATGGCTGGAATGGCCCCAGCGGAAAAGAGAGTTCAAGAAACTGGATGAACAGGTACATCACGATGGCGCCGGACAAAAGGCCGGTAATGACGGCATAGAGAAGGGCGAACCGTCCGATCCAGAGATACCAGACCGTAAAGGTAACATAAAGGACCGTGCTGACCGGCATTCCCAGGATGTCGATCAGGGCGATGTAAACGGCGAGGCTGGCCAGGATGACGGACACCCGAATCATTCCGGATCGGTCCGGCCATTTGATAGGCGGATTCTCTCCCATGAAACGCCAGGACCGGATCAGCAGCGCTACCCCGGCGATAAGGATCGCTGTTCCCAGGACATAGGGAAGTGTCCGGGGCGGCAATCTCTCTTCGAGGCCGCCGGTGATGCCGGTCGCGGCATACAGAACCACAAGACCGATCAATACCGCGAAAGAGCCGCTGGCGATATCCGCAGATTTTGTTGTTTTCATCGCTCCTACTTCTTTAAACCGGCTGTCAATTCTTTATAGATCGCGGTCATCTTGGCCAAATAGGCCTTGCTGTCATCATGACCCATAGCCACAGGGATGAAGCCCTGCCTCTTCATCTCAGCCTGGATCTCCGGAGATTTGGCCACTTCAAGATAAGCGGCTTCCAGCTTCCTGATGATGTAATCCGGCGTCTTGGGCGGGACGGCCACGCCCCGGTCAACCGCCTCCACCAGATCCATCTTTAACTCCTTGAACGTCGGAACATCGGGGAACCCCGAAAAACGTTTGTCCGTCGCAAAGGCAAACACCCGCATTTTGTCCCGGTGGATGGTCAAGTCGTCGGACGTGCCGACAATCGCATCAATATGTCCGCCCAGGAAAGCGGTGATCTGGGGAGCCGTGCCGGTGAAGGGAACATAGGTCAGTTTGGCCCCGATCAGTTTTTCCAGGCGAAGTGCCGCCATATGATAGCCTGAAAAGGCTCCCGAACCGCCTATAGTGACTTTACCCGGATTCTTCTTGGCGTGATCGATAAATTCCTTGAACGTCTTATAAGGGCTTGTCTTCAGGACGGCCAAGGCAAGGGGCGTTTTTTGAAAAATGACCACAGGGACAATTTGCTCTGTCTTGTAACCTACTTCCTGTTGCAGAGGCTGGAGAATGATATGGGGGATATTGAACCCGGCAACCGTATAGCCATCGGGCTTGGCCCGAGACAATTCCCGCCAGCCCAGGGCGCCGCCGCCACCGATTTTGTAGTCGACGATCACTTTCTGCTTCAACGCCTTTTCCAGGAGCGGCTGCTGGAGCCGGGCCACACGGTCCGACTGCCCACCCGGATCAAAACAGATCATATAGTTGATCTGCCTCGTGGGGAAAGGCTTTTCCTGCTGGGCCCCTGCTTGTTGCACACCGATCCAGGCAGCGATCATTGCCGCGAAAACACACGCCAATATCATCCGTTTTCTCATATGAATCCCCTCTCTCAATCATGATGAAACCCAATTCAAGAATTTGATTTTTCAATCAGCTCGCCGACCAGTTTGGCCGTTTCTCCCACAATCCGGCTGCATTCCTTTGTCTTATCGCCGGAATAGAAGCCTTTGACCTGCGCGCGATCGGTCCAGTCCACCTGTACGATATCGCGGCAGAGAATGCTGCCGTGATTCTTTACAATTTCCTCCCGGAAACGGTTCAGGAATTCCCGGGTATAATTCCACATCCGTAAGTCTTCGAGCTCTTCCTCACGGGCACGGCTGAATCGGAGTCCCAGAGCGCTCAAGCCACCGGCCACAGCACCGCAGACATCGCCGTTCCCACCCAGTCCACCGCCGAAGGCCCCCATGGCCCGAATGACATCATCATCCAATTTCCCCAGTTTTTCTTGCCCGACCGCAAGAACGGCCTGACTTCAGTGGAAACGCTTCATCATTTTCTGTACGGCCTTCTCCCCCATTTCTTCCGGTGTCATTGAATCCCTCCTGTGAAAAATATTTTTTGAATCCGATCTGTCTCCGGCGACGCAGGAACTACTTCTTTGGTTGATTCCGGGCATACTGCCACATTTTGGAAAAAACACGAACGGCCATTTCCGGGAAATCATAACAGGGAAAGCCGCTTTCATCGAAAAAGGCCTGACTGACCTGGAGGTCCTTCCGGGAACCCAACAGTGAAAAGAATAACGGCTTTGGGCATTTTCCCTTGAAGGCATCCACAATAGGCTTGTAGGGCTCGGCTCCGAAATTGGCGAAGGAGATAAAGACGATGCCATGGACATTCTCATCTTCCATCAGGGCATTCAGGATTTCCAGGGAGGTTTTTTCGAAACCGTGGGCGATCATATCAGGGAAAATATCGATGGGATTTCTCAGTTTGGAGGGCGTCGCAATCACGCGGCCGATTTTTTCACGCGTCGCTTCCCCCAGCACCGCTACCGACAGCCCCTCCTCCATGGCCGCATCGATGCTCATAATGGCCTGGGCGCCGCTATACGTGACAAAGGCCAGGGACGGCCCCGTAGGCAGGGGCATATTCAAGAAGCCCCTCAGGGTGCGGATAAATTCATCAATGCTGAACATGCGCAGCACGCCTGCCTGACGCATGGCGCCGTCAAAAATCACGTCGGACACGGCCATGCTCGCCGTATGAGATGCACTCGATTTGGCGCCTTCCTGCGTACGTCCCCCTTTGAGAATGAGAACGGGTTTACGGGCAACGGCTTCTCCGGCAATGTTGAGGAAACGCCTTCCGTCGCGGATATCCTCGAGATACATGCCGATGATTTTCGTCTGCTCATCTTCCATCAGATAGGCCATGGCATCCGATTCGTCCACATCAACCTTGTTTCCCAGACCGAGCCCCTTGGAGATCTGGAGCCCTTCGATGGAACTCAGGTGGCGAAGGAGCGCACCCACAAAGATGCCCGATTGAGCGGCGAAACCGATAGAACCGGGCCGCATCATTTTAGCGCTTGAGAAATAGGAAGAGGTTAGTCCCGTAGCCGTATTGACGATCCCCAGCGTGTTGGGGCCGAATCCCCTCATGCCCGAAGATTTGAGGATCTGCCGGACTTCCTCCTGATAACGGGCGCCCTGGGGACCCGTTTCGGCAAAACCTTCCGAGGAAATCACCACCCCCTTGACGCCTTTTTTCACGCAATCCGTCAATGCGGCCGGAACGACGGCCGGTGGAATGTGCAGGACCGCTAAATCGACATCAAACGGGATATCATTGATATTCTTATAGAGCGGCACGCCAAAAACCTCACCGCCCTGGGGATTCACACCGGCTATTTGCCCCTGAAATCCAACGGACTGAAGTACCTGAATCAATTGAGATCCCGACTTGGCCTGATCTCGGGACGCCCCGATCACGGCAACACTTTTAGATTCCAGAATTTCCCTGATGGACGTTCCCGCCATATGGCCTCCACATGTTTTTTATTGACCGTCACGATAGCATAATCATTTTGAAGCGCAAAACGAATTATCCTGTTTTGCTTTTCATGGCATAAGATGCGGCTTCCTGGCCCGCCACAAACCCCATAGAAAAGGCTGCCTGCAGGTTATAGCCTCCTGTATCGGCGTCGATATCCAGGACTTCGCCGCAAAAATAGAGGCCGGAAATCCGGCGCGAGGCCATGGTTCGTGGATCGATTTCAGGAAGGGAAACCCCTCCCGCCGTGACAATGGCCGAAGAAAGAGGGAGGGGGGATTTAATTTGAAAACACATGGATTTCAGAAGAGATACAACCATCTTGCGTTCCACCGCACCGGCTTGATGAGCCGGTTTCTCCGGATCAAGCCCCAGCAGATGAATGAAGGGAGAAACCATGCTTTCAGGGAGCAACCCAGCAACGATCTTCCGCCAGCTCCGCTTGCCATGAAGATTGAGGTCTCCCTGAATCCTTTGATGCAATTGCTCGCGGCTCAGGGCCGGCTTCAAGTCAATGGACACGCTGACAGGTCCCTTTTCCAGGGCATCGACCACAGCAAGGCTCATCAAAAGAGTAACAGGTCCGCCAATACCGAAGTGGGTAAACATCATTTCCCCGAATCGGCTTTCTATAACGGGCTTTCGGGGCCGTTTCCCGGAGACGCCCCGGCCCACATCCGTATTTGGCGTCAACAGGGGATTGATTTCATCTTTTAGGCATGAAAATGCCGTGAGGCGAACGTTACGCAAGGCGACACCCTGCATCGACTTGGCCAGGGAAACCTCATCGACCACCAACGGGATCAGCGCCGGCCGAAGCTTGACAACGGTATGGCCGATCTTCTCCGCCATACGATATCCGTCGCCGGATGAACCCGTTCCCGGCCATGTAGCGCCACCTGTGGCCACGATCACAGCCCCGGCCGGGCTAAACCCCCTGTCCGTATCAACACCCAGAACATGATCGTCTTTTATTCGAATCCCCGACACTCTGATCTGCGTCCTCAACTCCACGCCCTTATCGGCCATATACCGTGTAAAGGCATCGACGACGTCGGCTGCCCGATCAGAAGTGGGGAAAATCCGCCCTCCCCGCTCCGTTTTCGTCTCCACGCCGTAGTTAGCCAAAAAGGCAATCAGATCATTGCGAAAGAAACTGTGAAAAGCCCGGTACAGAAACGAACCGTTTGTTCCGTACATCGTTATAAAATCATTCATATCTTTGCTGTTTGTCAGATTGCACCGAGACTTGCCGGTAATGTAGATTTTTTCTCCCGGACGGGCCATTTTTTCCAGCACGAGGACCTGCGCGCCAACCTCTGCCGCACGGCCTGCGGCCATCATGCCGCTCGCTCCTGCGCCGACAACAATTACCCGGTGATCAAAGGTATTAATCATTATATTTTGCTATCATGAAATGAAATCAATGGTCAAGACCAACCACCCGAACAAAAGAAAATCCTGAATAAATGATGCATATTTCCTCACACCCTGGGGATTAATTCACCTGTAATCCGACGGGCGTCGTTTCATGACCAAGTCAAATATTTGACAATTATTCATTAATACAGTTACGTACATCCACTCCCCTTCCGCACGACAATATGGTACATAAATTGCTTTAGAAACACGCAAACCAGGGGAGGAGACCCATCGGGGTGAAGCGTTTTTTCATATCGATTTTCGGCATCGCTTTTTTGTTCGGCTCGGTAGCTTTTGCCATTAATCCGTCCGAAACAGTTAAAGACAAGGCCCCGACTGCCAAACCGGCCATACTGAAACAGCCGGCAGCAACCAAGCCACCCCCAAGAGAAACCCGCATGAGGGCCACCGGGATCGTTAAGGAGCTGACGACAGACACCCTTCGGATCGAAAGAACTGTCACAGCCGAAATCATGGAGTTTTATCTGGAAAAGCCTCTGGACAAAATCAAGGCGGGCGATAAGGTGACGGTCAGCTACTCGCAAAAAGAAGAAAAAAATATGGCCGTGCGGGTAAACAAGGCCCTCCCCAAGAAAAAAGGCATCTCCTCGCAGGATAAGGGCTCGGTCTTACTGCAACCGGCACCTTCAGCAAAATAGTCCGATCCCCCTTCGCGGAAGTGGAATCAGGATAAAAGCCCCTCTTTCTTTCCCCCTTTGTATGTTGTATAGAACAAAGACTAATCACAAGGGCATTTTCTATGACCGTAAGAACACGCCTTCTTCTCGTTGCCGTGCTTGGCCTGTCCGTTACCATGGTTATCTGGGGATGGGCCCAGTTGGAGGTTCTCGACAACCTCCTGATTAAGTCGCAGGAGAAGAGACTTGACGAACTCGCAGAGACTGTCAGCACCTATTACGAACACTTTCCAACGCGCAAGGGCCTGTCCGCCCTTGACCTGACCCTCAAGGATCATGTTCAAACGGACACGCGCCTGGCCCGCATCGATCTTTTCACCGTGCAGAATAACGACATCGAATTTGTGGCCGGCGCCGGACGCATCCCCTATGAATGGCCGGAAAGCGCCGTCGCCGCCGTTCTTGAAAAGATGAAACCCCAATTTTTCCCGATGAACACTGAGGCGGGCCTCGCCATGGGCCTCCTTTATCCCGATTATTCCGAAAAGGACCAAAGCATTCATGTCGTCGGTGTCATCGCTTTTTCTCACGTGCGCACGGAAATCCTCTCCAGGGCGAAGATATTTTTACTGTTCAGCAGTGTCGGACTCATTCTGTTTATTTTGTTCGTGCTTTATCTGACCTTCGATTGGTTGCTGGGTCGCCCGTTGACGACCATTACCAGGACCATCGACGAATTCCAGCAGGGGAGCTATACCAACCGCATCCGTCTTCTCCGGAAGGACGAACTGGGTCACCTGGCGGATCATTTCAACGATATGGCTGATGAAATCGAACAGGTGCTGGCCCGGAACCGGGAATTAAACCGGCACCTTGAAGAAAGGGTCCAGGAGGAAACCCTGAAGGTTGTTCAGTTACAAAACCAGGTCAATCAGCTTCAACAGTTGACGGCCATGGGCTACCTGACAGCGACACTGGCCCATGATCTGGGAACGCCCCTTCACTCCATCGCGGGCCTTTCGGAGCTTCTTCTGGAAAAGGGAGGATGGGCTCCCGATGTGGCCCGGAAGCTGGAACTTATCCTCCAGCAAACTCAGCGGCTGAACATGGCCATCCAGAATATCCGCCGCGTTACGAGACCTCCCGAACCCCATTTTGAAATGGTCACGGCGGATGACCTCATGAATGAGACATTGCCCCTGATGGAGCCCCTCATGAAGAAGTCGGGCATTCAATTGAATGTCGAATCGGAAGAATCGACGCCACTCCTTTATGCCGACCGCTACCGCGTGCAGACCGCCCTTCTCAATTTGATCCAGAACGCATCGGAAGCCATGGAAAACTTCGGACATCAGATCACGGTGTCCGTTTATAAAGACACATCACGCCAGGCGATTGCCATCGCCGTCAAGGATGATGGGCCGGGCATTCCGCCAGATCTTATGGAAAAGATCTGTGAACCTTTTTTCAGCACACATGAAAATGAGGGATTGCGGGGGCTGGGGCTGGCGATTGTCAAAGATATCATGAAGGTTCATTCCGGAGATATCGAGATCAAAAGCACGAAGGGTGAGG
Organism: uncultured Syntrophaceae bacterium; assembly: GCA_964492965.1. Classification (GTDB taxonomy): domain Bacteria; phylum Desulfobacterota; class Syntrophia; order Syntrophales; family UBA8958; genus CAZBME01. The sequence continues at coordinate 89,548 of CAZBME010000006.1, read as the reverse complement.
GAACGGAGATCATCCTGTATTTCCCGATTTACGATACGACGCCGCCTCAAGCAGTATCAGGCGATTGACCATCCTTCAGTAATCCATAGCGTTGCATTTTCGACCGCAGGGTCTTTCGGTCAATCCCCAATAATTGTGCGGTCCGTGAAATGTTCCAGGCCATGGCATTCAACCCATTGAGGATCTGCTCCCGTTCCGCTCCTTCCAGTGGCATCAGGACAGGGCGATGCTCCGCCCGCTTTTGACGGAACCTCTCCGGCATATTTTCGGGTTGGATCAGCCCGAAGGGTGACAGCAGGATGGTTTGCTGCAGGACATTCTGCAATTCACGAACATTCCCCGGCCAGTCATAGGCAATCAACATCTCCATCACATCATCGGAGACGCGGGCGGAGGGATAACCGAGTTTTTTCAGGAGTGATTCAACCAGTTGCGGCAAATCTTCCTTGTGTTCGCGGAGCGGGGGAATATGCAAACGGACAACAAACCGGTATAAAAGATCGGAACGAAAATGCCCTTTCTGAATTTCCTCATCGATATTCCGGTTGGCCGCCGCCACAACCCTGACCGCCACGTTATAAACCGTATGCCCACCCAGTCGCCGGACCTCTCCATTCTGCATGAACCTTAACAGCTTGGCCTGGAGCCCCGTGGACATTTCCGTGATTTCATCCAGAAATATCGTGCCATCCTGAGCGGACTCCAGCAAGCCCGTATGGGAACGATCCGCTCCCGTAAAAGAACCCTTTTCATAGCCAAACAGTTCCGACTCCAGAAGCGTATCGGGGATAGCGCCGCAGTGGACCGGCACAAAGGGCTTATCCCTGCGTATGCTGAGCTGATGGAGGGAACGCGCCGTCAATTCCTTACCGGTTCCGCTGTCACCTTCAATCAGTACGCTGGCGTCGGCATCGGCGACCCGTGCCACCTGCTTGTAAAAATCAACCATAGTCGCCGAAGAGCCGATGAACTGATGGTCTTCCTTTATTTTATGCTCCCCGCTGCCGCGCCGCTGACGGAGTTCGCGAACATCCAGGACTTTTTTGACCATGCCGCGAATGGCTTCAGGGGAAAAGGGCTTGCTGATATAATCCCAGGCGCCGAGGCGCAGGGCTTCCATGGTTGTTTCCAGTGATCCGTAGGCCGTCATCAGAATGACCGGGAGATCCGGCCATTTTTCCCGGAGATTTTTCAGAAATTGCAGGCCGTCCATGCCGGGCATCCGGATATCCGACATAAGCAGGTCATAAAGGGATAAATCTTCATGAAGGGCCTGCTGGGCGGATGTATGGTAACAGACCTGATACCCTTCCCGTGAAAGGGCCTCCTGGAGGAATTCACAAGCCACGGCATCGTCATCGATAATAAGGATTTTTAAAACCACGATTCTTCTAGAGCCCCCTCTGGGCCATATAGGCGGCCAGATCGGCAACCCGGCAGGAGTAACCCCATTCATTGTCGTACCAGGCCACCACCTTGACCATGTTTTCCCGGAGCACCTGCGTGAATTCAAGATCAATAATCGAGGAATGCTCATTAGCTTTATAATCGGAGGACACAAGCCTCTCTTCTTCGCAGGCCATGATCCCCTTCATGGATTTCCGGGCGGCGCTGATCAAAACCTTTTTTAATCCCTCCGTCGTGGTTTTTGTGCACAACTCCGCGACAAAATCGACAATGGAGACCGTCGGCGTGGGTACACGGAGCGAATAACCGTCAAAGCGGCCTTCGAGTTCGGGAATGACCAGAGACAGGGCTTTGGCCGCCCCGGTTGTGGTGGGGATAATATTCTGGGCGGCGGCACGGGCACGGCGCAGGTCCTTATGGGGCAGATCCAGAATGCGCTGATCGTTCGTATAGGCATGCACCGTCGTCATCATCCCCTTTTCAATGCCGAAGATCTGGTGGATCACCAGCACCGGCGGCGCCAGGCAATTGGTCGTACATGAGGCATTGGATACGATATGATGCTTCTGGGGGTTATATTTTTTATGATTGACACCCATGACGATCGTGATGTCTTCATCTTTGGCGGGGGCTGTAATGATGACCTTCTTCGCACCGCCTTCCAGATGCGCCGCGGCTTTGGGGCCGGAGGTGAAAAGCCCCGTACTCTCAATCACCATGTCCACCCCTTCCTCTTCCCAAGGAATGGCGGCAGGATCACGGAAGGCCAGATTCTTAATGGTCTGTCCGTTGATCACGAAACTGTCTTTCTTGATCGCCACCTCACCGGGATAGCGGCCATAACAGGTATCATACTTGAACAAATGGGCATTCGTTTCCACATCGAAGAGATCATTGACGGCCACGACCTGCAGGGTCTGAGGGTACCTTTCAATGATGGCCTTCAATGCCTGCCTTCCGATCCGTCCAAAACCGTTGATGCCAAGGCGAATCATATCAGTCCTCCTTAATTGTCATCGATGCGGTATTTATGGGCCGACATCAGGTCACAGCGCATCTGCAACATCTGGTGCATCCGGGCATTGTCGATGGCTATGGCGCTCAGATTGGCTGCCGCTTCCAGGAACTTTATTTCCTTTTCATTGAACTCACGGACTTTGTCCGTATAGACGCGCAAAACGCCAATAGCCTTCTTTTCCACCATGAGCGGCACCACCAGAACCGACTTGATCCCCTCGACCTTGGCCTTTTCCGTATATTGAAAGTTCTTGTCCGTCTGGGCATCCTTGAGATAAATCGTCTTCCCGCGGAGAGCCTTCTTGTCCAATCCGCTCCCCTCAACCAGGATGGGACCCTTCTGGACATAGGCCTCGGAAAGACCTCGAAAAGCGCCCATGATCAACTTTTTTTCCCGGTAATCAAGGAGCCGGAGACTGGACGCTTTGACGTTCATCGCCTTCGTGACACACTTTACAATCTCTTCAAGCACACGAGACGGCTCCAGAGAGGCGTTGATCACCCTGGCGACCTCGTAAAGGGCGGTGAAATAATCCATTTCCTTTCCTTTCATAACCTCACCTCCTGACGATTTCCCTTTGTTTTAACCCTTTTTTGTGCAGATTACAACATCCTTGTTCATCCATGTTCATTTCCATGGTCCGTACACCTCAGCATTTCCCTTTGGTCTGAAAATCATACATCCCGGTTTTCAACCCGGATTTATAAACCCAGATTACCCCAGTGACCCCGCAGCGTCTCCTCGTTTAAAGCCCCCTCAAGAATCTTCAAAAACTGGGATCGTGTTATCATACGCGCCCCCAGACTTTGGAGATGATCCGTATAAACCTGGCAGTCGATGAGGGTAAAACCCAGGGATTGAAGTTTTCTTGTCAGGGTGATCAAGGCCGCCTTCGAGGCATTGCTTACCTTTGTGAACATGGATTCGCCAAAGAAGCACCTGCCCAGGGAGACACCGTACAGGCCGCCCGCCAATTCTCCATCCATCCAGGCCTCGACGGAATGGGCATAACCCAGAGCATGCAATTTCTCGTAGGCCTCCATTATGCCGTCGTGAATCCAGGTTCCCTGGTCATCTTTTCTTGGCTTCCGGCATTCTTCCATGACCCCCCGGAAATGACGGTCAAAGGTGATGTGCAAAACATCCTTTTTCAGGAACTGCCGCATGCTTCGGGACACTTTCAATTCCTGGGGGAAAAGGACAAAGCGGGGATCGGGCGACCACCACAGAATGGGTTCCCCCCGGGAATACCAGGGGAAAATGCCCATGCGATAGGCTTGAAGCAACCGTTCCGGAGACAGATCCCCACCGATAGCCAGAACGCCCTCCCGGGACGCCAGCTCCGGCGGCGGAAAGACAGGATCCTCAATCAGTCGAAAGACCGGCATGCCCTATGAAGTCACACAGGATTCAACATTCAGGGTAATATCATCTCCTTCGACATCGGCGACAACCGAGCCGCCATCGACCAGCCGCCCGAAGAGCACTTCATTCACGAAGAAATTCTTGACCTTATCCTGGAGCAAGCGGCCGATTTCCCGGGCGCCGAATTCATCGGAATATCCCTTGTCAGCCAACCAGTTGAGGGCGGCCTCTGTCACGTCGAGCCGGATCTTTTTCTCTTCCAGCCGCTCCTTGAATTCCCCAAGCTGTTTTTTCACGATATCCACGACCACCAACTTGGTCAGATTGTTGAAAGTTACCATCGCATCGAGGCGGTTGCGAAATTCCGGAGAGAAGACCTTTTTTACCGCATCGGAAACTGCCTTGCGGCTGATCCGCCGCTCGCCGAACCCGATCTCCACCCGTCCGATATCGCGGGCCCCGGCGTTGGAGGTCATAATAACAATCACATTTCTGAAGTCCGCCTTACGGCCGTTATTGTCCGTCAGAGTGGCATAATCCATCACCTGAAGCAGAGTATTGAAGATATCGGGATGGGCCTTCTCGATCTCGTCCAGAAGGAGGACCGAATGGGGAGATTTCCTGATCGTCTCCGTCAGAAGGCCGCCCTCTTCGAAACCCACATACCCCGGAGGGGCTCCGACCAGCCTGGAAACGGTATGCTTTTCCTGATACTCCGACATATCATAGCGGTGCAGGGAAACGCCTAGGGTCGCCGCAAGCTGGCGCGCGAGTTCGGTCTTGCCCACGCCCGTCGGACCGGCAAACAACAGGGACGCCACAGGTTTGTTGGGTTCCCCGAAGCCGGCGCGGGACCGTCTGATCGCCTGAACGACCAGGTCGATGGCGGAATCCTGGCCGAAGATGTGGGTTTTCAATTCAGATTCCAGGTACTGCAACCGGAGAGATTCCGACGAAGACACTGATTTTTCTGGTACTCGTGCGATTTTTGCCACAATTTTCTCGATGTCATAAGGGGTAATCGTGACCGTATTGTTCTCTTCTTCCCGGTAAAGCCTTGTTCTGGCCCCCGCCTCGTCAAGGACATCGATAGCCTTGTCGGGTAGATGGCGGTCATTGATATGCTTGCCCGATAGTTCCGCGGCAACACGCAGGGCATCGTCCGTATAGACCACCTGGTGGAAGGTCTCATATTTTTCTTTCAATCCCTGCAGGATCTGATGGGTTTCGTCAATCGTCGGCTCGGAAATATCAACCGGCTGAAAACGCCGGGACAGGGCCCGATCTTTGTCGAAGATTTTCCTGAATTCATCATAGGTCGTTGAGCCGATGCACCGGATCTTGCCGGATGTCAGAACGGGCTTCAGGATGTTCGCGGCATCCATCGCGCCGCCCGAGGCCGATCCGGCACCCACGATCGTATGAATCTCGTCGATAAACAGGATGACATTCTTAATCTTCTGAAGTTCGGCCAAAACCTTCTTCAGGCGTTCCTCGAAGTCTCCCCGGAAACGGGTCCCCGCCAGGAGCGCACCCATATCGAGGGAATATATCTTGGCGTCTTTCAGGGGTTTCGGCACCCGGCCATCGGCGATCATCTGGGCAAGGCCTTCGGTGATGGCTGTTTTGCCCACGCCCGCTTCACCGACATGAATCGGGTTATTTTTGTACCGGCGGCAGAGAATCTGAACGGTTCTTTCAATGATATCCTCCCGTCCGATCAGGGGATCCATCTCTCCCGCCTTTGCCTTCTCCACGAGTTCCGTCGTATAGACGGAGAGCGCCTTGACTTCCTTCTGCTGCTGCCCCGCTTTTCTATCCGGAGCCCCGAGGTTCGGCTTTTCTCTGGAAACAGCGGAAATCCCGTGGGAGATATAATTCAGGAGATCCAGTCGTGTGATGCCTTCCCTGTGAAGAAAGAAGGCTGCATAAGACTCACGCTCATCATAGATGGAAATGAGCACATCGCCGATATCCAGTTCCCCTTTCTGCGCCGAGGTGGTGTGCCAGACGGCCCGCTCGATCACATTCTGAAAGCTGGCGCTCTGGACCGGGTCCAGTTCCTTCCTGGCCTTCGGTATCTTTGTCGTAAAGAAATCCTCAAGCTTAGCCTGGAGCCCTTTGACATCGCCGCCGCAGGACCGGATAATCTCGCTGGACGACTCAAAAAAAAGAGACGCAAACAATATATGCTCGGGCGTCAGGTACTCATGAGATCGAAGCTTGGCCTCCGTATAGGCCGCCCGGAATATGTGATCCAATTCTTCATTGATTTTCATAAACAACTCCTCGCTATACCGATATCAGACCTGTTCATAGCTGCATTTGAGTGGGAAATCGCGCATTTTGGCCATTTGATGCACTCGGGATACCTTGGTGACTGCCACGTCGTAGGTATAAACCCCGCAGACCCCATGTCCCTTTTCGTGAACATCGAGCATGATTCTCGTCGCCTGTGCCATCGTTTTCTGAAAAATATTCGTCAACACTTCCACAACAAAATCCATGGTCGTATAGTGATCATTATGAAGGATAACCCTGTACATCCCGGGTTCATCCAGGTCCGTTTCAGAATCCGACGCTAATTCCCCGTCAAACAGGTGATGATCATCATGGTGATGACCGGCCATGAAATATCCTCCGACCGTTTTGGTTTATATTGTATGTATGAATTTAAGAATTGCAAGCCCTTCCTTTGCACTTGCCGACATGAAAATCTCTGTTCTCATGGGAATGGCCATGATATAATAGCAATAATCATGACAAAATATTTGGAGGTAAAGCGTCCATGAAAGTCGTCTGCCTGATGGGAAGTCCTCGCCCCAAGGGAAACAGCACCGCCCTGGCCAAACGTTTCTGCGATACGGCTAAGGCACTGGGAGGCAAGGTGCAGATATTTACCCTGAACAAGATGGATTATAAGGGCTGCCAGGCCTGTATGGCCTGCAAGACCAAACTGGACAAATGCATCCTGAAGGACGACCTCGAAAAAGTGCTTGATGCGGTCCACCAATGCGATGTCCTGGTGCTAGCCTCCCCGGTCTATTACGGTGACGTTTCCAGCCAGCTCAAGGCCTTTATTGACCGGACATACTCCTTTTTGTCGGCGGACTACACGTCCAACCCTCATCCGAGCCGCCTGCCTCACGGCAAGAAACTGGTTTTCATCCTCACCCAGGGGCAGCCCGATGAAACCCAATTCGACGACGTCTTCCCACGCTATAATGACTTCCTGCATTGGTACGGGTTTGAAACATGCCTCATACGGGCCTGCGGTGTTATGGATGCCGGCGACGTCGAGGCTCACCTGGGCGCCTTGACCCTGGCCGAAGAGACGGCGAGAAAAATTCTCAGCTAGAAAGGAGATCGGCATCATGCCCTTTATTTATCTGCCCGATATCAAGGAAAAAGAGATGATCCCAGGCTTTCACGCCCGGATGCACCACGGGGAACACATGACCGTCTCTTTCTGGAACGTGGACAAAGGCGCGGCGCTCCCGGCACACAGACATCCCCACGAACAGATCACGGCCATCATCCGGGGAACTTTTGAAATGACCGTCGAAGGAGAAAAAAAGATCATTGAGCCAGGCCATGTGGTTGTCATCCCGCCAAATGCGACCCATAGCGCAGCCGCCCTCACGGATTGCCATATCATGGACGTCTTTTCGCCTGTCAGAGAAGATTATCGGTAGTTGCAATTAGACACCGTATTCAGTATGATGTCCATAAAACCGTGAAACGAAAGGAGAGAGTCATGAAAAAGCTTGTTGCCCTGTTGTCCGTAGTTTTTTTTGCCGTCGCTATCCTGGCCTTTGCAGCCGAAGAACTGAGGCCTGCCCAGAAGGCAATGCAGGCCCGTGCCGCCTGGATGGCCGCCATGAGTAAAAACCTTGGCGACAAGAATTTTGATGCCATCGCCAAGGATGCCAACGACATGGCCGCCCAGACCAAAAAAATTGGCGACAGTCAACCCAACCCCCTGGCCAAAGACCTGACCCTGGCCATCTCATCACTCGCCAAGGACATCTCCGGCGCTGCTGCCCAAAAAGATGGTGCAACCGTCAAGGTCAAGCTGGGAGAGATCAAAGGCAAGTGCGGAGAGTGTCATACCAAAATCCGGGACAAAAAATAATTTTGCATGCAGGAACCGGCAACGGCAGGGAACGGTCCCCGTCGTTGCCGGTCATCGTTTCATTCTGGATTTCCTTGAGTGTATCGACTTGATTCTCAACCTCTGTTTTGCTATGAGGAAGAAATATCCTTGGTTCATCAAAATGGATTGACCCACGACGTCCAATCATCTCAATTAAGGCGAAAATTCAAACATGCGCTGGCTGTTTAAACGGAACAAGAAACATAATATCTTATACACAAAGGATATTTTCAGGAAAGAAGGATATGAGATCGGTGACTACACTTATGGACATCCGACGGTCTTCTTCAGTGAGGGCGCCCATCTGAAAATCGGCAAATTTTGTTCCATTTCACCGGAAGTAAGGATTTTTCTAGGGGGCAATCACCGAACGGAATGGTGGACAACCTACCCTTTCCCCGATCTGCAGGCGACCTACAATCTTTGGCCCGACGCGGATGGAATCTCCGGACACCCCTCATCCAATGGAGATGTAGTGATCGGCAACGATGTGTGGATCGGCTATCAGGCCATCATCCTGTCAGGCATATCGATAGGTGACGGGGCCGTTATCGGAGCTAGGTCCATAGTAACAAAAAACGTGGAACCTTATGCCGTGGTTGCAGGCAATCCGGCAAGGGTCATCAGAAAAAGATTTGACGAAAACACGATAAAGAAGCTTCTTGAACTGGGGTGGTGGAACTGGCCCATCGATAAAATTAACCAAAAAGTAAAATCCCTCTGCAGTGCAGGCAAACTGGAAGAGCTTGCAGGCAATGGCTAATCATGAGTTTGGGGGGGAAAGCATTTCGGATCTGAAGGAATGGATTACAATGACAGATGATGATAAACGGAAAGTTCAGTTGGAATACCCCTGCCCCTGGGTTTACAAGGTCATCGGTCCCGATGCGGATGAGATGCAGCGCGCCGTAGCCGGCATCATCCGGGACCGTGCTTACAGGGTTTCCCATTCCCGCAGCAGCGAAACCGGAAAATATTGCTGCCTCAACATAGAGCTTTCCGTTGAAAGCGAAGGGCATCGGAAGGACATTTATGAGTCCCTCAAATGCAATCCCGCCGTAAAGCTGGTCTTATAAATTTATTAAAGGAATGCTTATGAAAATGACAAGCAAAGACATATGGGCAAGCGTTTGCGCGATTCGGGAACGAGCCCCGTTGATCCATAACATCACCAATTACGTGGTCATGAACAATACGGCCAACGCACTCCTTGCTTTAGGGGCATCTCCTGTCATGGCCCACGCCGAAAACGAAGTCAAGGAAATGGTCAATATCGCATCCGCCCTCGTCATCAATATCGGCACACTCAGCGATTCGTGGATCCGCTCCATATTCAAGGCCTCCACTCAGGCCCGAAAGCGCGACATCCCCATTGTTCTGGATCCCGTCGGCGCCGGCGCTACGACATACCGGACACAGATGGCGAGGGAGCTCATCGAGGCAGTGCCGCCCACCATCATCCGGGGAAACGCCTCGGAAATCATGGCCATCATCGGAGAGGAAGGGAAAACCAGAGGGGTGGACAGTACGGCCGCTTCGAATCAAGCACTGGAGGCCGCCCAGGCGTTGCAACAAGCCTGCGGCAGCGTTGTGTGTATCAGCGGGGAAACGGATTATATTGTGAGCGGCGCCGGTATCGTTGAAATCATGAACGGGCATCCCGCGATGACGAGAGTGACGGGCCTGGGGTGCACGGCCACGGCCCTCTGCGGCGCTTTTGCCTCAGTCAATGCCGATTTCATGGAAGCAACGGCCCAAGCCATGGCCGTTATGGGCATTGCCGGAGAACTGGGCATGGAAAAGGCCGCCGGTCCGGGAACCTTGCAGGTTTATTTCCTGGATGCCCTTTATAACCTGTCGGAAGCGGATATCCTTCGCCTGTTGAAAACAAACGCATAAATTGCAGGGGATGGGATCAAACCCGCCCCGATGAGACTTTATGAATGGAAAGCCCGAATGTTTAATATCAAAGGGCTCTATCTGGTTACCGATCGCGATCTCTGCGGCGGCAGGGATCTGAAGGCCATTATTGCCCAGGCCGTCAAGGGAGGCGCGTCCTGCATACAACTTCGGGAGAAGGACGTCTCGACACGTTTCTTCGTGGAAGAGGCGCGAGAGGTCAAACGCCTTCTGTTCCCCTTCCATGTGCCCCTTATTATCAATGACCGTGTCGATGTTGCCCTGGCGGCAGAAGCCGACGGTGTGCACATCGGGCAAGCCGATATGCCCTACGAGACCGCCCGCAGGCTCATGGGCCCAAAGGCCGTCATCGGCCTGTCCGTGGAAACCTGGGATGATGTGGAAAATGCGGAGAGGCTTGATGTGGACTACCTCGGCGTCAGTCCGGTCTTTGATACGCCTACCAAAACCGATACCAAAAGCATGTGGGGTCTGGAAGGTCTGGCCCGTATCCGCGCCCGCTCCCGCCATCCCCTGGTGGGCATCGGCGGGCTGAATGCGACAAACGCCGAAGACGTCATACTTGCCGGCGCCGACAGCATTGCCGTTGTTTCTGCCATCTGTTCTGCCCAGGATCCCCTCTTGGCGGCGCAGGGCCTTTGCACCATCATCTCTTCCGCTCTGACTAAACGCATAGGATGAGGATCGTCCGGATGGAGACGAAATGCCTCGTTATTTTTGACTATTCAGGAACCCTCAGTGTTCAGGCCACCCGGTTCGCCCGGACCGGCCACCTTGAACGGCAACTGGCCGAATGCGGCCTGGCCGATTTCGGCATTGATCGTGCCGACATCTTCTGGAATGAAATTGTCAGCCCCTCATGGGAGGAAGGAAGCACCACGGGCAAAGGTTACATCACCCTGATGGCAGAACGGATCGGGAAACGCATGCCCCGGGAGACAGGTAGCACGCCGAGCAAAAAAGCCATCCGGGAAGCCGCTGCCCTTTTTGTCCGACGCTACCTGGCTTATTCCACCATTGATCCGGACTGGGCGCCTTTGCTGAAATGGCTGAGCGCATCACCGGATATTCTGACCTTAATCGCCACCGATCACTACGCAGAGGCCACGAACGCCATCATCACTCACTTGAAGAACTGGAAGCTCGAGGGAATGGCGTTGCGTAATATGATGGGAAAAGACCGGCAAACCGGAAACCTGATTATCGCCAATTCTGCCGATCTGGGTGCCCATAAGGCAGACCGGGCATTCTGGGAGATTCTCGGAACCAGTCTCCCCTTGAATCGGATTCACCGGGTCCTGTTTATCGATGATTTTGGCGCTCATGAGCAGACAGGCGATACCTACGGAGTCGCTGACCGGATCGCATTGCGGCGCGAGAGGACCGTGAAACTGCTAGGAAGCACATTCCATCTTCCCATAGACGTTATAGACTTTACAATTCACGAAACGAGATCGTCCGACATGGATCAGGCCGCCTTCAGCGCCCTGATAAAACATACCATTGCCGGGATTATGGATTTTCTTAAAAGTGAGCCATGAAACACCTGCCGCCCTCTCACAGAGATTTACGTTATAATATCTGAAATATCAGGATGATCGCTTCTTAACGCGGCGCCTTGTGATAGCCCGCCTCGATAGCCCCCTGCTCAGAATCAAAAACAACCCGGTGATAGGCCTGTACCTGATCGTAGTATTTCATGCCCGGCAAGTGGTAACGCCTGCTGTCGCTGTTGCCGATAACCTTGACGGGTTCCTCCTTTGCGGAGGGGGAAGGCGGGTTGACGGACGCAGGCATGGGCTCAGCAACGCTGGCGGATACGGCGGGTTGAGGCTCCGGGCGGATACTCGCCAGGGAAGTCCTGCTTGACACATCCGAATGCAGGCTATCCGGTCCCTTGTATTCCGAAGGAATGAAGAAGAACAGGGAAATCAGCAATACGGAAAATACGGTCAGGGAGGCCCGCTTCACCATCCGGTCGGGGCGTCGGAACATTCTGGATGCTTTTTTCTCGGTCTGACCAAGGGGCGAATTATAAGACAGGAAAGGACGGCGATTCTTGGGAGTGTTTTGCCGGCGCAAGCGGATGAATTCCTCTTCGGCCCGCTTTAAAACTTCCTGTTGGTCAAGGCCCAGCCTGGCACTGTACAGTTTCAGGCATCCCAGAGTAAATTCGGGTTGAGAAAAGGATTCAAGGTGATTATCTTCCAGGGCTCTGATCAATTCCTCGCTGATTCTCGTGTCCCGAGAAACAACCGCTACAGAAATCCCGCGTGATTCCCTTTCATTCCTCAGATAATCGCCTAATGAATCGTTCACGACTATGGTCATCTTTCTCGATGGTCGTTCACATGTAATGTTGGCGCCCTATACCACAGGAAGTTTGATAGCGCAATTATTTTATAGGCTGGCGGGAGAATCTCCCGGGATGAATAAAACAACCATGGCGACAGGTTTATTGACGAGGGCCGACCCAATATGCTAGTCAGGCCAGGTCGCCCTTATTCGGTTATCGTTGCCGGCTTCGTCGCCTCATCGTCGCGGCCGCCTTCGATAGCCGTTTGAATGCAACCTGGCATCAATACATCTATCGTCACGGATGTCTGCCGTCATCCATGACCTGAGCGGAGGATGGCCACATGTGGGCCTTTGACATACACATCCATACACACACTTACTCCGATTGTTCGTTCATCAACCCGGAGGATTTGATTAAACGGGCCGTTGAAACAGGCCTGGACGGTTTCGCCATTACAGAACACGGCATGCGCTGGCCCGACGACAAGTTTGATGCCCTGTGCAAACAGGCTGAACCTCATGGCATCGTCCTCATCAACGGACAGGAAATCTTTACTGCCGGCCCCAAAAACAAAATTGAGGGAGAATTTCTGGTTTTCGGTTTGAAAAGAAGCCTGACTGGCCATTATTCGGCCAAAGAGCTCGTCGAGATCGTACACACAGAGGGCGGCATCCTGATTGCGGCCCACCCCTACAAACTCTCCCGCAATGGGCGATCCCACTACTACGGAGCCGGGGATGGTGTTTATGATCTTCAACTGGATGGCCTGGAACTCTGCCATCCTGATCATAGTGAACTGGCATTGAAAAAAGTCCGCAAGGCCATGGACAAACTGGGCATCCCCGGCACGGGCGGCAGTGACGCCCATAAGATATTTGCCATGGGCTCCTGCGTCACGCTTTTTGAGAGTGACATCAGGAATGAGGATGATTTTATCCGGGAGATTCGCCTGGGGAATGTCCGGGCCGAAAAGAGGATCTAGCCGGCAAACCATAAAGAGGTGAAAGACATGTCAATTCTCTTTTCCCCCGTCACCCTGGGTCCCTTTCAACTGAAAAACCGCTTTATCTTTTCCGCCTGTGAGGACAATATGGCAGCGGAGACCGGCAGGATCACAAAAGAAATCCTTCACAAAAATAAGATGCTGGCCAGGGGCGAGGTGGGGCTCATCATATCGAGCCACATGTTTGTCCATGAACTGGGGCGAACCCGACGGCATCAGACTGGCATTCACAGCGATGACACAATGGACGGGCTGAAGGATCTGGTCGAAACCGTTCACCCATATAATTGCCGAATCGTATTTCAATTGGGCCACGCGGGGTTGCAGACGTCAAGCGCCGTTATCGGGCGGGAGCCTTTAGGGCCCACATCAGAAAACACGATGGATGGGGAAAACATCGAGGCGGTCATCCAGGCATTCCGAGCCGCCGCCGAGAGGGCCGTGGAGGCCGGTGCGGACGGCGTCCAGATACATGCCGCCCACGGATACCTGATCAACCAGTTCCTGTCGCCTCATTACAATCACCGCCGCGACACCTGGGGGGGCTCCGACGAGAATCGTTTCCGCCTCCTCAAAGAAATCGTCACCTCTATCCGGACTGTTTTACCCAAAGACCGGCTGCTTCTGGTTAAACTCAACACACACGATCATACGCCATCGTCAGGCATCACACCGCCAATGGCCCGCCGCTATGCCGAACATCTGGCCGCACTGGCAATTGACGGGCTGGAGGTCAGTTGCGGAACATCCCTCATCTCGCCATGGAACATGTGCCGGGGGGAGATTCCGGTTCAAGAATTGCTGCAGGGATTTCCGGAATCGCACAGACCCCGTATCGAAGGCATTTTGAAGACCATGGAGGGCAAGTTTGCGCTCCGCGAAGGTTATAATGTGGAAGCCGCAAAGCTGATCAGACCCGTCATGGCAGGAATACCTTTATTTGCGGTAGGCGGATGGAGAACCGTCGAGTCGATGGAAAAGGCCGTGGCCAATGGTGATACGGACTTTATTCCGATATGCCGTCCGCTGATTAGAGAACCGCTGCTGGTGCGAAACATGAAAGCCGGCAAAACCCGGGAGGCAACCTGTACAAGTTGCAACAAATGCCTAGCCGCCTTGGCCGGCAATCGCAAGGTCCTCTGCTACCGCAGGACGGGACCGCAGGGGACTGCATTGTCGTAAAAGGCCAGTGTAAGATCGCCACGGGAAGGATACTCGGCATAGCGACCAGCTTTTCAGTTCAATTAACGGACAACGGTCCGGACGGCTTCTTTCAGATCCTTTGCCGCTTCCTTCCAGATGATACTAATCATGTTATCGACAAGGATCTCATTGATACCGCGACTACCATAGGCCCCCATCGTCAGGACGCCGCCTTTCTCCGCCGACTTGTTGGCCTGGGGATACAGTTGCAGGAGACGGCGGCTCAAGGCGCCTTCTTCTCCATGCGAAACGGACATCAGATGGCCGAAGGCCGTCCCGAAATCCTCCGTCTTTGTCACCTTCATGTGCCATACCAGGCGTGCCATTTCATAATGGTTGAGAACTTTTTGTATCATATCAGCCTGGGCCTTATTCTGTCTCGCCGCAGTCGTCTCCAGAAAGAGCGATGCCTCTACCTTGGCATCGGCAAGGTTCAGGGCATATTCCTTATAATTAAGGCCAATGTCGATACGCGCCTCCAGTTTTTTCAAAGCCCTGACGGTATCCAGGGCCGTCTGTCCGTAAACGGGACAGGCCAGGAGCACAAAAGTCAGTGCAAACCAAAGGATGGTTCTCTTATGCATGAATAAGCCCCTATAAAAACGTGTTCAGCAAGGCTGATCGTTTGAAATCTGCCGTTTATCTTATCACGATATTCCGGAGAGTGCAAAATTCTCTCTAGCCCATCTAATGCGGCTCTCCGGTGTTATAAAAATATACTCGGGGGCCTTGTCCACTGCTTCAAGACGGGTCAACAGCCCGGAGCGGTTAGCCACCTGGATCTGGATGCCGGGTCTGGCGTTAAGTTCCAGAAGCAACGGCCCGCGCTTCTCGTCCATGACCAGATCAACACCGATATAACCTAAGCCGGTTATATCATATGCCCTGGCCGCAATCGTAAGGATATCCTCCCAGTAGGGTATGGTAATTCCCGCAACGGCATGGCCCGTATCGGGGTGATGGGTGATGACATCATTGCGGTGTACGGCAGCAAGCATGGTCCCCCGACCGATATCCACCCCGGCCCCGATAGCGCCTTGGAGGAGGTTCGCCTTGCCGTCAGAGGCCTTCGTGGGCAGACGGACCATGGCCATGGCGGGAACACCACGATAAGAAATAATGCGGATGTCGGGCACACCCTGGTATGTAACAGGTGCAAAAACAGGATCCGGATGAATCAGGCCTTCTATGATCACCTTATCTTCGAGCCCTCCCAAAGAATAGATGCCGGAGAGAATGGAAGACATATGATAGGTCATGTCTTCATAATTCAGGATGGCGCCGTTTTGCTTGACGAACCCCTCACCCGACACCTCCCGGATCAGGATGATGCCCTCCCCTCCGGAACCGCGGGCCGGTTTGACGGCAAATTCGGTCCTTCCTTGGATGGCCTTCGGGAAGGACGCAACATCCCCGTGATGGCGGATCACATGGTAAAGCGGCGGCGTCGGAATCCCGTTTGCCATGGCAAGCTTCTTCGTCAGGACTTTATCATCCACCAGAGGATAAAGGGAACGTGGATTCCAGCGCATGATATATTCGGCATTCCGGCGATTCATACCGATAACGCCTGCATCGCGAAGCCAGCTTGCGAGCATGACGTTCATGCTGATTTCCTGAGTGCGCGGAAGCGGATGTATTCGGATAGGCGATAACCGGTGTAACGTCCCAACAGAATCTGACAGGCGGCGATGGCAAATAACGTTTCGGGATAGACGAAGAAAAAGAGTTGCAGCCGCTCAATCCCGAGAATCCCATAGGTCAGGACAGCCACGGCGGCGCTTCCCGCCGAGGTCAGCAGGGCTTCCCGGATGCCCGATTCCTCGACCAGGACATAGAACCTCTCGACAGTCATGGTGAGAATGACAAAGGGCAGGAGTCCCACCGCCATCATGTTCCTCATATCGAACTTATTGCCGATGACGGCCAGGACGGCGAAACAGAAAACCACAAGGGTCAGAATTGTCGCCAGCCTTGGAACCAGAAGCAGGCGCAGTGCGTTGATCCAGCGCCGGATGGCGTATCCGATGAAGACGACACCGGCAAAGATCAGCAGGCCGTATAGCAGGCCCGTGGTCCGGAATGCCAGGGCCATCAGGACGGGCATGAAAATACCGAAAGTCGGGAATCCCACGACGTTCCGCAGGATACAGATCATGAGGGCGCCAATGGGAACCAGGAGAATAATACGGAAGATCGTCTGAAATTCCGGCGGCAGCGTAAAAAGAGACCAGCGATTGAGAAAGTGGTCCCCGTGTATCGCCGGCTCCATATGCATCCGCCAGGGCGATACGATCTGCCGGGCGAGGGACCAGCGGATCTCCCTGACTTGCCCCTGTTCGGCACGAATCAGGGGAAGGCCGCCCGTAACCAGGGGCAACACGGCTTCTGATGATGTGTACAGCCTTCCGTTAACCGGATCGATCTGCTGCCAGGCATGCCCCACCCAGACGCCGACCCAGCGGACAGTCTTTGAGACACTGCCCTCCGTGAGCATAAGACCTTCTACGTCTCTGGCCGGAAGGCCCACCGCTGTCAGTAATGCAAGAAGGGCCGTCGTCTTTCCGTACTTTCCGACAAATGCGATCCATGCCGTTCGGTCCTCCGGGGAAGGCGGTTTGATATTCCAGATGTCTCTTATGGTATCTGCTGCGGCCTGCACCCGAGCGGAGGGTTTCATGGGCATCCAGCCATTTGCTATCCGCAGGAGGATTCTTTGGTCTTCCCCTGCAATCTGTGCGGGAATAGGCAACAAATCCGGAAGACGATCCGGCAAAGCGGGCTTTTGCCGGATAACGATCGTCGATTCATAGCTGAGGGTATCCTCTGCCGCCTCAATCGACCCCGACCACATAACCGTGTGGTTACCTGATTCTGTATAAAGGGCGGCGTCGAGGGGCCCGGAACTGACCCGTTCGTCGATGACCGTCTGACTGACTCTGTTCCGGGGAATCCCGATCTGGATCTTCATCGGCACTTCAGGCTTCTCCGGCTTGACGAGTACGCTCATATTGAGGTGCCAGGCCTTGGCCTGGGGATTGGGGACAAGGGGGTAGCGGAGCCAGACGACTCGATACGTGATAAGGCCGACGGTGATCAGAAACAGGATGAAGGCCAACAGGAAGGATTTATTCTTCATGGAAGCGTCATCTCCGCACAATTCGGTGGAAGTTTTTTCGATTGCCGAACATCAACGATAAAACCTTTTTCGATCACGTTACGACCGACAAGGAGGGGGAACTGCATATGCGATCGATTCGTCAGGTTGACATCCATGTGCATTTTCTGCCGGCCGATACAAACGGTCAACTCGACGACAGGTCTTTGCTGGCGTCCGGCAGAACTGGAGACCTGCTTTATATGCTTCACTGGAAGACGGATTTTCATGCCGCCATATTCCTCCGGCAGGCTGAATTCGGCGATACCATCCTTTATGTTGAGATTACGGGCGTCGAGGGACGTGGTTGCCGCACCGGTATCAATCCGGGCGGGAAGCCTGACGCCCCAGGGCAGAAGCACAACATCTTCCACGGCGCCGATCGTCACATCTTCCGCACCGGAAAGATCAAATCCGGTTGCGAACATCCCTGGAAGAAGAACGAGAGCAATAGAAACGATAAACGTTTTCGCCCTTTTATTTCTGAAAGTCACATGGCACCTCTAACCAGCACAAAGCCGAGCCTATAAAAGATTCATCTCCGGACAAATACCGGCACTATACCCCGTGACCTGTTTTATCGACCATCATCTGGAGCGCCTGCCTGTTCGCGATTCTGATTTTACGCCCGGAGACTTCGATGAGGCCGTCATTGTGAAGCCTGGTCAGAATACGGGAAAGCGTTTCCGGGATGGTCCCCAGAAGACTGGCCAGTTGTCCCTTATTGATATCGAGACTGACCTCCCCCGGGGTTTTCTGGTCTTCGCTCAGGCTAAGCAGATAGGCGGCCAGCCTCTCGTTTACATCCTTGAGGGATAGATTCTCCACGAGCCGCGTCAGATGAATCAACCGCTGCGCGAGGAAGGCCAGCATATTCATGGCCAGGGCCGGTTGACGGGCGATCATCTCGACGAATCTCTCCCGGGAGAAGAAAAGCAGCTCCGTATCCTCTATGGCAACGGCATTGGCCGGAAAAAAGCCACCGGCAAACATGGGGACTTCACCGAATGGGTCACCGGGACCGATGAGATGGAGGATCTGCTCCTTTCCTTCCGGTGAAAGCTTGGATATTTTCACCCTTCCGGCAAGAAGAATAAAAAACCCCACGGCCTTGTCTCCCTCGAAAAAGACCTGTTGCCCTCGGATGACCAACCGCTTCATTGCCAGGGCATGCAACTGCGCCGTTTGATCTTCCGATAAGCCCTGAAAAAGGGGGATGGAGGACATCGACTCATTTTTCACTTTAATGTCATGACCCTTTCTTGACTTAGATCAAGGAATCTATACAAATATGTGATAGTTTCTACCATACCCGCCGGAAAAGAAAAAGGGTCAAATAGGATCAACAGTATAATGATAAAGGATATAGGGAGGAAAAAATGAAAATCACGCGAAAGATCATCACCATTGATGAAGAGAAGTGTAATGGCTGTGGTCTGTGCGTCACGGCCTGCGCTGAAGGAGCCCTGCAAGTCATCGACGGCAAGGCCAGACTGATCAGTGAGCTGTACTGCGACGGCCTGGGCGCCTGCCTGGGGGAGTGTCCACAGGATGCCATTGTCATCACGGAAAGAGAGGCCGAAGCCTTTGATGAAAAAGCCGTGGAGGCCAATCTGGCTCATAAGAAAGAGGCGCCTGCCTGCCAGTGCCCCGGCTCCGCCGTCCGGGAACTTCGGCCTGTCGGGATCATGGGAGCACCCGCCCCGGCTGTGCCGTCGCAACTGTCCAATTGGCCCATCCAGTTGATGCTGATCCCGACGGGCGCTCCATATCTCGCCGGCGCCGATCTGGTTATTGCCGCCGACTGCGTCCCCTGCGCCTGCGGGGATTTCCACCAGCGCTTTGTGAGCGGCCGCATCCTGATTATTGCCTGTCCGAAACTGGACGACAGCACCCATTATGTGGAGAAACTGGCGGAAATGTTCACAAAGAACAAGATACGCTCGCTGACGGTGCCCTTCATGGAGGTCCCCTGCTGCAGCGGTCTGGTACGGATTGTCCAGACCGCACTGCAGAAGGCGGGCGCAGAGATCCCGACAACCTTTGTCAAGGTGGGGATAGACGGCCAAATCCAGGACAAAATTTCTTTATAAGGATAAAGGAGAAAATACATGGACAACAAGGCACAAGTCAAAACACTCAAGGAGTTGGTCGATTATCAGGAAGGGACCGTCGTGAGCCGGACCCTCATCGACAAAAAAACAGGGACGGTCACTCTCTTCGCCTTTGACGAGGGGCAGGGACTGAGCGAACATACGGCCCCCTTCGACGCCCTGGTCTGTGTCCTCGACGGGGAGGTGCAGATAACCATTTCCGGGAAACCGTTTGTCCTGAAAACCGGTGAAATGATCATCATGCCCGCAAGTGAATCCCATGCCTTGAAAGCCATCGGGAAATTCAAGATGATGCTGACGATGATCCGGTCATAATAAAAAAACGCCCCGGGAGGATCCCCCGGGGCGCGTTTTGATAAGCTCGCGATGGTCCGGCAATCTATTTCTTGTAGCTGTACCAGCCTTCACCGGTTTTCTGGCCGAACTTACCCTCGGCGTACTTTTTGACGACGCTGGGTGTCGGCAGGTCTGCCGTATCGCCTGATGCATAAAACCGGCCCATGCAGATATCGTAAGTCAGGTCGATACCCGTCAGGTCGTTGAGGCGGAAGGGGCCCATGGGGTGACCGGCGCCATAGACGCAAGCCTTGTCGATATCCTCAGCGGAGGCAACGCCCATTTCGAGCATCCAGAGGGCTTCTCTGGAAATAACACTGAAAATACGGTTCAGAACAAAGCCGTCCACTTCCTTCTTAATAAGGATAGGTACTTTTTCGATCTTCAGACAGAAATCCATCATGCACTGTGCCGTTTCGTCGGAAACGTGGGGCCCCTGGACAACTTCAACCAGTTTCATAACGAGGGCCGGGTTGAAGAAGTGGAGGTTGACGACCTGGGAGGGCCGGCTGGTGACGTCGGCAATACGGGAGCTGACGATGAAAGAGCTGTTCGTGGCCAGAATGGCACCGGCCGGAGCCATTTTGTCCAGATCGGCAAAAATCTTGCGCTTCAGGTCGATTCTTTCCAGAACCGCCTCAATAACCACGTCGGCATCCTTTACGGCTTCTTTCAGGTCGCCGGTAAACGAGATCAGGCCTCTGGCGGTTTTCGCCGCATCTTCCGTCATTTTTCCCTTTTGCACACGCCCGGCCAGGTAGGAATCGACAAACTTCTCGGCCTTCTCGAGGACTGCCGGGATAACATCCGTGCTTACCGTTTTGAACCCGGAAAGGGCGCACTGGAGTGCAATCTGATGTCCCATGTTGCCTGCTCCGACCACACATACATTCTTCACAGCATCAATCTTCATTTCATCACCTCTTTAAATTTATTAATAAGCAATTTCTCGTGGATTTCTATACTAAGGGTATAAACATTGTCAAGATAAAAATGGTTCGCAAATACGGGTGAACCAAGTCGTTGCAGCCGTAAATTCAATGATATAGTCATTAGCACAATACTCCTTGACATCGCCCGACAACTTTCCTATATAACGCAGACTTTTAGACAATTATGTTCAAAAAATGCAGCATATCGATACAAATTCGTGACAAATCAAGGAGATTTCCCCATGCCAAAGCGAAATGACATCCACAAAGTCCTCATCATCGGTTCCGGTCCCATTGTCATCGGCCAGGCCTGCGAGTTCGACTACTCAGGCACCCAGGCCTGCAAAGCCCTGCGCAAACTCGGCTATGAAATTGTCCTGGTCAACTCCAACCCGGCCACCATTATGACCGATCCGGGCACCGCCGACGTCACCTATATCGAACCCCTGAATCTCCAGTCGCTGACGGAGATCATAGAGAATGAACGCCCTGACGCCATCCTGCCCAACCTGGGCGGTCAGACGGGCCTCAATCTGACCTCGGAGCTTCACAAGGCCGGCATTCTGGAAAAACACAACATCAAGGTCATCGGTGTCCAGGTAGACGCCATCGAACGGGGTGAAGATCGTATCGCTTTCAAGGAAACCATGAACCGGCTCGGCATCGACATGCCTAAAAGCGAACCGGCTTATACCATCGAGGAAGCGGAAAAGATTGCCGCCACTCTGGGATATCCCGTTGTCGTCCGGCCGGCCTATACCATGGGGGGAACGGGAGGCGGCCTCGTCTATAACCTTGAGGAGCTGAGAACGGTCGCCAGCCGAGGCATTTCCGCCAGTCTCGTGGGACAGATCCTGATCGAGGAATCCGTCCTGGGCTGGGAGGAGCTGGAGCTGGAAGTGGTCCGGGACGCCAAAAACCAGATGATCACCGTCTGCTTCATTGAAAACGTCGACGCCATGGGAGTCCATACAGGCGACTCCTACTGCACCGCCCCTATGCTGACCATCACTTCGGAGTTGCAGGCCCGCCTGCAGAAACATTCCTATGATATCGTCGAGGCCATTGAGGTCATCGGCGGCACAAATGTCCAGTTTGCCCACGACCCTGAAACGGGCCGGATCGTCGTCATTGAGATCAATCCCCGGACATCCCGTTCTTCTGCTTTGGCGTCCAAGGCGACAGGATTCCCCATCGCCTTTGTTTCCTCGCTTTTGGCCGGAGGCCTGACCCTGGATGAGATCCCTTACTGGAGAGACGGGACCCTCGAAAAATACACCCCCGGAGGCGATTATGTCGTCGTCAAATTCGCCCGTTGGGATTTTGAAAAGTTCCCCGGAGCATTGGACAAGCTGGGGACCCAGATGCGGGCCGTCGGCGAGGTCATGAGCATCGGCAAGAACTACAAAGAAGCCCTGCATAAGGCTATTCGTTCCCTGGAAAAGGGTCGCTACGGACTCGGTTTTGTGAAAGACTTCAACAAGAAGCCACTGGAAGACCTGATGGAGCTTCTGTCCGAACCGTCAAGCGAGCGCCAGTTCATTATGTACGAAGCCCTTCGCAAGGGGGCGGACATTGAAACATTGCATCAAAGAACGCATATCAAGACCTGGTTCATCAATCAGATGAAGGAACTGGTTGACCGGGAAGAAGAAATCCTCAAATACAAGGGGCAGGCGCTGCCCGATGCACTCCTGAAGCAGGCGAAGCTGGACGGTTTCTCAGATCGTTACCTCGCCCAGATTCTAGGCATTCCGGAGACGGATATGCGGAAGCGACGAATCGCCCTGGGCATCGTAGAGTGCTGGGATGCTGTACCGGTCAGCGGTGTCGAGGATGCGGCCTATTATTATTCCACATACAACGCTCCCGACCGGGTCGGTGTCAGTTCAAACAAGAAGATCATGGTTCTGGGCGGTGGCCCCAATCGCATCGGCCAGGGCATTGAGTTCGACTATTGCTGCGTCCACGCCGCCTTCACCCTCCGGGATGAAGGTTATGAATCCATCATGATCAACTGCAACCCCGAAACGGTCTCCACGGACTACGACACATCAAATAAACTCTACTTTGAACCCTTGACCGTGGAAGATGTCCTTTCCATCTATGAGAAGGAGAAACCGGAAGGCGTCATCGTCCAGTTCGGCGGTCAAACGCCCCTGAATATCGCCCAGCAGCTTGCCGACGCAGGGGTGCGCATCATCGGCACTTCCCCGGAAACCATAGATCTGGCGGAAGATCGGGATCGTTTCCGCAAGATGATGGACAAATTGGACATTCCCATGCCGGCCTCCGGCATGGCCATCAACATGGAAGAGGCCATCGTAGTGGCCAACCGGATAGGCTATCCCCTCATGGTAAGGCCTTCTTATGTTCTCGGCGGTCGAGGGATGGAAGTCGTCCATGACGACGAGATGCTCAAGCGCTATGTTCTGGCGGCCGTTGGTGTGGCGCCGGAACGGCCGATCCTCATCGACAAATATTTGGAGAACGCCATCGAATGCGAGGCCGACGCGATCTCCGACGGCCAAGACGCCTTCGTGCCGGCCATCATGGAACATATCGAGCTGGCGGGCGTTCACTCGGGCGACTCGGCATGCGTCATTCCCCCCATCAGCATTTCCGCACGGCACATGGACACAATCAACGACTACACCCGGCGAATCGCCGTTGAGTTCGGCGTCGTCGGTCTTATGAACATCCAGTATGCCATTGCCGGCGACATGGTTTACATTCTTGAAGCGAATCCAAGGGCCTCCCGGACGGTTCCCCTGGTCTCCAAGGTCTGCAATATCTCCATGGCCCGTATCGCCACCCAGGTCATGCTGGGGAAAAAGCTTGCCGATTTGGGACTGAAGCATCGTTCCTTCCCTCACTTCGGCGTCAAGGAGGCCGTCTTCCCCTTCAACATGTTTCAGGAAGTCGATCCACTGCTGGGCCCGGAGATGCGTTCCACCGGAGAAGTCCTGGGCCTTGCCGATTCATTCGGGCTCGCCTTCTACAAGGCTGAGGAAGCCGCTCAGCAGGTCCTTCCATCAGAAGGCAGCGTGCTGATCACGGTCAGTGACAAGGATAAGGGAGGCGCTTTGGAAGTGGCCCGGTCCTTCCACAAACTGGGCTTCTCCATTAAAACGACCAACGGAACACGCAAATTTCTCGCGGAAAACGGCATCCCGTCGGAAGCCCTCCTCAAGATGCACGAAGGGCGCCCACATATCGTTGACGCCATTATGAACGGCAGTGTACAGCTTGTCATTAACACGCCCAGCGGCCGGATGAGCCAGAATGACGACTCCTACATCCGGAAAGCGGCCATTAAGTATAAAATCCCCTACATTACAACGATCGCCGCCGCCGTGGCGGCAGCCAAGGGCATCACCGCTCTGCGGCAGGGGCATGGCCGGGCCAAGTCCCTCCAGAGTTATCACAAGGATATCGGCAACTAACAATGGCCCATGATCAATTATCAATTAAAGGCCCCTCTCGTGATAATTGACAACGGTTGATTGATCATTGATCTTTAAAGGATGGTTATGAGCGAACTAAAAGACAACTGCGGCATTTTTGGTCTCTACTCCCAGTCTCCTTGCACCTATGATATCTACAACGGCATTGACTTTCTTCAGCACCGGGGGCAGGAATTCTGCGGCATTTCCACCTATGACAAGGGCATCCGTCAGGTAACTCACCACGGCAAGGCCGGTATTGCCTTTTCGGAGCAGGATCTTGAATATCTTCACGGCCGATGGGGCATAGGGCATGTGAGTCTCTGGGAAAGGCAACCCATGACATGGCAATCCAGGCTCGGGGAAATATCGCTTGCCTTCAGCGGGAACATCATCAACGCCGAGTCCCTGATCGCAGAGATGAAGAATCAGGGGCATGCTTTCTACCGGGGTTATAATATCGAAGTCATCGCCAAAACCATCATGGAAGCCGACGACATGGTCTCCGGCCTCACGGCTTTGGCTCAAAGGGTCAAAGGGGCCTATGCCCTTGTCATCCTCTCCGCGGAAGGCATCTATGCAACAAGGGACGTTTACGGCTTCCGTCCTCTTATCCTGGGCCAGGACGCAAAACGCTTCGCCGTAAGCTCCGAATCGCGGGCCATTCAAAACATGGACATGGACATCTACCGCGATGTCCGGCCGGGTGAAATCGTCCTGATTAATGAGAAGGGATTTCAAACCCTGAAGCAACTCCCGTCTCCCCGCAAGGCCCACTGCTGTTTCGAATGGGCTTACACGGCCAGTATCGATTCCATTATCGACGGGTTATACGTTCAGGAGGCCCGCAACCACCTTGGCCGGAGTCTTGCGCAGCGTGACATTGAGGAGCAGGGCATGACGGCGGACATCGTCGCCCCCGTGCCCATGTCCGGCATCGGCCACGCCTTGGGTTATCATGAACATTCCAAGATTCATTACCAGGATGTCTTTCTTTATAACCGTTATGCCGACCGGAGCTATACCCAGTCCAGCCAGGGTGCCCGGGAAAGGATGGCCAAGCGGAAACTATCGGTCCTGAAATACGCCGTGGAGGGGAAAAAAATCGTGATTTGCGATGACTCCATCGTCCGGGGCACCCAGATCCGGGACAAGGTCCGGGACCTTAAAAAGGCCGGGGCCAGGGAAGTGCACGTGCGGATTGCCTGCCCTCCTCTGCTGTATCCCTGCGATTTCGGCGTTTCCACCCGCTCTCTGGACGAGCTGGTGGCCCGTCAGTGTTTTCCCACAGGCCAGATTCAGGATCTGGAAGATCTGAGATGTCTCGAAACATGGATCGCCGGACAAATCGATGCCGACTCCGTCAAATACAACAGCATAGATGCCTTCGTATCCGCCCTGGGCATCCCGCGGCAGGACCTCTGCCTGAAATGCTGGGACGGCGTCCGTCCCCTCTGATAACGGGCCACGTGGCACAACTGCGGTCCCGACGTCCTTGAAACAGGGCGTTGGAAAACGCCCTGTTTCAAAATTTATCCCGCATTCGATACGGGAGATAATTGCCCGTCTCAAAAACAGCGCTATATCAACCGTTTAGTTCCTCATGCCGTCCGGACGGATCAACCATAAGCCCTCCACCGGATCATCCTATGTCATTTTCGGCATAGAGACTTCAAATCATTCGGCATTTTCTTTAAAAAAACTTGACGCAGACCCCTGGGCTTCATATACTCTGCCTGTTCAAAATTCATTTCCATAAGCCAATGCATTTATTTACAGTAATAAAAGGGTTCACTTCTATCGAACGGGAGGGGTCATGAAAATTTTAAGGGTCATGCTGGGGGATGAAAAAATCACATTTGAAAATCTGCCGGAGCAGTGGAAATACCTAGGAGGCAGCGCCCTGCTCGCCAAGATCATGACCCAGGAGGTACCGCCCATGGCGGATCCCCTGGGTCCGGAAAACCACTTGATCGTAGCCTGCGGTCCTCTGGCAGGGACCAGAGCCCCGCAACTGGGCCGAATCTCCGTAGGCGCTAAAAGCCCCCTCACCATGGGCATCAAGGAGGCCAATTCGGGGGGGCCTGCCGGTCAGATCCTCGACCGTCTGGGTATTCGCGCCATTATTGTGCAGGGCATCGCCCAGAACAAGCAATCCTATTGCTTGCTGGTTTCCAAAGACAAGGCTGAACTTATTGCCGCCGATGAATACCGGGGGATGAAGAACTATGAGCTGGTCTCTTCGCTGCAGAAGAAATTCGGGGACAAGATTGCCGTCATCTCTACAGGCGTAGCGGGAGAACGACAATATAAAGGCGCCTCTGTTTCCCTGACGGACATCTTCGGCGATCCTTCGCGCAACGCCGCCCGCGGCGGACTCGGCGCCGTCATGGGGTCGAAGGGGCTCAAAGCGATCATTCTCGATCCCGCGCAGGCCGATCAGGCCGACATTGCCGATCCGGAAGCCTTCAGAAAAATTGTCAGGGCCTGGGCAAATGTCCTCAAACATGACATCAGTTGCAGCCTTTTCTCACGATTCGGCACCCCTTTTGCGATCAACAACTCGGCCAGCCATGGGACTCTGCCCGCAAACAACTATCGTTCCGGTCGGCCGGAAAACTTCATCGCCGTCAGCGGCAACGCCATTCAGAAAATCCTCTACGACCGGGGAGGCAAGATGCACGGCTGCATGCCCGGATGCCTCGTCCAGTGTTCCATTATCTACCCCGATAAAGACGGCAAGAAGATCTGTGGTGCCTATGAATATGAATTGATAGCCCTTTTGGGCACCAACTTGGGCATCACCGACAACGATGCCATAGCCCGGCTCAAATTCATGTGCGACGACCTTGGTGTGGACGGCGTTGAAGCAGGCAGCGCTCTGGGCGTTGCGGCGGAGGCGGGGGAAATGGCCTGGGGTGATGGGGAAGCGGCCATGCGCCTTCTGGAAGAAATCGAAAAGGAAACACCTCTGGGCGTCGCCCTTGGTAATGGCGTCGTTGCCACCGCCCGGCATTTGGGCGTTAAGCGGGTGCCCGCCTTCAAAGGACAAGCCTTGCCAGCCCACGATCCGCGGTCGGTCAAAGGAACCGGCATGACCTATTTTACAAGTCCCATGGGAGCGGATCATACGGCGGGACTGACCTACCGCTTACCCAAAGACAAGAACAAACAGACGGAGAACTCACTGAAATCACAGATCCAGTCGGCCGCCTGCGATGCCTTCGGCTACTGCCTCAATTCCGTACCCGGAGGCAAATCCGTTTACCCCTTCTTTGCCGATCTGATGAATGCCCGCTTCGGGCTCCATATGACCCCCGAAGATGTTATGGAAGTCGGCAAGCAGACCCTTCGGGACCAGTTGGCCTTCAACGAAAAGGCCGAATTCAGCAAGATGGATCTGGACATGCCGGCCTTTGTTCGGGAAGAAACGATCAAGCCGACGGACGCCGTCTTTGACGTGGATGAAAACGAAGTCCGGAACCTCTGGAGCGGCCTGGATTCATTCAGGGAAAAAGAAAAGGTCTGGGAAGTCCGCATCCCTCCCCTGCCCGATGTCATGCTGGGCGCCGGGGTTGCTCAGACCATGGGCCCACGGATCAAGCAACTGAATGTTTCCAAGGCTTTCCTCGTCACTGATCCTTTCCTGTTCAAAAGCGGCCGGGCCGAAGAGGTCCGCCGGATCCTGGAGAAGAGCGGCATAGAAACGGTCATTTTCCCCGACGTGGAACCCGATCCGCCCATTGAATTAATTGAACGGGCAGGCAAGCTTTACAAGGAAAACGGCTGTGACGGCATTGTGGGCCTAGGCGGCGGCAGTTCCCTGGATACGGCCAAGACGCTTGGGCTGCGGGTCACCCACAGCGGCGACCTGCGGGAGTACGAAGGCCTCGTCGGCGGCGGCGGCAAGATCAAACCGATATTTCCTCCCATTATCTGCATCCCCACCACCTCGGGAACGGGAAGCGAGGTCAACCCCTGCGCCGTGCTGACCGACAAAGAACGGGACTTGAAATTCATTCTGATGAGCAACCATTTCATCCCCAAGCTCGCCGTGGTGGACCCCCACTTCTGCAAGACCATGCCCCCCGGCCTGACCATCGACTCGGGGATAGACGCCCTGGCCCACTGCATCGAAGGCTACGTTTCCCTGGCCACGCCCTATCACCCCTATTTCGAATCCATGGCCCTCTACGGCGTGAAGCTCATCGGCCGAAGCCTGATCCCGGCCTATAAAGACGGGAACAACATCCAGGCCCGGACCGACCTGTGCATGGCAGCCATGTGCGGCGGACTGGCCTTCCTCAAAGGACTGGGCATCGGACACGCCCTGACCCATACCCTGGGCGCCCATTACCACCTGCCTCACGGCCGGGCGGCCATCTTCGGGCTTTTAGGTTTTGTCAAAGCCAACAAGGAAACCTGCAAGGAAGCTTTCATGGATATGGCCTACCTCATCAATCGTTCGAACGATCTTGAGGAAAGCCTTCTGTATCTTTACCGGGAATTGGAAATCCCGCTCAGCCTGAAGGCCCACGGCATCCCCAAGGAGGCGCTGAAGGAAATCGCCTTCTACACGACCCGGGACGCCGTCAATATGGCGACGGACCCGACCTCGCCCAACCAGCAGAAGATTCTGGAGTTGCTGATGGAGATGTACGAGTAAAGAAAGGTTATGCGTCCAGAACCTCCCGTAACTTCCGGGACAGGTCCGACAGGCTGTAGGGCTTCTGAATGAAGCCCCGGCATCCCCGTTCCATGATTTTTTTCGCCTGCCCGTTGAGGCTGTAGCCGCTGGAGAGAAGAACCCTGACATCGGGATCGATGCCCTGCAGCCGGGCGAAGGTATCCCCCCCGCTTAGGTCGGGCATGATCATATCCAGGATGATCATGGCAATCCGGCCACCTTCCCGGCGGAATATTTCAACGGCCTCCTCACCGCCGGCTGCGGTAAGGACTTTATAACCCAACCGCTCCAGGATCTCTTTGCCGACGAGGAGAATTGCCTTCTCATCGTCAACCAGAAGGATCGTTTCCAGCCCGGTCATGATCTCGCCCAGGAACAGCTTTTCCTCCTTAACCTGCTTGTCTGATGCGGGAAGGTAGATATTGAAGGTCGCGCCCTTGCCTTTTTCACTGTAAACATTGATGATGCCATTGTGATTCCGGATGATGCCATAAGCCGACGCCAATCCCAGGCCGGTGCCCTTACCTATTTCCTTGGTCGTGAAGAAGGGATCAAAAATCCGCTTCATGGTTTCCCCATCCATACCGATTCCGGTATCCGTTATGGTAAGGCGGACAAATCGTCCCGGTAAAATGCCGTAGGGCGCAACATAATAGCTGTCCAGGTTAATATTGCCCGTTTCTATATGAAGATCGCCGCCGTCGGGCATGGCCTGGGAGGCATTCACGAAAAGATTCAAGAGCACTTGTTCAACCTGGCTTTGATCGACTTCGACCGTCCGGAGATCGGGTTGCAGGGACAGGTGGACACGGATTTCTTTCCGGGTCCGCCCGAATAGATTGGCGCTCTCCGTTGCCAGACGATTGAGATCTGTGGCTTTGACCTCATATTTCCCGCCCCGGGCAAGGCCGAGGAGCTCTTTCGTCAATACCGCGGCATCCTTGATGATCGTTTCGATCCGGCTTAGTTTTTCACGGTCCGGATGGCCGGCGTTCATATCGAGCAGCATCAGGGAAATATGTCCCTGAATACCCATGAGCATGTTATTGAAGTTATGGGCAATGCCTCCGGCAAGCGTGCCCAGGGCCTCCATTTTCCCGGCCTGAATAAGCTGGCTCTCCATTTTCTTTTGCAGGCTCATGTCCCGGAGAAAATGCAGAACGGCCGGATTTCCTTCCCATGTGATCGGTACGGTGTTCAATTCGACCCATCGCACATCGCTGTCCCGATTGATCAAACGGAAGGAGAGAGGCTCCGATGCCTTTCCATCCTCCGCCACGCCCAGCCATAAGATAACCTCTTGCCGGTCTTCGGGATGAACCAGCGCGTCAAACGAGATCTCCGCCAGTTCCTCCGTTTTGTATCCCGTGATCTCCGTCATTCTGGCATTGGCAAACGTCAGCGCGCCATTCCTGGTAATATAAGTCCCCTCGTAGGCATTCTCGACCAGAAGCCGATAGGTTTCCTCGCTCTGTTGAAGGGCCTGCCGTGCCTTTTTGAGAAAAGTGATATTCGTCACCATCACCATTATGCAAGGCTCTCCCTGAAAGCGGATCGGCCGGGCGGAAACGAGGCCATGAATAAGAGTACCTTGCTTATTTCTGAAATCAACCTCTAAGCCTTCCGCCTGTCCATGTTCACGAATGGCATCAACAATTCGCTTCCTATCATCCGGATTGGCATAGAGATCCAGTTCCATGACGGTTCGGCCGATCGCCTCGGCTGCCGTGTAACCGGTCAGCTCGGTGAAGGCACTGTTTATCTCCTTGTAACGCCCATCTTCGAGACGACTGATCGAAATCACATCAGGGGCCAGCGCCATGATATTCCGGTAGCTCTCTTCGCTCTGGCGGAGTTCCTCCTCATACCTCTTTCGCTCCGTCATATCGGCCAACATACTCAATGTCGCACGGCCGCCTTGCCAGTTAATCATAACCGTGCGTGTTTCCATCCAGACAACACGCCCGGTGCGATCCAAGAGACGTAATTCGTAGACATCCGGCGGTTTTTCACCCATCTGGCGCTGCCGCTGACGGGCAACGACAAGATCACGATCGTCGGGATAGACAACATCGGCAAGGGGAAGGCCAAGCATTTCCGCCTCGGAATATTGGAGGAGTTGCTGAAATTTGGCGTTGGTAAAGCGGAAGATGCCATCCTGGATGATGACGATCCCTTCATTGGCCGTTTCGACCAGGAGCCGATATTGCTCCTCCCGCTCCTGAAGTTCACGCTGGATCATTTTTTGTTTATTAATCAATATACTGGAGAGCATGATACAGTCTTCATCATGGAAGCGTATCGGAGCGGCGGAAATAAGCGATTC
Source organism: uncultured Syntrophaceae bacterium (assembly GCA_964492965.1). GTDB lineage: Bacteria > Desulfobacterota > Syntrophia > Syntrophales > UBA8958 > CAZBME01. The sequence continues at coordinate 58,179 of CAZBME010000006.1, read as the reverse complement.
CAGAATACTGCCGTCCTTGGCCCGGTATTTTACCTCAACGCCTTCCAGCTTCCCCTCGGACATAAAAACTGCGAAAAGGCGGTCCCGTTCGGCGGGATCGGCAAATATATTGAGATCCCGAGATCTCCTCCCCAGAACCTCCTCGCGGCGGTAGCCCGTTCTTCGACAGAAGGTATCGTTGACAAAACGGAGAACGCCGTCTTCCAGGCGGGTGATGGTGATGGCCCCTTGGGCAATATCCAGGAGGTTCTCATATATTTTTACGTCTGCGCAGAAAGCATCTCTTTCCGCACGGATTTTTTCGATCTCTTTTTCCAGGGCGCTTACCCTGGCGGTCAACCCTTCATGCGTCATCTCGCCTCCCACAAGCTCACCTTTCCCCGTACATTCTCTTATAACATGTTTTGCCGGCGGATTCAAAAAAACAGGCAGGTTACTGATCGGCATAGTTAAAGAAACAGCAAATTTATATTTAATCTTTCCAGCCGAATCAGGCCCAAGTATTATTGGAGATATTTTATAGTTTCAAATGGAGCCACATTTCAAGAGCCCTCAATTTTTGCCGATTATTTAAGAAAAATATCGCTTTGATACAAATTTGGACCATTTTACCGTTTCGGAACGCAAAGGCCAAAAATGGTCCATCTATTTAATTTTTTTGATAATATACGATTTTTTATATTGACAGGCGGCACATTTATGTATAAATCAATCGGCAAAGGATGGCCTATTGCCGATGGTTTCAGTTTTTACCAATCACGAAGATATCGAACGCAAAACCCTCATGATTTTGCGCGCCCTTTCCGAGGTGCAGGGACCCATCGGGTCGCGACTTATCGCCCGCCGCATGCAGGAGATGGGCGTCATGCCGAGCGAAAGGGCCATTCGTTATCACTTGAAACTGATGGACGAACGGGGACTGACAAGGTTGATCGGCCAGAAGGACGGGCGAGTCATTACGGACAGGGGCCTTGATGAACTAAGCAAGGCCCGGGTCCGGGACAAGGTGGGCCTGGCCATCTCACGCATTGAGGTTCTGGCTTACCAAACAACGTTCAACCCTGAAACACGGCAGGGACTCGTGCCGGTGAACCTCTCCTTTTTCCGCAAGGCCACATTCCCCGCCGTTCTGAAGTTCATGCGGCCCGTTTTTAATGCCGGATTTGCCGTAAGCAACCTTGTGGCCGTGGCCGGAGAAGGCGAGCGCCTGGGATCCATTATCGTACCCGAAGGCAAGATGGGATTGGCGACGATCTGCAGCATTGTCGTCAACGGCGTTCTCCTGAAAAACGGCATTCCTATGGATTCCAAGTTCGGAGGCATTCTGCAGGTAAAACACCGGCAAGCCTTGCGGTTCGGTGAGCTCATTTATTATTCCGGTTCATCCCTTGATCCCTCGGAGATCTTCATCCGGGGCAAGATGACCTCTGTCGGCCAGGCCGTGGAAAGCGGTGAAGGCATGATTCTGGCCAATTTCCGCGAAATCCCTGCGCCCTGCTATCCCCTGACGAGAGCCCTACTGGAAAAACTGCAGGCGGCAGGCATTAACGGCGTCCTCAAGACAGGCGAGATCAGCGAGCCCGTCTGCCAGTTTCCTGTGGATATCAATAAAATCGGCATTATCCTCATCGGCGGCCTCAATCCTTCCGCCTATGTTCAGGAACTGGGCATGGATGTGGATAATCGGGGGATGTCGTCGGTCATGGAATACGGCAACCTTTTACCGTTCGATCTGGTATTGGACCAATTCAGTTCTGCCCATGTATGAATAAACTACATGTAAGAATAAAAACCAATTTTTGAAGGGGGTATCAACATGTCCGTTATTAAAGATGTTCTAGCAAAAGTGAAACAAATCGATCCGGACCAGCCTGAGTTTCATCAGGCCGTAGAAGAGGTCATGGAAACCCTGGAGCCGACCACCAAGAGGCATCCGGAGTTCGTGAAGGCCAACATTTACGAACGGATCGTGGAGCCTGAAAGGACGATCATGTTCCGCGTTCCCTGGGTGGACGACAAAGGCAACGTGCAGGTCAACCGGGGATTCCGTGTCCAGTTCAACAACGCCATCGGTCCTTTCAAGGGCGGCCTTCGTTTCCATCCTTCCGTCAACCTGGGCATTATCAAATTCCTCGGTTTCGAGCAGATCTTCAAGAACTCCCTGACCACGCTCCCCATGGGCGGCGGCAAGGGCGGCACCGATTTCGATCCCAAGGGAAAATCGGACGGCGAAGTCATGCGTTTCTGCCAGGCCTTCATGCGGGAGCTCTACCGCCACGTGGGACCGGAAACGGACGTGCCGGCGGGAGATATCGGCGTCGGCGGCCGGGAAATCGGTTACATGTTCGGTTACTACAAGAAAATATGCAATGAGCACACAGGTGTTCTGACCGGCAAGGGCCTGGATTACGGCGGCAGTCTCGTCCGTCCTGAAGCGACCGGTTACGGTTGTGTCTATTTCGCCGCCGAAATGCTCGCCACGCGCGGCCTCGATTTCAAGGGCAAGACCGTCGCCATCAGCGGCGCGGGCAATGTAGCCCAGTATGCCGTGGAAAAAGTGAACCAGTTGGGCGGCAAGGTCATCTCCCTGTGCGATTCCGCAGCAACCATTATCGATGAGCAGGGCATTGACGCCAAGAAGTGCGATTACGTCATGGAACTCAAGAACGTCAAAAGGGGCCGGATCAAGGAATACGCCGATAAATACAAGACTCTCTGCGTCGAAGGTTCCAGCGTATGGGACGTCATCCGCGATCAGGGGATCAAAGTGGATGTCGCCTTGCCCTGCGCCACCCAGAATGAACTGGATGCCACCCATGCCGCCGCGTTAGTGAAGAACGGCTGCATCTGTGTCGCCGAAGGCGCCAACATGCCTTCCACGCCGGATGCCGTGAAGATCTTCCAGGAAAACAACGTCCTGTATGGTCCCGGCAAGGCCGCAAACGCGGGTGGCGTCGCCACCTCCGGCCTGGAAATGAGCCAGAACAGCCTGAAACTCTCCTGGACCCGGGAAGAAGTGGACAACAGGCTTCTCATCATCATGAAGAGCATCCACAAGGCCTGCGTCGAGACAGCCGAATCCTACGGGAAGAAAGGCGATTACGTCACGGGCGCCAACATCGCCGGCTTCACCAAAGTCGCAAACGCCATGCTGGCTTACGGCGTCGTATAACCCATGACACCTTCCTCCCGGCTTCCTTCTCCGAGGTTCCGCTTTCAAGGAGAAGGAAGCCGGGAGGCTTCTCAGCTCTTTGATCATCAACCCGCCAGGAAGAAGAAAATAATAAGGATACATACAAGCGGTGAATCGGGAATAGCGTGACTATGACTGCTTGAAACAGATCAACTTCTGCGTCACCACATCCGACAAAAGCCTCAAGCCTTCATTTGTCACGTCATAAACGCGCACCGCGGCGGCGTAGTTGCTGTCCCGGGGCGACAGAGCCGCCATGATGTTGGGACGTGCCTCCATCCAGGGCGTGTTGAAAAAGACATGATCCCGGTCGGGATAAATGGCCATATAGAAAACATCCATCTCGACGAGATCCTGGAAGAAGTGGGTCCCGAAAGACAGATCGGGAATCAGGCTGCCGTCCTTGTAGGCGATTTCCGCGATAATCGAGATATTGTTGATCTCTGAGAAAGTGATGGGCACCCCCATGGCCGGCGTCGTCGTTCCCCATCGACCCGGTCCCAAAAGAAGGGTCGGCACATCGCTGCGGCTTTCGATCAACTTGTTCAAGCGACCCACGATGCGTGCGACATCATACTTTTCTGAAAGGGACAGTTTTGTGTAGCTCAGGGGATCGATATAGATGATTCTGGATATGGGCTGGGAAACGCTCCCCCCCATGAAATTCCCTTCCTGCCTGAGCAGGATATGATCCGCCGGAATTTTCTCCGGAATGGCGACCCGAACATTCTGCCCTTTCGTTTGGAAGGGACGGCACTGGAGGAGGTTGATCTGCAACTTCCCATCCAGATTGAAATTACCTGTAAATTCAATGTCAACAGGATACTGGTAGACCGTTTCGAGGGCCTTGAGCATGGCGGACATGGTCTGGGGAAAGTCCGTCGCCGCCAGGAATTCATCAAAGGTAAGAATCCAGAAATCCTGAGAAGGCCGGCCCATGGCCCGCATTCGTTCCGATGACACCAGGTCGCGTATTCCGAAGAGTTCCATTTTGGTGTCCAGGCCCTCCTCAATGATCTGGGTCAGAGACAGAGACTGAAAACGGTTTTCTTCCAGATTAAGGAGGTCTACGTCGTGCTGGGAAAAGCGACGGGCGTCATTCAACCCGGAATGGGCCTTCACCAGCGGTGCATCGAGGGCGACAATACGCGGATAATCATTTTCCACACGATTTACCGCCCGCGTCCCCAGGCCGAAAACGAGGCGGAGCATCCCCGCCTTTGGGTCCATGCCCTGCTTCCAGACGAAGGTGTTGTAAGAGAGACCCACACCGGCAATATCCGGGAAAAAATAATGCTTCCGGTAGGAACCGGACACGCGCTGGATCAGGAGGGCCATCTGCTCGTCCTGCCTGTCCAGGTCCCGCTGGAGGCGGTAGGTCAGGGCGTCTTCGTTCATGGTGCTGGCAAAGACACGACGTACAGCCTCTTCAAAATTTTCTAATCTCTGTTCCGGTGTTCCCTGATTGGCACAAAAATAGCTCTCATACTTGCCGGCAAAAGCGTTGCCGAAAGCGTCTTCCAGCAGACTGCTGGAACGGACAATGATGGGAGACTGGCCATAATATTCCAGCATGAGCTGAAACTGTTCCCTGATTTCCATAGGGAAGGAACCGCGGAGCATCTTGCTCTTTAATTCCTTGGCAATTTCAAAGTATCCCTCTTTGGTTTTATGGGACATGAGCAGCTTCCACCAGCCATTCTGCACCATATAGGAGTAAAAAACATCCGAACCGATATAGTAGGAATCGTGGCGCTCAAGATGAACCTGCCAATCCAGGGATTTGTCCTGCCGCAAGATATTCCGCGCCAGGAGCATACCCACGGACTTGCCGCCGATAAAACCGGTGCCGATCAGCCGGTCTTTTATCTCCAGAAGATCCTCCAGAGTAAAGTAGTCTCTGACCAATGCTAACATCCGTTTTTCACGGCCGATCAGTATCCGCGAGAGCTGTTCGACCATCTCCTGCTTTTCCTGGGCGGCTTCCGGTGAATCATCGGCAACGCTTTCCTGGGCCTGAAGGAAGATGCGATCCCAATAATCCAGATGCCGTTCCGCATTGACCGTGCTCTTCTGGCCCAGGAAGGAGAACAGGTTTGTCGCGTCCACGCTGCTCATGATAGGGGTAAAGGTATTGCCTTCCTTGATATGCGGCAGAAACATGGTGGGCGAATAACGATGCCAGGCCTTTAAAGGATGGATGCAGATCCTGCCCTGATAATTGTAAATATCCAGAAGGACTTGGGTGGTCTCCCGAATCCGGGCAACGGTCTTGAAGGAGTGACGGCTCCTCAGAATGGCAAAATAGGCCACCGTATTGAGCTCGAACAGATAAGGGCAGGTGATGACGAAGAAATTTCCGATCATCAGGTCTGTCGCCCAAGCCAGGAGAAGATCGGACAGACAGTCGAAAACATAAAAAACATCACGGCCTTCCTGCCGGATAATGTTGTGAACCTGCGTGGAAAACGACTCAAACCCGGTGTCGGCGTTCAGTTTATAAATCTTGACTTTGCCCGTTGCCTCGAGCAGCGGGGCATGACGGGCAAAGCGCATATAAACAACCCGTTCATGATTCTCCAGGGCGGTGTTGACAAAAGGAATGACAAAGGATTTGTAATCCTCTATGTCGTCCACCTGCATGACAACATTGTCACCCGACTGCAGATAGCTCAGGATTTCATCCAAGCCCTTAACACCGGAACTCACTCGGGTAAAAGACACCATGACCATAACCTCGATTTCTTTCTTTGCTTGCAGGAATGATCGCAGTCGCTTCCATCGCGCCTGACTCTTGACTTCTGACCAGTCACTGCATACTATTTTATATCAGAATTAAAGATAACAATCCCAATTTATTTTTTATACGATTTTGTCTTCTATCTCTCAATATTTTACCTTTGTCCATTTTTGTACAAAATTGTTTGACTACTCTCCCCTCATGGTATAAGACATGCTTAATTAAATTGCAAAACATCTCTGAATGGATGACACCATGAGCAATCATAATTACGAAGAACTGGCCGCCCTGCATGCCATAGCCAAGATCCTGGCCCAACCCTGGGACCTGAGGGACCAGCTTGAGCAGGTCATGGGCGAAATGAATAAACGACTTGGGATGGAACGGGGCATGATTGCCCTTCTGAACCGCGATAATGGCGAAGTCTGGCTGGAGGTCGCCCACGGCGTCAACCTCGAAGGCATGGAAATCTCATATCAAATGGGTGAGGGTATTACCGGCAAGGTCGCCCAGACCGGTCGCCCCATGGCTATTCCCGTCCTCGGCAAAGAAGCCCTCTTTCTGGATCGTACGGGTGCCAGACGATTCCTGAACCAGGACGAATTGTCTTTCCTTTGCGTCCCCATCATGTACGATTCCCGGGTGGTTGGCATCCTCTCGGCAGACAAAGGGTACAAAAACGTCACAAACCTGGACGGCGAACTGGCTATTTTATCCTCCGTGGCCGAACTCATTGCCAAGGCCGTCCATATCCTGGCCCTGGAAGAGGAAAACCGTCGCCTGCGACAGATCATCAATCAGGGCAAGACCCCCTCTACGGATATCATAGGACATTCCAAGGGAATGCAGGAAGTCTTCGGCCTGATCAGCCATGTGGCCGACTCCAGTACAACCGTCCTCATCAATGGAGAAACGGGTACGGGCAAAGAACTCATCGCCAAAGCCATCCATATGAACAGCCCCCGCAGCAAGGGCCCTTTGATTCAGGTCAATTGCGCCGCCATACCCGATACGCTCATTGAAAGCGAACTCTTCGGTCATGAAAAGGGGGCTTTTACGGGAGCCCTGCGGCAGCATCGCGGGCGGTTTGAAGAGGCCAACGGCGGCTCGATCTTCCTCGATGAGGTGTCGGAGCTGTCCGCCGCTGCCCAGGCAAAACTGCTCAGAGTTCTTCAGGAAAGGCAGTTTCAACCCCTGGGCTCTCCCCGTCTGGTCAAGACGGATGTGCGGGTCATAGCGGCGACGAATCGCCGCCTGGAGGACTGTATCACCGCCGGGCAATTTCGTAACGACCTGTATTATCGCCTGAGCGTCTTTCCCGTCTACCTGCCGCCCCTGCGCGAACGAGGTAACGATATCATCCTCCTGGCCGATCACTTCGTTCTGAAATATGCGAAAGAAATTGGGAAACCAGTAAAAAGAATATCCACGGGCGTCATCGAGGCGTTCTTGACCCACAAATGGCCCGGCAACGTGCGGGAACTCGAAAACTGCATTGAGCGGGCGGTTATTCTCGCGGAGGGAGATTCCATTGAAATGATTCACCTTCCGCCCTCCCTGCAGACCAAAATACGGGAGGGCGAAAAAAAGGAAACCGGGCGCTTCAACACCGTCATCGAATCCCAGGAACGCTCACTGATTATCGACGCCTTGAAGGAAACGAAGGGCAATCAGAGTAAGGCGGCAAAACTATTAGGGACCACCAAGCGTATTATCCAATACAAAATACAAAAACTGGAGATCGATCCCAAGAAGTTTAACCAGAAGAAACGGGAAGCCGCAACGGGAACAATCCAATAACGGAACGAAACAATTTTGTTCGTTTATTGTCTCAATAAATACATATTTGTTCTTTTTGCTTAATCAAAAGAGGCCATTCCCGCCCATGATGCCGATAGAACCCATATATATCGGGAAACTATAAAAAATTAGTTGCATGTTGGTTTATGGCATCATTTTCGCTATTTTATTTTTTACATAGACCCGGTCGACGCTTTCGATGGAACATTCATCGATAGAGAGGATTTCATATGTGCCGATTATTTGCCATCACAAGCCAGGAGCCCCTTTCGCCCATGACCGCCATTCATGCCTTGAACGTCATGAAAGAAGGCCATGATGGATCCGGGGTGGGATTGTTTCTGACCGATCTGGGAGGAACCTTCGAACGCTTCAAAGGCGCGCCGATTCTGTCGGGTATCTTTTCCAACGAGGGCATCCGGACCCTGGATCGCTACATGATGGATCTGGACTTCATGATTAAATACAAGCTCTCCATCCGGCCGGCCAAAACACCGCCCCCGGGAACGCCGAAAAGGGACAATTATCTCGTCCGGGTCTACGACTATCCTCCGGACTGGAACTCCCTGAGCAACGAAGAAATCGAATACCGCCTTATGCTCACGCGCCTCAAACTTCAACAAATGGGGAAACAGGACGGGTCCATGATGGTCTTCAGTTTTTGGCCCGATGTGATCATGATTAAGGAGGTAGGCGATCCTCTTACCCTTGCCGAGTACCTGGGACTCGACAACGAAGAATTCCAGGCCCGGATCATTCTGGCTCAAGGCAGGCAGAACACGAATTACGCCATCGATATCTATGCGTGCCACCCCTTCTTTATTCAGGGGTTTTCCACGATGACCAATGGCGAAAACACCGCTTTTGGTCCCATTCGTGAATACCTAGCCTCCCGGAATTATGCCGGCTATGTGGGTTACCAGTCCGATTCAGAGGTTCTTACCCACACCCTCCACTTTGCCCGGAAAAAGCTCGGCATGGACCTGGATATGTACAAGCATATCCTCACGCCTCTTAAGGATGAAGAACTCGATCGTCATCCCAATGGAGAGCGTCTGCGAGCCCTCAAGCACGCCTGCCGGCCCCTGATTATTGACGGCCCGAATTGTGTGATCGGTTGCTTGCCCGATCGAACGATCTTTATGGTGCAGGACAGCAAAAAGCTTCGCCCCGGAATTGTTGGGGGAACCTGTGGCATGTACGCCTTATCCTCGGAAATGTGCGGCCTGGATGCAGCCATCCCGGCCCGGAACAAGAGTGAAGATTTCCAGCCCATGAAATATGACACGGTCATGATCCCGCCGCACCGGCAGGAGGTTGTAATATGGAATCAATGGGAAAGATAGGCCCTTCTACCCTGAGCACAAGCGATCTTCCCTGGCAAATCGTCTGGGATAAGGAGACCTGCACCCTCTGCGGCCGTTGTACTGCCGTATGCCCCGTCCGGGCCATCGAACTGGGCGTTCACCGCAAACGTATCGTTCAGACAACTGTCGGACTGGAGGAGAAACCGGGTAATCTTTTCACAGTCTATCACGGCATCGATCAGCGAACCGATCCGGCCCATGCCTGCATCGGCTGCGGCATGTGCGATCTCGCCTGTCCGAACCGGTGCATTCAACCTATCCGCAGCACAGAGATTGACAAGCTCCGTTTCCATATCAATCAGGGTGGTGTCCCACGCCGCCGGGGCGGCCGGCGCAACGATCCCCGCAGTGTGCTCGACGAAATCAAGTTCATCCGCATCTCTATGCTCACGGATCCGGCCCTCGATGCAGGCCGCCACGATTTCGAACTCCACACCCTTCTGGGCAGAATTCTTCCGGCGGAAGATCTGGTCAAAACCATGAACGAGAATGGCTGGGTTCCTCCCGTACGGGAGATCTACCCCTTGATCATCGGCGGCATGTCATTCGGCGCCCTGTCGCCGAACATGTGGGAAGGCATCCAGATGGGTGTCGCCTACCTGAACGAAGAGAAGGGAATGCCGGTTCGTGTTTCTACGGGCGAGGGCGGATGTCCGCCGCGGCTCTTGCGGTCCCGGTTTCTGAAGTACATCATTCTGCAGATCGCCAGCGGATACTTCGGCTGGGATGAAATCATCCATGCCCTGCCGGACATGAAGGAAGACCCCTGCGCCATCGAGATCAAATACGGCCAGGGCGCGAAGCCCGGTGACGGCGGCCTTCTCATGTGGTACAAGGTCAACAAGCTCATCGCCGCCATCCGTGGCGTCCCGCAGGGAATAAATCTCCCCAGTCCGCCGACGCACCAGACCCAGTATTCCATTGAAGAATCGGTGGCAAAGATGATCCAGTCCATGGCCATGGCCTGGGGATTTCGGGTGCCCGTCTATCCCAAAATTTCCGCGACGAGCACAACTCTTGCCGTCCTGAACAACCTGACGAGAAACCCCTATGCGGCAGGGCTCGCCATCGACGGCGAGGACGGCGGCACAGGCGCGGCCTATAATGTTTCCATGAATCACATGGGGCACCCCATAGCCAGTAACATTCGCGACGCCTATATGACGCTGGTTAAAATCGGCAAGCAGAACGAAATCCCTCTGTTTGCGGGGGGCGGCATCGGCAAGAACGGCAATCTGGCCGCCAATGCCGCGGCCCTGATCATGCTGGGCGCCAGCGGCGTTCAGATTGGCAAATATATCATGCAGGCGGCGGCGGGGTGCCTTGGTTCCGAGAGCGATCGCTGCAACATCTGCAATATCGGCTTGTGTCCCAAAGGCATCACTTCCCAGGACCCCAGGCTTTATCGGCGTCTGGACCCGGAGAAAGTGGCGGAGCGCCTTGTTGATGTCTATTTGAGCTTCGACCAGGAGCTGAAGAAGATCATGGCGCCTCTCGGCCGTTCAACCTCCCTGCCAATAGGCATGTCCGACGCCCTGGGTATTGCCGACAGCGCTGCCGCCGAAAGGCTTCAGATCCGCTATGTTTTATAAGATGAAGGAAGCAGGAGTTCCCCATGCCATATAAACCCACCATCATCATTCCGGGAATGAAAGACGGCGTCAGGGTGAATACACGAACCCTGGAGGCGTCCCTTCAGGAGGCGGTCAGGAAGGGACATCGCTGCATAGAGATTCACGCCTACGGGCAACATGGTATCGGAGGCCGCCTCTGGAAGGCCGACGAAGAAGAAATCCTGATCCGCGTCCTCGGATCGGCAGGGCAACGTGTGGGTTCCATGGGACTTCCCAATACCACCATCGACGTCTTTGGTCCTTGTTCCGACGATGTGGGCTGGCTTAACGCCGGCGCACAGATCATTGTTCGTGGTCACGCCTCAAACGGCGTGGCTAATGCCATGGCTCAGGGAAAGATTTATATCGTCGGGGATATCGGCGCCCGGGGCATGACGATGACCAAGCAGAACCCCCGTTTCAACCCCCCGGAACTCTGGGTCCTGGGCAGCGTCGGTGATTCCTTTGCCGAATTTATGGCCGGCGGCATTGCCGTGGTCTGCGGACACGATACCCCGCGTTACGAAAACATTATGGGCTACCGCCCATGCGTGGGGATGGTAAGCGGCAAGATTTTCTTCCGGGGTCCCCATCAAGGCTTCAGCGAAGAAGATGCCAAGCTGACCGTTCTCGACGACGCCGATTGGAAATGGCTGAAGGATAACATGGCGACGTTCCTCAAGTCTGTCGGGAGAACGGAATTGTATGCGATCCTTACCGCCGACCGCTCCGCCTGGCAGATCCTTGTTGCCCGCAAACCCTACGAGAAAGCAGGCAAAACCGTCCGGAGCCTCCATCAGTTTCGTGAAGAAGTATGGGAACAGGAATTGGGGAAAAGCGGCCTCATCGGCGACCTGACGGATATTGCCCGGGACGTCATCGACATCATTCCCGCAGGCGAACTGCGACGCTATATTCCCTTTTGGGAAAACGAAAAGCACCTCCCCCCCTGTCAAGCCTCCTGCCCGACGGGAATACCCGTTCAGAAGCGCTGGAGCCTCATCCGCCAGGGGAAAATGGATGAAGCCGTGGATCTGGCCCTGACCTATACCCCCTTCCCGGCAACCGTCTGTGGTTATCTGTGCCCAAACCTCTGTATGGCAAATTGTACACGTCAGATCATGCAGATGCCCACACTGGACGTGGCCGGTCTCGGAAAGGCCTCCCTATCGGCGAAATTACCGACACCAGCCCCAACTTCGGGAAAGACGGCCGCCATCATCGGCGGCGGTCCGGCAGGTCTTTCCGCCGCCTGGCAGTTGTGGATGATGGGCCATCAACCGGTGGTCTACGAGGAGGAAGAGAGTCTGGGTGGGAAGATCACCGCCACGATTCCCAAGAGCCGCATCCCCGACGAGGTCGTGGGCCATGAACTGAAGCGAATCCAGGATCAGATCAGTCAGGTGTACCTGAAGAAGCCCCTCACGAAAAAGGAGTTTCAGAAAATCAAAGGGAAACATGATGCGGTGATCATTGCGGCAGGGGCGCAAAAACCCCGCAGGATTTCCGTGCCGGGCCAGGAAATGGCTATGGCCGCCCTGGATTTCCTCCGGCTGAGCAAGGCAAATCAGATTCAGGTCGGCCGTCAGGTCGTCATCATAGGCGCCGGCAATGTGGGTTGCGATGCCGCCGCTGAAGCTGCGCGCCTGGGCGCCAAAGAGATCACCCTGATAGACATTCAGGAACCGGCTTCCTTCGGCGTTGAGCGGAAGCATGCCGAGGCCGCAGGCGCAAAATTTCTATGGCCGAAATTTACCAAGGCCGTTACGGAAAAAGGCGTGGAGTTGACCGATGGCGAACTGCTCCCGGCTGATACGGTCATTATGGCCGTCGGCGATGCGCCGGATATGCCCTTCCTTCCGGAAGACCTTGTCCTTGATAAAGGATTCATCGCCGTCAATGACCGATATCAAACGAGCGATCCCCAGGTTTTCGCCATTGGCGATGCCGTGCGTCCAGGTCTTCTGACGGAGGCTATCGGCGCAGGCAGGATTGCCGCCAGGACGATTGACGATATCCTGCAGGGCCGTCAGAACACCTACGATAACCTTCCGGCCATCGAACCGGCTCGGATTCATCTGGAGTATTACAATCCCCGCGTCAGCCCGCAGGGAGACCTGAACACCTGTTCGAGCCAATGCGCCTCCTGCGGCGCCTGCCGGGACTGCGGACTCTGCGAGACCCTTTGTCCGCAAAATGCCATCTCCCGGAACACATTGGCAGGAGATGCCTATGAGTATGCTGTGGATGGAGACCGCTGCATCGGTTGCGGTTTTTGTGCCGCGGCCTGCCCCTGCGGGATATGGGAGCTCGTGGAAAACACCCCTCTGGAATAGGCAACACAGGCAATAAACTGAAGGATAAGAATAAAGTCACCAACACATCTTATATACATGGAGGAATTATGAAGAATATCAGCCCAACAATCGCAGCAGAAAGAAAAGACATTGTTGAGAAGGAGAAGTTCTCGCCCATATCGGAGTATTACGGCGAGGATACCTTCAGCCTCAAGGCCATGAAGGTCAAGCTCCCGAAAGACACGTACAAAAAAGTCCTTGACGCCATCAATGAGGATAAGATTCTCGACATCGAGACGGCCAATATTGTGGCGCACGCCCTGAAGGAATGGGCACTTGAAAAAGGCGCCACCCACTTCGCCCACTGGTTCCAACCCATGACGGGTATTACGGCGGAAAAGCATGACGCCTTCGTCGATCCCATCGGGATGGGCGAGGTCATCGAGCGGTTCTCCGGCAAGCAGTTGGTCCAGGGGGAACCGGATGCATCGAGTTTCCCCAGCGGCGGCATCCGCGCCACCTTTGAGGCCCGCGGCTATACGGCATGGGATATTTCTTCGCCCGCCTTCATCCGCAGAAACGGCATTTCCACCACCCTCTGCATCCCGACGGCCTTTATCTCCTACACGGGTGAGGCCCTCGACAAGAAGACCCCCCTTCTGCGGTCAAATAAGGCCGTCAACCAGAGCGCTGTCAACATGCTCAAGATTCTGGGCAGCAAAAATGTAAAGCGCGTCTATTCGACCCTGGGACCGGAACAGGAATATTTCCTCATCGACACGGACTACTTCTTCAAGCGTGAGGACCTTGTCCTCGGCGGCCGGGCCGTCATCGGTGCCCCTCCGGCAAAGGGCCAGGAACTGGAGGATCAGTATTTCGGCACGATCAAGGAACGGGTCTCTTCCTATATGCACGATGTGGAAGAGAAGCTCTTCAAGCTCGGCGTTCCCGCCAAGACGAGGCACAACGAAGTGGCCCCCAGCCAGTTCGAACTCGCCCCCATGTTTGAAGAGGCCAACATTGCCGTTGATCATAACCAGATCGTCATGGACACCATGAAGTCCGTGGCCAAAAAGCACAATTTCGCCTGCCTCCTCCATGAAAAACCCTTCGCAGGCATCAACGGCTCCGGCAAACACGTAAACTGGTCTCTGTCGGACAATAACGGGAACAATCTCCTGAATCCCGGCAACACACCTGAAGACAATATCCAGTTTCTCGTCTTCCTCATTGCCACCGTCCGCGCCGTCTACCGTCATGCCGACATCCTTCGGGCCTCCGTGGGGTCCTACGCCAACGATCATCGTTTGGGCGCAAACGAAGCCCCGCCAGCCATCATCTCCATCTTCCTGGGCGAACAACTGACCAAGATCCTCGAAGACATAGAAAAGGGTCGCATTTCCAAGGCCACGGACCATGCCATTATCGATCTGGGCATCTCGTCGTTGCCCATCGTCAGCAAGGACAACACCGACAGAAACCGGACTTCGCCCTTTGCCTTTACGGGAAACAAGTTTGAATTCAGGGCCGTCGGCTCCTCCCAGTCCATCTCTTTCCCGGCGGCAGTCATCAACACCATCGTCGCCGAAAGCCTCGACGACATGGCGGCGAAGATCAAGGCCATGGATGGGAAAAACATCAATCAGGCCGTCTTCGACGTCCTGAAGAAGGAAATCAAGGAGATCAAGGGGATCCTTTTCAACGGCGACAACTACACGGCCGAATGGGAAAAAGAAGCTGCCAAACGGGGCCTTCCCAACGCAAAAACGACGCCTGAGGCCCTGAAGGCCCTGGTCACTAAAAAGGCTCTCGACCTCTTCGACAAATACAAGGTCCTGTCCAATGTGGAACTCAAGTCCCGGTATCTGATCTATCTCGAAAAATACATCAAGGACTTGGAGATAGAGGTCAAATGCCTCAACAATATGTGCATGAATCAGGTGATCCCCGCAGTAACGGCCTATCAGAAGACCCTTGCGAAGACCATCATCGGCACGAGGGATGCCCTGGGTAAAGGAGCTGACCTTGCAGCCCAGCAGGAAATCCTCAAGACCCTCGTCGATCTGGTCAATAAGGCCTACGCGACGAACAAGGAGGTCCTGGCGAGAGTCGAAAAGGCCGGAGCAATTCACGACGAACAAAAAAAGGCCGAAATGCTCTGCGGGAAAGTCAAGACGAAGATGAACGAACTGCGCGAATACGTCGACGCCCTGGAAGGAATCGTGGCCGATGACGAGTGGCCCATGCCGAAGTTCTGGGAGATGCTGTTTATCAGCTAACCCATGAGAACATCATCCGATCTATTCCTGATGGAGCCCCCCCGGCCAGTCGAAGAAAGGCAGCCGGGGTGGCCTAAATAAGGTAGACAATTCAGGTCGGATACGTTATGAGAGGGCCGGAAATGCGAAGGCGAATGTGAACGCCTTTGCATTTCCGCCTTTGTTTTTTTATGCGGAGTTTTGTTTAACCAATTTAAAATCATTGGACATTTAAGGAGTTCCACATGTCGCTTCTGCGGCAACAGCCACCAGCTATCCTTGTCCTGGAAGATGGCAGCGCCTTTCCGGGCAGCGTCTTTGCCGGGGAGGGCCAAACGATGGGAGAGGTCGTGTTCAACACGGGCATGACGGGATACCAGGAGGTCATTACAGACCCCTCCTACAAAGGGCAAATCGTTGCCATGACCTATCCCCTCATAGGCAACTATGGGATCAATCCGGACGACATGGAGTCAGCGGCTATCCATTTGGAAGGATTTGTCGTTAAGGAGTACCAGCCCTGCCCAAGCAACTGGCGCTCTCGACAAACCCTGAAGGCATTCCTCGAATCCTACGGGAAGATCGGCATCGAAGGCATCGATACGCGGGCCTTGACCCGGCGTTTGCGGTTGTCCGGAGCAATGCGGGGCATCATCTCTACGGAAACCTTTGATCGGGAGATCCTCCTGGAGCAGGTCCGGACCTACCCGGGTCTTGTGGGGAGGGACCTTGTCAAGGAGGTCTCCTGCCGGGAACCCTATCGCTGGCAAGACGGCAAGCCTATGGCTATGGGAGAAGGAAACGAAATCAACCCTAAACGCCACCGCGTGACCGTCCTGGATTGCGGCGTCAAATACAATATCCTGAGGATGCTTGAGGAAAGGGGATGCGCCGTCACGGTACTCCCTGCCACAGCGACGGGGGCGGACATCATGGCCTCCCTTCCCGACGGCGTGATGCTTTCCAACGGTCCGGGAGACCCGGCCGCCCTGCCTTACATCGTGGAGGCGGCCCGGTTTCTTCTCGGGAAAGTCCCCATTTTCGGCATCTGCCTGGGTCACCAAGTCCTCGGCCAGGCCGTGGGCGGAAAAACAGAAAAACTGAAATTCGGCCATCACGGCATCAACCAGCCCGTAAAGAACATTATTTCGGGAAAGATCGAGATTACATCCCAGAATCACGGCTTCGTCGTTGCCCCCGACTCTCTGACATGTGACCGGACGGCAACCCACAACAACCTCAACGATTGCACCTCCGAAGGTCTGAATTACCCGAATTTACGCGCTTTCAGCGTTCAGTACCACCCCGAGGCAGCGCCGGGACCCCACGATTCGGCCTACCTGTTTGACCATTTTCTGAAACTTATGGAGGCGAAGACCGTATGATTCTCATCGTCGATTTCGGTTCCCAATACAACCAGCTCATCGCCCGGCGCGTCCGGGAGCATCATATCTATTGCCAGATCGAGCCGCCGTCCATCCAGATGGCCAAGATCCGGGAGCTGAAACCGGAGGGCATCATCCTCTCCGGCGGTCCCGCCAGCATCTACGAAAAAAACAGCCCCAAGGTGGCCCCGGACATATTTGAGATGGGTATCCCCATCCTTGGCATCTGTTATGGCCTCCAGTTCATGGTCCATGCCCTGGGTGGTGAGGTCATTGCCTCCCAGAAGAGGGAGTACGGCTTTGCGGAACTGACGATTGACAAAGAGGAAGGCATCTTTGCCGGCGTCGCAAAAAAGACGAAATGCTGGATGAGCCATGGCGATAAGATCGGCGCCCTGCCCAAGGGATTCCGGATCACGGCCTCCACGGCCAATACAGCCATTGCCGCCGCCGAAAACCAAAAGAATCAGTTCTACGGCCTCCAGTTTCACCCCGAAGTGGTCCATACACCCGAAGGGAAGAAGATGCTGGAAAACTTCCTCTTCACCGTCTGCAAGTGCAAGAAATCGTGGACGATGAAGTCCTTTGCCAAAGAGACCATCGACGAGATCCGCGCCCAAGTCGGTAACGGCAAGGTTCTTTTGGGTCTTTCCGGCGGTGTCGATTCATCCGTGGCCGCCGTCCTCATCCACCGAGCTATAGGAAACCAGTTGACCTGCGTCTTCGTCGATAACGGCGTCCTCAGGGAGGGGGAGGCGAAGAAGGTGGAAGAGGTCTATCGCCGTCACTTCCAGATGAATCTCCGTTTCGTTCGGGCCAAGAAGCTATTTCTGGATCGTCTGAAGGGAGTCGAGGACCCGGAAAAGAAACGCAAGATTATCGGTCGGACCTTCATTGAGGTCTTCGAGCAGGAGGCCCGGAAAATCAAGAATGTGGCCTTTCTCGCCCAGGGCACCCTCTATCCGGATATTATCGAATCCCGATCGGCCTTCGGCGGCCCCAGCGCCGTCATCAAGTCCCACCACAATGTAGGCGGGCTTCCTAAAAAGATGAACCTTAAGCTCGTGGAGCCCCTCAAACACCTCTTCAAGGACGAAGTGCGGCTTCTGGGAAAGGAACTGGGAATCCCCGATGAGATGGTCTGGCGTCAACCCTTCCCGGGACCGGGTCTGGCCATCCGCATTATCGGCGATATCACGGAGAAACGGCTATCCGTCCTCCGAAAGGCCGATGTCATCCTCATGGAAGAGATCCGGGAGGCCAAACTCTACCGGAAGCTTTGGCAGTCCTTCGCCGTCCTTCTTCCCCTGAAGAGCGTCGGCATTATGGGCGATCAGCGAACCTATGAAAATATAGTCGCCATCCGGGCCGTCACCAGCGACGACGCCATGACGGCGGACTGGGCCAGGCTTCCCCAGGAGCTCCTGGCCAGGATCTCCAACAGGATCATCAACGAGGTCCGGGGCATCAACCGGGTAGTCTACGACATCAGTTCCAAACCGCCCAGCACCATCGAGTGGGAATAATTAAGGACCTTCATTGAGAATTGAAATATGCCTAAACGAACGGACATCAAGAAAATATTAATCATCGGCTCCGGTCCCATCATCATCAGCCAGGCCTGCGAGTTTGACTATTC
Organism: uncultured Syntrophaceae bacterium; assembly: GCA_964492965.1. Classification (GTDB taxonomy): domain Bacteria; phylum Desulfobacterota; class Syntrophia; order Syntrophales; family UBA8958; genus CAZBME01. Next base: position 39,887 of record CAZBME010000006.1, on the reverse strand, counting down.
GGGAACACAGGCCTGCAAGGCCCTGAAAGAGGAAGGCTATGAAGTCATCCTCATCAACAGCAATCCGGCGACCATCATGACGGACCCCGAAACGGCGGACCGCACCTATATTGAGCCCATCACACCGGAGGCCGTGGCCAAAATAATCGCCAGAGAGCGGCCCGATGCCCTCCTGCCGACCCTTGGAGGCCAGACGGGCCTCAACACGGCCGTCGCCGTGGCCGAGGCGGGTATTCTCGAAAAATATGGCGTGGAAATGATCGGGGCCTCCCTTGAGGTCATCCATAAGGCCGAAGACCGGGAGAAGTTCCGTGACGCCATGAATCGCATCGGCCTGAAAGTCCCCCAAAGCGGCTTTGCCAAGTCGATGGAGGATGTCTACCGGGTGGCGGCCGACATCGGTTTCCCCATCATCATCCGGCCCTCCTTTACTCTGGGAGGCACGGGAAGCGGCGTGGCTTACAACCGGGAAGAACTGACGGAAATCGCCAAATCGGGCCTTGATGCCAGCATGATTCACGAAATCATGCTCGAACAGTCGGCCCTGGGTTGGAAGGAATACGAATTGGAGGTCATGCGTGACAAGGCGGACAACGTCGTCATTATCTGCTCCATTGAAAACCTGGACCCCATGGGCGTCCACACAGGCGAATCCATCACCGTCGCCCCCGCACAGACCCTGACCGACCGGGAATACCAGGTCATGCGCGATGCGGCCATCGCCATTATGCGGGAAATAGGCGTCGAAACGGGCGGCTCCAATTGCCAGTTCGCCATTCATCCCGATACGGGCGAGATGATTGTCATTGAAATGAATCCCCGCGTCTCGCGATCGTCGGCCCTGGCCTCGAAGGCCACAGGCTTTCCTATCGCCAAGATCGCCGCAAAGCTTGCCGTCGGCTATACCCTGGATGAAATCCCTAACGATATTACACGGGAGACCATGGCCTCCTTTGAACCTACCATCGATTATGTCGTGACGAAGATCCCCCGCTGGACTTTCGAAAAGTTCCCCGAGACGGAAGATTTCCTGACAACGTCAATGAAATCTGTTGGAGAAACCATGGCCATCGGGCGGACATTCAAGGAATCCCTCCAGAAGGCCATCCGGTCTCTGGAAATCGGCCGTTTCAGCCTTCTGGAGAAACTGCCGGAAGACATAGCCAACATCCGGGATTTTTTAGCCCCGAAGCTCCGGACCCCCAACTCCCTGCGCCTCTTCTATGTCGCCACCGCCCTTTATCATGGCCTTTCCATTGAGGACATCTTCGACATGACGAAAATCGATCCCTGGTTCCTTTACCATATCCAGGAAATCGTCGAAGCGGACCGGAAGCTTCTCTCCCTTTCTCCGTCGCTGGAGGCGCTTCGGGAAGCGAAAAGCCTCGGCTTTGCGGACCGGCGTCTGGCGGAATTGTGGAAGACCGATGAAATCGCCATTCGCAAAATGCGATACGACAATCATATCCTGCCCGTCTACAAACTGGTGGACACCTGCGCAGCCGAGTTCGAGGCCTACACGCCCTATTACTACTCGACGTATGAGGCAGAAGACGAAGCCCGGCCATCATCCCGACCCAAAGTGGTCATCCTGGGAGGCGGCCCCAACCGGATCGGCCAGGGAATCGAATTCGACTATTGCTGCGTCCATGCCTCCTTTGCGCTCCGGGAAGAAGGCATCGAGAGCATCATGGTCAATTCCAATCCCGAGACGGTCAGCACGGACTACGATACCTCGGACAAACTCTTCTTTGAACCCCTGACCCTGGAAGACGTCCTCCACATATTAAAGGCAGAGAATCCCCTGGGTGTCATCGTCCAGTTCGGAGGCCAGACGCCCCTCAATTTAGCCAAGGGGCTGGAAGCGGCAGGGGCAAATATCCTGGGCACCTCTCCCGACGCCATCGATCGGGCGGAAGACCGCAAACGGTTTCAGGAGATTGTTGACCTGCTCCAGCTCAAGCAGCCGGCCAACGGCACGGCCATGACCGCCGAAGAGGCCGTCATCGTTGCAGAGCGGATCAGCTATCCCGTCGTGGTTCGGCCCTCCTATGTTCTGGGCGGGCGTTCCATGGAAATCGTCTATGACAGCGACACCCTTCGCCAGTTTATGGAACGGGCCGTTCACGTATCACCGGGGCATCCCATTTTGATAGACCAGTTCCTCGAAGACGCCATTGAGGTCGATGTGGATGCCATCAGCGATGGGAAAGAAACCGTGGTTGCCGGTATTATGGAGCATATTGAAGAAGCGGGCATTCACTCGGGAGACAGTGCCTGCATCCTCCCACCCATGACCCTCTCGCCGGAAATGATCACCCTGATCGAAAAACAGACCAAGATGATTGCCGCGGAGTTGGGCGTCATCGGTCTTATGAATATCCAATACGCCATCAAGGGAAACGATCTTTATCTGCTGGAAGTCAATCCCCGTGCCTCGCGCACCGTCCCTTTCGTCAGCAAGGCCATTGGCGTTCCCCTCGCCAAACTGGCGACAAAGGTGATGATGGGAAAGTCTCTGCAAGAGCTGGGGTTCACGAAAACCATTCACCACGGACACATCGCCGTCAAAGAGGCTGTTTTCCCCTTCAGCCGCTTCCCCAATGTCGATGTCCTCCTCGGGCCGGAAATGAAATCGACAGGCGAGGTCATGGGCATCGATAGTTCCTTCGGCATGGCCTTCGCCAAAGCCCAGATGGCCGCAGGATTCCGCCTGCCCCTGGAAGGGCAGGTCTATATCAGCGTCCACAAAACCCATCGAGAAAAGATATTGCCGATTGCCCGGATTTTCAGGGATTTAGGATTCAAACTCTTAGGCACAAGGGGAACGGCAGCTTATCTGAACGAACACGGTGTCGAAATCAAGGCCATTCACAAGCTGACGGAAGGCCGTCCCCATGTGGTGGATTACATCAAGAACGGCGATATCCAGTTGATGATCAATACGAGCGTCGGTCGGAAGTCGTCCTTCGACGGTTATAACATCCGGCGGGGCGCCCTGGTTTACAACGTGCCCTATACGACAACCATCGCGGGCGCCAAGGCTCTGAGCGAAGCAATTGCTTCCCTGAAGGCCGAGGACTGGCAGGTTTGCCCTTTACAGGAATATCACAAAAACAATAAAAAGGTGAACTGATGTCTGATGCCGAATGCTTAATGCCTGATGCCTCTATCCCCCGCCATGAATGCGGGGTTTTCGCCATTTACGGCCACCCCGAAGCAGCGCGGGTTTCATTTTTCGGCCTGTTTGCCCTCCAGCACCGGGGACAGGAGAGTGCCGGCATCGTTTCCTCCGACGGGTGCGACATCTGGGACCACAGAGGCATGGGGCTTGTTTCCGAGGTTTTTCGTGAAGACAACCTGTCAAAATTAAAAGGACACCTGGCCATCGGCCATGTGCGCTACTCCACAACGGGATCCTCCGTTCTGGCCAATGCCCAGCCCTTTTTGGCCCACCATGCCGATGAATATTACGCCATCGGCCACAACGGCAATCTTACCAATACCCAGGCCCTGCGCTCGGCCCTGGAGGATCGGGGATCCATCTTCCAGTCGACGATGGACACGGAGGTCTTTATTCACCTCATGGCCCCCCACGTAAAAGACGGCCTGGAAGAAGCCCTCACCAAGGCATTTTCCCAGGTTGAAGGGGCTTATAGCCTGGTCATGATGACCCGGCAAAAGATTATCGCCGCCCGTGATCCCCGGGGCTTCCGGCCCCTGTGCTTGGGGCAGATCAACGGCGGCTGGGTTGTCGCCTCGGAAACCTGCGCCTTGGACCTCGTCGGCGCATCCTACGTCCGGGACATCAAGCCCGGTGAAATCATCATCATCGATGAAACTGGCGTAAAAAGCCTCATGCCCTTCCCCGCAGTCAAGCATGCCCATTGTATCTTCGAACTCATCTATTTTGCCCGGCCCGATAGTCAGATTTTCGGCCAAAACGTCTATTTGTGCCGGAAGCGCCTGGGGCACCGCCTTGCCGAAGAGTATTGCCCTGATGTAGACCTTGTCATGCCTTTCCCTGACTCAGGGAATTACGCTGCCCTGGGTTATGCGGAAAAAAGCGGTCTCCCCTTCGAAATGGGCATGATCCGGAACCATTATGTCGGCAGAACCTTCATCCAGCCGACACAACCCGTGCGGGACTTCGGCGTCCGGGTCAAGCTCAATCCCGTAAAGCCTCTCCTGGAAGGAAAAAGGATAACCATTGTCGAAGACTCCATCATCCGCGGCACAACCAGCCGCAACCGCGTCCGGAATCTGCGGGATAACGGTGTCAAGGAAATCCATATGGTAATCAGCTGCCCGCCGACACGTCACCCCTGTCCTTACGGCATTGACTTCTCATCAAAGGGGGAACTCATTGCCGCCCAGAAAGGCGACGTGGATAAGATTGCCGAATTCGTCGGCCTGGATTCCTTGTACTATCTTTCGCCGGAAGGCATGGTTGAAGCAACCGGCATGAAGATGGAAGAGGTTTGTCTGGCGTGCTACACCGGCGAATACCCCCTGAAGCCGCACGGAGAAACAAGCAAATACTGCTTTGAGACGTAAATTCCAATTAATTGTACATTATTGTACCATTATTCGGGAATTATCCCGGATTTCCTCTGCTGAACTATTTTTCGCGCCGCAGAGATCATCATTTTAACCATCTGTTTTAATATTACAAAACACCAATTGCAGGGAGAAAAGGAGGCCGTGCTTCAAGCACGTTACATTATTGTTCCACAAAATAGGATAATAATACATTTTTGTCTCGTTTTTGTTGACCTTAAAAGGCATAGTCCAGTAGTTATGGTCACTTACATCAACGCATTGGATTTTGATACAATTTTGTTTAATATTTGAATTAGTGACAAAAAAGTGTTGACAGCCACAATTTATTGTTGTAGGCAAAGACCCCTTGATACGGAGAAAGCGGCATGGGCGCTTCCCCTGCTACTATCGGCAGGAAAAGCACACTCTCCCAAGAGCGACTCTGGAAGTACAACTCAGGTTGTGGCATTTATCTTGCTCTTACTGCGGCTCCATAGCAGCTTTCCGTAATCCACAAGAACATGGGGCGACAATTGACCCCCTCATTATAACAACTGAAGAGACATAGCATACATGAAGCCAGTAGAAGAATTCAGAAAGATCGCGGGCGATATAAAAATACTCGACAAAATGGAAGAACGAGAGATGTACAGTCATGACATCGGCGATGTTCCAGAGATCATGACCAAAACATTTTTTCAAACGCAACCCGATTTTGTCATCCAGCCCAAAAACACGGACGAGATAAAAAAGGTCCTGGCGTTTGCCAACGCGCAGAAGATCCCTGTGACACCGAGAGGCTCCGCATCATGGGGCTTCGGCGGCGTCATCCCTACCAATGCCGGGATCGTCATCGACCTGTCTCCTTTCCGGGAAATCCTGGAGCTCAACACCGAAGAAAAGACCGTCACCGTTGAAGCGGGCGCCCGATGGAGCGATATCGATATCATGGCCAAGAAAGAGGGCTTGTGCCTGATGACCTATCCCTCAAGCAAGTTTTCCACGGTCGCCGGTTGGATCTCGACGGGCGGCTACGGGATTAACAGCTTCAGATACGGTCACTTATCAAAGCAAATTGTGTCCATGAAGGTGATTACAGGCGCCGGCGAACTCAAAACGCTGTCCCCTGTCGACCCTGATTTCACCTTCTTTGTTTCCACCGAGGGAGAATTCGGCATCGTGGTTGAAGCCACCCTCAAGCTTCGGGACATGCCGAAGGCCTCATACGCACATCTTTTGTATTTCAATGACGATAAAGAGGCTTTCGCATTTATCGACCGATTCATAAAAAGCAAAAGCGCGGAGAAGCTCAACCCCAACGTCATCCGGTTTTTGGATGAAAATCATTTGAATGACACAAACGCGGTCATGCGGGCCGGCATATTCAAGAAGAGCGCCGGCGTCCTCGTGGAGTTCAGCAGCGCGGAGGATGAAGAATCTTTTGTGAAATTCATGGCCAAAGCGGGTCATATTGAGGCCGCGCCCCGTTATGCCGCCGGGTATCTGTGGAATGAACGCCTTTTTGGGATGAAGACAAAGCGCCTGGGACCGACCATCCTGGCCAGTGAGATTATTATCCCGATCACCGTAGCCCCAACCTTTATTGAAAAAGCAAAAAAACTGGGCAACCGTTTCGGAGTTGAAGTATGCATAGACTCGTATATCCTGGATGAAAAACAGGCACTTATCATGGCCACTTTCCTTTGCGACTCCAGGAGCAAAAAATATTATATGAATATGCCCCTGGTTTCCATGCTCACCAAGACGGCGGTTTCATTGGGCGCCGAGCCCTATGGCCTTGGCCTCTGGAATGCCGCCTTTATCAATGACCTCTACAGCAGTGAAAAACAGCGGGAGCTGAAAGCATACAAGGCCAAAGTGGACCCGAACAACATCCTGAATCCGGGAAAATTCTTCGGTGTCAATTCAACGGGGCTCTCCACCCTTCTCTTCAATCCGGCCGTTTTCGGTTTTTCCATGAACCTCCTGACGCTCTTTTCGCCGATCATCGGTAAAGCGGCCACATGGCTCCTGGGAAAGGATGAAAAGGTTGACAACCTCGATTTCGAGCTCACCACCCATGCCTGCGCCAAGTGCGGGAACTGTATCGCCGTATGCCCCGCCTACCTCGTCACAGGGAATGAAGGCGTCACGGCGAAAGGGAAGGTAGCGCTGGCCAAGAAGCTCATTACGGGAAAAGAAGTGACGCCTGCGGAAGCGGCAAACGCTTTTATGTGCATGCACTGCAAAGCCTGCGAGGAGATATGCCAGACCAATCTTGAGCTCATGATGCTCTGGGACGCGCTGGAAAATAGGATGGAGGGCAAGTTCGGCCGTCCGGAAGCACAAATCGCGGACTTCCTGAAGAAGGTCGACGACAGCAAGGAATACTGGGCCATGGTGGAGCGGAACAACTGAGCCACTGTCACATATAAACTTCATTTCATAAAGACGAATAACAATTATGCCTAAAAAATATCACATCCACGCAAAAGCGACGCCCCTTGATCTTGAATCCATATTCAAGTTCAAGATTGTCCGGGGAGAAAACTGCATCAACTGCGGCCGGTGCACCAAAGTATGCATCTATGAGGCCCATAAACGAGGGAAAGACGATCCGCGAAAGATGGCGGACCCCAACACCGTCGTGTGCAGAAACTGTTTCCGGTGCATTCAGGAGTGCCCCCGGGGCGCCTTGGAAAAATCACTGGAACGCGACTTCCTGAATATCGGCGGTTCCTACTGGAAATCCGATATGTTCATCACCCTGTGGAAACAGGCGGAGGACGGGAAGGTCCCCGTTTCCGGCGCCGGATACAGGGGACCGTTTACCGGAACGGGGTTTGACAGCATGTGGACGGACATGTCTGAAATCGTCCGACCGACCCGGGATGGCATCCATGGACGGGAATATATCAGCACCTCCGTTGAACTGGGCAGGAAACTCAATCATCTGGCCTTTGATGCAAACGGACAGTTGTTGTCGAAGATTCCCGATACGGTCGATCTTCCCATTCCCATTCTCTTCGATATCCCGGCGGATAACCTGAGCAAGAATATCAAGGTGGCACTGGCCAGGGCGGCGGCGGAGATCAACACATGCATCATCATGCCGGTTGCCGGCATGACAAAGGATGTTGAAAAGTATACCCCAAACATCATCCCCTTCATAACGCATACAGACATTGACAAACATCAGGCCGTCATCAAGAAGGCGCGAATCGTGGCCGTTGAGTATAATGATGAACTGCTGAACCATTTCCCGGCCGTGAAAGACAAGATCAAAAGCATCAGCAAGGCACTCACGATCATCAGAATTCCGGCGGTGAAGGATGTGGAGGACATTGTTTCCAAGCTTGCACACAGCGGCGCGGAGATTATCCATGTCGTTGCCGACTACCGCGGATTGGAGATCGCTGGTGCATCGACCTCAAGCCCTCGTTTGATAAAAGATATTATCCGGGCCGTCCACCTGCGGCTTGTTGAAGACCGGATCCGCGATGAAATCACCTTGATTTTCTCCGGTGGAATCGCCATGGCGGAGCATGTTCCCAAGGCCATGCTCTGTGGCGCAGACTTGACCGCCATCGACATGCCGTTGCTCATTGCCCTCGGCGTCCGTCTATACGAGGAACCGGAAAAGTTGCTGGTTTTCCCCGAACGGTTGGAAAAAATCCCGGTGAAAATTGTCACCCAGAGGATCATCAACCTCATGGGGGCCTGGCATTCACAACTCCTTGAGGTAATGGGCGCCATGGGCATCCGAGAAGCCCGTCGTCTGCGGGGAGAAACCGGCCGGGCCATCTTTTTTGATGACATCGACCATGAAACCTTTGGAAAACTATTTAAAAACAGAGAAGCTGCGAGCGTATGAAACCATCTACTGTAAAAATTAAAAACATGCCTTCACGATTCAAACATCAAGTGCCGAAGTACAAGGTTACCCGGTCTGATGCTTGCATTGACTGCGGAACGTGCGCCAAGACATGCCCCTATGGCGTCCATGAAAGGGTTGAAGGGCACAACCGGGTAAATCCGCCCATCGACTACAAATGCATCGGCTTTGAATGCCAGCAGAAGACTTTTTGCTGCATCGGCAAATGCCCGCGGCAGGCCTTGAGCCTGTCCCTTAATCCCATGTATGAGACGCTGGGCGACTTCCGCTGGACGGCGGACATGATCACCGGCACGTGGATCATGGCCGAGACGGGTTATCCGCCCGCACGGACGGACCTCGAATACAACGTGGGCAATTCCGGCGGCGGTTTCGACAAGTTGCGGTTCAAGTTTCCCGCCAACCCGCCGAAGATTGACAAGAATAAAATCTCTACGGAAATTAAACTGAACCGGAGAAACGACGGACGGGCCAATGTGGTCATCTCGACCCCGGTCTATGGCGGCGGCATGTCCTTCGGGTCTGTCAGCCTGCCCACCATGGTTTCCAAGGCACGGAATGCCGCCATATGGAATACCTTTACCTGCACCGGTGAAGGCGGCTACCCGGAGGTGCTCAAACCTTATGATGACCACGTGATCACCCAGATCGCTACGGGGCTCTTCGGTGTGCGCGAGGAGACTATCCAGCGGGTGAAAATCGTCGAGTTTAAATACGCGCAGGGTGCAAAACCGGGCCTCGGCGGACACCTCCTCGGAGAAAAAAATACGGAAAGCGTCGCCAAAATGCGGGAGGCCGTCAAGGGCACCTCCCTGTTTTCGCCCTTCCCGTTTCATTCGGTCTATTCCATCGAAGATCATAAGAAGCACATCGACTGGATCAAGCAGATGAATCCATTGGCCCTGGTTTCCGTCAAGGTGTCCACACCCAATGACGTGGACATGGTTGCCGTCGGCTCCTACTATGCCGGCGCACATATTATCCACATCGACGGCGGTTACGGCGGCACCGGCGCAGCGCCGGATATTGCCAAGAAGAACATTGCCATGCCCATCGAGTACGCCATCGCCAAGGTTCATGGTTTCCTGAAGGATGAGGGCGCCCGGGATGCCGTGACGCTCATCGCCTCCGGCGGCATCCGGACCGCCCATGATCTGGCCAAAGCGATCTGCCTTGGCGCGGACGGGGCCGTGATCGGCACCTCAGAGATGGTCTCCCTGGAATGTGTCCGTTGCGGCAATTGTGAATCGGGACGAGGTTGCGCCCGGGGCATCGCCTCGACAGACTCCGAATTGGCGGACCTGTTCGGCGAGGAATGGGCGACACAGCGCCTGACCAATATGTACCATGCATGGAATGTCCAGCTTGTCGAGATCCTTCAGAAGTTCGGCATGAAAAGTGTCACGGAACTTGTGGGCCGGACGGACCTGCTCGAACACATCGATTACAGTAATTAAAGCGGAGTTTGCTAATAATGGATAATGCTGAAAAAATATTATATTCACGCACTGAGATTTGCAGCCAGGTGCCCACTCTCGCCCCGAATACCGAAGAGGAAGGCGGCTGCGGCGTCACCGGATTTATCTGTTCCATTCCCGTCACCGGGAAGAACATCTTTGAACCGTCCGCGCAGATGCACAACAGAGGCAACGGGAAAGGCGGCGGCATAGGCGCCGTCGGATTTGTTCCCGAAGCCCTGGGTGTTTCCCGTCAGGTCCTCGACGAGGATTACATGTTCCACATCGCCCTCCTGGACCCCACGGTGGCCGATGAAATTGAAAACACGTACATCAAACCTTACTTTAAAATCGACAAGTCCGAAAAGCTGGCTACGATTGACGACCACCGCAGCATCGGTCTTGACGTCAGGCCCCCTGATGTCATGCGTTATTTCGTGCGCGTCAAGGACGACATCCTGGACAAATACATTGACGATAACAACTTCTCCTCCATGGACCGGCGGGATGCCGAGGACGAGTTTGTCTATCAGAACAGCTTCAAAATCAACTCGCAGTATTATGCTTCCCTCGGTGAAAAAAAGGCCTTTGTCATGTCCCATGGCAGGAACATGATGATTCTGAAAATCGTCGGTTATGCGGAAAATGTGGTCCGGTACTACAAACTGGATGATTTTAAGGCCCACGCCTGGCTTGCCCACCAGCGTTATCCGACCCGCGGCCGCGTCTGGCATCCCGGCGGCTGCCACCCGTTCAGCGCACTCAATGAAGCGCTGGTGCACAACGGCGATTTCGCAAACTATCAGGCCGTCTATGAATATCTCAAGCAGCGGAACTATTATCCCCTGTTTCTGACGGATACGGAGGAGGCCGCCTGCCTTCTCGACCTGTGGAGCCGTGTCTACAAATATCCCCTGGAATACCTGATCGAGGCCATGGCGCCAACATCGGAAATGGATTTTGACATGCTTCCTGCAGAAAAGCAGGAGCTGTATAAGGCCATCCAGACCCATCACGTCAATGCATCGCCCGACGGGCCATGGTTTTTCATTATCGCCCGGAATGACTGGAAGAATGATCAATTCCAGCTGATCGGCATTACGGACACGGCCATGCTTCGCCCCCAGGTGTTTGCCCTGCAGGAAGGGGAAGTGCAGATCGGCCTGATATGCTCGGAAAAACAGGCCATCGATGCAACTCTTATTTCCCTGGAACGGGAAGATCCGCGCTTCGGGCCCATTGCCGATAAATACTGGAACGCCCGCGGCGGCAGTTATACGGATGGCGGCTCCTTCATCTTCAGCCTCAAGGATGCGGGTGACGGCACGGGCAGCAAGACACTGATCTGCACCGACAAATTCGGGAAAGTCATCGAAACGCCCAAAGACAAACTCATCTGCGACATCTCAAAACAGATCACCGCAACGGACGAATGGAAAGCAACAGCAGAAGAACTTGCCGGACTGTTTTCAGAAAAGGATACCGCGGCGGCCGCTCAAAAAATATTTACCTATGTCCGGAACCATATCGAGGGATTTGAACCCGACAGGTTCAGGTTCGCGATTGAAACCATCAAGGGATATGCCCTGGAAAAGGAAGACTTCAAGCAAACGGCTATCGACGCCCTGGCCCTGTTGAACGACCGGAGGTACAACACCGGCCGGATAAAAAGAAGCTCCGTCCAGCATGTCCTGAAGATCACTCTGGATGAAATTTTTTCCGCCACTCCCCTGATCACGGAAAAGTCCGATGCCCGTTTCAGCCGGATCGATTTTGCCACCCGCGCTCAACTGCGTGCGCCCAAAAATGATGAAAGGACCCTCATCATTGACGCGGAACATTTTGAGCCGGAAGGCGACCACTGCGATGCGGTGATGATCGTGGCCGCCCACAAACTCGGCTGGAAGCGTTTTATTGTTTACAAATACCGGGGCCAGCGGTTTACGGGCTGCGGGTTCGGCCCGGCAACAACGGATGTGCGGATTGACGTCTATGGCGCATCGGGCGATTACCTGGCATCGGGCATTGACGGCATGGAGATCTATGTTCATGGCAATGCCCAGGATCAGCTCTGCCAGATCATGAAAGAAGGAAAGCTGGTCGTATTCGGCGATGTCGGCCAGACATTCATGTACGGCGCCAAAGGCGGCACTGCCTATATCATGGGAAACGCCGCGGGTCGCCCCCTGATCAACGCCGTCGGCAAACCCCGGGTAGTCATCAACGGGACAGCCCTGGACTACCTTGCGGAATCATTCATGGCCGGTGATCCCTTGAACGGCGGTGGTTTTGTCATTCTGAACGGTATTGGCTTCGATGATAACGACGGATCGATCCGCGAATATGAATCGCCCTACCCGGGATCCAATATTTTCTCCCTGGCTTCCGGCGGTGCGATTTACGTGAGAGATCCCCACAAAAAACTGGTCGATGAGCAGCTCAACGGCGGTGAGTTCGTTGCCACTACCGATGCCGATTGGCAATTGATCCTGCCCTATCTGGAAGAGAATGAAAAACTTTTCGATATTACGATCGACAGGCTTTTAACCGTTGCCGGCCAAAAAAGATCCCCGAAAGAGGTCTACAGAAAAATCATCCCGAAAAAGGCTGGCGCCCCCGCGAAAGAGGATGATGGGTTAAGCGAATCTGAAGACTGATAAAGTTTGATCATACGTACTTACGGTGGACAAAAAGCCGCATTAAAATTAATCAAGCTTGCCGTTTATCGTTGTCGCAATCTTAACATGATCCTGAAATTAACCCGTTACAGGCGGCTGTCGACTGGAATCATAAACATAGGCACGATTCCATGTAGGGCTCATGAGCAGTTCATTGATGCAAACGTGCCTGGGAAGACGCGCCACAAAAAGGATGGTCTCACCCAGGTCATCAGACTTCAGCATCTTTGCCTTCTCTTCATTACTGAGGGCATCCGGCCGCCTGTCGATGATGGGTGTCCAGACCTCTGCTGGACAAATCGCACATGCCCTTATCCCATGAATGCATTCCTCGATATTGATGGTTGCATTCATGGCGAGCAGCCCATGCTTTGCGGCACAGTACGCCGGTCCTGTAATGTACGAATAAAAGCGGCCATACCAGGAGGAAACATTGATGATCAGGCCGTCTTTCTGTTTTCTCATGATGGGTATTACCGCTGAAGCGCAGTAAAATGCACCATTCAAGTCAATATCGATAACCTGGTTCCATTTTTCCGGTGTAACTGTACCCCAATGCCGCTCCGTTACGTTCGTTCCTGCATTGTTGACAAGAATATCGAGCCGACCATAGGCCTCATAAATGCGATCTGCGACGTCTTGAACAGCCTTCTCGTCCGAAACGTCCAGGATTTCTATTTTGGCCTCTCCGCCAATTTGCTTTATGATTTCGGCTGTTTCCTGAAGAGCCTCTCTTCTCCGTCCGGAAAGAATAACTTTGACATCATTTTTTGCAAGCGCGACTGCTCCTGCCTGTCCAATACCCGTTCCTGCACCTGTTACCCATGCCACTTTGTCGTTTAATGACTCCAGCATATATCCTCCTTGTTTTCACAGCCGCTTTTGAACGATGATTCTATGAAAAATGACTGACAGCATGAATACTTTAGTATCCACTCTTGGCGACAGATCTCAGTCAAGAAGCCGTGCAGCCGATTGGATACTTTTTCTTGTTACATTGCGATAACTCTTGGATTTTACAAAAACCCATCTAATGGATTATCCCAGTGCCGAATAACCACCGTCCACCGGGATAGCCGCACCGGTGACGAAATCAGAGGCAGAACTGGCCAAAAAGACGGCAATACCAGCAAGGTCATTTATGTTTCCCCATTTTCCTGCCGGTGTCCTGTTAATAACTCGATCATGCAAGCCTGGAACACTATGTCTGGCTTGGCGCGTCAGGTCAGTATCAATCCAGCCTGGCAATATAGCATTGACCTGAATATGGTCGCCTGCCCAAGCAACGGCCATTGATTTTGTAAGCTGCACGATACCGCCTTTGCTTGCCCCGTAAGCTGGCGCGTATGATGCACCAAATACCGATAGCATAGATCCGATATTAATGACTTTGCCCCCACCTATTTCCTTCATATGGGGATATACGCTGCGAGCACAAAGAAAAGCACTTGTTAGATTTGTGTCCAAGACTTGCCGCCACTCATCAAGAAGAAGATCTTGGACAGGATTCCTGATATTCATCCCGGCATTATTCACAAGAATATCGACTCGACCACACCGCTGAGAAACCTCGCAAACCATATTTTCAACCGATTGCTCGTCGGTTACATCAACGTTTAGCGCAAATGAGTCAGAACTGAGCGCCCGCAAATCCTGTATGACCATATTAGACTTCTCTTCATTTCGAGCAGCCACGATGACACACGCCCCAGCGTTTGCCAATCCTCGTGCCATACCAAGCCCTATACCCCCATTCCCCCCTGTGACAATAGCAACTTTCCCTTTTAGATCAAACATATCCCAACCTTTCTCCGGCAACAGAACAGTAGTTATGGCAATCACAATTTCTAGCAGGAAAATTTCTATTTACAGCTTCTGCTTGTATGGAAGCACATTGCCAAAATCATCGCAACCCCCATCCGAATGCTTTCCACTGCCCATGGGACTTCCTTCCATGATTGCACATCATCAGAGTCTTGCCGCTTCCGACGAAAATTTGTACGGCAAAGATTGCGATACCTCAAAGAAAAGAATTCCCCAATATAATACCTCTCCTGAATCTCGCCGTATCCCCATACCATTTATGTTTAAAACAACCTAGGAGATCCACCAAGAATCCCGCGCCCGGCAACCATCCGGTTAATCTGGTTTGTCCCTTCGAAAATTTGGGTTAGCTTTGCATCACGCATTAGTTTTTCGACCATGGAACCTTTCATGTATCCGGAGCCAGCAAGGATCTGAACCGCATCTGTCGTAATCTTCATCGCCGCGTCTGTGGCAAAAAACTTAACTAGCGCCCCTTCCGTTGTACATCGCATCCTTTGGTCCAGCATCCATGCCACCTGCAGGTACATTGCCCGAGAAGCCATCACCAGGGCATTCATGTCAGCGAGCATGAAATGGACTCCCTGGAAATTGCCGATTTTCTGTCCGAACTGGACCCGAGTATTTGCCCAGTTTACGGACTCATCCAGTGCCTTCTGTGAAATGCCGGTGCATACCGCCGCGATATTCACACGGCCTCGATCAAGAGCCATCATCGCCAACCTGAATCCCTGGCCTTCCCCACCAATCAAATTCTCTTTCCCGACCTCAACATTTTCAAAGAAGAGTTCAACAACATTCAAGGCCCTGTGGCCCATTTTATCTTCAACCCGCCCCACCTTGATTCCCGGAGTACTCCTTGGAACCGCGAAACAACTTATCCCTTTTGTTCCTAGGCTTTTATCGACCGTAGCAAAGACACAAAGCAAGTCCGCATATCCACCATTCGTGATGTAGCACTTCGTGCCATTGATGATGTATTTATCTCCCTTCTTCTCCGCGGTTGTGCTCATCATAGCCGCATCCGATCCCGCCTCTGTTTCAGTCAAACAGAAACAGGCACTCCGATAGCTCCCACACATGTCCCCGAGAAACTTTTTCTTCTGTTCCTCACTACCCCCGATGAGGATGGCCCCTGTCGCCAGGTGCGATATACCTATCTGCTGCCCGATGGCACAGCATTCATAGTTCATGGCTTCCGTTACGACATAATGCTCCAAAAAACTCATGCCAGAGCCACCATACTCTTTGGGAATATTCGTGTACATCAACCCAAGTTCATGTGCCTTCTTAAGGATTGCTTCGGGATAGGCCCCTTCACGATCATATTCGATTGCTACAGGTCTAATTTCCTTTTCAGCAAAATCCTTCGCTAAATTCAACAATTTTTGTTGATCCTTGTTCAAACTGAAATCAATCACAATGCATTCTCCTTTCTTCACGTCCTAAAAAAATAAAGCGGTTAGACGTATTTCCCTTCCGATATTCACCATCGATAAAATCGCGGAGTCAGCGATAATCATTTATAATCTTGCACAAGAGACAAAAGGTTTCAAGCAAACATTTGAGGAAGAACCTCCCATTAACCAGATTACATTTATTTTATATTCCCTATCTATGCATATGGAGAAGGTTACCTACGCAGCCCCCTTCGGCCCTATGCGCACCCAGAGTGCATCAGGATTGGACTCCAATGCCTGCTTGAAGTCAGCAAGAGCAAGTTGACGTTGCCCCATCGCCTGATGTGTCAATCCACGCTGATGCAGCGCCCAGACATGGCCGCTGCTGGTTTTGGCAAGAAACCGGTCATAGTCGGCAAGTGCTTCTGCGTAGCGTTGCAGTTCGAACAACGCATTGGCACGATGAAAATATATATTATTGCGCTGATAGGCCTCGAGTGGTCTATCGTACTTATCGGTCGCATCAAGGCAGCGTGTGTACAAGTTTACCTTGGTCTGCGGATCCGTCGCTTTTTCCGCCTCTGCACAATCATTCGGCAATGGGGGCTCCATCGTCAATGCCTGCGCAACTTGCGAAAACAACAACCCGGCCAGAACCAGAGCAGGAATAATTATTCCACGACACCGCATAATGTCCTCCAGATGATTTACTCACATGATATTACATGGTAGTTTCGTATGAAACAAATATTTTCTCTGAAAAAAAGAGACAGATCACATGCGATACTTTGACGCGTTTGAATCTGTTTACACGCAAAGTAGTGCTGTGAAATTTCACATAACGCTGTATGATTTATCTTGAGAAGAACTTGCTCCTGATGGAAAGTAGTATAAGAAGCATGGTCTGGTATGCCAAGAAAGTATAGACTGCAAAATATGTGGCATGGTGACGATGCCTGTTGCCAATCGTGAACTGTACTTATTATCAAATTGAAACAAGGCATACCCGTCAAAAATGACGTATGCTCACTTCCAGGAAGATTAAAGTGCGGATGGACTTTTTTACTGTGCCCTCTGCCATACGAGGTTTGCCAGGGCAACATCCTCCAGTCCTATGCCGACAGATTTATAGATCACAATGTCGTCTTCATGGCGGATATAATTTTTCCCTTGCACAATGACCTTGCCCAATTCATCAACACGCGCCGGATCAATCACATCGGCGGCGGCTTGCACAAATTCGCCGGCCTCGGCCTGCGCCGCCGGCAGCCACTCCACTACGATCCGGCCCGCTCGGGACAGCAGCTTATCATCCAATTCGCGCGCCTGCGGTTTGCTTGATCCGACGGCGGCGATGAAAGTGCCCGCCTTGACCAAATCTCCGTCAAACAGGGGCTCGCTGGCACGTGTACAGGTGGCGATTACATCACCCTCGGATGCGGCAGTCACCATGTCAGTGGCTTTAGACCTTATGCCGAACCTGGCCTGGATCCGTTCGGCAAAAGCTTCCGTATTGTTGCGACCGGCAACGTAAACCTGCTCAAAGGCATGGGACAGCAAAAAAGCCTCCGCATGTGCGTTCGCCTGCACGCCGGCGCCGAAGATAGACAGCGTTTTTGCATCACTGCGCGCCAATGCACGCATGGCTACGGCACTTGCTGCGGCCGTGCGGAATCGGGTAATCTCGTTGGCGGCAATCACACAGAGGGCCTCACCGGTCAAAGCGGAGAACAGCACGATAACGAAATTGAATTGGCCGTTGATGGTTGAGTAGATCTTCGCGCCGACCACGCCGGCGGCGGAAAGGGCCGCACCCATCGTGGCAATCGCCGCCGTTTGACCGTCATGCGTGGCCGCAGCACGGGTGCGAGGCAGAGCTGCGCCCACGCCTTTTCCAAATTGCTCAAATGCGGCGTTCATAGCGGTGATCGCCTCTCCCATATTGATCAACCCTGCCACTTCCGCATCAGAAATCACTCGCATTTGCTCCCCCTTGAATCATTAGAACATGATTATTTTAATGGATCAACGATGAAGCCGTAACAAGGCCATCTGCAATGCGAGTATAGTCTCGAAACGTAGATGCCGTCAAATCAAAATGCCGGCATTTATTTGAAGATCGGTACGTTTCTTACAGCGCAGCGGTCAAGTTGACGCGGTAATCGGTCCTGGTGTAGTCGTAAAGGTTTACGGCAAACCGTTCGACCACTCGTGATCCATACTTCTTTAAAATATCAACGGGCGTTAAATTAAGATCTCCCACACTATTGCCGGCGATACCGTTAAAATTTCCGCCGTCTCGCGTCTCCATTTTCTTCATGGCCGTTACCTCCAAAACATAAAATCGACCTGCATCCGTCTTCTCTTACCGGGCAGGTTCGATGATAATATGTATGAAAGGCTCTTTGCAGACAATCGGATGCCGTCCGATTCCGAAGTGGGACGCCTCCTTTATCCTTCATAGGAATCAGTCCTAGAAGAAATGCAGAATTTCACGCTTTACAAGGTCGTCAGTAATTGACTTTACGGATCCCTTTGAGTCCCAGCATATTTCTGGCATCATCGGGGGATGCCGGCTCAACACCCAACTCTTTGGCGATCCGCACTATCTTCGCCACCTGATCGGCATTACTTTTAGCCATTTCGCCTTTTTCAAGATAGAGATTGTCCTCCAGACCGACACGGCAATTTCCGCCGATGAGAAGCGATTGCGTACAGATAGGAAACTGAGCCCGACCGGCCACGCATACGGAGAAAACAAAATCCCCGATCTGCCTGCGGGCATAATCGACGAGAAACATAAGGTTCTCGGCACTGGGGGTGATCCCGCCCAGCACCCCCATGACAAATTGGATGTAAACGGGCTTCTTGATGTAACCGGCCTGGATCATGAAAGCAACATTATTCACCATGCCTGAATCGTAGATTTCAAATTCCGGCTTGGTCCCCATTTTGTTAAAAACCGTACAAAATTCACGCATGGATTTGAAGGTATTGGCAAAAATGAAATCTTCCGACATGGCTAGGTACTGTTTTTCCCATTCAAACTTCCATTTCTTATATTTAGGAATCATCGGAAAGAGGGCAAAGTTTGTGGAACCCGCATTCAGAGAAGCAAGTTCCGGCTTGTAGAGCGTAACGGGCGCAACGCGCTGTTCCACGGTCATCCCCAGTCCGCCGCCGGTGGTGATACAGATCACGACATTACAACGGCTCTTGATACTGGTGATGATCTCCTTGATGATATGGACATCCGCCGTCGGTTGCCCCGTTTCAGGATTGCGGGCATGGATATGGCAGACGGCAGCGCCGGCCTCGCAGGCCTTTACGGCATCATCGGCAATCTGTTTGGGTGTCACGGGAAGATAGGGTGACATGGTGGGGGTATGAATACCTCCGGTAATGGCCGCCGTGATAATCACTTTCTCGTTCATTCTTCATTCGCTCCTATTTATTATCTCAATGTCATTGCCTTAAGCATCACAGCTCCCCACTTTTCTAAAGAGTGGGGGGGAGATTTTGCGGAATGCCGAAAATCTTCATCATTGCCCTACAAATAGCCGTAAGCCTCCCAGCCGCCGTCGACGTTGACGATCGACCCGGTCATGAAAGACGATTCTTCACATGCCATGTGAACGGCGATGCCCAGAAGTTCCGAAACCTCGCCAATCCGCCCCAAAGGCGTGCGTTTCTCGATCACTTCGGGCTGCAGCATGCCGCTGTCAATGACCCCCTGGACCAGTTCCGTGCGGATATAACCGGGGGCGATGGCGTTCACCCTCACCTTCTTTTTTGCCCATTCGATGGCCAAAACTTTTGTCAGCATGTTTGCCGCCGCCTTGCTGGCGCAATAGGCAAGCCGTCCCGGCGCGGCCACCAGGCCGTATACGGAGGTGACGTTGATAATACTCCCCCCTTCCGCCTGACGAAACATCTGTCTGGCCGCACACTGGCAGCCGTAGAAAACCCCGGACAGGTCCGTATCCAGAGCCCGCTGCCAATCCTGGATGGCCAGTTCTTCAGATGGTTTGGCCATCGAAATGCCCGCATTGTTCACCATGATATCCAGGCGGCCGAATTCGGACACCGTTCTGGCAACGACCCCTTCAATGCTTTCGTACCGCATGACATCCAGGGGCAGGGGTAGGGCCTTGCCGCCCTCTTTCCGAATATCGGCGGCGATCACTTCCAGCAAATCCACGGAACGGCTGGCCAGTACCACTGTCGCCCCTTCCTGGGCGTACCGGATGGCGATCCCCTTGCCGATGCCTTTGCTGGCACCGGTCACAATCGCTACTTTTCCTTGCAGCTTCATTTTTTAACCTCTTCCTGATCTCTCTGAGAAGGCGGGAAAGGGACTGGGGCCCCTCCCGCCTTCTTCGTTATCTCATGACTCGCCCCCCGTGATTGACTTGCCCCCTTTGCTAAAGGAGGTAGAGGGATTTTCATCTAAACCGCATCAACAGGGGAGAAAGGTGAAGCAGATGATCCCCCAGACAAACCACAGAAGGGCAAAGACCATACCGTACCCAAAGAACTTGCGGAAATCGACCCGGGCGATACCGGCAACAATGACATACCAGAAGGGCGAGACCAGGTTGCCTATCTGGTCACCGATACCGAGGGCCATAAGACCTCTCTGGAATGAAACGCCGGTTGCGGCAGCCGCCTTGGAGGTGACGAACCCCTGGATAACCCACTGCCCGCCACTGGAGGGGACGAAAATGGCAATGATCGCTCCGGATATGGCCATTAGCAGCGGGAACGTATAAGGTGTCGAGATCTCGCCCAGGAATTTGGCGATGTACTCGCCAGCGGGCGTAAACTGGAGGATTCCCGCCGCAAAGGCGTACATGTGATAGATCACGACGACGGACCAGGACGACCGGATCCCTTCCTTCAAGGCCTCCTGGAACCGGTAGATGTTCCGGTGCAGGAGGAAGCAAAGCAGCAGGAAGGTGGCGTTCAAGGCATTCAGATCCAGACTCAGATTCTTGACGAAATAATGCTGATAAAGCCAGTAGACGAGACCAAGGCATATGATATAACCCATGATATGGCTTCGCTCCACCTTCTGGGAAAAGGTCAGGTCCTTTTCCTCCGCCATGGCGGCCGCCTCGGCCGCGTGGTCCTCAACCAGTTTGTAGGCATCGGGATAATTGGCAATCGTCTTGGGATGCTTGGGAAAGAGCAACCGAGACACAATCAAAAGCAAAACGATAAAGCCGATTGTCATAATGATGGCTGCCGGAGACCAGATGGTCGTGGACAGGGGCAGTATTCCTACGGTCTTTTCCAGGAAATGCCCGGGCGTAGCCATCAGCAGTGGCCCACTGGAGGATAAACCGTACTGCCAGATCGAATGGGCGGCAAAAACGGTGGCCAGGCAGACCATAAGATCGACCTTGATTCCCTTCTTCTCGGCCTCGCCGCAGAAGTAGACAGCGATGACCGGCCCCAGGGTAATGGCCAAACCCCAATAAAAATAGGCCAGAACAGCCGTTAAAATGGATGCCATGGCAATCACTTGAAATGGCGACTTGGGAATGCCGGACAGCATCAGAACGACCTTCCGGAAGAGGGGCGACTGGCCGAAGACGGAGCTCAGGGTAATGATCAGAGTCATCTGCATCGTAAAGGCCAGGAGCATCCAGAATCCCTTGTAATAGGCCGCTCCCGTCTTTTCTACGGGCACCCCGATGCCCGTGGCAAAGACAAACAAGATAATAATCATGACGACCGCCGACGTAATAGCATCGGGCACATACTTCTCAATAGCTAAAGCAAAACGCTCCATAGCACCCAGTTGACTTTTTCCCATTTCTTACCTCCTCCTTTGATTTGGATGATGAATACCATGCAAACAATTAGTTTCAGCCCCGACCTCAAACTTGGGGCAATAAAGCTAACGGATTCAGTGAACGTGTGAAAATGTAATATGCCGGCTTAATTCAACCGCACAGGACTACTGGAACATGTTACACTAGCGTAAAACCGGTCTATGATTTGTAGGGATCAGCCCAAAAGCTTTGTTTTGACTTTTCACCTTAGCACTGGTAGGTTTATCCATCGATTGGCTCTGCATGAAAATGTAAAAGGTGCTTTATTAAATAGTCACTAATTTATGGAACACCCCCTATTTCCCTTACATATACTCAAGTTGCTTAAATTTCGTCAAGTTTTTTTTAATAACAATGTTTTTTTACCTGAGATCTCTGATCAATGCCTTGAGCGCAAATCATCGCTCAACAAAATTCAATACGTTATAAGAGTCTGTATCTGAACGCCCATCGGTTTTTGCTTTGGAATTGGAATAAGTCCCATCGATAAGGAGGGTATCGATCATGAAAGCATCAAAAGTGATGACAGCTCGGGAAGCGGTATCAGGTTTTGTTGAAGACGGCATGACCGTCGCCAGCGGAGGGTTTTTCCACAGTATCTCCTATGTACTCAACCACGAGATCATCAGGCAGAACAAAAAGCATCTGACGATCTGCCAGGCCAGCTTTAACGAGCAGGCAGATCAACTGATCGGCGCGGGTTGCGTTGACCGGATTATCGCCTCCTACGTATGGATGGAGGTTTTCGGCCCCTGTTATTGCTTCCGGCGGGCCATGGAGAAGGGGTTCCCCCATAAGGTCGAGATGGAGGATTACACGAATTTCGCCATGATGGCCCGTTTTTTGGCGGGATCGCTGGGCATCCCCTATATCCCCATCAATTCCATGAAGGGCTCCGACATGCTCAAATATTCCGCCTGGATGGGTGATGACAAGGCAAAATTGATGAAGGATCCCTTTGGTTCGGGATACGAACACGTCCTGGTGCCGGCTTTGCAACCCGATATCGGAATATTCCACGTCCAGCGGGCCGATGAGGAAGGAAACGCCCAAATGTGGGGCATCCTGGGCGACGCCCCCTGGAGCATGAGGGCCTGCAAGAAGGTCATCATTTCCTGCGAGGAGTTGGCCACCCGTGAAGCCATCGGGAGAGACCCGAACCGCACGATCCTGCCGGGTTATAAAGTGGTGGCGGTCGTCCCGGCGCCATTCGGAGCCCACCCCAAGAACTGTCAGGGCCATTATGACGTGGACCGGCCCTTCATCTTCAAGTACATCCAGGAATCCAAGACGGTGGAAGGGTGGCAGAAGTTTATGGACGAGTGGATTTATGGCGTTTCCGACAGGGCGCAATATCTGGAGAAATATGTCAATACCTTCGGGATGCAGAAATTTCTCGATCTGAAAGCGAGAGACATTAGCTCATCGTCCGTCAATTATGGCTTCTAAAAGGAGGACATCATGACTAGCAACTATACAGACTTCACCCTTCAGGAAATGATGGCCGTGGCCGCGGCAAGAGAAATCAAAGACGGAGAGAAAGTCATCGTCGGAACCGGCCTCCCCCTTCTCGGGGCCTTCCTGGCCCAGAAAACTCATGCCCCCGATATCATCGCCATTTATGAATCGGGCGCCATCGACTGCAAACCGATCGTCACGCCCTTCTCCGTCGCGGATTCCGTCCTTGTTCCCGGCTCCGCCATGCAGGGCGGCCTCATGGAGGGACTGGGCATCGTGCATGCCGGTGATATCGACGTCGGATTCCTGGGCGGCGCCCAGATCGACAAATACGGGAATCTCAATACCCATGTCATCGGCGATTATTATGAGCCGACCGTGCGGTTTGCCGGCAGTGGCGGTTCGAATGATATCGGGGCTTGTTGCAAAAGAACGATTGTAATGATGCTCCACCAGAAACAACGCTTCCCGGGAAAGGTCGATTTCATCACAACGCCGGGCTATTTCAGCGGGGGCAAGGAAAGGGAGCAATACGGCTTCGTCGGCAACGGCCCCAGTGTCGTCATTTCCACTCTGGCCATCCTGCGCTTCGATTCCGACACCAGGGAAATGTATCTGGCATCTTACCACCCGGGCGTCACGATCGACCAGATCAGGGAGAATACGGGCTGGAATCTCAAGGTGGCCGCCGACGTTCATGAAACAGAGCGCCCGGATCCTGAACTGATCAGGATACTCCGGGATGAATGCGATCCGACGGGTATTTTCCTGAAAAAGGAGTAACCGGCAGTTATCGGTCTGATGTCTGCAAACCGATCGGTCCTGCTGTGTTTGGCATACTCAACCCTTCGGTTGAACGCAAGACGCGGAAGGCCTGTCCGCACTTTTCCCCAGCCCGGACAGGCCCCCTGTAAGCCTTACGTTGAACTAACAAGCGAGACTACTTCGTCATATCACTGATGACGGCATGGACTCTCCTGTTCTGCTGCCGTCCTTCTTTCGTTGCATTGCTGGCAACAGGCTTCTTGGGACCATAGCCGATTGCTTCAATCCGCGATGCATCAATTTTCAATTTTCTAACAAGGTATTGTTTGACACTATTGGCCCGGTTCTGGGATAGCTTTACGTTGGCAGCCTCTTTACCGACATTATCCGTATAGCCCTCAATAACGGCCTTCGTGTTCGGGTACTGAACCATGTAATCAGCTACCTTTTTGACTTTGTCATGGTATTTGGGCTGGATATTGGATTTTCCCGTAGCAAACTGGAGATCCAGAGCGATCGTCACCGGTTCCGACTTGACTTCCGGCGCGGCCTGGGCTTGGACCTTTGCCTCGGCAACCTTTTCCTTGACGATGGGCTCTTCCTTTGCAACCGGTTTGGGCGGGGCGGCCTTCAGGAAAACCTTTTCCACAAAGTCCGCCATGCCTTCCGGCGAGGCAATGCTGTCTCCAGTCACCATGAAGCCGCACTGACCCGCTTCGGCAACTTGCTGCATCCGCTTCCGGCCGGCGGGACTGTCTCCCAGGTGAACGGTGTAAATGCAAATCCTCTCCCCATAGGCGCTCTTCAATCTCCTTGCGGCGGCAACGGGGGCATAAGCCTCCATATCTTCGCCATCACTGAAAGCAATCACGGCCATCTGTCCAGATGGTGATCGCAGGTCGGCTGCAGCGCCATCAAGGGCTGCATCCAGGGGGCTGAAGCCGCTTCCCGACGTGAAGGGCGCTATCGCCTGGGACAGGGCCGATTTTGCGTAGTCGCTCGGCCCGAAAAGGGGCTTCGTGGTCGGATCACCGTAAGGCTGGAATTGACCGAAGGCCCTGGCCGCCGCTGTCAGTCTGATGTTGGGAATCGTATCGTTAAAAAGGTCGATCAGTGCTTTTTCCTGGTTTAGTTTGGTGCTGTTTTTGTAAATATCGTTCATGGACAGGGTCGCGTCGAAAATGACCTCAAAGACATCGGTATTCTGGGCAAGCCGGCCCGCTGTCAATTTGGGGTTAAGGTCAATCGCGGTGGCGGCAACTGTCTGCTGAGCGGCGCCGACCGTCAGCAGGGCGAACATGATAAAAATGACAACCAACTTTGAACTGTGTTTGTGGTTCATATTATCCTCCTAAATTTAAAGGTATGGGTTGAATGGCGCCCGTGAATTAAAAAGGGGCACTTAAACTCTCTAGGGTTCCCAAGCGGAAACGGAAGATACAGATTTGTACTCCTATTCTCATTCCGGTGCAAGGATTTTGAAAGATCAGACAAAGGGCCTACCAACGAAGTGGCTGGAAGTAATAGTATTTTAAAATAAAAACATTTTTCTTGACACCGTTGCCTACATCTTATAAGCCCTCATGGAATTACCACCAGGCAAGCTTGGTAATGTCCGAGCCAGCTTACTGCACTCGAAATCAACAGGATTTGGCGTGTTTAGCAATAGGGGCCTTCGCACTCCTAAAATCCCCCGGCTCAATAATGTTGGTCATGGGACCCACAGGTTATCTTGCGGGTTCGCTGGAATCGTTTAATGTTATTTATTTGTTGATAAGAATCGATGAAATACTGGAGAAAACCACTCGATCTGGCAGAAACGCAGACCACCCTGGGGAAGGTCGTCATTATAGACGATCGCTGCAAGGGTTGCGGATTCTGCATCGCTTACTGCCCACGGGAAGTATTGCGCCTGTCTTCGGACTTTAATAAAAAAGGATATCATCCCCCGGACGTCGTGAATGCCTCTAAATGCGCAAACTGCCATTTCTGCGAGGTATTGTGCCCCGAATTCGCCATATACAGCGTCGATGGCAACGGAACCGGCGGGAAACAGGTAAAGGAGTAACATCGTGGCGAACAAAGCTGTGCTGACGGGAACCCATTTCATGAACGGTGACCATGCCTGTTGCGAAGGGGCGCTGGCGGTCGGATGCCGTTTCTTTGCAGGGTATCCCATCACACCGGCCACGGAAGTCGCAGAACGCATGTCACGAAGGCTCCCACAGCTGGGAGGCATCTATATTCAGATGGAAGACGAACTGGCCTCCATGGCCGCCATCCTGGGAGCCAGCTGGGGAGGCGTCAAGTCCATGACCAGCACCTCAGGGCCCGGCTTTTCCCTCATGATGGAGAATATCGGCTTGGGCCTCTGTACGGAGACGCCTTGCGTGATCTGCAATGTGCAGCGGGCGGGACCGAGCACGGGGCTGCCGACACTGGTGGCTCAGGGAGACATGATGCAGGCCCGCTGGGGCTCGCACGGCCATTACGAAATCATCGCCCTGTCTCCCTCCAGCCCCCAGGAGATGTTCGACTTCACCATCCGGGCCTTCAACCTGAGCGAACAATATCGCCTCCCCGTGATTATCATGGCCGACGAGGTTGTGGGCCATATGAACGAACGGGTTGTGATTCCGACGGAAGATAAAATTGAAATCGTCAGCCGCCGCAAGCCCTCCGTGCCGCCGGAGGAATTTCTGCCTTACCGGGCGGATCCTGATGGTGTGGCGCCCATGGCCAACTGCGGCGACGGTTATCATATCCACATTACGGGGCTGACCCACGATGAGCGCGGCTATCCCGCCATGAATCCCGAGGCGCAGGCGCAGATGGTCGAACGCATTGTACGGAAGGTTCGCGCCAACCGCGACCGGATCGTCCGGACAGAGAATGTATTCCTGGATGATGCCGAGGTGGTCGTAGTCGCTTACGGCATCAGTGTGAGGGCCGCCCGTCAAGCTGTCCGCGAAGCACGGGCAAGGGGCATCCGGGCAGGGCTCATCAAACTCGAAACGGTCTGGCCTTTCCCTGAAGACCTGATCCGGTCCGTCGCGCCCCATGTCCGGGCGCTCATTATGCCGGAAATCAACGCCGGCCAGATGGTCCTCGAATTGGAGCGGTGTGCGGGAGGCGCCTGTCCCGTCACGCTGGTTTCCCATTTCGGCGGGGCTATCATTAATCCGGCCAGAATCCTCGGGGCTATCGAGAAAGCAATAAAGGAATAAGCATGACGAAACGAAAAGAAACTCATCATGCCGCCCCTCATCCCATGGATGATCTTCTCCGGATCGAGAGGATCCCCCATATATGGTGTCCGGGCTGCGGCATCGGCACCGTCTTCAGCGGCGTCATTGCTGCCATTCAGAAATCCGGCCGGGATCTCAACCAGATGGCCATGGTGTCGGGAATCGGCTGTACAGGGCGCATGGCAGGTTATATCAAGCTCGATTCCTTTCATACGACCCACGGCCGGGCCCTTCCCTTTGCGACAGGCCTGAAACTGGCCAAACCGGACACAAAAGTCATGGTCGTCTCCGGAGACGGCGATCTCTTCGCCATCGGCGGGAACCATTTCATTCATGCGGCCAGGCGTAACATGGACCTTACGGTCGTTTGCGTAAATAATTTAAACTACGGCATGACGGGAGGCCAGCAGGCCCCCAGCACGCCCCTCGGCGCCAAGACCACGACCAGCGTCGACGGATCTCCGGAGGAACCCTTCAACTTCTGTAGTCTGGCCGCTGCTTGCGGCGCTGTGTATGTCGCCCGCTGGACGGCCCTGCATATCCGGCTTCTCACGAATGCCATTACGGAAGCCATGCAGAAAAAGGGCTTCAGCTTTATTGAGGTCCTGACGCCCTGCCCCTCCTCTTTCGGAAGGCGGAATCGCATGGGGAGCGCTCTTGACACCCTCAAGTTCTATCACGAACGCTCGGTGATCCGTAATGATATTGACCCGAAAGACGCCGCCTTGAATTTCGACGATGAAATCGTGGTGGGCAAGTTTGTCGATATCGAGCGGCCCACCTTTTGGGATAATTACCAGGCATTGAGGCGGCGTCAGATTGCCCAGTGGCCCCACCCGGATCGAAAAGCACCACGGGAAGATGCAGGATAACGGTGACGTCAATGCAGATGAATCAAGAAAGGCATGTTTTAATCACGGGTTTTGGAGGCCAGGGCATTGTCATGGCCGGAGATATCCTGGGAAAAGCCGCGACTTTACATGACGGCAAACACGCCACGATGACGCAGAACTATGGCCCGGAAGCCCGGGGTGGCTCATGCTCCAGCCAAGTGATCATCAGCCCGGAAGAAGTTCTCTATCCCTGCGTTGAAGAACCGGAAGTCCTCGTGTGCATGAGTCAGGAAGCCTATACGAAAAACGTCCAAAGTCTCCGCCCGGGCGGCACGCTGATATGGGAAACGAATCTTGTCCGGACACAAAAAACGGATACGGGATGGAAGACCTACAACATCCCCGCCACACGCTTTGCCGAGGAGTTGGGCAATAAAATGATGGCGAATATTGTTATGCTTGGGTTTCTTGCCGCCGTGGAGAACCTTGTTTGTGCAGATGCGCTCCGCAAGGCGGTGCTATCCTCCGTCCCTGCGGCAACCCAGGAAAGTAATGCCCAGGCCTTTGACCGGGGTCTTGAATATGGCGAGGCCATTCTCAAAGGCCGCTCAAAGAAGGAGCATTCCGGTAATCTGAAATGAAAAAGGCGCCTCTACCCAACCCAGAGAGCAAGGCGATCCTCCTTGTGGGGTCCGGATACGGCGCCCTCAAGGTAGCTCAGGATCTGGCCCAGTCCGGCCTGCCCCTGCTGTGGGTGACCAAAGCCCCCCATTTTCTGGAAATGCCCAGCGGCCGTGAAAGTTTCACGGAATGGCCGGCGGACCTCAATTTCCAGTTTCGCCCCCTTTACCTTCGCGTTACCCGCCACCCTCTGGTGACGGCCATGACCCATGCACGGGTCGAATCCATTGAAAAGGGGCCGGAAGGGTATCGGGTCGTCACCGTTCAGAACCCGGCCTATGTGGACTATGATCTTTGTACCGGTTGTGGGCGCTGCATGGAGGTTTGTCCCTTGCAGGATACGGCCCACCCTCCTCTGCTCCGGACACCGCCCTACTGTCCTTCCCGGGCACTGGAAATGGATAAACGCCAACCGGCCCCCTGCCGGACAGCCTGTCCACTGGGCATAAACGTTCAGGCGTATATGGCACTGACGGCGGCATCGCGCTTTGATGAAGCCCTGGAGGTTGTCCGCGGGGACAATCCCCTTCCGGGCATCTGCGGGCGCGTCTGCCACCATCCCTGCGAAGAGACCTGCCGTCGCATGAACGTAGACGAACCGGTTGCCATTTGCTCGGTGAAACGTTTTCTGGCCGATCGGGAGCTTGAACAGCACCCGCCCCGCTTTTCCCCCGTCAAAAAACCGCAGCAAACGAAACGTGTCGCCGTGATCGGCGCCGGTCCGGCAGGACTGGCCGCCGCTCATTACCTTAACCGGGCCGGTTTCCCCGTCACCATTTTCGAGGCCCACCCTGAAGCGGGAGGCATGCTCCGCATGGGCATCAACGCCTTCCGTTTGCCCAGAGCCATCCTCGACATGGAAATCCGAGCCATCGTCGATGCCGGGGTGGAGATCCGTACGAACACTTTGGTCCGGAATCTTCAGGATCTGTTCAACGAGGGGTTTCAAGCCGTTATTCTCTGCACGGGAGCACACCGGGATCTTCTCCTGGACATCCCCGGCGAAGACGCCAAAGGCGTTCTCGGCGCCGTCGATATGCTCACGGCTCTCCATACGGGAAAGGCGCTGAAACTTGCGGGGCAGGTCGCCGTAATCGGCGGAGGGAATTCCGCCATCGACGCCGCCCGTGCAGCCATCCGCCTGGGGGCCAAAGATGTGACCATCTGCTACCGCCGTGAACGGGGCGATATGCCGGCCCGTCTTTCGGAGATACAAGAAGCCGAGGAAGAGGGCATCCGGATCGAATTCCGGGTGGCTCCGGCTTCCGTGCAGGCCAAGCATGGCAAGGTGGAAGCCCTGGAACTGATCCGCATGAAAATGGGGAAACCCGACGAGAGCGGGCGCCGCCGCCCGGAACCCGTCAAGAATTCAAAGTTCCTGTTTCCCGTCGATCACATCATCGTGGCCATCGGCCAGGAACCTCATTGGAAGCAGACCGGCATCAAAGGTCATTTTAAATCGGATAAAGCCGGTCGTGTCCTGGTTAACCAGGACCATGATACGGATCAACCCGGCGTGTTTGCCGCCGGCGATGTGGTGACGGGTCCCGACACGGTCGTCGGTTCCATGGCTCAGGGCCGGAGAGCCGCCGCCAGGGTAATCGATTATCTCGCGGGTACGGGAAAGGCTCCGGATACGCAAGCGATTGTGCCTTATGACACCCCGGGACATCTCGACCTCCCTGAAGGCGCCCCGCGGCTCACCCGCCCCGAGATGGCCCGGCGCGATCCGATGATAAGACGTGAGGATTTCGAAGAAGTTGAAACAGGATTCACGGCAGAGCAGGCCATCGCCGAAGCCCGGCGCTGCCTCCAATGCGCGTCCTGCTGCGAATGCCGGGTATGCGAAAACGCATGCCGGGATATCGGCGCCATTGATCATGACCGAACTCCCCGACGGGTTACCGTTACCAGCCCGGCAATCATCATTGCCAGCGAAGACGAAATCACCCAGCGCGACATCCTGAATCAGGAAGGTGTCTATCGTGTGGGAAACTTCAAGCGCGCCACGGATATCGTCAATGTCCTGATAGCCGGTTCCGCATCAGCCGGGCGGGCAATGGCCGAGTGCTCCTCCCTGAGAATACCCGGGAAGCCCTCAGAGGTTGAAGTCATGTACACCGGACAGGATGACCGGATCGGTGTTTTCACCTGCACATGCAACGGCACCATGGCCACCGCCGCCGCCCTCGAACGAATCCGGAAAATGGGTCAGGACCTGCCGGGGGTTATGCACAGCGAGCTTATCTTTTCCGTTTGCCATCCCCGGGGGGCGGAACAAATCGCCAAGACCGTCCGCAGCAAGAATCTGGGACGGGTCATCCTGGCGTCCTGCGTCTGCTGCCCCCTTGAATTCCAGTGTATTTCCTGCAACGATCAGCGGAATCGAGCCCGCATCCACCTGTTCGAAACCATGGGCCTGGACCGCAGCCGGTTTGAAACCGTCAATATCCGCGACCATCTGGGGGCAACCGACCGTTCAGACGATCGGCTTGTCGCCACGGCCAGGGATTTTCTCAGAGAGGCCTTCGTACGGTCGCGATTCCAAGGGCCCCTGCGTGGGGGGACCACCAAAATCGGGAGCAATATCCTCATTCTCGGCGGATCGGACGTGGGGCTCAGCTGCGCCCATATCCTGGATCTTCAGGGCTTCAAGGTCCGCCTCGTGCATCGCTGCCAGCTTAAAGACAAGCGGGAGATGCCCGAGGAAATTCGCTCGCGGCCTATCAGTGGAGCCCCCGGCAAGAGCATCATTCACGTACCGGAGGCGGTGATAGAAGGCATCAAGGGACACATGGGCGATTTTCAGGTCACGATTGACGATGACGGACAGCGACGCCAATGGCGGGCCGACATCATTTGCCTGGCAGATCACAACCTCTTGTCTCTGGCCATCCCGGAAGGGATGTTCGGCCTCAAGAAGTTTTACCGTTACGACTTTGCCTTCTTCCATACCCCGCAGATAGGGCTCTACCGGGTAATGCCCAGAACACTCAAGCGGGTGACGGCCTTCCAGGCGGGAGCAGCTCTTGCGGCACATGTGGCCACCGCCGCGGCCGAGGCCTTCCTCAAAGATCACGAACTGAGCCCGCGTGTAGATGCGGAAAGGTGCCGGGGTTGCGGCCGTTGCGTCGATATTTGCCCGTTTGACGCCGTCCGGCTGGTGCCCAATGACCGCGGGTTCTATACGGCTGAGGTTTTGCGCCATAACTGTGTGGGCTGCGGAGGTTGCGTCGGACGCTGCCCGGTCACAGCCATGGATATGCCCTACTTTTCGAACCGCCTTCTGGAAGAGATTGTGGCCTGCACCATGACGGAGGCTTTCTGATATGGAACCGATAAAACTTCTGGGCATCTGCTGCAACTGGAGCCCCTTTGCCTGCTACAATGCGGCAGGCATGGCCAAAATGGACATGCCCGCCAATTTTCGTCTCATCCGGGTCATGTGTATCGGCCGCATCAATCAGGCGTTGATCCTCAAGGCTTTCGAATACGGCGCAGACGGCGTGATTCTCCTGGAATGCACCGATGAAGATTGTCGCTACGGACCTGGCCCCGCCGTCGGCCATGAAAATGTGAAACGTGTCCGTAAGCTTCTGCATTTACTTGGCATCCGGCAGAAGCGGCTGGTGGAAAAAAGTTTCGGCGCTCACGAACGGGAAGAGCTTGTGCAGGCCCTATGGGATTTTGCCCGCGACATGGAATCACTGGGGCCAGTCACTTCACGGAAAACACACGTTGTGGAAATGGAAGGGGCGTAACGCTATGGACGCGCACAAGATGGACCGTATCATTCGCGAACGCGCCCTGTATCAATGCCTGGAATGCGGCAAATGCACGACTGCCTGCCCCCGGCGGCTCACAGGGAAAGAATATTCGCCGCGGCTTCTGGCTCACAAGGCCATAGCCGAACGGGAGGATGAGGCCTTTATCGAAAATGCCGTCTGGGAATGCCTGACCTGCGAAATCTGCAGCGAACGCTGCCCGTCGGGCGTCGAATTCAGCGGATTTATCCTGGAAATGAGGACGCTTCTCGCGGAAACGAAAGGCCTGAAGGGTTATCGCGCCCATGATGGCGCCATCCATTCCTGGATGCGCATGATGACCGCCCCGGAACTGAAACAGAACCGCCTGGACTGGGTCGATGACAGCATCCAGGTGGCCGCCTCGGGAGACACCGCCTTTTTTGTGGGCTGCGCCCCCTATTTCGACATCTTTTTCACCGGCATCAAGGTTGATACCCTGTCTATTGCCAAAGACAGCATCCGGCTGCTGAACTTCATGGATATCAAACCGGTCCTCCTGCCTGACGAGCGGTGCTGCGGCCATGACCTGCTCTGGACGGGTGACCAGAAAAACTTCGAACAGCTTTGCCGGTTGAACTATGAGACCTTCAAGAGCGCCGGTATTCGTGAAATCATCGTCTCCTGCCCCGAATGCTATTACGTCCTCCATGAACACATGCCCAAGGTGATTCCCGGCTTCGATTTGAAGATCACTCTCCTCATGGATCTCCTCCAAAAAGAGGTTCACAAGGGGGGCATGGCCTTCAAGCCCCTGAAGCGCAAAGCGACTTTTCAGGATCCCTGCCGCCTGGGCCGCATGTTGAACCGTGACAAAGGTCCGCGGGAGCTCCTTGCTCTCGTCCCGAAGCTGGGATTCACGGAAATGGAACATCATGGGCGGGGCGCCGTGTGCTGCGGGAACAGCGGTTTTATCAATTGCGACGCCCATTCAAAACAGATTCAGGTGGAACGCCTTCAGGAAGCGAGAACCGCCGGGGCCGACCTCCTCATCACCGCCTGCCCGAAATGCATGATTCATCTGACCTGCGCCATAAGAGACCGCCTGAAACAGGGGACGTCAAAGCTGGAAATCCGGGACCTCATGTCCGTCCTGGCCGGACAGATCGAGTGGTACGGAGGGTAGGCGGGCAAGTGACGGGCCATAACGTCTCCTGTATTACAGTATGCAGAGTGGAACAAGCATTACACGGTACTATGGTTATTAAAAGAACTAATGGTCCATTTTCAGTAACGGTACAACGACAGATGATCGATCAAGAAATAGAGAGGATATACCATGCAAAAATCGGATTCCCATGACGCCGTGCGCATCGGCGTTTATGTCTGCCACTGCGGCTCCAATATCGGCGCCACGGTGGATTGCGCCGCCGTAGCCGCCTATGCCCGTGAACTGCCCGGGGTCGTCCATGCGATCAACCAGGGTTATACCTGCTCCGAGCCGGGTCAGGTTCAGATCAAGCATGACATCAAGGAATTCGCCCTTAACCGCGTGGTCGTCGCTTCCTGTTCGCCGCGGCTCCATGAACCGACCTTCCGCAAATGTGTCAGCGAGGCGGGCCTCAATCCGTACCTGATGGAGATGGCCAATATCAGAGAGCAATGCTCATGGGTGCACAGCCTCGATCCGGAAGGGGCCACACGGAAAGCAAAGGATCTGGTCCGTTCCTCCGTCGCCCGGGCCGCCATGCTCGATGGCCGTACGGAACTGGAGGTGCCTGTTCGGCGTTCCACCCTGGTGATCGGCGGCGGCGTCGCCGGTATCCAGGCAGCCCTGGATCTGGCCGACTCCGGCTACCCCGTCGTGCTGGTGGAGAAGCAGCCCAGCATCGGCGGCATCATGGCCCAACTGGACAAGACCTATCCCACGATGGATTGTTCCATTTGAATCCTCGGTCCTAAGATGACGGATGCCGGTCGGCATCCCAACATAACCCTTCTGACCCTCAGTGAAGTCAAGGAGATTACAGGATTCGTCGGCAACTTTCACGTGCGCATCCTCAAGCGGGCCCGCTATGTCAACGATAAGGAATGCACGGCCTGCGGCGATTGCACGGAAGTCTGCCCCGTCGTCGTTCCCGACGAGTTCAATATGGGACTGAGCTCCCGCCGGGCCATCTATTCGCCCTTCCCCCAGGCCGTTCCCTCGGCCTATGTCGTGGATATCAGCCGGTGCCTGGGGCACAATCCCATCATCTGCGGAAAGTGCATTGACAAGTGCAAGCGCGAGTGCATCGATTTCAACATGAACGATGAGGAGCTGACCTTTAATGTGGGGACCATTATCGTCGCCACAGGTGCGGAAGCGATCGACCCGGTGGCGCTTGACGAATATGGCTATACGCGGCATGAAAATGTTCTGACCAGCATGGAGTTCGAACGATTGATCAATGCCGGAGGACCCACCAACGGTCACGTGATTCGCCTCACGGACAGGAAAACACCCCGGTCCGTTGCGTTCATCCAGTGCGTCGGGTCCCGTTCCACGCGGCGGGGCCATCCCTACTGCTCAAACATCTGCTGCATGAACTCCATAAAGAGCGCCATCATGCTGAAGGAGCATTATCCGGACATGGAGGTGAAGGTCTTTTATATCGACATCCGCGCCTTCGGCAAGGGATTCGAGGACCTGTTCCGACGCAGCAAAGGGATGGGAATCCGCTATATCCGCGGCTTGCCGGGTTCAATCCAGCAGGACCCCAAAAATCAGGATCTGATTCTGACGGTGGAGAATACGGCCACAAACGAACTCGAGACCCATCGGGCTGAAATGGTCATCCTGTCCGTTGGCATGGAGCCGCCGGCCGACATGAAGAATATTCAGGAGATGCTGTCTCTCCAGAAGACATCCGACGGGTTCTACCTGGAGGCCCATCCGAAATTGCAGCCCGTGGATTCGGCATCCCGGGGTATCTTTTTTGCCGGCTGTGCGGAAGGCCCCAAAGATATCAAGGATTCCGTCACCCAGGCCTCCGCCGCCGCCGCCCGGGCCATGCGTCTCATGAATCCGGGCACGCTGTCCGTCGAGGCCATCACGGCAGAAGTCAAGGAAGGCCTATGCAATGCCTGCGGCCTGTGCGCCAAGGTTTGCCCCTATAATGCCATCGTTGTGGACAGCAAAGCCAAAACCCCCGCCAAAGTCACCGAGGCGGCCTGTGCCGGCTGCGGCACCTGCGCGGCGGAGTGCCCGACAGGGGCCATTCTGATGAACCATTTTACGGACACACAGATAGAGGCACAGGTTGACGCCATCCTGGCGGATAACCCGGCCGAACAGGTGCTGGTTTTTGCCTGCAACTGGTGCTCTTATGCCGGGGCTGATTTTGCCGGCGTGTCCCGCCTGCCCTACCCGGCCAGCAACCGGCTGATCCGCACCATGTGTTCCGCCCGGGTCCGTGAGGATTTCGTCTGGCGCGCCTTCGAGAAAGGGGCGCCGGTCGTCCTGGTTTCCGGCTGCCACATCGGCGATTGCCATTACATCAACGCCAATCACTGGACGGAACGACGGGTCAAGCGCATGTGGAAAAAAATGGAAAAACTGGGCCTGCGAACCGAAAGGTTGGGCCTGGAGTGGGTCAGCGCCGCCGAAGGCATTCGCTTTCAGCAGGTTATGGACAACATGGAACGCATCCGAACGACCGTAACCCCTGAAGAAATCGCCAGAACACAGGAGATCCTGAAAGGACAGGGAAGCAAATCCACGCGTATTCCCGGCTCGGCGTCAGCTTCGCCTTTGAGACCACCCTTGCCGGAAGAGCCTATGCCCGGATAATCCCCGAATGGCAGGGGAAAGGCTATCAGGTCAAGCTCCTCTTTCTGGCCCTGCCGCCAACGGAGATGGCCATTGCCCGTGTCGCCGAGAGACTGCGGCAAGGGGGCATACGGCGGCGCTTTGCCGCGAAACGTGCCCGTCAGGTCACCGCACAGACCGGCACCACCCTGGTCGTCCGGCATGGGAAGCAGATTGACCACTTACCTCTACAAAATGACAATGGCCATTTCCGAGGGCATTAACATCGAGATAAAACGGTTATCGCTCACTGATGTTATGCCGTTCTTCGATCCGTCCAGGAGAGTCGGCCCCTGTATATTCTTCCCTGGGAAAGGCTCTCCCGTACCTAAAGATCCAAACCTGAAAAGGGTTGCAGCAGGTAACCCGCCATAAAAAGACAGTGCCATTTTTTGTTCTATACAGGAATCCGGTCCCGCTATCAGGTTTTTATCTTCAAAATTATTTATTCGTGCGGGAAGTTGTGAATGGACCTTTTTGTACCGCCCCCAGTTCAAGAAACTGGAGGCTAAAGGCAGGGGCTGTTTGACCTGCCTTTAGCGGCTCATAAAATTAACAACCTATTTATTGAACTTTCTTCTCAATACCCCAAGGCCAATATGTCTTGCTTCTGAATCCGGCCAACCAGACCAAGCCGCCTCCCAGAAGGAGTATCGATGCGGGAATCGGAACCGGCGTGGTTAGAATCTGCCCACCCAGCGTCTTGGCCGAGAAGGCCGAGCCTTCTTTAGCAGGAGACGCAAACGGCGACCCAAGCTCCCCGACCCAACTCGTCGCTCCGCTAAGCCCGAAGTAGCTTCGCAGGTACTGGTCGATCGTATTGTTGAAACCGTCATATGCGAATTTCAGCACAGGGCCGTTCATATCGATATGTCCACCCACATCTTGCCCGCTGAGGAGTGGGTTTCCAACCGCTGGGTCCAAGGCGGGCAATGTTCCCGTCGATGTAAGGGCAATAGTACCGCCGGCACCCCAGATCCATTTGCCAGCGACGCTGTTTGGTCCCGTTGCAAAGTTGAGCCGCCCGTTAATAATACCAAGGCTGTATAGCGCCCCTGCATGAATGGGGGTGTTGACCCCGGTCACTTTTGTAATCACCAGATTCGTTCCGACCAGCGCCGACATACCGCCTGCGTAGTTAATCGTTCCACCCGATCCGAGTTGAAAGACAAGCGTGGGAATATGAATGGTATCGGCAAATACCTTCCCCGGCATAAAGGGTAAAATCAGCAATCCGACTATCAACAGGCATTTAAAAAACCGGAACTTCTTTCTCATCTATATTAGGCTCCTTCCTGTCCGTCATCATCATCCAAACCCACGGAACCATGACCGACATTAATGCTTAACTCTTCTTCTGATCCCTATAAGACTGACCAGACCGGCTCCCAGAAGCCAGAATGCGGCCGGCAGCGGCACCGGATTTACCTGTACGTCCCCGCCCGTAATAGCCTGATTGGAGAATGAAGCGCCGAAACCGGCTGTTGTAGAGAACTGTCCATTGAGGGTTCCGATCCAGGATGTTTGATTTAATCCGTAATAATCCAGAATTGATTGG
Source organism: uncultured Syntrophaceae bacterium (assembly GCA_964492965.1). Lineage (GTDB taxonomy): Bacteria > Desulfobacterota > Syntrophia > Syntrophales > UBA8958 > CAZBME01. Next base: position 2,115 of record CAZBME010000006.1, on the reverse strand, counting down.
TTAACAGTTGTGTTGAATCCCCCAAACGCCGCTTTCAATACGCCACTTGAATTAATATTTGCGAACAGGCTTTCACCTGTAAGGAGATTGACGGTCTTTCCTCCATCCGTAAGAGAACCGGTCAATAGCAAAGACCCTCCGCGATTCCAAGTCCAATCGGCATTCCCCGCACCCGTTGTAAAGGTGAGCTGGCCGCCATAGATGGTCACTGGAACAAAGTCGTTTGCCGACCCTGTAAAGAAACCGGTCACAGAGGAGATTGTCCAAGCATTGGGCGTTGTTAACGGCGATGCACCTCCACTATAACTAATGCTACCCGCACCAGCTTCAACGGCGAAATACAGTATTGGCCCCGCATAATCCGCCTGTACCGGCTGTACAGCAAATGGCAAAAACAACAAACTTAAAATAACAAGACTCTTTAATACTTTTAATCTCATTATTAATCTCCTTCCCATAATAATGCTGTTAAACATATGTGAGACGTTTGTTAAACATTTTTTGTATAAATGTCAATACCATATTTTCCATTAATTAATGGATAGTCATTTTACCTACTGCATGGCTTTCAGCATAAAATTAAATATTTGATTTCTCCTGTTCAAGTCATGTTTTCAATTTCTCAATTAATCAAATCAAATATTCCTGTAGTGTCTGGTAGCTCTGGGAATCGGAATCCACAAAAGCGGCCCCGACATGGATGCCTTCTCCACATTCGCATATCCGCTCGGATTTGCAAGTCACATTAATCGGTTGCATTACGTCCGGTAACTTAAATATGACATAATACTCGTTGGATTCTCCGCCTATAAAAACCTCCATCTTTAAACTCCTGGGGACGCACAGCCCGATTCCTCCCAGTGAAATGTCCGGAACCTTCACGGTTTTGAAATCCCTGGCCGTCGAATTCTTTTCCATAATGATGGCAGGAAGGAAGACAGGCTTGCGTTCATCCTGGCGCTTTTCCCTGCCAGCACCCACGAATACATTCTTATCTTTCAGACGCTTATAGAGGATGTACTCAATGATCCGGCCAAATCAAACCAACTCTCGCAGTATTCGAACTGAGCAAGTTTTTTAATATATAAAACAGACGGGATATCGTTCCAATCTTCCTGAACGATGGCTTTTCGGTAAGACCGGCCTGGACTACCGGATTCTTTGGGCGGGTGTGTTCTGACCGAGTTGGCGGATAATGAGCTGTGTTACCGTACCTTGTTCGTTTTTAACGAAAGTAACCTCGCCCTCCACCAGTTTCATAAAGAATTGCGTTTGCGACTCCGGGTAGAGTCCTATTCTGGGCTGACCCGTCACCTGGATAAAGAGGCGATCCTTATCTCTCGTTATCGCAAGAATGACTTGGGGGGCGACCTCGTAGTTGCCCACATAAGCGTCGTAAGTCGATGAGTCGATGATGACTGGTTTCCGCTCACGGGGAATCTCGTATTTCTCTCCGAAAAGAATCGCCCTCAGGCCGCTGCTTATAACCTGCATGGGAGTATTGGCTATATTGCTCAGGACGATAATACAGGCGTCGTCATTCACGTATCGCGCGATATGGCTCATGAACCCGTTGACGGATCCATCATGGGTCACGATCTTGCGGCCCTTTAGATCGGCAATGATCCAGCCATAACCATAGTTTTCTTTAAACGGCGTAAATATGGCATCTAAGGATATCCTGCTTGCTATCTTGTTTGTATAAAGAGCCCTGTCCCAAAGATACATGTCCCCAATCGTGGAGTACAGGGCGCCGCCACCGCTGGGTATGGACATATCGATATAGGGGGCATTCACTGGCCCATCATCGGTGAGAACGTATCCAGAAGCCCGATTCTTGAGGATGATCTCCTGATGATCGTATCCGGAGTCTTTCATCTTCAGCGGCCCGAAGATATTTTCTGACACAAAGCTTTCATATGAATGGCCGGATACCTTTTCAATCACATAGCTCAGAATGATATAGCCCGAGTTGCTGTACTTGAACTTTTCTCCGGGAGAAAATTCCAGCGGCATGTTTTTGAAGTAATCTATGGTGTTATGCACAGGCGTGTAGTTTACCATGTTTTTTTTGTAATCTGCGAATTCTGTAAAATTAGGTATCCCGGCGGTATG
>CAZBME010000005.1:51652-121958 GCA_964492965.1 uncultured Syntrophaceae bacterium | reverse complement strand
CAAAAATAGCCGGCGAGCATGAAAAAGGAGGCATGGGCAAGATTCAGTATTCCCATCATGCCGAAAATGATATTCAGGCCGGAGGCGATGAGAAACAGTATCATCCCATAGGCAATTCCGTGAATACCCTGAGCCACGTACATTGATGTTGTTGGATCCATTATTTTATCCTCTCGTCATATTGTTTTAACCCCGGGTGGACCCATCAGGCATCCCATCCCGGACTTTTTACTGCATTGTCGGTTATTCACTCTGCTCGTTCGTTACTCCTGCATTGATCCACTCAAGACAAGAGGCAAAGCATACCGGAAAAAACGATAATACCTTTACCAAACACCCTCATTTTCATCTCCCCCCTTATTTTTGTTAATATCTTTAGTTTCGAATAGATAGAGAATAAATACGTATGAAGCCCCATCATGGCTACTTTGATAATGATGCTGCCCCCCCAAGCTAAACATCAGAATTCGCAAGACAGTAAGAGATTGCGGATAGGCTTATAGCATCGATCGATGAACTTAAGCAAAACCATTTTGCAAAACAACGGCTCCCCAACCTCCCGGAAAAACTGCGAAAGAGCGAACGATCGTACCTATTTTACACAGATTATGAACAGTCATTCATTCTGTTGGTTCCCTTATCATGCAATGTTCATAAGTGCAAGACGAATTTTTATGCTTTCTTTTTTTAAAAAAAGTGAGTATATAATGGAAAGAATTTATTGATAAATGTTGTTTGTATTATTATCAGGGCCTTAAACATTTCCCTGTATCCGGCATCAATCATTCGGGAGGCTTAATGAGAGTTTTGAAAAAAAGAGAAGGCAAGGATAAGATATCGGAAACGGTCTCAAGCCGGATCAAAAACCCCGACCTGGTCCGGAAAAAACACCTGCTTATCGCTAAAAAGGCCACGAAATTATTCATAAAAAAAGGATTCCAGCAGACGACCATGCGCGAAATATCCAAAGCAACAGGCATGGCCATCGGCAATCTCTACGATTACATCTCCAAGAAAGAGGACGTGTTATGTCTCGTTTTCGATGTGTACCACCAGTATGTAGAAGATAAATACCTCGAGAATCAAGACACATTAATGACGGAAGACCCCATCGCTCAGCTTAAAGCATACATCCATTATGCGCTTCACAATGTGGAAACCTTCAGAGATGAAATTTTGTTAATGTATCGTGAATCGAAGCTCTTGCCGAAGGAGAATCTGGAAAGAGCAAAAAGAAAGGAACTGGAGCAAATAGAAACGCTTGCGATTATTATTAGGAAAGGGGTCGAAAAAGGGATTTTTCAAGTCAAGGATCCTTTTTTTGCCGCCAGCATGGTTTTTTACCAGCTTATCTTTTCAACGTTGCGGGGCTGGATATTCAGGGGGAATTATTCGGAGGAGGAAGTCAACCAGTTAATCGAAGACTATGTCTTGAAACCCTACATTTCCTGAATCGTTTCACGATTGCCGGCCAGCCTTTGAAGATAAGACGCCACAGGCGCCAATCTCCGGCCCTTGAAGGCCAGGCGATTTCCTCAATAAATCCTTTTCTCAACAGACTGACCGGGCTTCACATAAACCGGCTTGCCTTTCACAGGAAAATTCCCCTTTTCCAATGCCTGAACGATCTTGGCCGGGTCCGCTTTCTCATCATCAAAGGTTACAATGATAATGCCTTCCCTGGGATTTTCAAATTTAATAACGCCTTCGACTTTGTTGAGGATAGCCCCTACCCTCGCCCGGTCTCCTCAGGAGCTGCAACCGGATACCTGAAGCTGAACAACCTGATGCGTGGCCATGGTCCATTGAGCCCAGAATACCAAAATCAGGACCATGAGGCCGACAGCCAGGAAGAATGGGGATCGTTTTTTCATGAACGCCTCTCCTTGAATTAAATGCTTATTTGTTTTGTGTAAACAAAATTCCGGGTAAAAATCCAGAAATTATTTTGACAGCATCTATGCAATATCTTATAAGGCACCAGCATTGATACAATACGATCGAAGGGAAGCCTGCATGGCTCTTATCTTGTCCCGACAACTGGTTCTGGCATCCGCCTCGCCCCGCCGAGCTGAACTGTTAAAATCCATGGGGCTGGATTTCAAGATCGTCCCCGGCGATGTCGATGAATCACTAGGGATATCGGAGAAACCCCAGGATCATGTTTTGCGCCTCTCCCAAGAAAAGGCCCGGGCCGTAAAAAATGAATACCCCGAGGCCTGCATTCTCGGCGCAGACACGATTGTGGTGATCGAAGATGACATCCTGGGCAAACCGGCCGATCGTTCCGAGGCCCGGCAAATGTTAAAAAGGCTGAGCGGCCGTATTCACGAAGTTTATACCGGTTTTACCCTCATCAACCCATCACCCCGCACCCTGATTAGCCGAGTGGTCCGGTCCTTTGTGACCTTCCGCAACATCCCGGACGATGAAATCACCTGGTATGTTTCAACACCGGAACCCTATGACAAAGCGGGATCTTACGCCGTCCAGGGTTCAGGGGCTTTCTTCATCAAAGAGATCCGGGGCTCCTATACAAATGTCATGGGGCTGCCCCTTTGTGAAGTGGTAGATGCCCTGAAAGAAGAAAATCTCTTATCTTTTTCATAAATATGCCGATAGCGTATAAATAATGGAAGCGACCGTCAGGGACAATATCACTGAAGTCAGGGAACGCATTGCCGCTGCGGCAGCCCGGTCAGGACGCCATGCCGAGGAGGTCCGTCTCCTGGCAGTCACAAAAACCATCGATGATCGGCGCATTATGCAAGCCATTGCCGCCGGGATTGAGATCATCGGGGAAAATTATGTCCAGGAGGCGAAGCGAAAGATTGAATTGATGGGCCGGGCAGCTGAATGGCATCTCATTGGACATTTGCAGACCAACAAGGCCAAATATGCCGCCAGGCTTTTCGATATGGTTCATTCCATCGATCGCATCGACGTGGCCGAGGCCCTGAACAAACGTTGCGCACAGGACGGCCGGATCATGAAAGTGCTGATCGAGGTCAACATCAGCGGGGAGATGACCAAACGGGGAATCGAACCGGACGGCGTTTTGCCCCTGATCAACCGGATCGCCGCGCTGGAAAACCTGTCCGTTCAGGGGCTGATGACCATGGCCCCCTGGTTTGACGATCCGGAGGAAGCCAGGCCCTGTTTCGTTGCCTTGCGCCGCCTACGGGATGTTATTCTGGAAGCGGATATCCCTGGTATCGGCATGAAGGAGCTGTCCATGGGCATGTCGGGAGATTACGAAGTAGCTGTCGAAGAAGGCGCCACCCTGGTGAGGATCGGCCGTTCCATTTTCGGTGAAAGGCCATCGCTTTGATCGGGGAGAATACATGCGGCCATAGGGAATTTTTTTATCTTCAAGTATTTTATATATTGACATGAATATTGATTTACATTATGAATTCCACAGTTTAAACCGATCATGGCCCGCCATGGCTGATTTTGCGTGAGGTACGGGATGTTTTTATCAGGTGCGACGGCTATTTATGGATGAACGTTTTCAGGATTTCCTCGCTCGCATAAAGGCATTCAAGCGTCTGCCGACCCTTCCCCATATTCTGACCCGCCTGATCGAGATCTGCGGGGATGAAAATATCAGCTTTCAGGAACTTTCCCGCATCCTGGCAACAGATATCGGCCTGACCACTCGGGTGCTTTATCTCGCCAATTCCTCATATTACAGAAATCAGGACAAGATCTCCCATATCGATCAGGCCCTGCTCCGGATGGGAAGGAACACCGTCAAAAATCTTGTTTTCAGCGCCGCCGTCCACAAAGTCTTCAGCGGCAATCACGGTCACGACAACCTGCATCTGAAACAATTCTGGCGCCATTCGCTCCTCTCGGCCATCCTGGCCCGTATGATAGCCGTCAAGACGGGATATCGTGAACCCGAACAGGCCTTTTTCGCCGGGATGGTTCATGACATGGGAAGGCTCGTCCTAAGCGCCAATTTCCCCGAAGCCTATGCGAAGATTCTTGACCTGCCCCAACATGAATCCCGACAGCTTCTGGAAGAAGAAAGAAAGATCGGCGCGACTCATACGGAAGTGGGCGGCTGGCTCCTGAGCCAATGGAATCTTGATTCCTTTACCGTGGATGCCGTCCTTTATCATCATGAGCCGGCCAAGCGAATCGCCAATGCCTTCCCCCTCGTCAAAATCGTTTTCTCCGCCAATATTCTGGCCGAAATGACCGAATCAAGCGACGTCAGCTGCGAGGAAGTCATCAGCCTTTTTTCCTTCAGTCTTAACGAGACGGCGGATCTGATTGTCCAGGCCGAACAAGAGATGGAACTCCTGGCACAATCGCTGGGGATCGAGATCGGACAAAAAGGCGCTCTGAAATCCCCCCGCGGAGACGATCAAGAATTGAAGAACCGCGACCTGATGAACAATGTCGGGGACATGGCGATGCTCTTCGGGACCCTGCAAAACCTGACGGAGGCCGCCGATGAGGAGAGTATGCTCCAATCCCTCCATGACGGCATCCGGGTACTCTTTGATACACCGGAGGCCCTGCTTTTTCTGGTTGACAGTGATCGGCAGGCCCTGATCAATAACGGCGATCCCTATGGAGAACGCATCATTTTGCCTCTGGACCAGAATGCGAGCATTCCCGTTAAATGTCTTCTGGAGGGGACAATCATTTCCACTTTTGACATGGAGAGCGGCGCCGGCGCCATCATGGACGAACAACTGGCCCGCCGCCTGGGCAAAAAGGGCCTCTTCTGCGCTCCCTTGATTGCACGTTCAGAGAAAGTAGGCATTGTTGCCATTGGCGTCGATGAGGAAGAGGCGGTCTGCCTGAACAAGCGCGTCCCCTTGCTGAAAATGTTCACCGATATCGTTGCAGTGGCCTTGAACGCCGACAGAGTGAAGCGTGACGTCGCCAAGCGGGTCCAATCTGAACGACTGGCAGCCGTAACGGCGCTGATGCGTCGGGTGGCCCACGAAATCAACAACCCACTGGGTATCATCAAGAATTTTCTTCTGATTCTCGCATCGAAACTCGGTGAAAACCATGGCGTACAAAAGGAAATCCAGATCATCCGTGAAGAGATCGACCGCATCACGCGCATCCTCCCGGAGTTGACCGATTCGGAAAAAGCGCCGGTCCGGTTCAAAACCCCTGTTGACCTTAATGCTATCATCACCGACATGACCAATATGATTGGTAAATCAGCGGCTTCTCAGCTCGGCATCAGCATTCAACTCAACCTGGAGCCGGAACTGCCGAAGATCGTTCTGGACAAAGACGGCATGAAGCAGATTTTGCTTAACCTGATCAAAAACGCTCTTGAGGCCATGAAGCAGGGGGGAAACATGGTTATTGAAACAGCCGTTTCCCCCAAATTTTCATCGGACAGCAGTACGGCTGATCCGGGAAATATTAAAAGAGACATCCGGATCCTTATCCGTGATGACGGTCCGGGGATAGACCCAAGCATCCAGGCCAGGCTCTTTGAACCCTGCGTCAGCACCAAAGGCAAAGGGCATTCCGGCATCGGCCTTTCGGTGGTGTATCAACTCATGAAAGACCAGGGGGGAGACGTAACCTGCGAAAGCGTTTCCGGCAAAGGAACGACCTTTGTTCTGACCTTGCCGATAAATAAATAATGAGAGCAACTTTTGAGGGGGGAACCTTAGGAATGAATAAGCAGCGGATTCTGATTGTGGACGATGAGATTCGCATGTGTGAAAGCCTGGAGATTCTGTTAAGCGGTCGGAATTACGACATACAATGCTTCACAGACGGCCGTCAGGCCCTCTCATACATTCAGGAACATGGTTGCGATCTGGTTCTCCTTGACCTGCTAATGCCCGAAATGGACGGTTTCACCGTTCTGGCACGGATAAAAGAGAATTTTCCGGATGTGCAGGTCATTATTATGACGGCACAGGGCTCTGCCGAATATGCCGTCACGGCCATCAAGGGAGGCGCCGATGATTTCCTCTGCAAGCCCTTTGAGATGGATGAACTCATCAAACGAATTCAGAACACCCTGACCACCCGGACCCTGTCAAGGCAAAACGCCCTCATGGAGGGAAAGCTGGCCATGACGGAGGTGCAGTTGCGGCAATCGCAAAAAATGGAGGCCATCGGCACCCTTGCCGGCGGCATCGCCCACGATTTCAACAATATTCTCATGGGCATTCAGGGCCATATTTCCTTGATGCTCTTTCAGCTCGACGCTACCCATCCCTTCCAGCAACGCCTCAAGAACGTTGAGAAGCTTGTCGAGAGCGGTTCAAAACTCACCGCCCAGCTCTTGGGATATGCCCGCAAAGGACGATATGAAGTCAAACCTATCGATCTGAACAAAAGCATCCGGGAAACAGCGGAAACGGTCAAGCGTGTCAGAAAGGATATTACCTTCCATTTTGATTTCACGGAGGATCTTTCCTCCGTCGAGGCCGATACGGGTCAGATGGAACAGATTTTCATGAATCTGTTCGTCAATGCGGCAGATGCCATGCCCGACGGCGGCAGGCTCAGTGTTCGCACGGAAAATACGGTCATACAGGCCATGGCAGGTTTGCCCTTCCCTCTGAAGCCAGGCCCCTATGTACTTCTGACGGTAACGGACCAGGGTGTCGGTATGGATGAGGAGACCAGAGAAAGGGTCTTCGAGCCTTTCTTCACAACCAAGGAAATGGGCAGGGGAACAGGACTGGGCCTTGCCTCCGTCTATGGCATCGTCAAAGGTCACGAGGGCTTTATCGACGTACAATCCCAACCGAATATGGGAACGACATTCCGGATTTATTTCCCGGTCTCCCAGAAACCCGTCCGGGAAGAAGTCAAGCCTGCGGCAGAAAGCATCCTGCGGGGCGTGGAAACGGTTCTGTTTGTGGATGATGAGGAGGAGATCGTCAAAGTCAGCAAGGCCCTTCTCGAGGTCATGGGATACCGGGTTCTTACCGCCAGAAACGGCCAGGAGGCCCTCCAGATTTACCGCCAACGGAAAGATGAGATCGACATTGTCCTCCTCGACATGATTATGCCGGGCATGAACGGAAGTCACGTCTATGAAAAATTGAAGGCCCTCAATACGGACGTCAGGGTGCTACTGCTGTCCGGTTACAGCAAGGATCGTGAAGCAACAGCCATTCTGGCCAGCCAGTGTGACGGTTTTATTCAGAAACCTTTCAAGATACAGGATCTTTCCCGCAGTATCCGCCAGGCACTGGAGTGCCGGATTGAGGAACGATTGTGATTTTCCCCTCGATAATCGTTTCCGCTCTATGGAAGGATTTATAAATCCCTCCATATTGACTTTCACATTTTAAACATGCTAGAAGGCTCCTTCACGAAAAACCAAGACGAACGGAGATCATTATGTTTTTCAAGCAGCTGCAAGTCGGCCATATGGCCGTTTTCGCCTACATCCTCGGCGATGAAGACTCCGGCGAAGCCCTGGTTATCGATCCCGCCGCAGAGACTTCCCAGATCTGCACCATCGCCCAGAAGAATAACCTGAAGATCAAGACCATCGTCAACACCCACGGCCACGTCGACCATATCGGCGGCAACCTTGACATGAAAAAGCGCACGGGAGCGGACATCATTATTCACGAAGGGGACGCCGACATGCTCATTTCGACACCGGCCATGTACCTGCGGATGTTTGGAGCCCAGCAGTCTCCGCCGGCAGATATCACGGTTAAAGAGGACGATGTCATCAAGATCGGCAACATTGCCCTGAAGGTGATTCACACGCCAGGCCATTCTCCGGGAAGCATGTGTCTTTATATGGACGGCCTCGTTGTGACCGGCGATACCCTTTTTGTCGGCGCCGTGGGCAGGACGGACCTCCCCGGGGGATCCTGGCCCCTGATGCATCGTTCAATCATGGAAAAACTGGCGATCCTGCCGGAAGAAACGAAGGTGCTTCCGGGCCATAATTACGGTGTCAGTCCGACATCAACGATCGGCCAGGAAAAAAGGAATAACCCCTTTCTCCAATAGGATACCATTAAACTGTCCTTATAATAATGATGAAGGAGTGAAAATATGGCCTCTCAAGCCCTCATGAAAACAAACTTTCCCACTCTGAATCTGGCCGGAAACGGAAAGGTCAGGGACATCTATAACCTGGATCCTTACCTGCTTATCGTCACGACGGACCGGATTTCGGCCTTTGATGTCGTCATGCCGAATCCTATTCCCGGCAAAGGAGAGATACTGACCCGGATGTCCGCATTCTGGTTCGGCAAGATGGACGATATCATTGTCAATCATCTCGTCTCTACAGACCCTGACGATTATCCGGAAGCTTGCGCTCCCTACCGGGATGCCTTACGGGGCAGAAGCATGTTGGTCAAAAAGGCCAAACCTCTTCCCGTTGAATGCATCATTCGCGGCTATCTCAGCGGCTCCGGGTGGAAGGATTATTGTCGTAACCAATCCATTTCAGGTATCCGGCTTCCCGAAGGATTGCAGGAATCGTCACGCCTTCCGGAACCCATATTCACCCCTTCAACCAAAGCCCCGGAGGGAGAACATGATATGACCATCTCCAAGCAGGATGTGGAAAAGCTCATCGGCGCCGACCTGACCAAAAAACTCTTGGAAAAGAGCTTGGCGATTTACCAGCGGGCAACGACCATCGCTGAGCGATCCGGCATTATCATTGCGGATACCAAAATGGAATTCGGCATTTATGAAGATGAACTGATGCTCATCGATGAGCTTCTGACACCCGATTCGTCCAGATTCTGGCCCCTGGATACCTATGAGGCCGGAAGATCGCAAAGCAGCTTTGACAAACAATTCCTCAGGGATTATCTTTTATCCATCAAATGGGATCAAAAACCTCCCGCACCGCAGCTGCCACAAGATATTATGGAGAAAACCGCGGGAAAATACCGGGAAGCCCTGGAAAGACTCACATCATAATATCAGCAAAAGGATTTGATTAAATAATGACCAAACGAGATTATTACGAAGTCCTAGAAGTTGACCGACGCGCCGCTGACGATGAGATCAAAAAAAACTATCGTAAAATGGCCATGCAATTCCATCCGGACCGGAATCCGGGTGATAAGGAAGCCGAAGAGAAATTCAAGGAAGCGGCAGAGGCCTACGAGGTTTTAAGTGATACCCAGAAGAGGGAAATCTACGACCGTTTTGGACACGAAGGGCTCAGCAACAGTGGTTTCAGCGGATTTAGCGGATTTGAAGACATTTTCTCCAGCTTCGGCGATATCTTTGGCGATATCTTTGGATTCAGCAACGGGCGGTCGCGGTCGCGAACGGCAGCTCGCGCCGGCGCCGATCTCCGGTATGACCTCAAAATCTCCTTCAAGGACGCCGCCTTCGGGGTTGCCAAGGAGATAGAAGTTGAAAAGCTGGATCGATGCCGTGAATGCGACGGTCTGGGCGCCGCCGCCGGGACCCTGCCGGAAGCCTGCCCCCGTTGCCGCGGGAGAGGCCAGGTCACCCAGTCCAGCGGCTTCTTCAGCATCAGTTCGACTTGCCCTCAATGCCGCGGACAAGGGCAGATTATTGCGAATCCCTGCAAGGCCTGCCGGGGAACCGGTCGCGAAAGAACCTCCAAAATGGTTCAGGTCAAGATTCCGGCAGGTGTCGATACGGGCTCCCGGTTGCGTTTGCGCGGAGAGGGCGAACAGGGAGAACAGGGCGGCCCCCATGGCGATCTGTACGTCTTCATCTATGTGGATGACCATGAATTTTTCAAACGATCCGAAGACGACATATACTGCCGGATTCCCATATCCTTCGTCCAGGCGGCTCTGGGCGCCACCCTTGAAGTCCCTACCCTGACGGGGACGGAGAAGCTCAAAATCGCCAGGGGAACCCAGAGCGGGAAAATATTCCGCATCAAGGGCAAAGGCATTCCCCATCTGCGGGGATACGGTTCCGGCGATCAGATTATAGAAGCCGTCGTGGCCGTCCCGACGAATCTCAACAGAAAACAGGAAGAACTGCTGAAAGAGTTTGCTCGCTTAAGCGGCGATTAAGAGGGGCTTGTCCGTAAATAACATTGCAATAGATCGCGCTCAGAGTTGGCTCGTGCGATTGAGAAGCGGCCAAAATAGTGTGAAGATGCGATGGCGAGCTTGTGATGCTTATTTACGGACAAGCTCTCAGGTCTTTACAGATGATTCATTATAGGGTATGAGGGATGAACTTTACGCGCAGGAGGACATAATATGCTGAAGAAAGCGGTCGGGTTAATGGTTCTTATGGTCACGGTTGTTGCCCTGAGTGGTTGTCCGGCCGCCGTCGTAGGCACCGCCATGCTGGGCACGGGCGCAGGGACCTATGTCTTTGTCAACAGCGAATTAAAGAGCGATTATTACTACTCCTTCGATCAGGTTTGGTCGGCAACAGAAAAGACTGTCGCCACGATGCGCGGCTCCGAAGTGTCACCCGCCAGAGGCATCGGTTCAGGAACAATCGATGCGGTCATCAGTGGAGAAAAGGTCCGGCTGAACGTCGTTTACAAAGACAAGAACATCACGAGCGTCGGCATCCGGGTCGGCATTATCGGCGATGAAGCGGCCTCAAAACTGATTCACGGCAATATCCTGGACAATCTGAAGAAATAAAGATGGTGAATATCCGCCTCTTCACCTTGTTTAACCTGATCATCCCGTCGTTATTGTTGTTCTTTACGCCGGCTTACAGCCAGATTATTATCCCCAGGGCTGCAGCACCGCCAACAGTGGTGCTTTTCGATGTACCCAAAGAACTTTCCCTCTGTGGCGAACGTGTCCCCCTGGAACGCCAGGACGTCTGGGAAAGCATGGATCAAACCCTGATCTCCTCCGTTTACTATCATTCACAGGTTATTCTCTGGATAAAACGGGCACACCGCTATTTCCCTTATATTGAAAAACGCCTCAAAGAGAAGAGCATGCCCGACGATCTCAAGTATATTGTTGTTGTCGAGAGTGCTATGAAAACCTACGCCACATCCAGCGCAAAGGCCGTCGGGCCTTGGCAGTTCATGAACGGAACGGGCAAAAAATACGGACTCAGGATCGACAGATGGATCGATGAACGGCTTCATTTTGAAAAAGCTACAGACGCCGCCCTTAACTATCTCGGCGATCTCTACAAGATGTTCGGCAACTGGAGTCTGGCCATCGCCGCTTACAACTGTGGGGAAAACGGGATGAGCAGACGCATAAGCGCGCAAGAAGTCGGCCATTTCTACGATGCGGATCTGCCCTTGGAGACGGAGGCCTATATCTTCAGAATCCTGGCAGCCAAAATCATTCTGTCAACCCCGGAAACATATGGATACAGCATCCCGGAAAAGAAGCGTTATCCGCCGCTGCAGTATGACCTGATTGAAATCGAATTGCCCAGGGAAGCACCCATCATGAGTATCGCCCGGGCCAGCGACGCCACCTATAAAACCATCCGGGAAATGAACCCTGAATTGATTCAGGACTCCCTACCCGCCGGTTATTTCAAGCTCAGAATCCCCAAGGGGAAATTTCAAAAATTCAAAGCCGCCTTTAACAAGGGTGCCGTACATTGAAAACCCTTGCCTGACGGCTTCCTCCGACAAAGGAGGCTGCACCCCTCTCCGCAATGAGGGGCCGGGCATTTCAAAAGGCCTCTTTCACCAACAACACCAACCCGTTTGAACCTGAAATTACCTGGGACAGCGGGCAGGGAGATTCAAACAATGCCTTGGTTCTACTCCAGGATACCGTAGTTGGCAATTTGAAAGAGTTCCGCCACAACCGCATCAAAATACTCCGGTAGATAGCGGTGCCATATTTTAACAGGCAACGCCTCCAGATGGCCCCTGCCGGAAAAAGGAAACAGAAACATGAATCTCATCAGATACTCGATATTCTTCGCCAGATGCCCCCGGTACTGTTGCTGCATCCTTTGATCTATGATTCTGTCCTCATGCATGCAGCGGCCGATTTCGCTCTCCAGCATCTCTTCGTAATTTGAGGCGATAATCTCGAGTTGAACACAATCTTCGCCCGTCCTCACAAAATCGGAAAAGGCCTCTTGCGTCTCCTCGACCGTGTGCCCCCTGTCTCTCATGATGGCCGTCAACGTATGGTCCAGCGGTTGCCGGAGGATATCTTCCTTTGGCGGCTGATACCGGACAATCAGGTTTGTGGCGTTATACCGTCCCGTATGATGCTCCGTTTCAATGACCATACAATCCGACAGGCTGGACAGAACTTCCATCAGGCGTTCTTGTCCGCTATCCTCCAGAATGACCTTGACGCCCGCGACGTCGTCTATGGGCTTCCCCTGTGTCTCGTCAATTGGGAGCCCCAGACGCAAATCTTCCAGGAGACGCATTTCTGCGCCCAGAAACTCCGAAATCATCTCTTCCTGTGTTGTGATCAGGCTGTCGCGCGGCACACCGAGCTGTTTTGCCCTTTCATCGGCCAGATAATCGGCTCGTTTCCTGATCGTATCATACATCCCGTCGATCAGCCGGCGGGCGCCTTTCTCCGCCAGGCGGCGGATTCGCTTGATGCGCAGAGAGCCGACATAAAGAGGAAGGCCCTCGTGCTTTACAAAAAAAAGGGTCGAATGGCAGGGTGTCTCCCGGAAATACCGACCGGGATTGGCGCTGTATTCCCTGGCGAGCTCTTCAATCCGGGCATTCCGATGAGGAGGTGTTCTGATGATGGCATCCTTGAGGTCACCTTTTAGATAGGCTTGCCTTTTTATGAGATCTTCACCATGAAGGGCATGGAAAAGCCGGTCGGAAAAACACTGAAGATAGCGGGCTACGTAGAAATTGTTGAAGTGGAGCAGCCTTGTAATCGCCTCCGCATCGCCAGTGAGAGGATCATCATACATCCACCGCCGGATGATATCCTTCAGGAGTTCACGGTGAAGATAGCTGCTGATCGTAATCATACAGGCCCTGCTATGCTGGCGTCCAATTTCAAGATGGGGTTCCTCCCTTTTATATCAGATGCCCGCCCGTCTTGGGAATGCTTTGCCATCAGACAGACGCCGATAATGGCTCCGGCTCAAGTCCCATTTCCAATTCAGACAACGCCTGATTGTTTCTTTTGTCCCTTTACCATATCTTACCATCAAAAGAGGCGGAAAAAAAAGAATTACATAACCCGCCGAGCCACGATTCATTCTGCTGTCCCCCCCCTTACCCCTGTCCGAGTCACCCTCCCGGACAGGGGCTCTTCTTTTCAGAAGACTGCCCCAATACCGGCTTTTCAATCATCAGCTTGACTTCCTGCATTCCTTATTGCTTGACACGCTTGGGATCTGCCGCCTATACTCATTCAAATCGAGTGGTGATCCTCATGAGCCGATTATTTTTAAACACTACCGATTATTTACCTTTGCCGGTCGGACGGAAAAACTTATGAAAAATGACCTTTTTCAATACCCTGTGATCATTGAACAGAATGTGACCTGGGGGGATATGGACGCTCACGGACATGTGAACAATGTTGAATACTTTCGCTACATGGAAAATGCCCGTGTGGAATACTACACAAGAATCGACAAATACGAATTCGAGGCCAGAACCGGCATCACCCTGGTTCTCAAATCCACCGGCTGCAAATACATATCGCCTCTTGCCTACCCCGACACGATTTCCATCGGTGCCAGAGTCAAAGAGATCAAAGATGATCACATCCTCATGGTTTATCTTGTTGTGAATGTCCTGCGGAAACGGATCGCCGCCGTGGGAGAGGCAATTATTGTGGCGTTGAAATCAAGCGACAACACCAGGGTCCCCATCCCCGGCGAATTGAAAAAGCGGATTCTCGATCTGCAGCAGGAGATGGTTCAGTCCGCAGAGGAACAAGAGCCTTCCGGATCAAAAACATAACCCACAGACCGGAGACTTTTGAAATAAACAGGGTTCTGAGGATCATCCTCGAAATATTTGCGCAGCCGAACCATAAAGTTATCCACGGTCCGGGTCGTGGTCACGCCCGTGTAACCCCATCCGATTTCCAGCAGCTGTTTTCTTGAAAGCGGTTTGCCCCGACTGGCAATGAACAGCTTCAGCAGCTTGACTTCCTGCTCCGTCAAGTTGATCGAACCCATGCGGCATTCAGCGGTTGATGTTGTAAAATCAATACGGTTATTCCCAAAAGTATAGACTTCAGGGAGAGCATGCAACCCGCCGCCGTAGCCCCCCAGAACGCCATCGCTCCAGGAAACGCGCGTCAGAAGACGCTCCACACGCAATAAGAACTCCTCCAGATTGAAAGGCTTGGCCAGGTAATCATCGACGCCAAAGGACAACCCTTTTACCCGGTCTTCCGAAGTCCCCATGGCGGAAAGAATAAGGATCGGCAAACGCTCATCCTCCAGACGAATGCTCTGAAGCACGGAGAACCCATCTATGCCCGGAAGCATAATATCGAGAACAACGAGGTGGGGTTGCCAGTGTTTCCATTTCTGAAGCCCGGAAACCCCGTCCGGCGCAATATCGACATCATGGCCCTGGAGAGAGAGGTTCAGCTTCAAACCTTCCGCAATATGCCTGTCATCCTCGACAATCAGAATCCTTTTTATTCCCGTATGTTCCATAGGATCACCGCCTTCCGTTCGCGTCAGGTCATCCGCAACGGCAATACGAGGGTAAACACAGATCCCACCCCTTCATCCCGTGGCGCCACCGTCACTTTTCCCCGATGAATTCGTGCAATATTCTGCACCAGATACAGCCCCAAACCGCTGCCCCGAATGGCCTTGCTGTCCGCTTGATTCACCCGGTAGAATTTCTTGAAGATCTTCTTGCGGTCCGATCTGTGAATGCCGATCCCATTATCTTCAAATTGAATCCGGAGCTTTTTCTTGTTCGGCACAAAATATATGTCCAAGCTCGGCCGCTCACAGTCGTTATATTTGATTCCATTGGATACCAGATTCATCAACAGCATCTCGAACAAAAGAGGATCAATCGCATAGGGAAAACTGCCACCGGAAGGGTTATGTATCCGGATATCACAGTTTTGAAAGAGATGGTCATTCGTCGCCAGAAAGATTCTTACCGTGTCGATCAGTTCCGCAGGTACAAACTCAACGCCGTAAGTCCTGGTTTCTATTCTGGCCAGATTTAGAATCCGGCTGATATTATCGGAAAGGCGATCGGCATCATGGAGCATATAGCGGATATACTTGCGCTGTTCTTCCCGGGGAAGATCATGCTTCAGAAAGGTTTCCAGATAGAGTTTGAGTGATGTGACAGGGGTCTTCAACTCATGGGTGAAATTGTTGATGAAGTCGTACTGAAGGCCGTACAACCTGACCATCCGTTGACCGTAGACAAAGATGATAATGGTTCCCGCTAAAATAATGGCCATCAGGATGGACAATACCAGAATGACCACCCAGGTCTGGGCGTCCAGAAACTGATTCGGATCGAGATTATATCGTCGCACAAGGGCCTTGAGCCCCGCACTGGCCTCCACATACCAGTAGATATACAAAACCAGGGATAAAGACAGGGCGACAATGGAAAACACAAAAACAAAAACCGGATGGAAAAACCACATCACCTTGTGATTCATTTGTCCCACCTGCAAAAAATATCATCAATCATGACGGAATCCCTAATCCTCATCGCCCGTCTGTTCACATGTCATTTGTAAAAGGAATGTAAAACCCAAATTACCGCTTTTCTTATATAATTTACTCGTTTATGATGTAAAAAACAAGGTGAAATTTGGCCCATTACATTAAAAAGGAGCAGCATCATGAAACCTTTAAATATGACCCCTGCAAGGGGCAAAAATACCCGAATTCTCCTCAGCAGCGTATTCGGACCGTATGCCCGGGATGACGAATACGGCAGCCGGGCCATCAACCCCATGGAGCTCTACCAGAATCAGGTGACCCGGCTACAGGGCGCCTTTTCCTTACGCATGTTTCATCGAACCTTCGGACTGATGATGATTCAGGCCAATATCGAATCCCCCTGCACTCTTCTGGACTTCCCGTCCCTGGATCGGTTTATCGAAGAAATCAGCGAACAGGAATACGATGTGATCGGCATCAGCGCCATTGTCCCCAATGTGGGTAAGGTCAAGAAAATGTGCGAGCTGATCCGCCAATACCAGCCGACCGCCCTCATTATCATCGGCGGACATATCGCCAACAAGGACGGCCTTGATGATATTATCGACGCCGATCATATCGTCAAGGGCGACGGTATCCGCTGGTTCAGGAAATACCTCGGGGAGGACGAGGAGAAGCCCATCAGGCATCCGGCCGTAACATCGGGATTTGGAGGCCGTATTATGGGAATCAGCCTGGGGAACAGGCCCGGCGGTACCGCCGCCATCCTTGTTCCGTCCGTAGGCTGTCCCGTAGGTTGTAATTTTTGTTCAACCTCGGCCCTTTTCGGCGGCAAGGGCCACTTCCTCAACTTTTATGAAACAGGTGACGACCTCTTCAGGGTCATGTGCGACATCGAAGAGAAGCTTAAGGTTCGTTCTTTCTTCGTTCTGGATGAAAATTTTCTCCTCCATAAAAAGAGGGCCTTACGGCTTCTGGAGCTGATGCAGGAACATGACAAGAGCTGGGCCTTATTTGTGTTCAGTTCCGCCCGGGTCTTGAAATCCTATACCATGGATCAACTGGTCGGGTTGGGGATCAGTTTTGCCTGGATGGGCCTGGAAGGGGAAGGCAGCACCTACCAGAAGCTAAAAGAAGTGGAGACAAAAACCCTTGTGCAACAACTTCAATCTCATGGTATCCGCGTCCTGGGTTCCTCCATCATCGGGCTGGAAAATCACACCCCGGATAATATCGGTCATGCCATTGATTATGCCGTCAGCCACGATACGGTTTTCCACCAGTTCATGCTCTATACGCCGGTCCCGGGAACACCCCTTTATGAAAGACACCGCCAGGACGACACCCTGTATTCAGACGCCGACTTCTCCCCAGCCGACACCCACGGCCAATATCGTTTCAATTACCGCCACAATCACATTCCCCCGGGACATGAAGAACAATTCCTTCTCAATGCCTTCCGGAAGGATTTTCAGGCTAACGGGCCCAGCCTGGCCCGCCTCATCAGGGTGATGCTCAACGGATGGCAGCGCTACAAGGACCATCCGGATCGCCGGATTCGTCAACGTGTTTCCTGGGAAACGTTCCCCCTCCGTTCATCCTATGCCGGGGCCGTCTGGGCCATGCGAAAATGGTATCAGGGCAATGAACAAATGGCTGGAAAGATGAATCGCCTGCTAATGGACCTGTATGGGACCTTCGGATGGACAACCAGGATACTGGCCCCAGTGATAGGCCGGTATGGCTATCTGAAGTTGAAACAAGAAGACCGACGCCTTGAAAAAGGGTGGGGCTATGAACCCGTCTGCGCTTATGAAAAAAACGAGGCCGCGCTGGCCGTAACGAAACGGAGAATTGGAACCATGATCATGCCCACCCCCACAGAAACACCCATGGTCCACGGACCGGTCCCCGTGTCTTGATGGATTTGTATCATAGGTGGATGTGCTTCGCTTGTTCCTCCCTACAAGGTGAAATATATGCAGGGTGGAACAAGCTTAAAGGTTCCACCGACCGTCATCTTTCTCTACCATGAATAATTTGAAATATTCCCTCCGGATTGATACACTTCGCTTCTCCCCGATCCATGGAGAAATACTGATTACTATCAAGGTATTTTCATGCTGAGACTTGATCGCCTCGACAAGGGCTTGCCTGTGCGCTTTGAATTTTTATCCGGCCGCATCCTTTATGGTCCCGGAACCCTCCGGGATGTTCCGGCCATGGCCTCAAGCTGGGGCTCCCATGCCTGCATCGTCACCGGAAATAACCCGGCACGGGCGGCAACGCTGATTGATCTTCTCAATCGCCGAGGCGTTGCCTGCACTATCTTCCAGGTGACGGGCGAACCCACAATGGAAGGGATCTCCATCGGCGCACGGCTTGCCGAAAACGTCCATGCCGATCTCGTCATCGCCATCGGGGGCGGCAGCGCCATCGACACCGGCAAGGCCATTGCCGCACTGCTGACAAACCCCGGTGAACTGATTGACTACCTTGAGGTCATCGGGCAGGGCAAAGCCATTTCCGTCCCCCCTGTTCCCTTTATCGCCATTCCCACAACAGCCGGCACCGGCGCCGAAGCGACGGGCAATGCCGTCATTGCGTCACCGCAACATCGCGTCAAGGTCAGCATGCGCTCTTCCCTCATGCTTCCCAGGCTGGCCGTCATTGACCCCGAGCTGACCTACTCCCTCCCCGCAGCCATTACGGCCAGTACCGGCCTGGATGCCCTGACTCAGCTTATGGAGGCCTTCGTCACCCGCCGGGCTAATCCTATCACCGACGGCCTCTGCCGGGAAGGGCTCCTGCGTGCCGCCCGGTCGCTTCAATCGGCCTGTATGAGCGGCAATCCACAGGCCCGGGCCGACATGTGCATCGCCGCCCTTTTTTCCGGTCTGGCCCTCGCCAACGCCGGACTGGGAGCGGCTCACGGGTTTGCCGCCCCACTGGGGGGACTGCTGGCCGCCCCGCACGGCATGGTTTGCGCCCGTCTGCTGCCATTTGTGACCCAAACCAATATCCATGCCCTGACCACCCGCATGCCTGAGTCCCCAGCACTCGGCCGATACGATGAAATTGCCCGCATCCTCACCGGAAATCCCGCCGCTTCCGCGAAAGACGCCATGCCCTGGATGGGTGAGCTCTGTGCAACCCTCGAGGTCCCTGGTCTTTCCCGGCTCGGTTTGCAGGCATCGGAGATTCCCATCATCGTGGAACAGGCCCGGAGAGCAAACAGTATGAAAGGCAATCCTGTTGAGCTGACCGACACCGAGTTGGTCTCCATTCTGCAAGGCGCTTTGTAGCCGGCCGGGCCTGAAAAGAAACGTAGATGGTAGGGCCGCATGGCAGGAGAGGTTTTCTGTACAGGCAATCCGTCCTGCATTATGCGAATCTCTGGAAGGTGAGGTTAGAAAACACCCATTGGAGTGGTATCATTTCAAGGCCTTTCCGGAACGGAAACTTGCCCGGAACAAGAATGTAATGGACACGCAAACCCCTCTTTGCTATTATTTTTTAAAATAGGAAAAACCAATTTCGATTAAAGGAGATCCTTATGATCATCACTTTGGCAGACGGTCGACGAATCCCCGTAGAGATGCACAGAGTCAAGATCGTTCAGAAAATTCAGCTCATCCCCGCGATCGAGAGACTCAAATGCATCCGGGAGGTCGGATATAATACGTTTCTCCTGCCGTCGCGGGAGGTCTTTCTCGACATGCTGACGGACAGCGGCACGAACGCCATGAGCGACAACCAGCTTGCCGCCATGATGGTCGCCGATGATGCCTACGCGGGCTCAGAGAGTTTTTTCAAGCTGGCGCGCGTCGTCAAGAAGGTCTTCGGCTTTGAGAATACATTACCGGTCCACCAGGGACGCGCGGCGGAGCATCTGCTCGCAAAGGTCTTCATCAAACCGTCCCAGGTCGTTCTGAACAACTACCACTTTCCTTCAACCCGGGTCCATGTGGAACTCGTCGGCGCCAGGATTATTGATCTGGTGGGCGATCATGCCCTGATCCCCGCGGGAAACGAACCCTTCAAGGGCAACATCGACATCGTCAAACTCAAAGGGGCCATTGCCGAGCACGGTGCTGAAAACGTTTCCTTTATCCGCATGGAAGCAACCACCAATCTAATCGGCGGCCAGCCGTTCTCGATGCAGAATCTGCGTGACGTCAAGGTCGTGGCAAAGGAACACGGTCTGCTTTTAATCCTGGATGGCAGCCTCATCGGTGAAAACGCCTATTTCATCAAACAGCGCGAAGCCGGTTATGCGGGCAAGTCCATTCAGGACATCCTTACGGAGATGATGGGTTACATTGATATCTTCTATATGTCCGGCCGTAAAAGCGGCGGGGCCCGGGGCGGCCTTATTGCCACCAATATGAAGGAACACTTTAATCACCTGATGACCTGGCTTCCGGTTTACGAAGGTTTTTCGACATACGGCGGCATGTCCACCAAGGAAATCGAGGCCATGGCGGTAGGCCTCGAAGAAATGACCCAGACCGAGGTGGCGGGCAGCAGCCCCGAACAAATCCGGTATTTCGCCGAACGCCTCCAGAAAAGCGGCGTTCCCGTCGTCACCCCGCCTGGCGGTCTGGCCTGCCACATCGATGCCCGCGCCTTCCTGCCCGATATTCCACCCCTCCAGTACCCGGCGGAAGCCCTTAACGCAGCCATGTATCTCATATCCGGGGCGCGGGGGGTTGAACGCGGCACCATGTCCGAAGACCGCGACCGTGACGGCAATGAAGTGACGGCCAGGATGGAACTTGTTCGCATCGCCATACCTCGGCGCGCCTTCACGCTTAGCCATATCGAGTATGTGGCCGAGCGCGTCGCCTGGCTCTATCGCCACAGGGACGTGATCGGCGGGCTACGCTTCGTAGAAGAGCCCCCTGTGATGCGTTTCTTCTTCGGACGGCTCGAACCCGTCGGAGACGATTGGGGAGAAAAACTTGTGGCCGCCTTCCGGGCAGATTTCGGAGATGAATTGTAAACCGGCCGGCGGCAAACACCAGCCGGCAAGGCATTAAGCACCGATTTGGGGCAAGCCTTTCACAACTTGCCCCAAATCTGATCCCGGCAGATCTGTAGCGCAACGTTCCAAACTTTTTTCTCAGCCATTATGGCTAAAGAAGGGCGAATGACAGCTACGAATACAGCCCCCGATGAATCCCACATTGTCGAGGTATTCAGCCATGTCGATACGCACCGTCGAATCGCAGGGTTGATCAAGCAGCATTCCACCAACCAGTCGGACATCCGTTCCTTAGCCCTCGATTCACTGGATTTGATTCATGCAAGAGACCTGCTGGAGTTGGGTTGCGGATTCGGCGCCTTTTCTGATGCCCTCAAGGGACGGGTTCATCCCGAGGCAGTCCTGACGGGGCTTGATATCGTTCCGGCTTATGAACCACACTTCCTTGAAGCCTGCCGGCGTTCAGGCATTCGAGGACAATTCCTGCCCTCCGGCGTCACCCGGATCGATACTTTCCCCGATGAAGCCTATGATCTCATCCTGTGCGGATTTGCCCTCTATTTCTTCCCTCAAGCCATCCCGCAGATTACCCGTATTCTGAAACCGGGAGGTCTCTTCATCACCATTACCCATGACCGGGGAAATATGGGGGAACTCATCGGCATGACAAAGAATATCATGCAAAACAATGGCATCCTTAAAGAGAACCGTCTCCCCATTGAAATGATCATCAGCCGCTTCTGTGCTGAAAACGGGGGAGAGCTGCTAAGCCTATGGTTCGGACAGATCCGGACCATCGACTATCAAAATGCCCTTATCTTCAAACCGGAAGATATCGCCAGCCTCGTAGAGTATTTCCGGTTTAAAAGCCCCTTGTTTCTTGCAGGCGCCAACTACAACCTCGAAACGGTCATTCACCGGATCGCCCTGGAACTGGAAAAGTCATCCCTGTCCCGGGAAGGTTTGAGAATGTCCAAAAACGACCGGATATTCATCTGTTCCAATCCCCTGAAGGGAGGCCGGCCGGCATGACCAGGAAACGACGTCAGTTTTGCCCTTACTGCAGCAACGGGATTACCAAAAAGATGGAGGGAGATATCCTCCGGGACTTCTGCGAGGGTTGCCGGACCTTCTTTTATGAAAACCCCCTCCCGGTCGTATCAACCATTCTCGATTCGGAACGAAGGATTCTCCTTGTTAAGCGAGGCCGGGCGCCATTCAAGGGGATGTGGTGCCTGCCCACCGGTTTTGCCGAAACGGGAGAAACCATCGAGGAGGCGGCCTTACGGGAATTGGAAGAGGAAACGGGCGTTAAAGGCCGGATAAATCGACTATTGGATGTGGATTCCCTGAAAAATCGATTTTACGGCGACCTTCTTTTTCTCACCTTTGTTGTAGAACAGACGGAAGGGCAACCTATCGCGGGAGACGACTCCGATGCGGTCAGGTTTTTTCCGATAGATAAGATCCCCCGGCTCGCCTTCCGATCAAACACGAAGGCCGTCAATGCCTATATCCGCGCCAAACGGGACTACTGGGCCATCGTTGATGCCATCGTCACGGAAGCCGACATAGACCATCCATCGGAACCCGCCGTAAATGTCCTGACCAGCCGCCTGGTCGACGTCATCGGGAAAAATGCGGAAGGCATCGCCTGGAGTTGGATACAGGACGTGACAACCAACAAGTCAACACCATCTTATCACACCCAGGATCATCAGCAGTTGCTAAAGACGGCCCTGACAGTTCTATCCCAGATCGGCCTGTGGCTCGGCGGTTCTTATAATGATATCAGCATTCATGACTTCTATCTGAAATTGGGTATAGCGGGCCGGGGAATGGATTTCCCCTTAAGTGAGGTATTGAGCACAATCAGCCTCACCAGAAAGCACATCTGGGATTTCGCCCTCACACGGGGCGTCTGGCAGCAATCGATCGACCTTTACATGACCTTCGAACTGGAAAGGCGCCTCGTCATTTTCTTCGACAAGGCGGCCTATTACACAACGCGGGGTTATGAAGGCAGCGACCGGTAATTCCGATTTCTCCGCCCACCCGAATCGTCAATCCACGATGGGCGGAGAAATCAATCTATTTGGCTGAAAGAATTTCTTCCATCAGGACAATCTCCGGCCGTCCGGCCATAAATGTCGCGCCTTTGGCAAAGAACGCCTTGAAATGGGGCGTTGCCGAATGGGTATCCACGGCCGCCTTGTCCTGGTAGCGTTCCATGAAAACGAGTGTGTTGGGATTCTTGGCATCACGGTTCAGGGTATAGAGCACCGTACCCTCTTCCTTCGCCACCTCGACCATCAACTCCTTAATGGCCGCAATGGCCTCTTCTACCTTGTCCTCTTTCATCGGCAACTTGGCAATCACTGAAATCATATTGTCTCCTCCTCTTCTTGAATTTATTCTCTTCCGATCAGCCCCCATAACACATCGCCTCTCGGATAGTCAAAGAGAAGGACGCGAAGGCAAGCCGGATGGCCTGGCCAGGGATATCAATCCAAGGACGGTTTCCAGACCACCCTTCATTCTTTCCTGATCTCCTTTATTCATGAATCCCCCGGCCTCCTGGCGCACCCAATGACAGCGGTGGCGCGAATCTCCACGAGGAGAGCCGGCAAAACCAGTTCCTGGATTCCAATGGCAGTCCATGCCGGGTAATCCTCGGTAATAAATTCTGCCTTGGCCTTGGCAAACCCGGCCATATCCTTCATGGAGGTGTGAAAGGTCGTCAATTCGACCACATCGGCCAGAGAGGCGCCGGCATGGGCAAGAACCCGTTCCAGATTTTGAAAGGCAAGACGCGTCTGGGCTTCTATCCCTTCCGCCACATGCCATTTTTCATCTACCCCAACCTGTCCGGATACCCAGATCGCATCGCCGACTTTGATCGCCTGTGAAAATTGCATGCGTTTGTAAACGCCTTCCGTCCCCGGCGGATTGACAAGGACTTTTTCCCGAGCTTCATTTCCAGTGCCTTTTGCTTCCATATCTCCCTCCTTTTGATTATTGAATCCTTCATGACAGTAGATGTCATAACACGACGCACGGCAGCATACGACATCCCCCTTCATGTAGAATGCTTCCTCCCAGAGCACATCTTTTCTGCAAATCGCGCAGACGCGAAAGCCGTAATCTCCCACAACCGGACTCCCATGTCCCATCCCATGAACAAAGAGGGGCTGATGTTGTTTACCATTACTTTTACTCTCCTATAAATACTTTTTTCAAAAAATTACAGCACAAGGATTAACAATTGAAATCTTTCTCAAAGGATACTATGAAAAGCCAAACGAAAATTGAAGGATGAGCAATGACATTTAGAAATATAGCGGCTTTCATGCTTTTTACCCTGGTCGTTCTTTCCGCCGGACCACTTTCAGCCCGCGATTTCAGGGCCGCCATGGAGGAGGCCGATGGTTATCTGAACAATGGGCAGTATCTGGAGGCTGTGGGCGCCTATCAGGACCTTACGGAGCGTGCCGAAGATCCCGACATGCGGGCCAAAGCCAGCCTCAGGATTGGTGATATCTACACATATTTTCTCAACGACAACGACAAGGCCCTGGAAAAGTATGACCTGGTCAAAAAGCTCTATTCACAAAGCCCCTATGCCGCCAATGCCTATTTCAACTCCGGAATGATCCTTTATGAGAGAAACCGTTACGGGGAGGCGTTGCACCAGTTTAAGGTATACGTTGAACAGTATCCCCAGGAGAATCGCAAAGACGCGGCGATATTCATGATGGAAACCTGCGCTAAACCACCTCCGGCGGGGATGGAGAAAAAAACGGCCGCCCCGATCCTCGGGAGCCGTGACATAAGAGTCCTTTTGCTGACCGGTGTCCGTGAAGCCCGCATAGATACTCAATCCACGCTCGAAATCAAAGACATAAACGACAATTCCGTACTGACCCGAATAGGGACGGCCCATGTCGGTTGCACCAATGGCGACATACAATTAAACGGCAAAAAGCTGTCTCAGGCTGGGATAGTCATCAGGCCGGTCAACGGCAATGCGCTTCGCCTGAACAGCACACCCTATCGGGGGCTTCTTAGAATTCAGAAGAACCCCAAGGGAGGGCTCGATGTCATTAATGTCCTGCCGCTGGAAGCTTATCTCTACGGCGTCGTTCCCAAGGAAATGTCTCCCCAGTGGTTTCCCGAAGCCTTAAAGGCGCAGGCCGTCGCGGCAAGAACCTACGCCCTCTACCTGATATATAAAAGCAATAACCGTGATTATGATGTCCTGCCCACAACGGCATCTCAGGTTTACGGAGGGTTTGCCGTGGAGACGGAAAAAACAAACCGGGCCGTGGACGAAACAAGGGGAACCCTACTCCTATACAAAAACCAGCCGGTGCTGGCCTACTTTCACGCCAACAGCGGCGGTATCACGGAAGATGCCCAGCGGGTATGGGCGGTGGAAATCCCCTACCTGAAATCCGTTCGGGATGACTACAGCCTGAAGGCCCCCGGCTGTAGCTGGAAAAGGACCGTTGATCTGGATGACATTCGCAGAGCCCTGAACAAAAGTAACGTGGACATAGGTGACATTGACAGCATTACATCGGAAGACCTCAGCCCTTCAGGAAGAATCGTAAAGATCCGGATATCCCATGGCGACCAGAAATCAATCCTGAGCGGCAACGACTTCAGAATCAAGATCGATCCCGTCCTGATCAAAAGCACCCTCTTCACGGCAACCCATCAGGGTCGGGAGGTTTTTTTTGAAGGCAAGGGGTACGGACACGGCGTCGGCATGAGCCAATGGGGAGCCTACATCATGGCACGGGAAGGACACTCTTTCCGGGACATCCTGAAATACTACTACCAGGGCGTGGAAATCAGGACACCTTGATGAACAATGAACCGTTGAGAGACTTCGATTGATCATAGATTTCCCCTGCCGTTTATTCAACACCTGCCATTCATCAATCTTTCGCGGACAAAACCGATATGGACACGCAGTCCATAGAATTGATCGGCAAAAGAAGCAGGCACTTTCATTCTATTGACGGCCTCTTCAATTTGATTGAGCCGTATCTGCAACGATTCCCCCTTCTCGTTTGTTATTTCAGAGGTCAAATCCTGCTCCAGGATCATTAAAGCGCGGTACCACCGGAAGATGCGCAACCGGATCTGCCAGCGATATATGGCCGGGATGCTCCGAAGACCCGGAATCAACACTAAGAGCAACGGCACAAACACAACCAGGATACGGTTGAGGAGACTTGCCATCCAGAAGGGGAAATACCGGTAAAGGAAACTCTTGCCCGATTTATAGTAGCGACCCGCATCAGCGCTGATCTGGTATTCATGGTCAAGCGGAACGGGAAATTCGCCCCGCCGCTGAAACAAGCCCGCACGCCCATGCACTTCGGCTGCCGCCTCCAGCAACAGGTCGGAAAGCGCCGGATGCAGATCTGCTCTGACAATCAACTCAACCGTAGGGCTGAGAAGGTTGACATCTTGTTCGGGAATGTTCTTCCCAAAATCGATGCTCCCCTTCGGAAGAATCACCTTGTTCAAATAGTTTATACGGCGGGTATAAGCCTCTGCCTGAGAGAAATCCATAAGCCTTATTCCCGGCGTTCGCAAGAGTTCCCGCATAATCTTGGACGAAGCAGAATCACTCATCATAAAGGCGGCATCGATTTTGCCCTCAAGCAATAGTTTTTGAGATTCATCATCATCCATTTCCAGCAGGGTAGTCGTTTCGCCAGGCTTAATGCCGTTCATGGCAAGAAGTTCGAGTGCCAGAACATGCGTCCCGGTTCCGTTCTCGCCTATAGCCAGCCTTTTGCCGCTGAACTGGGAAAGGAGATGAATCGGCTCACGGCTCCGATAAAATATATAAAGTGGCTGATAGGAAACGCTCCCCAAGGAGAGGAGCTTATCAATATTTTTCCCCTTGGCGACACCCGTTTGAACAAAGCCTATATCCACACGGAAAGAAGGATTTTCCAATCGTTCCAGATTCTCCAGAGAGCCTTCAGAAGGGAGGATTTTCAGTTTCACGCCATTGCGGGCCAGTATCTTGGCATATTTTTCGGCATTTCGCTGAAATCGGCTGCCGTCGTCACCGCTGGTCATAATAATAGTGTCGGGCGGCGCCGAGCGGAAAAACCAGAAGACGGCGATAACGGTTACGATGCCGATGAGAAAAATGGCGCTGAGTGTTGCGGCAGGACCGAGTCCGAAGGTCTCCGCAAACATGGCCTGAATCCTGGAGAACCCCGACTTGCAGATGCCTATCAAAATTGTCCGAATGCCGATGAAGCCCGTTTTGTCAGTATTTGTCATATCTGGAATCTCACTCGGAAGGAATGCTTATGAACGGTTAAAAATCGTCCCCTTGAAACGTATCTTTCGTCCGCTATGCGGCCTGATCATGATCGTGACCATTCAGGTAATGTCCCATAACGAATAAACATTGTCAACTTGCTGTTGAATGCTTATTTGCGCAACATCACTTTTTTAACCGATGGGAAAAACGGCAAAGATCACAGCACTCCACAGGGAATGGGATACGATAACCATCGAGAGGTCTCTTTTCCAGAGGTACAAACCGCCCCAGAAGGCTCCCGCAACAAAGGCCGCCATGATCAGCATGAGATTCAGAGAAAAGATATGGACACTGCCATAGATCAATGTGGTGATTATGAATCCGGGAATGTTGCCATGCCGGGCCATCAGGATTTCCTGAAGAAAGCCCCGCCAGAAGATCTCCTCGCCGGGACCTGTCACAAAGAGGAGGAGCAAACAAACCAGGAAGCTGTCCGTATGGGTTCCCATGGCATAGATGCCGCCGACCTGATGGGCAGCGCCGGGGATGATATACGGGGACAGGACATAGCCGAGATAGAAGATGCCGTAGAGAATAACGGCGGATATGATTCCGGTGGCCAACGAAGGCCAGTTGAAGCGGATTCTTGGTTTCCGCCACCATAGAGAATAGAGATTGATGATGATGACGGATAGACCGATTTTGGCCCAGAAGTTCCCCCATTCCAGACCAAAGGTAAAAGCCCAGCAACAAAAAGACAGGATAACGGCGCCGAAGATCACAAGATCACCACTTGGTCCAGGAAAAGTGCCAGAAGCAGGAGAATTCCGAAGACCGTATCGAATTGAGCGGTCAGGGCATCGGCCATGTCGGGAATCTTTCCCCTGAAGGCTTTAAGCAGGCTCCAGGCCTTCGGGAGAGACAGGAAGATGATCAATCCCCACAGGCTCAACACCCCCAGAACGATCATTCCGAGAACATAAAGATAAGCGGCGGCAATAAGCACGGCAAAAAGGATATAGCTCTTTTTTATCCCCATGACGATACTCACGGTCTTCACATGCTGCCGGGAATCATAGGCAATATCCCGCATGTTATTGGCGAAAAGGACCAGGGACACCAGTATGCCGAACGGAATGGAAACATACAGGGCTTTCAGTGAAAGAGCCTGATGCTGAACGGCATAGGCGCCTTCAACCATGAGGGGACCCCACATCATAAAAACGGCAAATTCGCCTAAGGCGCGATACTTGAACTTGACCGGACCCGCGGTATAGAAGACCCCCGTCAACATCCCGATAGCTCCTATCCACAGCACATGCCAGGAACGCATGGAGGCAATGGCGACACCGATGATGGCTGCTGCAGCAAAAAGGGCAATCGCCTCCCACAAAACTTGCCGTGGCGTCAGCATCCCCGAAATGATGGGCTGAGGACGATACTTTACAGTCGGCGAATCAGGTCGATCAACCTTATAAAGCGTATCATAATAATCATTGATGACATTGGCCGCGGCGTGAAAAAGGACGATGCCGACAGCCGTCATCAGGAACCAGAGCCAGTTGATGGCCACTGCTTCCGCCGCCAGCAGAGTGCCCACGGAAATGGAAATCAGAGACATGGTGAACGACCAGGGCCGTGTTACCATCACATATTTTTTAATTGCGTCATTCAAGATTCTTCTTCCTTCGTTGTTGATAGAAGCGCCCTTCGCGCTCAAACCTGCGGGGACGATGATCTATGCGGGGAAATGCATGCAGGCCGCTAAATCTAATGATAACCGGATTTTATGTCAAGTTTTTTAATGGGAATGTATTCTTAATAAATGGCCTTCTGAATACAGCCGGGCTGATTGGCTTAGACCGGCCGAAAAGATAAACAAATGATCCCCCGAGGAGGCAGCAAAATTCTTTTGACTTAAAAAACGGCTTCACTTATAGTTCGCAAAGTTCTTTTACATCAATTTTGAATCCAAATTTAAGAAGGAGGGAAAATGGAAACAAAACCTTGGCATCGTCACTATGATTACAACGTCCCAACAACCATCCGTTATCCGCGTCTGGCTATTCATCATCTCGTGGAACTGCCGGCCAACGCCTACCCGGATAAAACCGCACTGAACTATTTCGGCACGGAAATCACATTCTGGGAGCTACGACTCCAGATCCTGCGATTTGCTAACGCACTGGGCGCCCTGGGAATCAAGAAGGGTGAGCGCGTCGGCATCCATCTGCCCAACTGCCCTCAGTACCCGATCGCCTATTATGCGGCGTTATCCCTCGGCGCGATCATTGTCAATCTCAACCCCTTATACACACCTGATGAATTAAAACTGATGGCCAACACCTCAGGCCTGACGACGCTGATCACATTCGACATGGCCCTGCCGGCCATCCGTACGCTATGCAAAGACGTTCGCATCCCGAAGGTCATCGTCACTGCCGTCACGGATTATATCAAAGGATTCCCCGTCAGTTCGACGAAGAGCCTCGATCTGGAGGAAGGATGGCTTCATTTTTCGGAATTACTCGAGAAATCAACTTCCACAAAACGTTCCAGAGTAGAAGTAGCCCCTG
Organism: uncultured Syntrophaceae bacterium; assembly: GCA_964492965.1. Taxonomy (GTDB): domain Bacteria; phylum Desulfobacterota; class Syntrophia; order Syntrophales; family UBA8958; genus CAZBME01. Next base: position 92,557 of record CAZBME010000005.1, on the reverse strand, counting down.
AAGACCCGGCCCTGATCCAGTTCACCGGCGGAACAACAGGCATTCCCAAGGGCGCCGTCCTCACCCACGGCAACGTCATCGCGGCCGTTTTTGCCAGCGCCCTGTGGGGAAATCCGACGATCTCCCTGACCCCGCCGGAACGGCGGAGCGTCATGGCCGTCCTGCCCTACTTCCATGTCTACGGCAACATCGTCGTCATGAACTGGGCCATGTTCTCCTGCGCAACCCAGATCCAGGTTCCCCGCTTCAATATCGACGAAATGATGGGACTTTTGGCCAACTTCAATGAAATAACCTTTTTCCCGACCGTTCCCACCCTGATTACAGCACTGATCAACCATCCCAAGGCAGAAGAGCTCAATCTCGCCAAAAAGATCGGCCTGTTGAACTCCGGTGCTGCCCCCATGGCGACGGAGCTGATCGACCAGTGCAAGGATATGGGCATCTTTTTCAGCGAAGGTTACGGCATGTCCGAGTCGACGTCCGTCGGTATCTGCAACCCGATCCTCGGGCTCAAGAAGGTCGGCAGCATCGGCATTCCCATCCCCGACAATGACGTCAAACTTGTGGATATCGAAGACGGCGTAACGGAAGTGGCCCAGGGGCAGCCGGGTGAGATCATCATGAAGGGCCCCGTCATCATGCAGGGTTACTGGAACAACCCGGAAGAAACGGCGGGGCAGCTCAAGGACGGCTGGCTGTACTCCGGCGATATTGCTATCAGGGACGAAGATGGTTACATGTTCATCGTTGACCGTAAGAAAGACATGATCATTGCCGGCGGATTCAATATCTATCCCCGCGAGATCGATGAAGTCCTCTTCCAGCATCCCAAGGTCGCCGAAGCGGTTTCCTTGGGCGTGAAAGATCCGTATCGCGGCGAAACGGTCAAGGCCTATGTCGTCCTGAAACCCGGTGAAACCACCACGGCAGAGGAGATCATCAGCTTCTGCAAGGAGAAACTGGCACCTTATAAAGTGCCCAAGGTGGTGGAATTCCGAGAATCGATTCCAAAATCCGCCGTCGGCAAAATCCTCCGCAAGGTTTTACGCGAGGAAGAAGATGCAAAACAGAAATAGTCATGAGGCCGAAAGGGTTCAACTTTACGCAAAATCAGCCTCTTAGACTGAATCCCCTCTGCCGGGATGAGACATAGATTACAGAATGCGGGGGTCGGCCTTTTCAACCGATCCCCGCATTTTTTTTTGGAATAAGAGAAAATCAAATCGGGCCCGTTACGGCTTGAGGACATGGTCGAAGAAGCCGTGGATATTTAACGAAAAGCTTCGGAAAACAGTCATAACAATGTAAAGAAAGGGTAAGCCATGCGAGGATACGAAGAGCTGTCTTTTATGGATGCCACGGCGCTGGCAGAATTGGTGAAGAATAAGGAAATCCAGCCTATTGAGCTTGTTGAAACCGTCATTGACCGGATAGAGAAAGTCAATCCTCAGATCAATGCGGTGGTGACGCCCATGTACGAGGAAGCACGTCGGACGGCAAAGTCGCCCCTTCCCGACGGACCATTTACCGGTGTGCCTTTTCTGCTCAAAGATCTGATGGCGGCCTACAAAGGCACACCCATTTCGTTTGGCACAAAAAATCTGCAAAAATTCATACCCGACCATGATAGCGAGCTTGTCTCCCGATACAAGAAAGCGGGATTCATCGTCGTGGGCAAAACCAACACCCCCGAACTGGGCCTTTTGCCGACGACAGAGCCTCGTCTTTTTGGCCCCTGCCGGAACCCCTGGAATCTGGCTCTTACAACCGGCGGTTCAAGCGGAGGCTCGGCCGCGGCTGTGGCGTCGGGCATGGTTCCCGCGGCCCATGGGAATGATGGGGGCGGCTCCATTCGCATTCCTGCCTCTTGCTGCGGTGTCTTTGGTCTGAAGCCGACCAGGGGTAGAAATCCCCTGGGACCGGATTTCGGAGATGTGATGAGCGGGCTGGTGGCGGAACATGTCCTGACCCGCTCCGTAAGGGACAGCGCAGCCATTCTCGACGCAACCATGGGATACGCCGCTGGCGATCCCTATTGCGCCCCGCAACCATTACGCCCATTCAGGCACGAAGTCGGCGAAAAAACGGGGCGCCTTCGCATTGCGTTCATGAGCCAGCCACCGAAGGGGCCAGCCCTATCCGGAGATTGTTTGACCGCCTTTATGGACGCCGTGGGGCTTTGCTCCGATCTCGGTCACGAACTGATCGAGGCAAAACCGACCCTGAATGCGGACATTCTGGCCAGAGCCTTCACTGCCATCTGGGCCGCCGGTTGTGCCTCCACGATTAACGGGATAGCACACGCAACCGGTAAGAAGCCCTCTTCCGATCAGTATGAGGCCATTACCTGGGCTCTGTATGAGATGGCGAAAAAAATCAGCGGATCGGATTATCTGTTTGCCGTCCAGACGATCCAACGGATGTCACGGGACGTTGCCCGCTTCTTCCTGGACTATGATATTCTCATGACGCCGACCTTGGGCGAACCCCCGGTGGCTTTGGGAACATTCGACTCCTCTCCGGACGACCCCCTCAAAGGCTGGAGGCGATCTGCCCTTTTTGTGCCCTTTACGCCTGTCTGCAATGCCACGGGACAACCGGCGATGTCCGTTCCTCTCCATTGGAGTGACGACGGTCTTCCTATAGGAACCCATTTCATAGGCCGCTTCGGCGATGAGGCCACGTTGTTCCGGCTGGCGGCCCAGCTGGAAGCAGCGCGACCGTGGAAGGATCGAAAGCCGCCTGTCTCGGCGTAAAGGTTGTCGTAGGGGCGACCGGTCGGCCGCCCCTACCTAGAAATGATATTTTACCCTTGACAGGACCCTTCAATTCATATAGACAGGTCAATCTACACGATAATACCCGATGAAGGAGGAAGGTTTTTTGGCTTCACATAAATCTGCTGAAAAAAGGGCAAAACAGAATGAAAAGCGTCAGTTGCGAAATACGTCGGCAAAAACAAGCGTAAAAACAGTCATCAAGAAAGTACTCAGCGCCGTAGCCGCAAAAGATAAAGACGGTTCAAAAGAGACCCTCGCGACCGCAATACCCCAGATCTGTAAGGCAGGCGCCAAAGGCATCCTGCATAAGCGAAACGTATCCCGCAAGATATCCCGATTGACGAAGAAAGTTAACGCCCTTCAAGGATAGTCCGTACCTTCAGAACCCAGACATCATGGCGCGATAGGCCCTCTCTGCTGCGTAAACAGACAGCCTGGAGAGGGCTGCCTTGCGGGCGCTGTCCGTGTTCATGGCATCCGTGATGGGATAATCCTGATAGGCGGAGAATCCCCCGTCCGCCCAGATCTCCTTTCTTGATTCCCGTTCCTCAAATCGCAGTTGCATGACAATCATCATGCGTTCTTCCGAGGCGAGATTGCTGGTCCGGTAGGACAAGGCCATCGTGGACATGTTATTGATGCTTCCACGCCATATAGTATCAGCTATATCCGCCCGATCGACCACCCGGAAGCGATTCCCCCTGATAAACCAGTCGATGAAGGCGGCCCTGAACGTATTTTCTATATTGGCTTCACTTGTTTTATTGACAAACGGTTCAATATAGACGGTCTTCATGTTCTTGTCGATATATTCGCCGCCCGGTGAAAATCCGTAGCCACAGCCTGCAAGAAGCAAAACAGCGAACATGATCACGGCATATTTCCCCTTGTTTTTCATGTCATTCATCCTTCCTTAACAACGATGTTCACAAGCTTCTTGGGAATGTAAACTTCCTTAATGATTGCTTTGCCCGCTAAAAACTTTACAACCTTGTCATCGCCGAGAGCAAGGGACTTTATCGTACCTTCATCTTCATCAGCGGCAACGGTAATGCGGCTTCTGACCTTGCCGTTGACTTGAATGACGATGGTGATCTCTTCATCCGTCGCAACGGTCGTATCAAAAGCCGGCCAGGCGGCATCGGCCAGATGCGTATCATAGTCAAGCATTTGCCAGAGTTCCTCGGCAAAGTGCGGGACAATGGGATTCAGGAGCATGAGCGTTGCTTCCACCGTTTCCCGGATAACCGAAAGGGACTTTTTGTCCTCATCGGCTGGACGGGGCGTCTGATACAGTACATTGACCAATTCCATGATGGCACTGATAGCGGTGTTGAAATGGAAACGGTCTTCAATATCACGGGTGACTTTCTTGATTGTCTGGTGGGTCTTGCGCCTCAGGGCCTTGATCTCACCATCGAGGGCATCCTGACCGGAAAAAGGCGGCACCACTCTGATCAGCTCCAGGTAATCCATGACGATGCGCCAGGTCCTGTTGAGAAAGCGGAAAGAACCCTCAATGCCCTGGTCGCTCCATTCCAGATCCTTTTCCGGCGGTGAGGCAAACAGGCAGAAGATCCTCGCCGTATCGGCGCCGTAGCGCATAATAAGGTAATCGGGATCAACGACGTTCTTCAGCGATTTCGACATTTTTTCCGTCTTGCCGATGATAACCGCCTGTTTGCAGTGTACGCATTTGCCCTCTTTCACATCGTCCGGGAAGAGATAGCCATGTGTGGGACAGCGCGTCGTTTCCTTGCAGACCATGCCTTGCGTAAGAAGATTCTCAAAGGGTTCATCCACGCCGAGAACACCAAAATCCCGAAGCATCTTCGTGTAAAAACGTGAGTATAAAAGATGAAGGATCGCATGTTCGATGCCTCCGATATACTGGTCCACAGGCATCCAGTAATCGACCTTCTGGCGGTCCAGTCCGGGGTTTTCATCATGGGTGGCACAGCAGAACCGGTCAAAATACCAGGACGATTCGACAAAAGTATCCATTGTATCCGTCTCCCGCCGGGCCGCTCCTGAGCACTTGGGACAGGTTGTATTCACGAATGCCTCGTGCTTGGCCAGGGGAGAGCCCCCTTCTCCCGTCAGGGCGACATCATAAGGCAGAATGACGGGGAGATCCTTCTCCGGCACGGGAACGGCGCCGCACTTATCGCAATAAATAATCGGAATCGGCGTTCCCCAGTATCTCTGACGGGAGATGCCCCAGTCCCGAAGACGGTATTGAATCGTCTTTTTGCCGATGCCCATGGATTCAAGATATTCGGCAATCTTTTCAAGGGCCTTCATGTTCTCCATCCCCGTGAAGGGACCAGAATTAACGAGGACGCCTTCCTCGACATAGGCCTCCGTCATCGTCTGGGTGTTCAAGGCCTTATTATGTGGCTGGATCACGACAATCAGGGGCAATTCATACTTCTTGGCAAACTCAAAGTCGCGCTGGTCATGGGTAGGCACAGCCATGACGCATCCCGTGCCGTAATCGGCCAGAACAAAGTTGGCCGCATAGATGGGCATCTTTTTCTTGGTCAGGGGATTCAGGCAAAAGGACTCAAGGAAGATACCTTCTTTTTCATAGTAATCCGACGTCCGCAGGACCTTGTCCTGTTTCTTGATCTTATCCACCCAATCCCGAATTTCGGGTTCGCGTTCCTTCCCTTCGATGAGTTCCATAACGAGTGGATGCTCAGCCGCAACAAGCATGAAGGTGGCGCCAAAAAGAGTGTCCTGTCGTGTTGTGAAGACCTTGATGTCCCCGTTGCCGTCGGTCATGGGGAAGGACACCTCACAACCGTAGCTTTTCCCGATCCAGTTCTTCTGCATCGTAAGCACCCTCTCGGGCCAGCCGGGCAATTTATCGCAATAATCAAGGAGTTCCTCCACATAATCGCTGATGCGGAAAAACCACTGGTCCAGTTCCCGCGGGTTGACCTCGCTGGAACAGCGCCAGCAGAGACCCGCCTCGACCTGTTCATTGGCCAGCACGGTCTGACAATCGGGGCACCAGTTGACAAGGGAGGTTTTCTTGTAAGCCAGCCCCTTTTCACACATCCACAGGAAGAAGAGCTGCTCCCATTTATAATAGAACGGCTCGCAGGTCGATATCTCCCGATCCCAGTCATAGCTGAGCCCGATACGTTTGAGCTGTTTTCTCATGGCATTGATGTTTTCATTCGTCCAGGTGGCCGGATGGATGTTATTTGCAATCGCCGCGTTTTCCGCCGGCATGCCGAAAGCATCCCACCCCATGGGGTGCAGGACATTGAAGCCTTTCATCTTTTTATAGCGGGCGACAACATCCCCGATGGTGTAATTTCTGACATGGCCGATATGAATTTTCCCCGATGGATAGGGGAACATCTCAAGAAGGTAATATTTTTTTCTGGTGGGATCTTCCGTAACGCTGAAGGTCTTATTCTCCTCCCAGTGTTTTTGCCATTTTTCTTCTATTTCCTGGGGATTATATTTCATGTTCATGAGATGCACTCCATTGATTGATCAGTGGCATTTTCGTAACACATCCCACAGGCGATTTCAATACATTATCAATTCGACCGGACGGCAGGGCATGATAAACTGAAGTAAACAGGAGAAACGAGTGAGCCGGAAATTTAGAACATCGGGCATAAAAAGAAAGGCGGCCCCCTCGGAGGAAGAGACCGCCCTTTTTCACCAACTGAATGCTATTACTTCATTTTTCTCAACTCTGCCGGTGTCTTATAAGCTTCCGGCTTGAGGAACTTTTTCATAGCCTTCTCGTTCTCGGGGCAGGATTCGCTGAGGAACACCACATTCCCGTCTTTCTGGAACTGACCCAGGAGCTGGTAGTAGAAGCCGGGGTAGGTCTTGTAGGGATTGGTGGGATAGACTTTTCTCAAGGAATGGTAAAACGGCTTGACCTTATCGGTCTCGTATTTGATTTTACCAAGGGAGAAAGGCGTGGTCACATCTTCCATTCCCTTGATCAGGTTATTGATGTTATCGACACCCTTCGCCTTTTCCACGGCATTCTTGAAATGATACACATCGGCATAGGCGAGATGAACATGGATTTGCATAGGGATTCCACGCGCATGGGCCTTCTTGATTAAAGGAATGGTCTTCTCCGTTACGGGCGTATCAATGAAATCCGTGTACGATGAGATAACACCCAGGGCCTTGCCGCCGGTCATCCGCCAGAAATCCTTGGTCTGGGCTACACCGCCATAAAGGACCACTGGGAGGTCCTTGGCGGCCGAATCGGCCCATTGCTTGGTAAATGATTCCGTATCGGTAAACCAGGAACTGACATAAAAGATCACATCCGCCTTAGATGACGTAATCTGCTGGAGAATCGGGAAGTAGAGCGTTCCTCGTGGTTTCACGAGCTTGCTGTAAACGATCTCAAGACCGTTTTCCTGAGCCAGTTTTTCCCATGTCGGCAACTTCATGTAGTCGAGACCTTTGCGCCATTCCGTCGTCCAGGCCAGATCCTCCCACAGGATGGCGATCTTTTTAGCCTTCAGGACTTTAGGATAGAGGTTCGTGAAGAAGTATTTCATCTGGGCATAATGGGTCGGTTCCGGATCCCAGCCCCGGAAGCAGTGGTCGTATTTCCCCGGCTGGTCGATGATGCGGGCCGTCAGTTCGGAGCCCATGGGACCGTTGAAGAGCAGGATGTGGGGATATTCCTTGAACATAGACCCCGAGGCCTCCTGAACGGCCAGACAGATTTCCGAACGCCCTTCAACGGAAATCAACTTTGCCTTGTCCTCAATGATCAGCTTTCTGGCCGCCTCAACGGACAGGGAGGTGTCACCCTTGCCGTCCATGACGACATACTTTACCGGACGGCCATTGATGCCACCGGCTGCGTTGATCTCCTCGACAGCCATCTTCTGGATGTCCATGCATGGCTTCGTCCCCGGTGATGCGACATTTCCGACGTACCCGATGATGATGGGCGCCCCCTTAGGCTGGGCATATGACAATGACGGCATGCCCATCAGGATCGCCAGTACGGATATGACGACTGCCAAGACAACAAAAACAGCAACTCTGGTATGTTTCTTCATCATGATCCTCCTTCTTGATTAATGTTTAATGCTGAATTGTATTTTCAGAAAGGACATTCGTCATGAAGTCCTCTTCGGCCATCACCTATTCCCCTTTCAGGAACTTATCGCGGACATAATCATCATCCTTGCCCAACTCACAGGAAACCCATTTAACCCTTGGGGGAGACTCGGACATCTTGGTAAAATTTGCACTGATGACATATTTACCCAGCTTCTCATCTTCAACTTCCTGGAAGGTTTTACGAACAGCCCATTGCTTGTTTTCCATGGCCGTCTCCGGCGTCTGAACCTTCATGACGATCGGCACGCCACCGCCACGCCACTTGGAACGTGCCGATTTCTTGCTGTAATTCAGGGCCTTAGCGACCAATTCATCAGCCGTGTACTGCATTGTTTTTTCTTCAATGATTTTATGAAGCTCTGTGGCTTGATCCAAAATGTCCGGAATGCGGTCAGATGAGTGCTTCCAATCATCCTCGATCTTCCATAGGTCCAGTATCTTGAGCAAAGCCCGAAAATCATGATCTCTCGGGGCAGCGATGGCCACATAGCCGTCTTTGCATTTCCAGTGCCCGTAAGGGTACAGGATAAAATCCAGGACACCGATCCTCGGCCTTGCTTTGTCCCAGGTATAGCCGATCGTTGGCGGCATGGTCACCATGGAAGTATACGCATCCATCGTGGCAATATCCACCAGTTGTCCCTGTCCCGAATTCTGGCGGTGGATCAGGGCGACGGTGCCGGCAAGGGTCGCGCTCAGCCCGGAGATATACCAGCTAGCCCACATGCCGGCCCGTAGGGGCCAGTTGTAGGGTTCGCCCGATTCCGGGATGTCCCCCATTTCAGCGGGTAGCCCCGATCCGGCCTGGGAGGTAATATCGGCATCCGGCATTTTTGCAAAGGCCTTGGCCTTATCCGTATATTGGCCGTAAGGCGTTATGGCGATATAAATCAGCCCCTTGTTTTCTTGGGACAGCTGACGGTATCCGATACCCCAGGCATCCATATCGCCGGCGGGAAAGGACTCGATCACCACAGCCGCTTTTTTGGAGAGTTTCCTGAACGTCTCCCGGTCTTTATCGCTGTTCTGAAGGTCCAGGGTCATGTAACGCTTGTTGCGACCTTCCATCATGAAAGGGATGCCGACTCCCTGGACATTGGCGCCGAAAGGCGTCATCTCGCGGGCAGGATCTCCCTCCGGAGGTTCGACCTTGATCACTTCAGCTCCGAATTCGGCAAAGAAGCTGGCGGCAATGATACCTGAAAAATTGGCATAACTGACATCCAGGACCATGACATCATCGAGTGCCTCAGCCTTCCCATCCGGATTCATCATCTCGACCAATGACTTCGCCAGACTGGAAGGGCTTGAGGACGCATGTCTTGTATATATTGCTTCTTTCTGCTCTACTGGGCTCATTTTTTGACCTCTTTTCCATAGTTGTAGATGGGATCCTCATCCAGGTTATAGTACACCGGCGGCTTGAGCCCCGGCCGGTCGTCAAAGGTGCCGATAACCTTTTTCTTTTCCAGATCAGTGATCTCTTCCTCCGACAGATTGAGAAACTTTTTCAGCACCAGCCGGTTGTGGTAACCGAGGGGACGAGCCAGCCATTTGGTCCGCGATGGCGTCCCGCTGAGCTGCGCTGACGGGCCGGAAATGATCAGTTCGCCATAAACGTCGTCCTTGAAAAGGATAACGCTGCCTCTCGCGCGGCGCCAGGTATCATGACAGATTTGATAGTCGTCCATGACCTCTGCTGCCGGGAAAAGCTTTGTATTGGCGGTGTCGATAATCTCATCAACCGTCTTTGACGTAACCCAGTCAGCGACAATGCCATTGAGCACCTTTGCGTTTTCCGGTTTCAGCCTCTCCAGGTTGCTGCCGAATCGCTCATCCACCAGCAATTCTTCCCTGCCCATGGCACTCAAAAGGTTTTTAAACTGATTTTTGGTGGCGCAGGCCACAGCCAGGAATTTCTTGTCTGCGGTCTTGAAAATGGCAGCCGGCACCATCGTAGGATCCGTATTACCGGTCCTGCCGATCTCGCCACCCATCACATTGTGATAGGTGTAATTGAACAGCAGACGCATCAGGACTTCCGTCTGCGCAACATCGATATATTGCCCCTTCCCCGTTTTGTTCCTGTAGTAAAGGGCCATCATGATCGCTAAGGCTCCGAAATTACCCGGCACAAAATCGCCCAGGTAATCGGGCAGTTTGAAAAACTTGTCCGTTCCCGGATACCCGTTTTGGCTCAAGACTCCACTGGCGGACTGAGCCAGAAGATCCCACCCCGGGAAATAACGCATCGGACCATACTGACCGTAAGTTGAACAACTCAGGAAAATGATCTTCGGGTTGATCTTGCTGATCTGGCTGTACCCGATTCCCCAGGCCTCAGCCGTTCCCGGGGCGAAGTTTTCCACGACCACATCGGCCGACTCGACCATTTTGTAAATCAATTCCTTGGATTTGCTAAGTTTCAAATTTACCGAGAGGAAATATTTATTCTTGGTCACACTATGCCAGATAGGATTTGAATGTTTCCAATACTTTCCCCAATAAGTCGCCGGTCTCCAAAGATCGCCAAAGAAGGGCAACTCCAGTTTGATAACTTCCGCTCCGTAATCGGCCAGCAACCGCGCGGCTACCGGTCCGAAAATGACATGAGAGAAGTCCAGGACACGGACACCCTTCAGGGCCTCCGGTTTTGCATTCGCTTCAGACGGATTGAACAGCTTCTGTGTATACGAAAAATAGTCTTCCATAATTTATCTCCCCAAATATGCCTTTTTCACCACATTATTCTTTATGAGATTCTCCGCTGTATCTTCGATGATGACCCTTCCCTCTTGCAGGATATATCCCCGGTTGGCAAGTTGCAGGGCGCGGAGAGCATTCTGCTCCGTTAATAAAATGGTGATTCCTGATTCACGGAGTTTTGCCAGGGTTTCATAGACGGCATCCACGATCAGGGGGGCAAGGCCGATGGACGGCTCATCCACCATCATCAGCTTGGGATTAGCCATAAGGCCTCTACCAATTTTGAGCATCTGCTGCTCTCCTCCCGAGAGCAGGCGCGCCGCCTGGCTCGACCTCTCCTTTAGGATCGGGTAGAGACCGTAGACATATTCCAGCGTTTCTTTTCTTCTTTTCCAGGAATTGCTCCGGTAAGCGCCGAGGAGGAGATTTTCCTTGACCGTCATGAAGGGAAAGTTACGACTCCCCTCGGGAACCTGAACAATACCCACGTCAACGATCTGATGGGGCGGCAGATTCTCTATGGATTGGCCGAGAAACTGTATTCTACCCGTCGGACATTTCATGATGCCCTGGATCGTATTGAGAATCGTGCTCTTGCCTGTTCCGTTTGATCCGAGAATGGTTACAATTTCACCTTCCTTCACGTTAAAGCTCACATCGTGAAGCACCGGAATAACGCCATAGGATACGCTAAGGCTATTGACTTCAAGCATAAGTCTTCCACCCCCTCCCCAGATAGGCTTCGATTACTTCTTCATTGTTAACCACTTCGTCCGGGGTACCTTCGGCAAGCTTTGAACCATAATTGATTGCCACGATCCTGTCTGCCGCCTCCATGAGAACGGCCATGACATGCTCGATCCAGAAGATGGTTACGCCAAACTGCTCTTTGGCCCTGGCGATCATCTTAATGGCATTGCTGGCCTCGCCCGGGTTTAGACCGGCCATGACTTCGTCGATAAAAAGCAGTTTTGGCGTTGTGGCCAAGGCCCTTGCAAGTTCCAGCATCCGGAGCTGGTAGAAGGTGAGATCGCGGGCAAGAATATTCCGTTTGCTGAAAAGACCGACGAACTCAAGGTAGTGCGTGGCTTCTACTGCGGCGTCCTCGAAGCTCTGGTTTTTTCGCTTTTTCCCGCACAGGGCGCTGGTTGCCACACTGGCAAGAGCCGTTAGCTCCGGAAACGGCCGAGGAATCTGATAGGTGCGGGCAATCCCGAGATGCGCCCGCTGGTAGGGTTTCATTCTGGTAATATTGACGCCTTCCAGTTCAATCTCTCCGGCATCGGCCATGAAGAGGCCGGAAAGGACATTGACCATGGTTGACTTCCCGGCGCCATTCGGCCCGATGAAACCAAGGGTCTCACCCTTGTGAATTTCAAAAGAGACGTCTTTTATGGCCACGATACCGCCAAAACGCTTAGTGATGTTCATTACTTTAAGTAGTTCCGCCATATATTCTACCTCCGCACATGTAATGTTGGCAGATATTCACGATATCGGCGTTTACGATAGAGTCCGAAAAGGCCTTCGGGGAGAGCGAAGAGGAGCACCAGGAGGATAATGGGAAAGATGACCGGTTGTATCGGCCCCATTGTCCTGATCAGAACCATCTCAAGGAAGGCAACAAAGTAACCGCCGACGATGCATCCAAATATCTGGGATCGGCCACCGATCATCATGACCAGCATGATTTTCAACATGAAGGTCAGGGGGAGATAGGTTATGCCTGCAAAGGAACTGAAGTAATGGGCATAAAACCATCCGATAACACCGATCATGCCTGCGGCGACAACAAAGGAGAGGATCTTGACCTTGTTGATATTGACCCCGATGCCGTGGGCGACATCCTCATCGTCGTTGATGGTAGCCATGATCAATCCATAACGGGACTTCATGATCTTGTTGACGAAAAGAACGTAGCCGATCATAAGCGCGGTTGAGATATAGGCAATGATTAGAAAGTTGACCCGGGAATTTCCCATGTCAATCAGGGGCACAATGCCAAACAACCCCGTGTCTCCCTTGAAGATGTCCGTATAGATGAAGGTCACTTCAAGAAAAACCAAAGGCAGAAGCAGTGTAAGCAGCACATAGTAGAGGCCCCGGGCGACAATCACCAGGGGACTGAAGATAAGGGCGGCAATCAGCGACATGATGATGGCAAAAGGCAGGGTGGCAAAAGGCCCCCATCCATAGGCAATGCTTAGCAGGGCCGCCGTGTAACCGCCCACACCGATGAATAAATTGGGGCCAAAGTTCATGCGTCCTGTCCCAATGGTCATCAACCCCAGAGGGATGGCAATCGCTGCATAGATGTTTGCCGAGATCATGGTGTTGATGAGTCCCGGATTGATAAAATAGGAGGCAGCCGGAAAAATCAGTAACAGTGCCGTCCAGAGGAATGCATTCCGCCAGTATCTGGGCTCCAGAATCCAATCCCACTTTTTTTCCTTGTACCGGATAACAATGCGTTCTCTTTTTAATTCAATGTCTACCATAGCGACTCACTCCTTGCCAAACCTTGCGGTCTTATGATCAGGATAATCAGAACCAGGACCAAGGCCGAGAGATTCATGAAACGAGGCTCCCCGATAACAAAGCATACCAAGGCATGGGTCGCTCCGATCAGGAAGCTGGCCAGAATCGTCCCCTTGATATTCCCCAGTCCGCCCAGCACCGACACCAAGATGGCCGTCGTCATGTAAAGCCAGCCCATGCCCGGTTCAACGTTCCAGATGGGAGTTACAATGAGCATCCCTAGGATGACCGGCAAAAGGACAATCATCATCGTGAAGATATAGAGATTCTCCACGCTGATGCCTACGATTTGAGAGGTATAGATGCTTTGCGAAATGGCTCTGACAGCCAGGCCTGTCTTTGTCTTTACAAAGAAAATGATGAACAGGCCGGTCATAATCAGGGCAAGGACGGCTCCGAGAACAAGCTGGGTAGAGACGACGACTGCACCGATCGTGACCGTTCCATCGATAAGTGTCGTGTTCAGGTATACGCCAGACTGAATGGGATAAAAATAGTTAGCGACCTGCTCGACGATAAGCGCAACCAGCAAAAGTGCCGTCAGCAAAATTTCCTCTCTCTCGAGATACTTTTTTACGACACCTTTATAGATGAGGAAGGCGATAAAAAACTGAACGACGATCATCCCAAAGATGGAAGGGACCAAGGGCCACCCGAGCTCCTGCATGAACATCCACGTCCCGTAAACTGTCAACGGGAAGATATAGGCATACCCGAGATGAAAGATTCTCAGAACGCCGCAGATGAGAGAGAAACCCAGGGAAATCAACAAATAGATCGATCCCAAGATGAAGCCATAAATCAAAATATACTGAATTGACACCCCCATATCCTATACCTTCTTTCTTTGCTTTAATTGGGGCATTATCATCAAAAATGACCCCCCCAGATAAAGACAATTATTGCACCAAAATGGTTAGAAACAGGATTCATTGGCTAATAAACACATTATGCCACATCATTTAGTATTCATGACCGTTGTGGATTCGGCTGCCTGTAATTGAAAGCAAATGGAACGACAGCCCCAGGGTCCGGTTGATCCTTAATCACCCCCTTCGCATGCAGATGGCAGAAACAATACTACAACAACCTGATTAAAGGCTCTCATCGAGCATCAATGACAAAGCTTACGTGATCTGAATGGTGCAACTCTTGAAGCTTGTGAATGATTCTCTCCCCCCGAAAAAAATCAACTTACAAGTTGGTGATTGAATATCTATTAAATTTTGAAGGGCAGGGTCAATAACTACATTAGTATTAAAAATTAGACCCATTTTTGTCTATAATATCCGAACTCTCTTGTCAAGAATTTTTTGGAAAAGGAACAAAATTAATTATGATTATACAACAAATACAATATAGTATTCGCGGTGACCCGGCTGGCCGGAAAGGCGTCATTTACTGGAGCAACAAGGGATGACAGAGGTTCTAGATGTCTTGGCTGAACATAAAAAAGGCCGAAGCGCTTAACCTTTTTTCAAGGTTTCGCTTCGGCCTTCTGGACGGTGCTGGTCAGTGATTTTAAGCCTTGGCGGCCTTTTGCAGCTTCTTGACCATGTCTGTTTTTTCCCAGCGATAATTATCCATAAAGAAGGTCCGGGGGATCTTCCTGTAGATATCGCTGTTGAGCAGGTCGAAACGTTCAATCATCCCCGCGGGCGTAAGATCGAACAATTCCTCAATGATTTTTTCGAGTTTCTCGTCAGAAATGTTCCCCGTACCGAAGGTATTGACATAAATGGAAAACGGTCTGGCAATACCGATGGCATAGGCCAACTGGACGGCACATTTTCTTGCAAGGCCTGCGGCTACGATATTTTTGGCGACATAACGGGCGCCAAAGGCCGCAGAGCAATCCACCTTTTCCGGTGATTTGTTGACGACGGCGCCGCCGCCGAGCTGCGCACCGGGATAACCGCCATAGAACTGAACGACCAGCTTACGGCCTGTCACACCTGAATCGGCGGCGCTGCAGGAATTAACGGCCTGCCACTCGCCTGTGGGGTTAAACAGAAATTCCGTCTTTTTATCAATGCAATCGCCCAGACAATCGAAAGCAATTTTTTTGGCCTTTTCCTTAACCTTGTTTTTGTTGCCCTTTACGAACCGGTAATCGATAGCATTCGACATGAGGACTTTGGCAAGCCGAATCGGTTTGCCCGTCTTAATGTCATAATCCACAGAAACCTGTCCCTTACCGTCCGGCGCAAAGATAGGGTCACCGCAATTTTCAAAGGCACGCATCATCCTGTTGACGAGAACATAGGTAAGAGGAAGAAGCTCCGGGGTCTCGTCACAGGCAAACCCGTACATAATTCCCTGGTCGCCGGCGCCGATTTCATGATCCTTGTTCAGCGTGCAACTGGTTCCCTGGTTGATATCAGGGGACTGAGGAATGATGGCATTGAGAACTCCCATCATATGGCCGTTCAAACCGACAGCCGCATGGTTATAGCCTATTGCCAGGACAGATTCCCGGGCAATACTGTCGATATCGACATACGCCCTCGTTCTCACCTCTCCCCCGACAAGGCATATCCCCTTACCCAGGAAAACCTCGATGCCGCAATGGGGCATATTTTCAAGGGTCAGTCCGAGTTTTTTCTCTTCATCCAGAATTTCCGCAATCACATTGGCCGCAATCACATCGGCAACGATATCCGGATGCCCAACTTTGATACTTTCTGACGAAATCTGCATGTAATCCATCTCCCTTTCCAAAATTCATTTTATGGGTGGAAAAACGCTCCGAACAAAAAAACCCGTGCCTAAGCACGGGTTCAATTTACTTTCAATTGACTCTCGGTGCTTTAGCACATTTATAGAGCGGAGCAATTTACCTTTAAATCACCGCTATGCCAGCACACCTATCACAGAATGAGATAATGTCAAGAAAATTGTGACCAATAATCCTCATATTTCACTCATGGTGTAAATATAAGCTTTAAAAGACTATTCCGGATATCCCTACGAGTCATTTTTTCTTCAAAGCCTTCTTCTGTATCTTGCCTGTAGGATTTTTAGGCAAACTGCTCACAATCTCGACCATTTTTGGCACCTTGTAAGCCGCCAACCGTTCCCTGCAGAAACTGATGATTTCATCCGGATTCAATTCCACGCCCGGCTTCGGCACAAGAACCGCTTTCACAATCTCCCCCTGCCGCTCGTCGGGCCATCCGATAACGGCGGCTTCCAAGACACCCGGATGTTCATACAGAACATTTTCCACCTCCGTAGGATAGACATTAAATCCAGACACGATAATCATCTCCTTGAGGCGATCCACAAACTGAAACACCCCCTGTTCGGACATACGGACCATATCACCGGTATATAGCCAACCATCTTTGAATGTCTTTGCCGTTTCCTCGGGTTTGCCCCAATAACCGGGACTGACAGCCGGCCCCTTTAACAAAAGTTCTCCGTCCGTGCCAAAGGGAACATCCTCGCCTGTAAGAGGATTGATCACACGGGCATCCATTAATATGGCGGGGAATCCCATGCCCTTATGGGTCTTGTCATACAGAGAATTCAAGACCACACCGGAAGTGGATTCGGTCAGCCCGTATCCTTCAACCACATTGGCGCCGGACACTTCCTGAAATCTTGCCACCAGTTCGTCCGGCACCGGCGCCCCCCCGACCACCCAATGGCGAACGGAACTCAGATTGAATTCCTTGATACGGGGATGTCCGATCATCATGGTCAACATGGTGGGCACAGCCCTGAAAATGGTTGGATGCAGGCTGTCAATGACCTTGAGGGCCTCATCGGGGTGAAAGCGGACCATGATGACAACCTTGCCACCCATGGCAATGGGCGCCACGACCGTCTGGAACATGGCATAATTGTGGGACATGGGCAATGTGACGGGATACACCTCTTTGCCAAGCTCGCTCTTATGATCCATGCGCATCAGCAGGGTGATGTAGGACGCGAGATTGTAATGGGTGACCATGACGCCCTTGGAAAAACCGGTCGTTCCGCTTGTGTACTGCAATACCGCCAGATCCTCCCGAGGGTTGATATCCGGTGACACAAAATCGCATGCCTGATTCAGCATGGCCCTGAACTCATAGACCCCGGCAGTTGGTTCAAATCCCGGCGATATATCGGGAATGGCAAAAGGTTTGACAGGAAACGGATTCAGGGGCAAATAGTCGTAAATACTGCCAACTGCAGCAAATTCGAGTTTACTGTCGCTCATAACGGCCCTGACCCTGGGCCAGAGATAGTCCAGGGTCACAATACCCTTGGCTCCGGAATCGTTGAGGAGGTAAAGCACCTCCCGTTCCATCGCCATAGGCGTCACCTGCACAACCACCGCTCCGGCTTTCAGCACGGCAAAGAAGGCAATGACGTATTGCGGGCAGTTGTCCATATACAGCGCCACCCGGTCTCCCTTACCGATACCCATCCGGACAAGACTTTTTGCCAGCTTGTTGGTCAGGCACATCAGTTCCGCATACGTTAATTCCGTGCCGTAAAAATACAGCGCAATGTGGTTGGGATAATTTCGGGCAGATTCCGTCAGGAGTTGGTGTACGGCAATCTCGGGCAGATTAGGACTGCGATCAATTTTCGAATCCATGTTGTCTAACCATGGTCTGTCGGCGTAAGTCTTCATAACGGCCTCCTTGATTTATTTTTTGCAGTTATTTAAGTCAGGGGGCACCCTTCCGGATCACCCTGACACCTAATGCTCAAAAATAACAGGCCCGAATGGAAATTACGTGACGAACGCCCAGAGAAAGCAATACGAAGAGACTATGAAAATGGGCAGCCGCGTTCGGAGATTTTGTATCCTCTATCTTTAACTGCCCTTAAAATATCTATCGTTCGTTATAGATTATTCTATTGGGAAACAGTCAAGCTTGTCAAGGGGAATTAATGGGATGCGACTCAGGAGGACGGACTTTCCTCTCCCTTTTCAAAATCGGCATACAGGGCATCCAGAATGCCGTTGATAAAAGAACCGGAATTTTCGGAACCATAGGTTTTCCCGAGATCAATGGCCTCATTAAGGGAAACCTTGGGTGGGATATCTTGACAATAGACGATTTCGTAGATCGCCATTCGTAAAATGCACCGATCAACACGGGACATCCGCCCCAACGTCCAGTGTTCGGAAGAACCACTGATCAGGGTGTCGATGGTTTCCCGATTGTCCCATGTACCATGAACCAGATGGGCTGCGAAAGACTTGACCTTCTCAGAGAATGTGACCTCTGATTCAGGCTCAGCGGAAGATTCAAAGATATCCCAGAAGAGACGAATGGCCTCGTCTACATCCCCTTCTTCCGTCACATCAAGACCGTAAAGAACCTGCAGGGCAACCTCTCTCGCCCTTCTCCTGCGCTGCATCGACGTTTACAGCTTCCTGAAAAGATCGACCATTTCAATGGCAGCCATGGCGGCATCCCAACCCTTGTTGCCGGACTTTGTGCCTGCCCTCTCGATGGCCTGTTCAATCGTATCGGTTGTCAAAACGCCGAAGGATACCGGCGATTCCGTTTCCAAGCCCACAAGGGCGATGCCTTTTGAAACCTCGGCGCTAACATACTCAAAATGGGGTGTGGCCCCCCGAATCACGGCGCCAAGACAAATCACAGCATCATACCGGCCGGTTTTAGCTACTTTTTTGGCCGCCAGGGGCAACTCAAAAGCGCCGGGAACTTTATAGATCTGGATATCCTTTTCATCCGCCCCGGCCCTGTTCAGGGCATCAACCGCCCCTTCAATCAGCCTTCCGCATATAAAATCGTTAAAGCGGCTGGCGACGATGGCAAATTTCATCCCCTTCGCAATGATCTTTCCTTCAATTATCTTTGGCATGGTCTCTCTCCGTTTCAAATAGGGTTATAAAATATGGCCCATCTTTTGCTTTTTAGTCGTCAGATATTGGATGTTATCCTCAGTCGGCTCAATGACAATAGGCACCCTCTCTGTGATCTTGATATGATATCCTTCCAGCCCCACAATTTTCTTCGGGTTGTTGGTCATCAAGCGCATTTTATGGACACCCTGATCCGCCAGGATCTGGGCACCAACACCATAATCCCGCAAATCCGCCTTGAAGCCCAGTTCGATGTTGGCCTCAACCGTATCCTTGCCTTCGTCCTGAAGGGCATAAGCCCTGATTTTGTTCACCAGACCAATACCTCGCCCTTCCTGGCGCATGTAAACAATCACCCCTTTACCTTCCTTATCCACCATTCCCATGGCCCGCTGGAGCTGGTCGCCGCAGTCGCAGCGCGCAGAGCCGAAAATGTCGCCTGTACAGCACTCCGAATGGACCCGGACCAGGACATTGTCCTCCGGCCCGATATCGCCCTTTGTCAGGGCGATATGCTGGACGTCATCGACATCATTCTCATACACCGTTACCTTGAACAGGCCACCGTAATGGGTCGGCAGGCTGGCGGTAGCCACACGGTGGATCAGGGATTCATGCTGCATCCGGAAGTTGATAAGATCGGCAATCGTTGCGATTTTCAGGTTGTGCTCTGCGGCAAAGATCTCCAGATCGGGCATACGGGCCATCGTACCGTCTTCGTTCATGACCTCGCAGATCACGCCGGCCGGTTTCAACCCTGCAATCCGCGCCAGATCGACGGACCCTTCCGTTTGCCCCGTTCTGACCAAAACGCCGCCCTTCCGGGCTCGGATGGGAAAGATATGCCCGGGGCTCACAATATCTTCAGCCCTGGCATTGTCCGCCACGGCCGCCCGGATGGTGGTAGCCCGATCAGCCGCCGATATTCCCGTGGTAACGCCTTTTTTTGCTTCGATGGAAACCGTGAAGGCTGTCCCGAACCGGGACTGGTTATCATTGACCATCGGCGTCAACCCCATCTTTTCGGCATGTTCTTCTGTCAACGTCAGACAGATCAGCCCTCTGCCGTAACGGGCCATAAAGTTGATGGCATCCGGGGTGATAAATTCGGCGGCCATAAAAAGATCCCCTTCATTTTCCCGGTCTTCATCATCCACCAGAATGATCATCTTGCCGTTTTTAATATCTTCAATCGCTTCTCTAATCGAGCTGACACTCATGATTTCACCTCATATACCCATGTTTCGATAAAAAATCAAAATCCAGTTTTCCGCCTGAATCATTATCGTGCTTCAATAATTTCTCCACATACTTGCCGATGATATCCGTCTCAATGTTAACGGTATCGGAAACTCTCTTAAAACCGAGCGTCGTCATTTCGGCCGTATGGGGAATCATATTAACATAGAAACTGTTTTTGTCACAGCGATTAACCGTCAGGCTGATCCCGTCAACCGTAATGGAGCCTTTTTCGACGATGTACCGGGTTAATCCCTTGTCCACATCAATGGCAAAGATGATGGAGCCGGACTTTGCCGCTTTCTCCCGAATGGCGCCCACACCATCCACATGCCCCAGAACGAGGTGGCCACCCATAAAATCCAACGGCCTCAAGGCCTTTTCCAGATTGACCCGCTCGGCCGATTTCAACTTTCCCAAGGTGGTTTTGTCCAGCGTTTCCGCCGATACGTCGGCCTGGAAGCGGTTGCCTTGCAATGCCGTGACGGTCAGGCAGGCGCCGCTGACGGCCATGCTGTCACCGAGACGGACATCTCGGATATCCATCGCTGTCTCTATTTCCAGCAGGGCATCCTCTCCCCGGCGCTGGAGGGATCTGACAATGCCCAGGGACTGTACAATACCGGTAAACATGTTTCTATTCTTTCTTGGCGTTCAGCAGATCCTTGAGCTCGTCAAGGAAATCATTCACATCGCGAAACTGCCTGTAAACAGAAGCGAATCTGACGTAAGCGACCCCGTCGAGCTGATGGAGTTCCGCCATCACCTTTTCCCCGACAATCGAAGATGAGATTTCCTTCCCTTGTATATCCTGGCACGCCCTCTCCACATTATCGACCGCCTTTTCAATAACATCTATGCTAATGGGACGTTTTTCACAGGCCTTGATCAGGCCGTTACGGATTTTCACCCGGTCAAAAGTCTCTCTGCGGCCATCCTTCTTAATCACCATGGGCAGAACATCTTCCACAACCTCATAGGTCGTAAAGCGCTTCCCACAAGCAAGGCACTCGCGCCGTCTGCGAATCGCGTTGCTATCCTTGCTGATTCGCGAATCGATCACCCGGTTTTCACCGTTATGACAGAATGGACATTTCACAAGAGCGACACCGTTACGCCTGCCTCCCGCAGGATACCCTCAGCCATGGAATCTTTATAGTCATCCCTGATGATCACTGATGTAATCCCGGCATTGATGATCATCTTTGCACATATGATGCAGGGATGGTTTGTACAGTAAAGCCGGGCATCCTTAAGACTGACGCCATGGAGCGCGGCCTGGATAATGGCGTTCTGTTCGGCATGGAGTCCCCGGCACAGTTCATGGCGTTCCCCGGAAGGAATGTTGTTCTGCTGCCTGTAGCAACCCATATCCAGACAATGGCGAAGGCCTGACGGGGCTCCGTTGTAACCTGTGGACAGGAGCCGGCGTTCCCGGGCGAGGACAGCCCCGACGGAACGGCGCAGACAGGTGGAACGGGTGGCAACGAGATTGGCAATGCCCATAAAGTATTCATCCCAGCCCGGGCGCTGATGGGTCTTGGTACCGTTTTCTTCGTCCGTCATGGATCGCTCCCCTCAACGTCCCCAGTCAAGAAACAGGGACCATCTCAATGCTTTCTCAGATTATGCCTTTCAAACGGTCGGGGTAAAGAGGGAATTTCTTACAGAGCACCGTCACGGCCTCCTGAACCTCATTCACCCTGCTCTCATTTTTGCTATCTTTCAACACAGACGCAATCAGACGGGCAATCAATCTCATGTCATCTTCCTTCATCCCCCGGGTCGTCAAGGCTGGCGTCCCCAGGCGAATGCCGCTGGTCACCATTGGTCCCAGGGTGTCGAAGGGAATACCATTCTTATTGGACGTAATGCCCGCACGATCTAGAACTTCCTGTGCATCCTTTCCCGTAATCCCCTGGCTGGTCATATCCACCAACATTAAATGATTGTCCGTACCGCCCGAAACAAGGCGGAAGCCTTCTTCCGTCAATGCGTCGGCCAAGGCCTTGGCGTTCTTGACGATCTGGGTTTGATAAACCCTGAACTCCGGTGTAAGGGCTTCCTGAAAGGCAACAGCCTTGGCGGCAATGACATGCATGAGCGGACCGCCCTGCATACCGGGGAAAACCCGGCTGTTGATAACCTTGGAAAATTCCTCCTTGCACATGATCAGTCCTCCCCGGGGCCCGCGAAGGGTCTTGTGAGTCGTTGAAGTGACATATTCACAGACCGAGACGGGCGAAGGGTGCAGCCCCGTGGCGACAAGACCGGCTATATGTGCAATATCGGCCACCACAACGGCCCCAACCTGATCAGCGATCTCCCGGAATTTCTGGAAGTCAATGGTTCTCGGATAGGCGCTGGCGCCCACGACAATCAGCTTGGGCCGATGCTTCTTGGCCTGTGATTCCACTTCGTTGAAATCGATGGTTTCCGTTTTCTTATCCACGCCATAAGCCACAACATTGTAATATTTTCCTGAGAAATTGGCGGGGCTGCCGTGAGAAAGATGCCCGCCGTGGGAAAGGTTCATGCCTAAAATGGTATCTCCTGGCTGCAGAACGGCGAAATACACGCCCATGTTCGCCTGTGTCCCCGAGTGGGGCTGGACGTTCGCATGATCGGCACCAAAGAGTTTCTTGCATCGTTCAATGGCCAGGGTTTCGACCACATCGACGTACTCGCAACCCCCGTAATAACGCTTGCCGGGATAGCCTTCTGCGTATTTATTCGTCATGATACAGCCCTGAGCCTCCAGGACGGCCTCGCTTACAAAATTTTCCGAAGCAATCATCTCGAGTTTGCCCGCCTGCCGCTGTGTTTCCTGCAGGATCGCCTGTGCAACCTCCGGATCGGTTTTAGTCAGAAATGACATGAACTGGTGGACCTCCTGTTCCTGATATATTTATTTGCAGAGCGTTGTTTCGATCTCCCGGATTTTTTCCAGGCGACGCTCGTGGCGTCCGGCCTCAAAGGGCGTATTCAACCACGTTTTGATGATGGCCTCCGCCTGCAGGGCATCCGTTATCCGGCCTGCCAGGACAAGGACATTGGCATCATTGTGGAGACGGCACGACTTGGCCATCTCTTCGTTCAGGCACAGAACGGCCCGAACGCCGGGGAATTTGTTCGCGACGATGACCATCCCCGCACCGGACCCGCAAACCAAGATCCCCCTCGAAAATTCACCGGCGGAAACCCTCCGGGCAACCTGGGCGGCAAAATCGGGATAATCCACAGAGGCGTCGCTGCCGGGACCGATATCCGTAACAGCAAAACCGAATGCAGCCAGAGGCGATTTGATATCCTCTTTAAGGTGGAACCCGGCGTGATCGGAACCTATAATCATCTTTTTCATGGTTATGCTTCGTATTTCTTAAAAATCAGAACCGCATTCGCCCCGCCGAACCCGAAACTATTCGACATAGCCGTTCGGATGGCCTGCCGCCTGGCAATATTGGGGACAAAATCAAAATCACCCATTTCCGGGTCCTGCTCGTCCAAATTGATGGTCGGTGGAAGCATCCCTTCCTCTATCGCTTTGGCGCAGATCATCCCCTCAACACCGCCGGCGCCGCCCAGCATATGCCCCGTCATGGATTTCGTAGAACTGACGGCAATGTGTGGCGTCCGTTCACCAAAGACCTTACGGATGGCTTGCGCTTCATAAAAATCATTCAGTGGTGTGGAGGTGCCGTGAGCATTGATGTAATCAATCTCTGCAGATGTCATACCCGCATCCTGAAGGGCCACTTTCATACATCGGGCCGCTCCTTCATGCCCTGGCGGCGGCGCCGCCATATGGAAGGCATCGCTCGTGGATCCATAGCCCGCAATCTCTGCATAGATCTTGGCCCCCCGGTTCAGGGCGGAAGTTAATTCTTCAAGCAGCATGAGCCCGCATCCCTCAGCTATAACAAATCCGTCTCGACCCAGATCGAATGGCCTGCTTGCCTTTTCTGGCTCATCATTCCTTTTGGAAAGCGCCCTCATGGCATTAAAACCGCCGACCGCCAGAGACGTTACCGCTGCGTCCACCCCTCCGGCAATGATGACATCGGCATAGTCCGCCGCAATCATCCGGAAGGCATCCCCGATCGCATAGGCTCCCGAGGCACAGGCCATTACAGGGCATCCTATAGGCCCTTTCAGGTTGTAACGAATAGAGACATGCCCCGCGGCAAGGTTAGCCAGAATAGACGGTGCGGAAAAGGGGGATATCTTTCCGGGACCGCCCTGGAGGATATTGACTTTTTCCGCCTCAATGGTCGCCAATCCGCCAACGGCCGATCCGATGACGGCGCCGGCGCGTTCCGCCAACCCATCCGGGATGGAAAGCCCTGCATCGGCCATGAGCATATCCGCCGCAGCCAGAGCGTAAACGAGAAAATCGTCGTAACGTCTCAGTTCCTTCTTGTTGAGATGCTGCAGGGGATCGAAATTCTTGATTTCACCGGCAATTCTCGTATCATGGGCCGAACAGTCAAATTTGGTCAGTTCTCCGATACCGGATCTGCCGGCACAAATGCCTTCCCATGTCTGACTCACGGAATTGCCTACAGGCGTCAGGGCGCCAAGGCCCGTGATTACGACCCGTCTTTTCAATGAAACCTCCACGGACGAAGGACTGTTTATTTTACACCCTTGGCCTTGAGGAAATTAACGACATCCTGGACAGTCCTGATTTTTTCAAGTTCTTCATCAGCGATCTGAATACCGAAATTTTCTTCCATCTCCATAATGAGCTCAACGAGGTCGAGTGAATCAGCCCCCAAATCTTCGATAAAGGCTGCCTCTAAAACGCACTCTTCACGCGTCACATCCAACTGTTCTACGATAATATCAATGACCTTTTCCTCAAGTGTCATAAATAACGCCTCCTGCCTTTTATATTTCTTGATTTGACGATAATCTATTGTGTTGCGATATCGCCGCCCGCTCACCTGCCTGGTCCGTTGTGGACAAGAAGAACGCCTGTTGTCACATATCCGGACTCTTCGGAAGTGGGCACGGCAACGACTCACTCGTTACCCATGATCCACCGGTAATGGGTGCGAAGATTTTCAGCAGCATGAAAGGGAATGCCGGCGGATTAAGTTGTCTTTTCGAGGGCGATAACTTCCCTGCCCTTGTAGGTGCCACACTTGGCACAAGCGCGATGGGGCATTTTCGGTTCGCCGCATTGAGGGCATTTGGATGTTGCAGGCGACGCAAGAAAATCATGGGACCGTCTTTTGTCTCTGCGTGTTCTTGAATGTCGTTTTACTGGATTTGGCATGATAAAACCTCTTTAAATTTATTGTTGTTTTTCAATCTTTAGATTTTTCAACAGGGCAAACCGTTCATCAATAACTTCCGACTGGCAACGGCAAGGCTCCTGATTGAGATTGGCTCCGCACCGGGGACACAAACCCCGGCAATCTTCCCGACATAGAACCCTGATCGGAATCTGGAGGATAATCTGCTCCAGGATCATAGGTTCCAGATCAATGGTATCTTCGTCGTAATACCCGTACTCCAGGTCTTCGCTGCCTAACTCGATCTCAGGGTCCTGACGGTCGGGCATGGGAACCAGCGTATATCTGAACAAGGCATCGACCGGCAAGGTGGCCGCTTCGAGACATCGGCAACAGATAAGCTCAAGGCCCGTAACGATCGCCCCCTCAAGGAATACGTTCTCTGCAAGCCTTTTCGCCTGCAATGATACGTGAACGTCCCGGCTGCATCCCAAGGGCTCTGCCATGTCGGGCATGGCGTTTTGGAGCCATCCCCGGTCCTTCGAGAACCGGAAATTCAATCCCTCTTCGGGAATGTTGCTCACACTGATTTTCACGTTACCCGCTCTAATAAATAACCTTTGTAATAAAGTAGTGGAGTAAATTATAAAACGCGGCGGATGTCAAGAATAATTTACGAACTAAGCAGAAAAGCGACTTGACAAAAAGAAGGCGGCAACCCTATAAAGGGTCCGCAAAGATATGACTACTCAAAACAGGTGGAACATGAATCAACAGGCACAGGTAAGGACGCGGTTTGCCCCTTCTCCAACGGGGTATTTACATATCGGCGGCGCCAGGACCGCTCTTTTTAGCTGGCTGTATGCCCGACACCATCATGGCATTTTTGTCCTGAGGGTTGAAGATACAGATCAAGTACGCTCTACCGACGAATCCACCCAGGCCATTCTCGACGCTATGACCTGGCTTGGCCTGGCCTGGGACGAAGGACCGATTTTCCAGGCGCATCGCGTCGATATCCACCGTGAAATGGTCCGGAAGTTGATTCATGAAGGGAAGGCCTATTACTGCACCTGCACGCCGGAAGAACTGGATGAAAAACGGAAATTGGCCATGGCCGAAGGGAGAAAACCAAAATACGACGGAACCTGTCGCGAACGGAACCTGCCCCAAAGCCCCAATGCCGTTGTGCGGTTCCATTGCCCCGATGTGGGCATCACCGTCGTCCAAGACCTGATTAAAGGGAATATATCATTTAATAATGAAGAGTTGGATGATCTAGTAATCGAACGTTCCGATGGTTATCCTACCTATAACTTCGCGGTCGTCGTGGATGACGCCCAGATGGGCATTACTCATGTGATCCGAGGAGATGACCATGTCAACAACACGCCCCGCCAAATTCTGCTTTATAAGGCCCTGGGTTATGAAGTTCCCCTTTTCGGCCACGTTCCCATGATCCTGGGCTCAGACAAAACCAGACTGAGCAAGCGTCACGGCGCCACATCCGTCATGGCCTATAAGGAAATGGGCTATCTGCCCGAAGCCCTTGTCAACTACCTGGTCCGCCTTTCCTGGTCTCATGGCGATCAGGAGATTTTTGCGCCGGAGGAACTCATCGATCTTTTCAGTCTCGAGGCCGTCGGCAAGTCACCAGCCATATTCAATCCGGAAAAGCTTCTCTGGCTAAATCAACATTATATCAAGGAGTATCCTCTCGAAAAGCTGGTGGATACGGTCAGCCCATTTTGGTCCGGCATGGATATCGACGTATCGGATAGAAAATTAGTTGGCAATATCGTGTCTGATTTGAAACCCCGGGCCAAAACATTGGTCGAGATGGCCGAAGCCGGCCTATTCTATTTCCATGAGGATGTGACGTATGATGCCGAGGCGGCCGGAAAGTTTATGACAGCGGACATCATAGACCACCTGGAAGCCTTTGCCCAGAAGCTGCCGAACCTTGCGGATTACAGCAAGGCAGGAATCGAACAGTTTTTACGTGCCCTCGCGGAAGAGCGCCAGATCAAGTTAAAAATCATCGCCCAGCCGCTGCGAGTCGCCCTGACCGGAAAAGCCATCAGTCCCGGTATTGACGAGGTGATGATCACCCTGGGAAAAGAAAAGGTGATCAAGCGGATCAGTCAGGCCCTGACCTATATAAAAGGCCGGGACCTTTCGTGAAATTCATCTTGACATTTTTGGGGTAATTGACTAAATACCCCAGTCTCATTTGAAAATCATGGTCCCATCGTCTAGTGGTTAGGACGCTGGCCTCTCACGCCGGAAACCGGGGTTCAAGTCCCCGTGGGACTACCAAAAGCAATATAAAATGGGGGCGATGATTATCGTCCCCATTTTATATTGGGTTTTACCCCTATTCCCCGACGTGTTCAGCCGTTATCCTTCAAAAAACAGACCCTGACGCTATTTCATGGGGCATGAGAGCTCATGGCAAATCCAAGTCGCCGCGTCGCTGAAGGCTATCAGATCTATATAGATCTCCAGGGGTTACAAAATCGGAAGTCGCTTTCAAAAGATTATTCATAACGGCTTCCCCATTAAAACTACGTATCCCGCCCCTTTTGCGTTGCATATACAGGGCCGTAGCAAACCTGTTGACAGCTTCCTGTATTTCTTTTGAAGCGACAATCGCGTCTATTCCTGCAACAGCGCCTTTTTTCCTCGGCAATTCCTGAATCTCCCGCATGTATTTTGCCAAAAGTTCCTCAATGTGATCATTCTCTATCGTTTTTTGTTTCCTGGTAAAATTTGCCGTTCTCTTCAGGTGAACCGGGGCTGAAGCCCAATTAAAGTCGGTTTGATGGGCCATCTTTGCCAGGATGCTCCCCGGATGGATGCCTCGCCCTTTGGGTTGCATCATGCCTTTGCGTGAATCCTTCAGCGCCTTACCCATAAAGCGGACTTTCACCTCACCCGCGGTGATAAAACCGTAGATATTGATTGTGTATGGATCGCCGGCGCTCGATACCGCCTCATCATAACACCTGTAAACAAACTCGGAACAAATCATGGGCTCTTTCCCACCATCAAGCATCTCGGTAATTATATGACTGGCATGATCGAGAATGCCTCGGATCAGCTTCCCCAGCATACTGGCACCGGTAAGCTGTCGCTGAAGGCACAGAAAAGCTAAAAGGATGATCTCTTCATAGGCATAACGGTTGTTCCCCTTGATATATTCATCGGCCTTATTAATCACGGGGCTCAAACCGGGGGGCTTACCGGCATGATAACAGGCCTTGACCCACTCCGCTCCTTGTATGCTGGCAGGCAGGTCCCGCCTGACCAAGCCCTCGCTGATGGCCTCGCCGACAATGTTTTCGCCGAGATAGAGCGCTGCATGGCTTACCTCGCTCTTGTCGATGAACATAATGCCCTTACTGAACCATGATGTCCCCCTGTAAAGCAGAATATCTGCCACTTCAGGTTTAGCCATCGCATACCTCCTTTATTGGTTTGATCCCGCACCTTTCTATAGATATTGAACCGTCATAACGCGTCTATCGTGGCCGGAAAACTCACGGGACGACAGATACGCCGCTGCAAGATGAAAACAGATGCCTATCTATTATATAAAAACATACTATTTTCAAGTTTTTTCAGATTTATCGGTTATTTCGCTTTTCGGCCATAGCCGTTTGTGGTCAATTGGTAAGGAAGCCGTCATTAAACGCATAATACATTGTTTACATTATTGTTTTTTATTCGCATCGCCGGCAGTTTTCCCCTCTTGACATCTTTAAGACAGGTGCTAAATTATAAACAACCGATGATGCTGCAGTGTTCGTAATGAGTCAGGTCACTGGAGGCGTATATAACAAAGAACGCAGGGTCTTAGTGGTGATGGCCACCCGTTTAAAGACCAAGATACTGAAAATCTGACTCCAGTTAAAAGACAAGACGACACAGGCGGCTCTCGTATTTCCCCTCAATAGGACAAGAAGTTCTTTTGAGGGGTTTTTTCTGGAGGATTTTCATATTAACCAGCGTGGGTTCATTATCTTCCTCTACGCAGGCGTTTTCTGTTCCCAAGGGAAAAGTGCGATCAGGGCCAAAGTAAGTTTTGACGAGAAACAATAGGCGTTTTCTAGGATGAAGCAAATATGAAAGACGATAAAAGAACGAAACAACAGCTTCTTGCGGAACTGGGAAAGCTACGCCAAACAATGGCCGAGACCGAACAGGCAAGAATGGCTGAATGCGAACGGTTTGAACATGCGCTCAAGCAAAGCGAGGAAAGATTCCAAGCAGTCATTGAAAATGTCGGCGTGGCTATCCATGTCGCCCAGGAAGGACAGCTGAAGTTTGTCAATTGCGGGACCATTGAACTTTCCGGTTATTCCCAAAACGAATTAATGACGCTCCCTTTTACCGATTTCATCCATCCCGATGACCGTAATCTGGTTCATGATTACCACGTCAAAAGGACGAAGAATATGGAAGTGCCCAGAGTCTATCCCTTCAGGATCGTTTCCAAAGTCGGCCAGGTTAAATGGGTGGAACTCCACACGGTCCTTATCACATGGCAGAATAAACCGGCCACATGCAATTTCCTCATTGATATCACAAAACGCAAACTTGCAGAGGAAGCCCGGGAAAAGCTTATCTTGGAACTTCAGGAAGCCATTTCCAAGGTTAAAACGTTAAGCGGCATGCTGCCCATCTGCTCATCCTGTAAAAAAATCCGAAATGATAAGGGCTACTGGACACAAATCGAATCTTACGTTCAGGATCATTCCGCGGCTGAGTTCAGTCATGGAATTTGCCCTGAGTGCATCATAAAGCTTTATCCGGACTTTGCCGATGACGTTACGAACAAAACATCTTCGAACTCCGGCTGAAGCGAAAAACCATAGGCGTACTAATAATTTACCGGCATGAATGGTTCCGGAGGAAAGCAACAAATCTTCAATGATGGAGAATGCATCAGGTCCTTATGATAAATAGATCAGGAATCATTACATTGACCACCGACTTTGGTTACAGCGATCCTTTCGTCGGGCAGATGAAAGGGGCAATCCTGTCAATTCATCCCCATACCATAATTGTCGATCTCACCCATGATATTCCTTCTCACGATATCGAAGGGGCGGGCTTTGTCCTCGCTTCTTCTTACGCTTTC
The DNA here is from genome assembly GCA_964492965.1 of uncultured Syntrophaceae bacterium. Classification (GTDB taxonomy): domain Bacteria; phylum Desulfobacterota; class Syntrophia; order Syntrophales; family UBA8958; genus CAZBME01. Next base: position 61,936 of record CAZBME010000005.1, on the reverse strand, counting down.
TTTCCCGAAGGCACGATACACATCGCCGTGGTAGATCCAGGCGTCGGATCGGACAGAAAAGGCATTATCATATCCTCTCGAAACCACTTCTTTATCGGTCCCGATAACGGCATTTTTTCTGGAATTGTAACAGACAATGGATCATATCATGCGATCCAGATCACCAATGCTCAATTCATGCTGCCGGTAAAGGGTCCGACATTTCACGGTCGGGACATCTTTGCGCCCGCAGCCTCCTGGCTTGCACGGGGAACGGAGATGGCAGAATTCGGCTCTGCCGTGGAAGATCTTTTTCTTTTAGATTTTCCTAAACCGGAAATTCATGAAACTGGCGTTTCAGGGCAAATTGTTTATATCGATAAGTTCGGGAATGCGATCACGAACATCAGGAAGAACTCGATTGATGTCGGTGAGGCCGGGGTCTATTTGCTCAGGCGGGAAAAGGACATGATCGCGGTCTCTTTCGCCCCCAACTATGCGGATGCCAGAAGCCGACGGCTTCACGCCCTTTTCAACAGCTCAGGATATCTGGAATTGTTCGTCAATCGGAAGAGTGCCGCCTCTCTGCACGGAATCAGAAAAGGTGATAAGGTCTTGATTTCCTTATCACCTTTTCATGACAATCCATTATCGGGCGATTAAATACCACACCGGCCCAGCAACAGGCCCATGCTTATCTCTTCTTATGTCTGCTTTTCTTGATGCGTTTATCGTACTTGTGTTTGCTGATCTTCTTCCGGCGCTTCTTTACGACACTCCCCATAATTCACCTTGATCTTTTATGATGATGTTCCATTACGTAAGCGTGGGTCTATAACACGATGATCTTATCGAATCAACATATTTTTCAAAAAAAGTAACGAGTTTCCAAGATGCATCACAATCGCTAGATCAGTCAAATTAAAAAAAGGCTTAGCCGGCTCTCGACTAAACCTTTCTTGTCATTTTGGTGCCGAAGCCGGGATTTGAACCCGGACGGGCTAGCCCACTACCCCCTCAAGATAGCGTGTCTACCAGATTCCACCACTTCGGCATGGATCATGTTCAACAACGGCCATTCTTCTACATGCTCACGTTTTTTTTGTCAACAGCAAATACACCGAAACGCTATCCCGTTTTATTTCGCCGGCGCCGACGGTTGAGCAGTTTTGGCAGGCATCGCGGGCTGCTGCGCAACAGGTACTCCTGGTTTTGCTGCCTGCGGCTCCGAGGTTGCCTGCTGTGGCATCGGCTGCGCCGGCATGCCCGTGGCGGCGGCCGGTGCCAGCGGTTGCTGTACAGGCGCCGACGGTCGGCTCACTTGCTTCATCATGGTGCCGCCTTTTTGAGAAGCAAAATAAGACAGGCCCAAGGAAGTAATCATGAAGATAACCGCAATGGCCGTCGTCATCTTGCTGAGAAATGTTCCCGGTCCGCTGCTGCCGAAAATCGTCTGGCTGGAACCACCGAATACCGCGCCCATATTGGCCCCTTTGCCGGCCTGAAGCAGAACGACAAGGATCAAACCGATACAGACCAGAACGTGTAGAATCGTTACCGCAATATGCATATCTCTTTACCCCTTACAGAAAATTTACTATCTTTGAAAACGGCTCCATCTCCAGGCTCGCGCCACCAACAAGGGCGCCGTCAATGTCTTGCTCGGCCATCAGCATGCTTATATTGCCGGGGTTCACGCTTCCTCCGTAGAGGATTCTCAGATCACGGGCAATATCTCCCGGAAACATGAAATCAATCGTTTTCCGGATGAAGGCATGAATCTCCTGAGCCTGACCGGGCGATGCCGTCCTGCCCGTGCCAATCGCCCAGACCGGTTCATAGGCAACGATGATGCTTCGTATATCGGCCCCGCTCAGATTATGCAAGCCCGCCTTGATCTGGCTTTCAATGATCTGAAAGGTTTTTTCCTGTTCACGCTCAGCCAGGGTTTCACCAATACAGAAAATCGGTCTCAGACCGACGGGCAACGCCGCAGCAATCTTGCTGTTAATAACCGCATCCGTCTCTCCGAAGAGGGTTCGCCGTTCCGAATGACCGATGATGACATATTCACAGCCGGCATCGACAAGCATGGCAGCGGATATTTCCCCGGTATAGGCCCCCGATGGCTGATCATGAACATTCTGGGCGGCCAGATGAATGGCCGTTCCCTTCAGAATTTGTGCGACGGCTTGCAGGGCCGTATAAGTCGGGGCAATAACCACATCGCAACCCGGAGGGACAATGAGCCCTTCCGTCAGCTGACGTGCAAAATCGACGGATTCCTTCACCGTCTTGTTCATCTTCCAGTTACCGGCGATAAAGGGTGCGTTCATCTGCCTTTGTCCATTTTATTAGACCTTTAGAAAGGCGCATCTATAGCCGGATGGCGATCATTAGTCAACATTTTTTTACCCTTAACGGCTCTTGGCCACGCCGACCCGGTCACAGTAAGTATGGATGGGGCAGGTGCTGCATAACGGAGAAATCGGTTTGCAGGTCTGCCTTCCGAAGGCCACCATCAAGGTATTGTAGATCTTCCAGAAACGTTTGGGCAATTTATCCCGCAGGGCAAATTCTGTCTGTTCCGGCGTCTTTGTTTTCACATACCCGAGGCGATTGGAAATCCGATGGACATGTGTATCAACGCAAATCCCCTCTTTATCAAACCCCAGAGAAATGACCAGGTTGGCCGTTTTCCTTCCCACACCCTTGATGGTCAGCAGGGTGTCCAGGTCATCGGGAACAGTGCTATGGAATTTGTCCATGAGGAGTCGGCAGGTATCCAGAATGGTCTTCGCCTTGGTACGGTAAAAACCCACTGGATAGATCGCCTTGGAGATCACCTCCTCCGGAAGGGCAAGCATCTCCGCGGGCGTCTTGGCCAGGGCAAAAAGCCTGTCCGTCGCTTCTGCGGTCACTTCATCCTTGGTGCGAAGACTAAGCAGGGTAGAAATAAGAATGACAAATGGATCGTAACGAATCTCGGCAAGATGTGAAACAATCGGGAGCTCCACGTCCCGGAGGTTTTCCTCCAGGAGGCGGATGACTTCCGATATGAGGTTATCTTTCATGGGGCGTCAATTCCCGAGAACTACTCGTAGCCTTCTTCAGTAGCCAGAATATCCAGGTGCAGGGTAGCGATATCTTCCACATCCAGATTGGCCTCTTCCTTCATCTCCCGGAAATCGATGATCTTGATGTACCGCTTGCATTCATTGCAGACATCGACCCGGTAGCGCTCATCATCTTCGACGGTAAAATAGGCCAGGGTCTGCTGTTCCTCATTTCCGCAGAAAGGACATTTTATGCGCTGATACGGCCATTCGATTCCACACTGGTTGCAGAACAGGTAGCGCACGCCTTCCTCTTCCTTAATCTCGCCTATTTTTGGCTCCTTGCCGCAGACAGGACAATACCCTTCATCCCATTTATACTTGGCAATCAAGTCCCCGTATTTTTCGACGACGGCTTCCAAGGCCGGCCGAAGGCTCTCTTCCAGAAACATATCGATCAAATCGAAAGCTTCATCTTCTTCAGCCTCCGCACTCCCCTCTTCATCCTCATAATGGCCGTAGAAAGCGCTAAGCAGCATCTCCTTGAAATCAACTTCGCCATCCCTGATTGTCTGAGCCAATTCGGCCGTTTCTCCAGGAACCCGTTTCTCTGCAATCTCCAGAAGGGAAAGGAAATAGGCTTCCGGTTTTTCAACGTCAAATTCACCTGTTGAAAAATCGACAAGGGGAAGCCCTCCCTCCATTTTCGTCGCTATCAGTCGCTCATCGACTGGAAATATTGGCTCGGTCAATTTATGTCGATGCTCTTCACGCAGAATCATGATCTCTTCCAGAATATCCAGCAGCTCCTCGTAGTGAGGGCTTTTCGTTTTATAATATTCAATGGTTTTCAATGTATCTCTCAATATTTTTGCCATGCGGGGTTGTTGTCTCCTCGTAAATTTTCAGGATGTATATCCACTTTGAAAGCCAACTTCAAGCAATAATTTTACCAATTTTGCATAAAGCCCCCTGGCCCGCTTGGGGGCAGGCATCCATCGTGTTTCACTTCAATATCCGTCCCTGCGGCATTATGTTAAAGTCCGTGCCATCCGCGAGGAAGGCTCTATCTGGCCTGCAGCGCGCGGCCTATGGTCAGGATCTCCGCTTCTTTGGTTCCTTCATAGAGTTCCAGGATCTTCGCATCCCGATACCACTTTGAGACGGCGTACTCTTCGATGTAGCCATAGCCTCCGTGGAGCTCTACGGCATAGTTGGCGCAGAACACAGCCGTCTGGCCACTATAGAACTTCGCCATGGCCGCCAGGTGATAATCCGGACGTCCCACATCGATCGACCAGGCCGACTTATAAACCAACCCACGTAACGCCTCAATCATAATAGCCATTTCCGTCAGCTTTTTCTGGGTCATTTGGAATGAACCCAAAGGCGCGCCGAAGGCCGTCCGCTCCTTGACATATTTAAGGCTCGTCTCCAGACAGGCCTCGGCCAGGCCGAGACCTTGGGCCGCCACCATAATTCTTGTCGTATCGAAGAAGTGCATAAGCTCAATAAACCCTCGTCCTTCCTTGCCAACAAGATTGCTTTGGGAAACCCGGACATCTTCCAGGGCAATCTCCGCCGTATCACTGGCCCGGATACCCAGCTTCCCTTTAATCTTGTTCCTGGTAACCCCCGGGGCATCGGCAGGAATGATGATCAGGCTGAAACTATTGTGTTTTTTTTCTTCAGGATTGGTGATGCACTGTGTCACCATGAAGTCGCAAACAGTTCCATTGGTGATGAACATTTTATTGCCGTTAATCACATAGTCATTGCCATCCTTCACAGCCCTGGTCCTGTATCCGGCAACATCCGTTCCGGCATTGGGTTCCGTGAAAGCTCCGGCACTTACTTTGTCACCCGAACAAATCGGCGGCAGATACACCTGCTTCTGCTCCTCCGTCCCATACTGGAAAATGGATTCACTTCCGAATGTCGCCGCTACAATATTCAGACCGATCCCCATATCCACCTTGGATATTTCTTCGGTGATGATGGAATTGCCGAGGATACCGGCGCCCGCGCCTCCGTATTGCTCGGGAATCCAGGCCCCGATCAGACCATTGACCGCCGCTTTCTTCCGTATCTCATGGGAATATTTCTCGTGTTCGTCACATTCCCGAGAAATCGGAGCAACCTCCGCGACAGCAAACTTGTAGGCCATGTCCTTCAACATCTTCAATTCTTCCGTCAATTCAAAATCCATCATCCCTCTCCTTTCTCATCAAATATTTTCTGTATTTTCTATTGACACATGGCCCAAAATAGGGAAAAAGGCGCCATGGACTTATTAACTGCCGCTATCCTGGGAATTGTGGAAGGTGTTTCGGAATTTCTTCCCATATCGTCCACAGGCCACCTCATTTTGGCCTCCCACTTTCTGGGGCTCAAACATACCGATTTTCTGAAGAGCTTCGAAATCGCCATCCAGGTGGGGGCCATTTTATCCGTCGTCGTCCTTTACTGGCGGGATCTCTTCGTCAATAAAGCGATCATTGCTCGCCTGGTTGTGGCTTTTCTGCCTACCGGCATCATCGGCCTCACGCTTTATAAGGCCATTAAATCCTACCTGCTGGGATCGCCATCCGTGGTCCTTTGGTCGTTGGCCATCGGCGGCATCCTGCTGATTATTTTTGAGTACCTTCATCGCGAAAAGGAAGATGCCGTGACCAGGCCAGAGGACATTTCCTACAAACAGGCCTTCATTATCGGATTGTTTCAATCCATCGCCATGATCCCCGGGGTATCACGCTCGGCATCCACCATCGTCGGCGGCCTCATTCTGGGGCTGAATCGCAAAACCATTGTCGAATTTTCATTCCTGCTGGCCGTACCGACCATGGTAGCGGCAACCGGATATGATCTTCTTAAAAGCGGCTCCCAGTTTTCCCTGGATCAGTTGCAATTCCTGGCCGTCGGCTTCGTGATGTCCTTTATCGTGGCCCTGTTGAGCATCAAGTTTCTCCTCAAATTCATCCAGACCCACACGTTCATTCCTTTCGGCATTTATCGTATCGTTCTGGTTCTGCTCTGGGCTTTGTTCCTGTAGTCTATAAAGCTGCCTTCATTCGGCTGCCTTTGTCGGCAATGAAAAGAGGACCTTCCCATCGACCCGTTCTCTTCTGACCTCATCCCTGGCAAGAAGATACAGGAGGTGCGACAGGGCCTCTCCCGACGCAAACCACTTTTGAGGCACAGGGAAATCTTCCCACGCGTCATAACTGATATCCCACGTCATTCCAGAGGCTATCCGGAAGGCGCTCTGACGGCCATTTTCCAGCAGAACCAGGACTTCTTCGGCCCTCAGTTGATGGTGGTGTTTCAGTTCGGCGATGCGCTTGTGATAATCGGTAAAAACCCGCCGGTGCCCCGGGAAAACCCATGAAATGTCAAATCGGTCAATCTTGTCCAGACTCTCGAGATATTGTTGGAGAGGATTTTCGTTATCATTCCACATGATGATGTTGGGCGTGATATCCTCCAGGATATGGTCACCCGCGAAAAAAATCTTCGTGCGCGGCTCGTAGAGGCACAGATGCCCCTGGGTGTGACCTGGCGTTGAAACGCAATGAAGATCATATTCCCCGATGGCAATCCGGTCGCCCTCGCTTAAACAGGTTAAATTCAAAGGACCCTGCTGCTGAAACCGTCGGGCGGGATGCTTTTGCATGACCGGAACGATTTCCTCTTCCGGGAAGCCATTGGCGACCGCCGCATCGATAATTCTGTCCCAGATATTGGGGATTCCCAGAAGCCGGGCATCTGGATGATTGAAGTAAACCTTCGAAGAACTGCCGGCCAGGTCGGATACAAGTCCGAAATGATCCGCATGATGGTGCGTGATGAAAAAATCTGTTTGTCCAAAATCCACATTCAGGGTCTTCAGCCCGGCATCCATTGCCTCGCGGCACTCCGGCCGGTTCATACCCGTGTCGATCATCAGATATCGCCCATCGCCTTTAATGACGTATGAATTAATGGCTTTCAGGGGGTTGTCCGGCAGAGGAATCTCCAACCGGAAGATATTATGGAATACTTCCTCGACCATCAACATTCCAACTCCTCTTTACACAGTGGTTACCATGGCTAACATATTCATGCGTTTGTGACAATGATTTCCCTGAGATCACCAGGAACCAAGTTTAACAAGAAATGACCGCTGACCTCCATGCTGTTTTTTACAATATTTCTTATTGAAAATGAAACAAGTTAGTGGTAATAGACCGCACGTATCAAATGTGGATCTGCCCGATTGAGGTTCACAAAAGGTCCTGCCGCCAGACTACTGGGGGATCGTTCAATGGTAGGACAACGGACTCTGACTCCGTGAATCAAGGTTCAAATCCTTGTCCCTCAGCCAAATAGATTAAGACAAAGGGTTAGCCAGTTAGCGGTTAGCCCTTTATCTTTTTTAAGCTTTTATTACCCGTTCAAAGGCATTGACCATGAATCTTTTTGGAATGAGATCATTGATGAACACAATGAGCATTGCCGGCTGCCTGGCTATACTCACCATTTCTACCGTCTGTGGCTGTGGCGGTCCCAGGTTCGTCGCTGATCAGAAGTTTCAACAGATCGACCCGCTTCCGGAAGGAAAGGCCTTGATCTATTTTTACCGGCCGATGGAAAATCAGTGGGCGGATCTTCGCTATCCCATTTACCGGATCAGAACGGACGGCAAGCCGATATTGATCGTCATGCTGTACAATGGCGGCTATTATCCATATGTCACAAAACCGGGCTATGTCAGGGTGTATTCAAAATCGGCCATTCGCAGTTACCGGGATGCCATTGCCACTCAATCTGTCGATTTTAATATTAAACCGGGAGAAATCCGCTTCATCAGGACCTACAACGGCGGAGCTGCCGCCTCTCTCGGCTTGCCGAAACTGCTCGTGGAAATGAAGCGAAACGACGGGCAACAGGAAATTGAAGAGTGTTTCCTTATTCCCAAGATGTTGGTGATCCCTGAACCAATCCCCAAAGACATTCCGGAAGACTGGAAATAGCTGCGCTTCCGAGTCGAACCGACATGCCCCGGAAATCATCCTCCCCCACCCTCTACCTCAAAGGAGAGGGTCATGCAGGTAAGAAATGATGGATGACCAAGTTATCACAAGAATAGCACCTGATTTTAAAAATCCCATGACCGCGGGGGCGCCGTGATAAATGGAATTATTGATGAAGTGCAGGGCTTCAGCTCTGCTTGCTCCAACAGCGCTGAAGGGTTGGGCTACACGATTAAGTGCCTATCTTTGCAGCACTATCTTTGATAGCATCGGTAACCGGTTCCTCAACGTATAAAAATGCGCCTGCGTCGTCTCTGCTCTCCGTCTTGATTTCATCTTTGTTTTGGAACCGGAATTACTTTCCTTTTCCTGCAATCTTCGCCCAGGCATCGCGCAAAGTCACGGTTCTGTTGAATACCAGGGCATTCGTGGAAGAAGTAACGGCATCAATACAAAAATAACCAAGCCGCTCGAACTGGAATGGACTTCCGGCCACAGCAAAGGCGAGACTCGGTTCGACACGGCATGCTGTAAGCATCTCCAACGATTTCGAATTCAGGTGGATGATATAATCGTCATCACTTTGCATCGGATCGGAAACGGTAAACAGCCGGTCATACAGACACACTTCGGCAGGAAGGCTATGAGATGCGGAAACCCAGTGAATCGTCGCATCCACCTTGCGGCCATCCGGGGCAAATCCGCTTCGCGTTTCCGGATCATAGGTGCAATGGATCTCTTCGACAACGCCTGTATCCGGATCTTTCACAATACTCACACACTTGATAAAATATCCGTAACGGAGGCGCACTTCCCTTCCGACGGAGAGCCGGAAGAACTTTTTGGGTGGTTCTTCCATGAAATCGTCCTGCTCGATAAACAGAACCTTGGAAAAGGGAACCTTCCGGGCGCCCATCGTCTCGTTTTGGGGATGGTAGGGACAATCGAATTCCTCTGTCTGACCTTCCGGATAATTGTCAATGACGACGCGGAGCGGCCGCAAAACCGCCAAAACACGCGGCGCCTTATTATTCAGGTCTTCCCGGACGCAGTTTTCTAGGAGGGCCATGTCGATAACACTGTCATTTTTGGCGACGCCGATCCGTTCGCAGAAATCACGGATGGCTGCCGGCGTATAACCGCGCCTGCGCATACCCGTCAGGGTCGGCATGCGCGGGTCATCCCACCCGTTCACCAGCCCCTTGCCCACCAGTTCGATCAGTCTGCGTTTGCTCAATACGGTATAATTGATATTGAGACGGGCAAACTCAATCTGCTGCGGCCTGTCTTCCCATTGCAACTGCTCCAGGAACCAGTCATAAAGGGGGCGGTTGTTTTCAAATTCGAGCGTGCAAATCGAATGGGTGATTCCCTCGATCGCGTCGGATATGGGGTGGGCAAAGTCGTACATGGGATAGATGCACCACTTTTCGCCGGTACGATAATGGTTTTCCCGTTTGATCCGGTAAACGACTGGATCGCGCATGTTTATATTTGGAGAAGTCATATCGATTTTAGCCCGCAGGACGCGGCTCCCCTCATCGAATTCACCCGCTCTCATCCGCGCGAACAGATCGAGGTTTTCCTCAACAGAGCGGTTTCGATAGGGGCTTTCCTTGCCCGGCTCAGTCAAAGTGCCGCGATAGGTCCGCATTTCGTCGGCATTCAAATCGCAAACAAAGGCCTTCCCAGCCTTAATGAGCTGGATGGCGCATTCATAAAGCTTTTCATAATAATCGGAGGCATAGTAGAGGCGATCCTCCCAGTCGAACCCCAGCCACTTGACGTCCCGGATGAGAGACTCGACATATTCCATGCTTTCGCCGGTAGGATCTGTGTCGTCCATTCGCAGATTGCAGGTCCCGCCATATTGGGCGGCGATTCCGAAATTGAGGCAGACGGATTTGGCATGGCCGATATGGGGATAGCCGTTGGGTTCAGGCGGGAATCGTGTCGCCACGCGCCCTTTACGTTTATTGATCTTCAAATCGTTATTGATGATATCCCGGATAAAATCCGAGGGAAAGGTGTCCGGTGTTTGTTCCATAATTTTCATGTCCTTTCTGCCGAGCAGACTTTTATCAAAGCTGCTATCGGGCTACTCCATTTTTTGTACCATATTTCTTCCCTTTCTGCCGCCATTTTTTCAAAAATATTATAATGGTACAAAATTGTATCTCAAAATACCGCCTACCCTTGGGGGTTAGTTTTCCTGGCTGTTTTCCTGGCTGTTTTCC
>CAZBME010000005.1:0-51552 GCA_964492965.1 uncultured Syntrophaceae bacterium | reverse complement strand
GTTTTCCTGGCTGTTTTCCTGGCTGTTTTCCCAGCTTGACCCTGCCCATGAAATCCGATATTATCGCGCCATCATGAAAATGAGCATTTCTATCGCACAGATCGATGTCACCACATCGCAACCGGAGGAGAACCTCCGGAAAGGCGAGTCCTTCATTGCCGAAGCCGCCCGCAGGGGAAGCAACGTCATCTGTCTTCCCGAAATGTGGACAACGGGTTTCAACTGGGCCAATAATCAGCAGATTGCCCACGAACACCAGGATGTGATCAGTCGTATCGGAGAAATGGCCAGAAAATACGGGATATGGATCAACGGCTCTGTGTTGGCCTTGAATGAGACCGGGAAGGTCTCCAATACATCCATCTTGTTTGACGATCAGGGGAGGCATGCCGGTCTGTATCGCAAGACCCACCTTTTCACTCTGCTCCATGAAGATGAGCATATGGCTCCCGGAGAGTCGCTGACCATCGTGGACACGCCTTGGGGCAAGGCTGGTCTGGCCATCTGTTATGATATTCGCTTCCCTGAGCTTTTTCGTACCTATGCCCTCAAAGGGGTGAAGTTCGTGTTTCTCCCCATGGCCTTCCCCTATCCCCGGCTGGAACACTGGAAAATTCTGGTGCGCGCCCGGGCTATCGAAAACCAGATGTTCATGATCGGCGTGAATCAGGTGGGCCGGGAGGATTTCGGTACAGACGGCTGGGTAACCTATTTTGGAGATTCCGTCATTATCGACCCCTGGGGACAGACGGTTGTCGAGGCCGGTGAGGCGGACGAAATGCTTCTCACGGCAACGATCGACACAGACCGCGTTGACGAAATACGCGCCGCCATGACCGTTTTGCATGACCGGCGACCCGAGTTGTACGAGTTATCATAATATGGAGGGAAAACCATGGTGACACTAGAGCAGGGCATCGCCGAAAGACGCAGCATCAGGAAATTCAAGGAGGATCCCATCCCGCAGGAAACGCTCCGGGAGATTGTCGATCAGGCTCGCTGGGCGCCATCATGGGGCAACACCCAACCCTGGCAGTTCTACATCATCACAGGGAAACCCCTGGCAGAATTCAAAAAGGGCACGGTTGAAAAAATGGCCGGGGGCGAAGCCTATGCCTCCGATATTCCCATGCCGGAAGTCTGGCCGGAACAGTTGAAGAAAAGATACGGAGAAACAGGAAAGGTCGTCCTGTCCTCCATGAATATCGCCCGCGAGGATAAAACGTCCCGGAATCGGTTTTACGAAGAAATGGCCGTCCTCTTCGGCGCCCCATGCCTGATGGTCGGATGCATCCCCAAAGGGGTCCGCATCGAGTATGCCATGCTCGATATGGGCCTTATCATTCAGACCCTCTGCCTGGCCGCCTACAATAAGGGCATCGGGTCCTGCATTATGGCAGCCTCCGTGGGCTATCCGTCACTGCTGAGACAGGTAGGGAAAATCCCCGAGGACAGTCTGATTGCCATGGGCATTGCTCTGGGCTACGCTGATGAGCATAACCCCGTGAACCAGTTCTCACGCGTCCGCACGGCGTTGACGGAAATGGTGACGTGGGTGGGGTGATCAGGAACTCTTGAGGCCGTATTTTTTCAGCTTATACCGCAGCATGCGTTCGCTGATCCCGAGGAGTTCGGCAGCTTTCGTCTGATGATAGGCGACCTTTTCCATGGCCTCAATGATCATTTTCTTCTCCACATCCTCCATGGTGTTACGCAGCAGACCTTCCGCTTTGCGGTCCGGTTCGGCCTGATAGAGCATCTCTTCGCTGAAGGGCAGATCTTCGACGGAAATAACGGGGTCCCTGGCAATGACGACGGCCCGCTCGATGATATTTTCCAGTTCCCTGACATTGCCCGGATAATCATATTTGATCAAAAAATCCTTGGCCTCGCTGCTGATCCCTTCAATGGCCTTGCCGTTTTCCCGGGCAAACTTATCAAGGAAATGATCCACCAGGGGGGGAATGTCATCTTTTCTCTCCCGAAGGGGCGGTACCCGCATCACCACGACATTCAGCCGGTAAAAGAGGTCTTCACGGAAGGCCTCTTCTTTGACTCTGGCCTCCAGGTCCCGGTTCGTGGCGCTGATGATCCGGACATCGGCATGGAAGGTCTGGTTTCCGCCCAGGCGCTGAAATTCCCTTTCCTGGAGGAAACGAAGCAGCTTGACCTGCACAGATGACGACAGCTCCCCTATCTCATCCAAAAACAGGGTCCCGCCGTCCGCCTCTTCGAAACGCCCGATCCGGCGGGCCGACGCACCCGTAAAAGCCCCACGCTCATGGCCGAAAAGTTCGCTTTCGAGAAGATTTTCATGGAGGGCGCCGCAGTTGACCGTCAATAGCGGCTTGCCCGAACGGGGACTGATCTGGTGGATAAGCCTGGCAAATAGCTCCTTCCCTGTACCGCTTTCCCCTTGAATGAGCACCGTGGCCCGGCTTGACGCAATGCGCCCGGCCATGTTGACCAGAGTGCCCATGGCTTGACTCTTATACATAATCTGGTCCGTCGTAACGCCTTTATCTCGAAGCTCTTTCTTCAGGAGTTCATTTTCCCGGATCAGGACACGCCGCTCGGCTACCCGGTCCAGGAGAAGCAAGAGTTCATCAAAATCGACAGGTTTGGTGATATAATCGAGGGCGCCTGCCTTCATGGCGTCAACCGCCGTTTCGATGGTGCCATAGGCCGTAATGATCACGACATCAATTTCAGGATTGATCTGTTTGACGGCCTTCAGGACCTGCATCCCATCCATGCCCGGCATTTTGTAATCCAGAAGAATGGCGTCAAAATGATTGGCGCGCACCGCAGCGATACCACTTTCCCCATTTTCCGCATCCTTGACCTCATAGCCTTCCTTGATCAGGAAATCCCGGAGCATTTCCCGTTGCGACTTTCCATCCTCAACAATCAAAATTTGCAGTTTTTTCATGGCGTCAAACCTTTAATCTGATTTTGCTCTTTCCGTCTACTCGTCTGGTTGGAGAGGAAAATAGCTCTACTCCTTCCATGCCGGCGGGGATAGGTCAGGATGAAGTGACCGCAGCAGGCGAGCCGCTTTTTTGTTTCCCGGCAGTTCTTTCTTCCGGCAACAGAACCTCGAAAACCGTTCCCTTATCCTTCTGGCTGGTTACCCGAATCTCGCCGCCATGGCCTCGAATAATTTCATGGGCCAGGGGCAATCCCAGCCCCAGGCCTTTCTCTTTTGTCGTATATTCGGGATTGAAGATACTCTCAATCTCCTCTGCTGTCATGCCGCAGCCTGTATCCGTAATTTTTATGTTTACCCAACCCTTTGACGGCCGGCTGACGGCAATCGTGATATGCCCGCCGCCGGTGATGGATTCCATGGCATTTTTGATAAAGTTCAACAGGGCCTGTTGCAGTTTGTCCACATCCATGGGAATAACAGCCCCCGCCTGATCCCACTTGGTTTCAATGGTGACGTTCGCCACTGCGGCTTCTTCCTGGATAAGATTGACGATTTTCTGTAAGACTTCCGCCACGGGAAAGTCGTGGAGATCCAGGCGGCGGCTCTTGGAAAAGGTGAGAAACTCCTCGATAATACCATTAAGGCGCCGGATCTCGTCCCGAATAACAACGGTCAGCGTTTGGAATTCCTTGATCTTCTGTTCATCCGCCGGCACATAATCGCGTTTCAGCCGCTGGCTGGCCATACTGATGGCGTTGAGAGGGTTCCGGATTTCATGGGCGACGCCGGCTGCCAGTTGTCCGAGAGCAGAGAGACGCTCTGCCTTTTCGAGCTGCCGTTCCATTTTGACGATCCCCGCCAGATGCCGGTTCTGATTGGTATAAAGGAGCCACATCGACACAAAGGCGACCAGAATCGTCAGCCCCATGAAGATGAAGACATTCTTCCTGTTTTCCGCCAGAATGTGCTCTGCAGGTTGCCGGTCCAGACCGAGCCTGATCAATCCCGCCACCTTGCCATTGAGATAGATGGGCGCCGCCATATCCAGAAGTTGCTTCCCGACGTAAACAACCTTCCGGCTCTCCACGGGAAGTGTGCCGGCAAGAATCTCTGAGAAACGAACCTCTCCGGGCTGCCACCGTTCAGGAACCTCGCCGGCGCTGCCCATGGTTTTCTCCTTGGGGTCCATAACCATAAAATAGGACAACCCCTGCTCCTTCCCTGCCCCAAATTCATGGATGGCCTTCTCAATAGACACCTTCATCGCCCAGTAACGCTGGCCTTCAGGATCCAAGGCAATAATAATGGTGCCGCTTCCATCCCGCCGTTTCAAGGCGACAAAACCGATTTTCTTGAGCATGCCCAATTGATTAATGAGGTCAATGTCAATCTCCTGGGGTTTTGGGCGCGAAGCAGAATCTTCGGAAAGCAATTCGGGGGATAATGTCCGGTTCTGGAAAACCGCCCGGCCTTTTTTATTCAGCACGGCGATGAGCATAATCCCCTTTTCATCGGCAAACTTTTTCAGGTATTCTTCACTGAGGCGGTCGGCTTTCCAGCGGTTATCCACTTCCTTTCCCACATCGGCAAGAGCCGTTAGCATTAGCTTTTGAGGAGAAAATGCCTCATCGCCCCGAGGCGTAATCGGTCGACCCTTCGCCATTTTGGAGGCTTGAATAAGGTTGTTGAGATTCTCTTGGGCGAGCCGCTGGACGACGCCGGCGATGCCCAGACCACGGTTTTCGAGGAAGCCCACCAGGGTTCGGTCAATGCGCTGAAGATCCATAATGCCCATTCCCAGAATCAGGGCGATAAAGACGGCACAAACAATCCCGACGGCAAGAGGCTGCAGGAAAGGCCTCTCTTCCCGGATACTCCGGTGCTCCCAGATCACTTTTCCCTTATGGTCTGTCATCGCTTCTCCCAGCCCCTCTTTGTGTCCGTGATCATAGGCAATTCAAGACAAAAGTCAATGTTTTCTTTCTTTTCGACAATTTTGTCGATTCGGTTCCAAATTTGTCAAAACACTTCAAGATATCGTTTTTATTTATTTATTATCGAATAAGGAGCCCCAGGATGCCGACATTTTTGGCAATCGCGAGCAGGGCATTGTCTCTTTTCACAGCATATGATATTTTATTGTTCCATATAATCAATGGCATACAGCTTATGTGGGTCAGTGGCACAGTCTATGCTATAATGGAAGGCATACAAGAAATGTTATCGGTTGCACTAGGGCATGGTCAACCGATGGGAAACTAAAAAACAAATTTTCCTCCTGAAAAGGGGAGACCTCAAGTCTCCCCTTTTTTCATTTGTGAATCCCGAAGTCTCTTCCAGTAATCCATTCGCTCCCGGATGGTTTTTTCATAACCCCGATCTGTTGGCTCGTAAAATGTGAGCCCTTTCCCCTGAAGCGATTCCGGCAAGTATTCCTGTGGGATATACGCATCCCGGGAATCATGGGCATACTTGTAATCTTTCCCATAATTCAATTCTTTCATAAGCCTGGTAGGGGCATTTCGGATATGGAGGGGAACGGCAAGCGCTCCGGTCTGCCCGATAACCGCTCTTACCTTCCCGTAGCCTGCGTAAAGGGCGTTGCTCTTGGGCGCCGTGGCAAGGTAGGCAGCGGCCTGGACCAGGGCGAGCTCCCCTTCGGGTGAACCCAGGAAATGATAGGCCTGCATGGCATCCATGGCCACGGTCAGAGCACGGGGATCGGCATTGCCGACATCCTCCGAGGCAAAACGTACCATGCGGCGAGCAATGTAAAGAGGGTCCTCTCCAGCGGCCAGCATCCGTCCCATCCAATAGAGTGCCGCGTCGGCATCGCTTCCACGGAGGCTTTTATGAAAGGCCGAGATAATATTATAGTGCTCCTCGCCCCCCCGGTCATAGAGAAGGGCCTTTTTCTGGAGGGCCTTCTCCACTAAGGCCCGGGTGATGACCCCGTCCTGCCCTTCCTGTCCGGTTGCCAGTGATGCGGCCCCCTCCAGGCTGTTGAGGGCCGTCCGGGCATCCCCGTCAGCCGTCCAGATCAGGCTGTCGATGGCCTCCGTCTCAATCGTCAGGAGGAGGCTTCCCAACCCTCTTTCGCTGTCGCGGATTGCCCGCTCAATAATGGCCCTCAGGTCATCTTCCCCAAAAGGATTTAAAACCAGGACACGGCAACGGGAGAGAAGAGGAGCAATGATTTCAAACGAGGGATTTTCAGTCGTCGCTCCAATCAGAGTAATCAATCCGCTTTCCACATGGGGCAGAAAAGCATCCTGCTGAGCCTTGTTGAAGCGATGGATCTCATCGACAAACAAGATGGTCCGAAGCTGATTTTCCTGTCTTTTTTTCTGGGCATCATCGACAATGGCCCGCAGTTCCTTCACGCCGGAGAGCACTGCGGAAAAGCTCGCGAAATGGGACTTTGTGTCCCGGGCAATGATTCGGGCCAGGGTCGTCTTTCCGGCCCCAGGAGGTCCCCATAAGATCATTGAAAACAGACGGTCTTCATCGATCGCGCGGCGCAGAAGGGCGCCTTGGTCAAGGAGATGCGCCTGACCGACATATTCCGCCAGGGTTCGCGGCCGCATCCGGTCTGCCAGAGGACCCTGCTCAGAGAAGCGACTTTCTCCTGCCTTACTTTCAAAAAGGGCCATTAACCTATACCATCCCGAATCTAAATAATGGAATCCACCCTATCCATCAGACCATATCGGATCACTCATCACGCCTGTTCTTTTCCCGCCCGCCGCCTTTGGGCTGCTTCAATCAGATCGATCAGGGTAACCACCTTATCTTTAGGCGCCTGACTGATAAATTGCTGCCAGAGATCAGGCGGCATGCTTCCTTTCAGAAAGGCTTCGACAGGAAAAAACGGCTGCCAGCAGGACAAGATGCGCGAGCAGGGTAAATCACCCGATTCCCGTCGGCAATAAAAGAAGGCGACTTCGTGCCCCAGTCGGGGGCAGCGCATTTCCAGTTGATCGCAATTTTCCATCATCCATCTCTCGTTTAAAGAAAGTAAAGCCGTCAAGAGAAACATCCCGTTCCCCCGACGGCTCTATTATAAATCGTATGCTCTGCAAAAGCTATGGTCGAAAGATGATATTCCTTTCTAAATCAAAGATGAACTCAAGGTGGCAAGGCAGAACCGACGCAGGTGCATTTTTCATACACCGAGTAGCCGATGGCCGATGCCAGCAAAGATAACGTTCCGATTTAGAATTGGAATCATGGTTTCGGAAAGCCCTCTATAGCCCGCAACGCCCTTTGAATCTCTTCCTCCGGTAACTCATACGGCATCAGTTTTCCCGACAGATAAGCCTCATAGGCCGCCAGATCAACCAGACCGTGGCCACTCCAGTTGAACAGGATGACCTTTTCTTTTCCTTCTTCTTTCGCCCGCATGGCCTCATCGACAACGGCGGCAATGACATGGTCCGTCTCCGGCGCCGGGATGAACCCTTCAGTCCGTGCCCATTTAATGCCCGCATCAAAGGTTTCCATCTGATGATAGGCCCGCGCTTCAACCAGTTTCTCCCGAACCAGATGGCTGATTATGGGCGCCATACCATGATAGCGAAGACCGCCCGCATGAATGGCCGCCGGAATATAATCATGCCCGAGGGTGTACATGGGAAGCAGGGGGGTCGTCTTGGCCAGATCGCCAAAATCGTAGGCAAAAGGGCCTCTGGTCATAGTAGGACAGGATGACGGCTCCGCACCGACAATAGATAACTGCTTCCCGTGGATCTTGTCCCGGACAAAGGGTAAGGCGATGCCGGCAAAGTTACTGCCACCTCCGGCACACCCCATCACGACGTCAGGGTACTCGCCTATCAACGCCATCTGTTTATGGGCCTCAAGTCCGATAATGGTCTGGTGCATGAGGACATGATTCAGGACGCTGCCCAGTGAATAGCGGGCATTGGTATCGGAAACGGCATCTTCGATGGCTTCGCTGATGGCGATGCCCAGGCTGCCGGGCGAATCGGGGTGCTCGGCGAGGACAGCGCGGCCGGCCGCTGTCAGGTTGCTGGGGCTGGGGATGCACTCGGCGCCCCATGTATGCATCATCATCCGCCGGTAAGGTTTCTGTTCGTAGCTGACCCGGACCATATAGACACGGCAATCGAGACCGAACATCTGGCAGGCCATACTCAAAGCGCTGCCCCACTGACCGGCTCCGGTCTCCGTAGCCAGACGCTTGGTGCCGAATACCTTGTTGTAATAGGCCTGCGGAATGGCGGCATTGGGTTTGTGCGAGCCCGCAGGGCTTGTGCCTTCGTGCTTGTAGTAAATCCTGACCGGCGCGTTGAGGAGTTTTTCAAAATTACGGGCCCGGTACAGGGGAGATGGACGCCAGAGCAGGTATTTCTCAAGAACAGGCTCCGGAATATCGATCCACCTTTCCGTGCTGACCTCCTGTTCGATGAGGTTCATGGGAAATATCGGCGCCAGATCTTCCGGCCCCACAGGCTTTCCTGTCCCCGGGTGGAGGGGCGGGCTCATGGGTGTCGGCAAATCCGCGATGATATTATACCACTGCCTGGGGATCTCATGATCTGCCAGCAATACCTTGGTCTGTTCCATAATCTGTTCTCCTTTTGCATTAAAAGTATGTATCATAAAAAAGAGCCGCAGGTTCTTCCCACGGCTCTTCATTTGTATATTGAAGTCATGGGAAGAAGCCTTCCTGCCCACAACTCACCTTTAGATCGAGTACTACGGGCAGCCCTTTATGGATTGCCACCACCAAAGCAAAGAATTGTTCATGGGTTTCATTCCCCTTTGATTCATTCAACAGTCTGTAATGCGGCGATTTTTATCACGCCACATTCCAGACTGTCAAGATAAAAAAGCCAGGATCCGATCCGTTCATTAAGCCTGCTACATCTCCCAGTTCGACATGGCGCCTTTATGCCGCCTATACCAGAAATTGGGAATCAAACGATAGAGCAAACGCGAGGCCGACCCGATGAATTCTTTCTTCCGTTTGTCAAACTGGCAGGCCTGAATGACCATCTCCCTCATATCACTCTTGTTTCCCCCTTCATTAAATATCTTGTAGGCACAATGGAACAGGGGGCTGTACATATTCTTCTTTTCCAGATAGCGGTGAACGTTCCGGATGGTGTTCGGACCCTCGGGCGTCCCGTCGATCCGCTCCAGCACACGGATGTTGGTATCGATGGGATTCCCGTTGTACATCTCATAATAATATTTCCCGTAACGGTAGTTTTTGCTCGCCATGGAGGAGACGGTAACATACATGTCCCCGACCCCGGCCTGGCTTTGGAAGGCCTGGAAGCTGCCGCCCAAAAGCATGGAAAGGGACCGGATTTCAACGCCCGTCCGGGCGAAGATCGTTCCGGGGATCGATTCTCCGAGATCGAGGGAGTCCGTCACACCCTTGATATTGGCCACGATATTCTTCAGCGATCCGCAAGCTTCAACGCCGATAACATCAAAATTGTAATAAGACGTCAGTTCCCGGCGGTTAAAGCGGATCAGCTCTTCCCTAATCAATCCGGCAATCCTTTGACGGCCGGCGACCGTGACACAGACAGGATTTCCGAGGGCAATATCTACATCGAAAAAGGGGCCGCCGATGCAAACAACTTCATATTTATGCCTTAAATCTCCCAGATAATGATGGATCAGCTGAGAAGGGGTGATAAGCTCTTTGGTGAGTTCATCCGAGGTCAACCCCTTAATGGGGGAAATAATGCATGTGTCTCCCCCCTTTTTTTCCAACAGAGGCTTCAGATAATTCAAGAAATCCGGCAGCCTGTCCATGGTCAGGGCAAGGACAATGAAATCATTGTCTTCCACGACCCGTTGCAGGTCATTGGTGGCTATAACCTTGGGAGAAAGTCTCGGAACCTGATCTATGCCGCCCAGTCTGCGGGCAAGATCTTCCGTCAGATGTTTGGGGTTTAAGTGATCATGGTTGATGGCGCGACAGATATCGCCATGGTGGTAGTATATGGAAACCCGCTTATTATCCCGCCCGAATTTATAAGCAAAAGACGTCCCCAGTCGCCCGGGGCCGATAATGCCGATCCTGCTCGTATCCAGTTGCGCAATCGAAATCATAATGTTTCATTATAGGTAAAAATGCGCCCCCCGTCAAACACTAATCACGCTCCGAATTGCCTAATACGCCGCCAATGAAGAGAGCGCTTTGATTTGGAATTGGAATAACAGGTCAAAGGGGGATTGCCAATCGCCGAAAGATTAAGATGGCTTGGAGAACGATTTGAAAGCCATGCGCTCTTAAAAAAAAGAGCGAAGGCAAGCCTCCGCTCTTTTTCAAGCCAATTGCCTTATTTTATAGTTTGAATCTCTTTTTGATTGCGGCAATACCGGCGAGGCCCGTAAGGATCAGGATAAACGGCGCCGGGATCGGCACCGCCGAAGCGGTATAATTCGCTATCAATTGATGGGCTTCCGTTGTGGGATGGACCCCGTCCCAAGACACGAAAATGCCGGTATGTCCATTCGGATTTAAATAAGTACCCTGCGATGCAGGAATCCAAGAAGCAGGCATTACCAAGCCGTTCATATCCACACCATAAATATGAACACCAGCGTTTGCTGCCCTCAAACCTGACAGCACCAAAGCTAAACTCAAATCAAAAGGCTGCTTCCATAGTTTATAAGGATCCGTATCAGAATAGCCCAGGTTCGGCACAAGAAATTCACGGCCTCCGATTGCAATCAGATTCTGAATGGCCGTCCCAATATTTTGTGCCGCCGTGACGGGCGATCGGCTGTTGAACATATCGTTGCCGCCCGCCCATAGCGTCACCAGCGTATTCGCGGCAATTGTGCTATAATTCGCCGTATATTGTGCCACCTGCCATTGTAAACCGGTCGTCGTTTGATAGATTGGGTTTTTTGTACTGTTGAATGCGGCGGGATTATCCCACGCCGTCGTCGCTCCACCATAGGCAAGATCGAAAACGGGCGCATTAAAATGACTGGAGCTCGCCAGATAATCGACCCATACGGAACCGTTGGAGTAGCGTCTGAAGCCATAAGGATCACCGGCGCCTGTCCCGTTATCGGACAGGCTGTCTCCGAAGGCTAATATGCCGCTGTACGCATAAGACATACCAGCCATCGAAATGATAAATAATAGGGATAAAAACCATGCCAGCAATACTCTTTTTACTTTTACATTCATTTCCTTCCTCCTTTTTTATAAAATACATGGAACATTCAATATTCCACAAAAAACTATCGGGTTCGGAACTGATGCAAACATATAATAGTGGGGGTGTAATTGCACATAAATGAATATTTATAATCTTGTCAAGTAATATTTCTGTCGCCAATGTTTCATTCCGATAGGTAACGTTATTTATTCAGCTATTCAATAGGCTTGACACAAGGGCTTTCCTCATATAGTCACTTATTCCACAAGCTGAATGAACAAAGGGGAATTCCTGTCGCCAAAAAGACCTATGTCTACGTCGCCATCGGCTATCCTGATTGGGATCACCCCGCCAATAAGCTGATCAGCACCAGGAAATCCGCTGATCGAACCGTAAGCTGGGCAGGATTCGAGCAATATTGAAGAATTTCAGGATAAATAAGGAGATACCATCGGGATGAATCATGTTTTCCGCATCAACCGCCGGCTTGAACCCGGAGAATACAGTTTGACGGATGTTTTTGCGGATATTCGCACCTGTGACATTCTGAATGTTATTTTTGACGATGCGACAGAAATCGAGAATATCATGACCCGGATCAAGGTCAATATCCTGGACCAGTCCGATGCAATGTTCGTAAGTAACGACGATGCGTCCATCACCATCGGGTTGTTGCATTTGCAGGGTTATTCGGACGAGACCCTTTATCTGGACATCGTCCACGAGTTGTGCCATGTCAAGCAACACCTGCTTGGACGGGACCTTTACGACAGAAGCAAGGCCTATGTGGACCGGGAAACAGAGATAGACGCCTACCAACTGACCGTGCAGGAGGCCCGCCGCATCGGTCTGAATGATGATGACATCTCCGATTATCTCCGAGTCGCATGGATCACCCCCGAAGAGCATGAACGCCTTGCCCGCAGGATGGGTGTGGTCATCGGAGAAAATTAACAGGAAGCTTTCAAGACCCGGTAACCTCATGTCACGGAATATTCTTTCCAGGCTGAACGCGTACAGGCCTGTAATCCGGCCAACAGATGATAATAACGGTATTTCTTGACAAAGATTCCATTGTTTAGTAGGGAATCTAATCTGTTCGAACATCACTGCAACGGGTAATTTGTAAATAAATACGATATGTCATCGTCAAAACGACCGTTCAGGAATTTATGATATAGCCGGTTCGAGCTCCGATCGATGATTGTCTCTTAATTGAAAACCTATTTTTTGTTATTGCCCATAACTTCATGCTAAATTGCTGAGCCATTCTGCTCAGCCAGTCTATACCTAAAAAGGAGAAGAACATGTTTAAAACACGAATGACAGAGCTGTTCGGAATACAGCATCCGATCATGCTCGCGGGGATGAACTGGATCACGGAACCGAAGCTGGTATCGGCGGTATGCAATGCAGGCGGCATAGGCCTGCTGGCCATTGCGCGCTGCACCCCGAAAGAGACAAGGGAAAACATCCGCCAGATCAAAGATATGACGGACAAACCTTTTGGAATCAACCAGATTCTCATCGGCCCCGGCGCGAAAGAGAACATCGCCGTGGCGATTGAGGAAAAGGTGCCCGTCATCAACTACTCCCTGGGGAAACCCTGGTTTGTCAATGATGTTCACGCATACGGCGGCAAGGTCGTAGGCACGATCGCCATCGCGAAGCACGCGGCAAAGGCCGTGCAGCTCGGCTGTGACGCCTTGGTCGTCACGGGACATGAGGCAGCGGCTCACGGTGCGGCAGCCACATCCATGGTCCTGATTCCTCTGGTGGCAACCATGGTCAAGGTGCCCCTGATTGCGGCCGGCGGGTTTTACGACGGCCGGGGATTAGCGGCAGCGCTGGCCCTGGGGGCGGACGGCATCTCCATGGGCAGCCGTTTCATGGTCGTGAAGGAAAGCATGGTCCATGACAACTTCAAGCGCCTATGCATTGAAGCAACGGAGCAGGACACCCTTTATGACAATGTATTTGACGGGCTGGACGGCCGCGTGTTGAAAACGAAAGAGTCGCTGGCAATGACTAAAAAGGGGTTTCCGGTTGTCGAAGCCATCAAGGGTGCCCTCCTGGTGAAAAAACTGATGAACCTGTCATTCCCGAAATTCGTGGGCATCAGCATTGAAATGCTGAAGGCGGAAGAGGGGCACCCTCTCATGGTACTGGCCCGCCAGGCCGTCGGAAACATGAAACACTTAAAAGCCCTCAATGAAGGCGATGTGGAAGGCGGTATCCTCTTTGCCGGCCAATGCTGCGGCGGTATTACGGACAATCCCACGACAAAGGAACTGATGGATCGCATTATGGTGGAGGCAGAAGCAACCCTGGCAAAAATGAACTCCCAGAAGATCTGATTCTCTTCGGTCATAAACATCAGGCCTTCGGGTTCTCCACAGTAAAAAATGGGCGGTCAGCGTTGCATGGCAACGCTGACCGCCGTTGAAAGGAGATAGATATGGCTGATTATGACGTGATTGTTATCGGCGCCGGCAATGGCGGGCTGACAGCGGCGGCCAGCCTTGCTCAGCGTGGCGTCAAGGCGCTCCTCCTGGAACGGCACAATGTGCCGGGCGGCTGCGCCACAAGCTTCGTCCGCGGTCGTTTTGAGTTCGAAGTCGCCCTCCATCAACTCAGCGGACTGGGAACGCCTGAGCAACCGGGCCCCCTCAGGGGACTTCTGGGCCAACTCGATGTGCTGGGCAAAGTAGACTTTGTCGAAGAAGAAAACCTTTATCGTACCGTGGTTCCAGGGAAGCTTGACGTCACCCTGAAAGCCGACAAGGTCCAGCTTGTAGCAACCCTGAAAGAAAAATTTCCATCCGAGGCCGGTGAGTTGGATAAATTCTTTAACCTGGTCTGGGAATTCTGCATGCAGATGGTTTCGATCTATTATCTGCACGATTCCGAAGCATCAAGAGAAAAGTATCCCCTTTATTTCAAATATGCCCTCAAGAGCAGCCAGGACGTTCTGGATGAATTCTTAAAAGACCCCTATCTGAAACTGGCCATTGCCTCCTACTGGGGCTATGTCGGGCTTCCGCCATCACGGCTCTCCTTTACGGACATGGCCATGCTGCTGTGGGCCTACACGGAGTTCAAGCCCTACCACATGAAAGGAGGATCTCAGTCGCTTTCCAACGCCATCCTGGATACCTTCATCAATGCGGGCGGGAAAGTGCGATTCAACTGCGCCGCGAAAAAAATCCTCCTCGACGACGGCCGCGTCAAAGGAGTCCTCACCGAGGATGACGATGTCATCACTGCGAATCATGTCATCTCCAATGCGAGCACCATCTCCACATACAAGGAACTCATCGACCCGAAATTTGCTCCCGCCGAAAAGCTGAAAGGGCTAAGCGCTCGTTCTTTGGGCCCTTCCGCTTTCTGCGTTTATTGCGGACTTGACCGCACACCGCAGGAACTCGGGATCGATGTGAGCACCCAGTTCATTTCTCCGGACGCGGACATGGATCATCAGTTTACCACCTGGCGCACCCTCGATCCACCGGACTCCGGTGTCATGACCTGTTACAATGTGGCCGATCCTACCTTTTCTCCTCCAGGAACAAGCCAGGTTGTGATCCTCAATCTCCAATATGCCGATCACTGGTACGCCGTTCCGCCGGCACAATATGCCGAAACAAAGTATCGCTTTGCCCAGGGGCTGCTGGATATGGCCGAAAAAATCTATCCGGGATTCATCAATGCCCTGGAAGAGGTGGAAGTATCGACCCCCATCACGCACTTGCGCTACCTTGGTCATCCCGGCGGCGCCTTTTACGGGTTCGACCAGTATGCAAAGGATTCCAATCTTTTCATCCCTCCCATGTCCGGCATCGAGGGCCTTTACTTCGCCGGTGCCTGGGTGGGCATGGGGGGTTTTCAACCCACACTGGAATCGGGTATTGCCGCCGCGAAAGCGGTATACAAGCAGTTGAAGAAGTGAGGTGACTCTATGACCAATCGTGACTTCAGGCAAGAGATAGAAGGATATCGGGATATTGCAGGTGAAATTACTACCCTGGAGAAATACGCCGTCGAACGGACGGGAGAACGTGGCCTAGTGGAACGCATCATAAACCGCCTCCACCCCAAGCGGTTAACCCTCCGTGTATCTGAAATACACAAAGAAACGGCCGGTACGACCACCCTGCGCTTCGTCTCCACGGATGGATACCTGCCGCCTTTCCAGGCCGGACAATATATCAATATCTTCGTGAAAATCGACGGCATCAGGACTGCCCGCCCGTACAGCATCTCCTCGGCGCCAACCCAGACGGCCTTTTACGATATCACAGTGCGGCGGGTCGATGAGGGGTTTGTCTCCAATTACCTACTTGAAGACGTCAAAACGGGTGATCTGTTCGAGAGCACATCCCCGGATGGATATTTCTACCACAATCCCCTGTTTCATGGAAAAGACCTGGTCTTTATCGCCGGGGGAAGCGGCATCACCCCCTTGATGAGCATGCTCCGCGAGGTAACGGATCGCAACCTCGATCGGAGGATACACCTGATCTACGGCAGCAGGGACCCCGAGGACATCATTTTCCGTGAAGAGCTGGAAGACCGGGCCTCCCGACATCATAATCTGACGTATTCCCCGGTTATCTCGGAACCACCGGCCGGCTATGAGGGTTACACAGGCTTTATCAACGCCGAACTGATCGGAAAACTCACAGGCGATACCGCCGGAAAAATGTTTTATCTCTGCGGCCCCGAAGCCATGTACCGCTTCTGCGGCCCGGAACTGGAAAAATTGGGGATACCGAAAAAGCGCATCCGACAGGAAGTCTACGGACCGCCCAAGGACATTACGGCCGAACCCGGCTGGCCGACGTCCGTGTCGAAAGAAGCATCATTCCGTTTAGCCGTCAGGGATGGAAAAACGATAGCGGCCATGGCAAAGGAACCGATCATGGTCTCCCTGGAACGCGCCGGCATCGTCATCCCCAATTCCTGCCGATCGGGCGAGTGCAGCCTCTGCAGGACGAAACTCCTCTCCGGCGAGGTGTTCCAGCCCCAAGGCGTAAAAGTCCGGAAATCGGACCGCCGTTTCGGCTACATTCATGCCTGTATGGCCTATCCGCTGACGGACCTTGAAATCATGCTCTAGCGGGCGCTTAACAACACAAGCTTAAAAGATAAAGGCGGTTGGGAAAGTCATCCCCAACCGCCTTTATTGTCATGATCAAGTCATGACGGCCCCGCCATCGACACTGATGGCCTGCCCCGTGATATTCCCGGCTTCCTCTGACGCCAGATAGGCCACCATACTGGCGATATCTTCAGCGGTCTGAGGCCGCCCCAGCGCCGTCAGGTTTTTCGTCCGCACTTCGAAGATTTCCTCCAGGGTTTTATCGGCCATGGAGGCATAGGTTTCCTTCATCTCCTTGGCAAGCTGCTCCCATCCGGGAGTAAAAACGTACCCCGGGCAAACGGCGTTCACCGTAATTGCATAGCGCCCCAGCTCCTTGGCCATGGTCTGTGTCAGCCCCTGAACGCCGAATTTGGCCGCACAATAGGGACCGATCAGGGATTCTCCGAGTTTCCCCGATATGGAGGAGATATTGATAATCCGCCCCTGTTTCCTCTTGATCATTTCCTGAGCGGCCGCCCGGGAACACAGGAAAGTGCTTTTCAAGGTGATTTCAACGGTCCGGTCCCAGTTCTCCGTGGCCGTCTTGATGATCACGGCCGGTCCGCCCGCGCCGCCGCCCACATTGTTGACCAGGATATCGATTTGACCGTAAACCTCTACAGTCTTCTGAATCATACCATTGACATCGCTTTCCTTGGTGGCATCCGCCTGGAGGGCCATACCCTTGCCACCCTGCGCCTTGATTTCGGCGACCACGCTTTCCGCATCCGTTCCCATCAGGTCGGAAACAACCACCGTGGCTCCCTCGGAGGCCAGACGCATCGCGATAGCCCGACCAATCCCCTTGCCTGCGCCGGTTACAACGGCAATTTTGTCACTAATTTTCAGATCCATACTTTTCCCCTCTTCTTTTCGGTTTATTTCCTGTACCGGGCCACAGGTCCATCGCCCGGCCCCTTTTACTCTGTCATCCGATGAATCCTGTCAAGCAATTCTTTGCAGCGAAATGCTTTGACAGAAACGGCCGGTCTGCCTATACTTGGACCTCATATCACCCTTACCCCAGCCCTCTCCCTCAATGGCGAGGGGGAGAAACGGACGACTTATGCAACTCATATTGGTACGACACGGAGAAACCCTCTGGAACAAGGAAGGCCGGGTTCAGGGCGTCAGTGATGTGGAGCTCAGCGAGGTCGGTCTGGAACAGGCCGGAAGACTCGCTTACGCCCTCAAGGATCACCCCATCGGAGCGATCCATGCAAGCCCGCTGAAACGGGCCTATCAGACAGCGGATGCCATCAATCGGTACCATCATAAGGACATTCAGGTCCATACGGACTTGATGGAAATGGATCAAGGCGATTTCGAAGGACTCACATTCAAGGAACTGATGGCCTGCGAGAAGGATTTCCTGAAAAAATGGATCTCTGATCCTGCATCCGTCACCATGCCGAACGGGGAGTCTTTTATCGACGTGCAGGACCGCGCCTGGCGGGTTCTGGAGGGCATTATCCAAAATCAGGAAACGGCGTTGATTGTCTCTCACAATTTCACGATCGCCGCCATTCTCTGCAAAGTCCGGAATATCAGCCTGTCACAGTTCCGAAGCACTTGCGTGGATACGGCATCAAAGACCATCATCCATGTCAATGAAAATGAACCCGCCATCATCCTTTTCAACGATCGCAGCCATCTTCAGGAGCCGGATTGACGGACCCCTACGGCACTTGATATAGCGTGGGATCAGGAACACCGGCCACCCTGAAGCCCTTGCTTCTCAGGAGGCAACTGTCGCAATGGCCGCAAGCCCTGCCGTCCGGCGAGGGATCGTAACAACTGTGGGTCATCCCGAAATCAACGCCCAATTCGATGCCTTTGCGGATAATGTCCGCCTTGGTCATAGAGATCAACGGAACCCTGATTTTTATGGCCAGCCGGCCCTCTACGGCGGCCTTCACCGCCAGATTAGCCATATTCTCAAAGGCGGCGATGAATTCGGGCCGGCAATCGGGATAGCCGCTGTAGTCCACGGCATTGACACCGATAAAGATATCCGACGCCTCCATGACTTCCGCCCACGCCAGGGCGTAGGACAGAAAGATGGTGTTCCGGGCCGGAACGTAGGTGACGGGAATGCAATGATGAATGGATTCGTCGGAACGGTCCTTGGGAACATCGATATCGGCCGTCAGGGCCGACCCGCCTATCAATCTGAGATCAATCTCCATCACCAGGTGCCGCTTCGCCCCGAAGTATTCGGCGACCTGCCTTGCCGCTTCCAGTTCAAAGGCGTGCCTCTGGCCGTAATGAAAGCTCAAGCTATAGATATCGTAATCTTCCGCCCGGGCAATCGCCATGGCCGTTGTGGAATCGATACCGCCACTGGACAGTACAACGGCCTTTTTATTCAACATGATTAAACCCCCCTCTTATCGGGCGACCAGATCATCTTATGCAGCTGAACCTGCAACCGGACATCCAGTCGATCTTCCAAAATCCACGCGGCCAGATCATCGAGAGCCACCCGGCCATAAGCCGCGGAAAACAGAGGTGACGCAGAATACCGGCGACTATCGGCATGCCAGGTAAGGATATCCCGGGCATAGTCGTAATCGTCCCGGTCACTGATCACAAATTTGATTTCATCATGGGGAGCCATGTGTTTAAGATTCTCCAGACGGTTCTTGTCGGCTTCCCCGCTGGAAGGACATTTCACATCCACGATGCGGATGCATCGTTCATCGACAAGTCGGATATCCAGGCTGCCGTTCGTTTCCATGAGAACCGTCAGGCCCCGATCAAGGAGCGTCCTGATCAATGCCGGGGTTCCTTCCTGCAGAAGGGGCTCGCCACCGGTGATTTCGACCAATGAGCAATTGAATTGGAGCACTTCTTTCTCGATATCCGGAATTTCACGCCATAGTCCCTCTTCGTAGGCATAAGCCGTATCGCAGTAGGAACATCGGAGATTACAGCCCGTCAGACGGACAAATACGCATCGCCGCCCTGCATGTGAGGATTCCCCCTGGATGCTGCAAAAGATTTCGTTGACTTTTAGCGCCGTCTTATTCCTCCCAATAGAAGACACCGGCATTCGGCGTCTCCGAAACCTTGATTTTGGATACCCGGATATGGTCCGTATTGAGGCGTTTGCCCAACTCCGTATAAAGATAACGCGCTATGTTTTCCGAGGAAGGATTGATATCGCAAAACTGCGGAAGATCGCTGATATTGGCATGGTCCAATCCCTGGAGAATCTCCCTGACATGCTCCTTGATAATCCGGAAATCAATGCCGATACCGATTTCATTAAGCATGCCGCAGCGGACATAAACCCGGACAATCCAGTTATGACCGTGCAAGCGGGAACAGTCCCCCTGATAACCCTTCAGGGCATGGGCTGCAGAAAAATGGGTCTCGATATAAAGTTCATAAACACCGGGCATCAGGCCATTCCTTTCGCTTGAGCCTTTACACAAGGCAATTCAAATCGGTCTGACATTGTTTCTCCTTTGTCTTTTCCGCCAGCCGCATTTGTCTTCGGTCCTTCGCCTCCACATTCCGACGCAACTCTTCCTCCGTTTCGAGGATCAGAGGCGGCACAGGCGAGGGGCGGCCATTTCCGTCAATGGCCACAAAGGTTAAATAGGCGGATGCCGTGTGGCGACGAGTTCCCGTCAGGAGATTTTCGGCCTCCACCCGCACACCGACCTCCAGGGAAGTTCTTCCGGCGAAATTGACCGAGGCACTCAAGCTCACCATATCCCCCACGAATACGGGATTATGAAAATCCAGGCGGTCAATGGAGGCCGTCACGACGATGGATCTCGCATGTCGGATCGCAGCGGCCCCCGCCGCATTGTCAATCAGATACATGATGACGCCCCCGTGAACATTCCCTGCAGGATTGGCGTCCTGGGGATTCATGAGCTGGGCCATAATGACCGTGCTTTCCCCGACTCTTTTCCCTTCCATGTCGTATCTCCTTTTTAAAAACCGCTTTTACGCTACCGTTGAGTAACACATTTCAGCCCATGTGACAACGATTACGGATACGGGTTTGCCGTCTGCAGTCGAAATTAGATAGATTATCTCTATAAAATCACTATCTACAAGTAATAATTCCGTTTATAAATTGGTCTGCTTGATATAAGATCGGGCTATAAAAGGAAAGATCAGCCCTTCAGCAGGCGCCAAAATGTATTGACAAGTAAGCCCCTTTGTCCTATTTTACCCCACTTTTATAAAGAGCCGGAAACGGCAAAAACGCTTGGAAGGCAACCGGACATGAAGTTTAAAAGAGTAAGACTCAACCACGGATATGCGAATCGAATCCTGAACATCAACGTAGGAAACGGCGCCATTGAAACACCGGAACTCAAAGCCGACGTGAGGGATTTTTTTATCGGCGGCCGGGGACTGGGACTCTATTTGCTCCACCGGAACATCACATCAAAAACGAAGGCCTCTGACCCGGAAAATCCATTGATCTTTTCACCGGGGCCGCTGGGGGGCATCCCCCAATTTCCCGGAACAAGCAAATGCATGGCCATATCCCTGTCCCCGCTGACGGGCATTCCCGGCGTATCCAACTTTGGGGGCCATTTCGGAGCTTATCTCAAGTACGCCGGTTTCGACACCCTGCAGATCACGGGCAAATCGGCAAAGGACGTCATGATCGTCATCGACAGCTTTAAGGAAGAGATTTCCATCGTGGAGGCGCCGGCCATCGATCATGTCTTTGCCCTTGAACAGAATATTGTCGAACGTTTCCTTCTGGAAGGCTATGAGAAAAAGAATATCGTCTTCGTCACAACTGGTATCGGCGCTGCCCATACCAGTTTCGGCTGCATCAACAGCCACTATTTCGACGCCACCAAGCCTGTCAATGGAGCAAAAGGGCTCTATCGCACAAAGCAGGCCGGAAGAACGGGGCTCGGCTCCGTCATGATTGACAAGAAGGTCCGGGCTGTCATCATTATCGCGGAATTCCCGAAGGGGGAAAACCCCTATGGCGCCGCCGACTGGGGAAAAGTGAAACAGTCGGGATCAAAGCTCGGCAAAATCATCAGGGAAGTCGATCCCCAATCGCTCCGGATGGCCCGCAAAGGCTCCGCGGGGCTCATCTCCTTCATGAACAAGGATGAATACCAGTCACTGCCTGTCAATAATTATCAGCTCGGCTCCGATCCCCGGGCAGGGAATATCTGCGGGAAATTCTACGAAGAAAACCTTTTTGACCACCGCGGCATGGACGGTTGTTTTCCCGGTTGCAATCTGCAATGCACCAAAGGTGGATGGGTCACCCTCACCTCCGGCGAACGGAAAACTCAAAAAGTCTGGGTGGACGGGCCCGAATATGAAACCGCCGCCGGTTTCGGATCCAACCTGGGCATGTGGAACCCCGAGTTCATTATGGAAGCCAACTGGCACTGCGATGATTACGGGATCGATACGATCACCACCGCCGTCATCATGGCCTTCCTGATGGAATGCTTCCAGAGAGGCTACCTGACCAAAGAAGACACGGATGGGTTGGAACTCGCCTGGGGCAAGGAAGAAGCGGCCCTGACATTCATCCATGAGCTTGCCCGTCGGGAAACGGCCTTGGCGAAGGCCGCCGGAAGGGGCATGGTCCGCCTCATCGACTGGGTCGCCGATCAATACGCCAAGCGGACCGGCAAGGGCGATGTCCGTAAAGAGTTGGAAATATTCGCCATGCATACAAAGGGGCTGCCCTTTTCCCTCTACAGAACCCATCGATCGCTTTCCATGCAGGGTTCCTATGCCGCCGCCAGCGATATCGGGGCCCATCATGCCGCCGCCTGGCTCATCAAGGTCGATCTCCTCGGCGCCTTCCCGACCTTCCAGGATAAAGCCGGGGCGCTGATTTCCTATCCTCGCGTCCGTCTCGGAAACGATAATCTTGGATTGTGCAAGCTGCCCTGGGTCGATGTCTTCAATCCCGAATCGGAAAAGACGACTCATAAAGACAAGTTCATTAATCCGGCCACGCAGGAACTCTATGCCGATTTCTATAACGGCATGCTGGGAACGGAAATGACCTGGCAGAAAATATTCGAGCAGACCGATCGGGACATCAACCTCCAGCGGGTTATGAACATTGCCGTTTACGGCAATAAAACTGGCATTCAGGACTGGATCCCCGACCGGGCCATCGGCCCTACAGACGATACCCTCTACAACGCTGAAAAGGGCTATAGCGACGGGGAACTAGGGCGGCTCACGGGAAAATCTCAGGAAACGATCAAGACCATGGAGACAGCGGAGAAACGGGAAAGTCTGATTCATCTGCGAAAAGAGGAATTACGCAAGCTAATCCAGGTTTACTACCAACAACGGGGATGGACCTCTTTGGGCATACCCAAGGTGGAAACCCTTCAGCAGTTGGGCTTGTGGCCTTATCTGGGTGAGGAAGCAAAGACGATAATTGCTGAGTTGGAGGGATAAAAACATGGCCGGAAAAACCGCCGATCCATTGCCAAAAAACGCCACTGAGGCGCAGGGGCTTTTAATAAAGGCCTTCCACGAGAAATGCGGCGACGATATTTTGCCCATTATCGCTGACATTCTAGGCAAGCAGGGACGCGCCCTGGGTCTTAAAGTCAGGGACAAACTGCCTGATTGTCATCTATCGACTGTTGCGGCAGCCTTTACGAAAACCTTCGACCCGGCAACGATCAATGTGGTCTCCATGTCCGATGAAAAGTTCCATATTCAGGGGAACAAATGCCCTTTCGGATTGGAGAATACATCAAAACAACTCTGCGAAGCCGTTATGGCGATTGATCGTGAATATTTTTTTACGGCAACGGACGGCAAGACCACCCTGGAGATTATCAAAACCAGGGCTGCCGGCGATCCGATCTGCGACACACTTTATACCATCAACGCTTAGAGACGCATCAAGGAAGTATCAGGCGGCTTTCATTCGGCTGTTTTTATCGGCCACGTCAGCGTCTCACTATCGCTTTACTTTCCTCTTGAATGCCACCTGGCGCAGGCCGGGATTATTTTTTCCTGCCCGCGCCTGATTTGAACTCGAATTCATAAATTTTGTTTTTCAGGGCCTCACGGTCAGGGGTGTTTGGCACTGCGAGGAGATAGAGGTTCAGGCTGTCTGCGGCCCTGCTGAAATCGCCGCGTTTCTCATAGACGAGGCCCAGATTATAATATTGGTCATACCACCAGGGGGCAAGACGAACCACCTCTTTGAATTCCGAGATAGCCATATCATAGCCCTTGTTGTCCCTCGCCTCCCTGACGGCCGTATCGGCATAAACGGCGTGCCTTCTTGCCTCTTCGGGAATGGCAGGCAGAGGCTCTATCATCCGGGAGAGGCTGATGATCCGTTTAAGAGTGATAATATCGGGCCTCGCGGCATAATACGCTACGCAAAGGTTGAAGGCCTTGCGAAACTCGCCATTCTTTTCCGCTGTATCAACGGATAAGAAAAAACGCTTTCGCTCTTCAACCGCTTTCAGGAATGACACCAGCAGGGGAGATGATTTCGCCAGGTTATCAACGGTCGATTGAATGGGCCCGGGATGGACGGCGTACCCGATGACTTTTCGGTCCGGCTCCACATCATAATCGGGTTTAGTGCTTTTGGCCCTCTGAAGCCATTGTTCGGCAGCCGCAACATCCCCGATACCCGCATAAGCCAGAGCCCTGATGCGGTAGGCAGAGGAAACCAAGGCGGCAGAAGGGTTCGAACCGGCTCTTTCAATATAACTGACACTGTCCGCAATGGCATGAGAGAAAAAGCCCAGGCATAAATGATTGGCGCTTCGGTTGTAGTAAAAATAAGGGATATAATAGCTGCTGCCGCTATCTTTCATCAGTTCCAATCCCCGGTCACACCAGAGCTTTGCCGCCAGATGGTCTCCCTTGAGATAATAGGCCTCGCTCAACCAGTAATGACTGGCCTCCAGGTCTCCCCTGGACTCGACAGCCTTCATAAAGAGACGGATAGCTTCATCAGGCTGCCCCTTATAATAGTAGGCATAACCCAGCCAAAAAGTCGGTGTGTCATGAAGGCCGCCGCCAACATTGATGCTGCCAAAAAAACGGAGGTCCGCCGCCTTTTTCAGGGCCGCGATAGCCTCATCAAACTGGCCTTTCTTGGCGTAAGCCATCCCCAGAAGCGTCCAGGCCGTCCCGTATGAAGGGTCTTCCTCGACGGCAAGTTGGGCATATTGGATCGCATAATCGTAAGACTGCCTATTGTAACTCTGGCGTGCGTAGCCGGCCAATTCATGGGATGTCGCGCAAGCGTTGAGGAGAAAACATGACAGAACGATGGTGATGCCGGGCAGGAGGTGCTTCTGATGAAAGGATCCTGATCTATTCATGATGGGGGATGTCTTCTCGGTTGATAAACAAATGGGCCTGCATTGCCCGTTTCATCGCGGCAACGGCTACACGCCCGGTTTGCTGTTTTTCGACTCCAGGCAAAGCTCAATCCTTTTGCCCAGCGTCTCCTCCGTGAAGGGTTTCACTATATAATACTTTACACCGGACTTCATGGCTTTTGAGATGTGACGCTGTTCGGCAAGGCCGGTGATCATGATAAAAGGGATATCGCGCATGCCCTTCGTACTCTTCATCACATTGAGGAGGTCCAGGCCGGTCATTCGAGGCATGGCCCAGTCCGAAACGACTAAGTCGATCGACTCATTTTTAAGGATTTCCAAAGCAGTTAGCCCGTCTTCCGCCTCCAGGACATTGAGGTAACCCAGCTTCCGTAAGATATGCCTGATAAGCTTGCGCATATCGGGCATATCTTCCACAATGAGAAGTTTCACATTCTTATCTGTCGGCATCGTTTCTCCTGTAAGATAGTCCGCCTTGTCGGGATTATCCCCGCAACATTACGCCCTGACAGGTTCCATGCCCCTGATGATAGGCATGCCGAAGCATAATAGATCTGATAAGCGCTTGCTTCTATACGTGAAACTATAAGGAGAAAGGCCATGCATGTCAATGGAATTAATCATCTGGGGACGACTGCCCTGCACGGCCTTCATCCATCGGGTATGACAGCGTGCAAATTCACGATGCCTCTGCGAGTTCCTGGAGGATTCCCGACCAGCGATCGGGATTTTTCGCCCGTTCAAACAGGTTTCCCGTCTCCTTCATCCTGTTTTCAACCGCCATAAGGGCCTTGCTCTTTTCCTCCAGAACCATCCGGGCCTTTACGGACTCATCTTTTGCCTTCTGAACAGCCATCGTCGCATCCCGGATCTCGTTCTGCGACACGCCTGCCTGATCCTTCATTTTTTTTGCCTCGAGATCTGCCAGCCGCCCCTTCGCCTCCTCGATTGCTTTATCCTTTTGGGCACAGAACTGTTGAGCCTCTTGCGCCTGCCTGGTTTTATCCCGCCACTCCACAACCTCTCCCTCAACCCGACCATAGAGCCGGTTGTATATTTTCGCCCTCTGAAGCAATTCCTCGGCAGCCTTCTTACTTTCTTCTACAGGACGGCCGGATACATCGGAAACGCCTTTGTTGTCCGGCGCCGGACACTGGACGCCGGGAGAAGCCCCGCCCATAATCAAGCTTGCCTGATTCGACAGATAAACGGCCTCATCAAATCTCATGACTCCCGCCGCCTCGTCAGCCTTCTGAAGAAGATAGGCGCTGCAAACGGCCTGCTGAAAGGCCGTTGCCGGAGCTGATGCCCCGCCCATGCCCTTCATCGTGAGATCCTGCCCCCCTTGCATACCTTTCATCTTGAGCTCACCACGCTCCGGCGTTCCCTTCATCTGCCCGAGCATTCGTTCCTTGGCATCCAGAAATTCCCGCTTCTTTTTTGCCTCCTCCTGAAGCCTCCACTGCTCTTCGATTTGACGCTGCCTTTCCAGCTCTTCCGCCTTTTTTCGCTGCAACTCCTGCCCACGTATCAGCGCGGCACTGTCCATGCTTCCTGGTACGGGATTGAGCATATTGGAAACCGCTGCATTGAGGTTCTGCCCCATAAGACCAAACAGCCCGCTATAGGGATTGGAGCGCCCCATTGCAAAGCCGCCGGAAGAACTGCGGGCGTCGCCCGGAATGCAACCCACGCCCCGGGCATCGTTATAAGGCGTTCCCCCCATACTCCGGCACCAGGTATAAAAGCCCGACATGCTTTTTCGGGGATCGACATAACCTTGCGCATAAACCATTTGGCGTGTACTTCCGACAAGAAAGATCGCCAAGAGGAAAATCACGGCGCTGCCAGGCAGGCGCCGGTTCCCGCGCTTCATGGAGTCACCTCCCATGCGACGGCAAAAGACGCAGCTTTGTGCGGACGTTTTTCTTGATTTTCTCATCGCTGAACCACCAGTAACGGGCCTCCCCGTTCATGAAAGGTTCTACCTGATCCTTATAGTGAGGGTCGAATAGGCGACCGGAAGCGCCGCCGGGCAAAACAGCCATGATCTTGTCGGGATCTCCCAGATCGACCACCATGCGCAGGGCCGCGGACACTGTGACATCGTAGGGTTTATTATAATCATAACTGGCGCGATAAAGGGTTTCCTGGGAGCCGCCCATGGCATGAGAACCGCCACCAAGCAGGGCTGCCGCAAAACCTTCGCGGCTGATGGGCGACACCAGGGAAAGGCGATGCATGCGGCCCCATGCCCATCCCTCCGGATTGCTGCCATACAGGGGGCCGAGTTCCCGGATCACCGCCAGCCCAGCCCTATGGAACAGGTCATCCCGCGTTTCTTTTACAGAAGGCGTTGATGTATCGTCAAACCATGGGGATTCTCCGACCAGGACAATCTTTTGTAGAGATTCCTGCCAGAAGTAAGGGTTGTCGATCAGGAGCTTGGCCAGAGGGATGCCCAATTCATCCTGATAAACGGCAAAGAAAAATTGGCGATAAACCGCCTGAAAAATGGCCGGCGCCGCCTGATTCGGGTCATCCGTAAAATCCCAGCGGCCAAGAATCCGGCCCAGGGCCCTTGTATCCTCGTGAGCCGTCAGTGCTCGCGCCATGACAGGGGCGATCCGGCCGGCCATCAGATTGACGGCATCCCGTTGAAAGCGCCAGTGATCATCCGCCGTTTTCTTTCCCGGCGCGTCCATCAACTCGATCAGCCGCCGGTAACGGTAAGACGCGGAGACATGGGACGTAAAATAGTAGGGATAGTCGCAAGGCACCGTATAGTGGTTGCAGGTACCGACCCAGCCTCTTGCAGGGTTATAGGAATGGGGCATTTTTTCATAGGGAATCCAGCCCATCCAGTCATCGCGGCCATCGACCACCTTGAAGGGAACAAGACCGTCTCCCCGGGCGCGGATGGGCTGGCGACCCGTCGTCTGCCAGCCAAAGCGCCCATCTACATCGGCAAACACAAAATTCAGCATGATCGTTGTCACATCGCGGAGGCTCTCCCGAACATCATCAACATTTCTGGCCCTCAGAAGACCCTCCAGTCCCAAGGACGGTGTCATGGTTTCGAAGGGCGACCAGCGCAGACTGATGACACTGGCTGTATCAAGACCTTTCAGAAGGCCCGACACCACCGGTCCTCTTTTCGTCAGGCGTATGCGAATCCTTTCCTCCCGGAAACCGCCGGTGGCATCCGGATCCTTTATTTTCACCGTCTCCGCAATCTCCTCGAACGGGAGGGATTGCTTGCCCTCCAGATAACGATCGGGGTTTGCCGGATCAACCGTTTCGATGAAAAGATCCTGGGCGTCACCGTAAGAATTGGTCATCCCGATCGCGATGAAATCGGTGCGACCGGCGGCCATCCCCGGCAACCCGGGAACGGAAACACCGACAGCCCTTGAGGACGGCAGAATCAGGCCACACGGATACCAGGGGCCGGGAAGAATGCGGGCATCGAGATGGGGATCATTGGCAACGACAGGCTTGCCGTTCGGGGATAGAGACGCGCCGGCAGCCCAGTTGTTGCTCCCCACGCGAAACCCCGGAGCCTGATCCGCCCAGAGGGCCATAAGGGTCTTATCGGCAGCAAGATCGAGATACCGCCGCTCCGGCATCGAACTTTGCCGAAGCCTATCGGGCGCCTTGCAGTCATTTTCCGTGTCGGGATTGATATTGACGGGAAAAAGTTCCCGTGCCTTTTCGGGCCCCAGTTTCTCCACCAACATCTGGGCAATGATTTCGTCCTTAAGGTTCGCTGCCGATCCCCAGCCCATGTAATAGGCAATGGCCAGAGAATCGGCAATCGTCCAGAGTTCGGGCCGGATGCCGCTTAGCTTGAATTCGAGGGGAAGATCCTGTGTGCGGGAAATGAAGGCATTAACACCGTCCAGATAAGACTGAAAGTAGCGCCTCGTCTCATTATTCAGGATGGACGCATGTTTTTTGCCATGACGAAGAAACCCAAGGGTGCGCATGCGGATATCCGATTCCCGCCCCGCCGGACCTGCCAGCTCGGAAATGCGGCCGGAGACGAAGAGCCTCGTCAACTCCATCTGGAAGAGCCGGTCCTGGGCCGTCACAAAACCCTGCGCCCATATCAGATCCTCTTCCGTTGCCGCATAAATATAGGCCATGCCTTTTTCATCACGGAGAACTTCAACGGCCTGCTTCAACCCGGACAGGCGAATGTCCCCTTCCCGCTGGAAGGTATTCAAATGGGCACAGCCCATGCCCACAAGGCCCCAGATAGCCACACAAACAATCATCCAAAGGTTCAACTTTTTCATGGCCCTCCCCTTGCCGGACAATAATGAACTTGTTCCGTATGCTGACATATGTAGGGCAGGCCAAATTTGAAGTCAATAAAAATTGAACCTTCTTTCGAAATTACGCCTTTTCCTCTTGACACTGGAGGCACATATTTTTATAGTTACGCGTTTTTTACAGACAGCTCTTGTCCAATCAAACCGACATCAAATCACCGAAAGGAGAATCACTATGAAATCTGACGACGTAAAAAAGATTGCCATGATCGGAGCGGGAGACATGGGGCACGGCATTGCGGCCTGCTGTCTCATGGGCGGATATACCGTCGTTCTGCGCGACATCGAACAGAGATTTGTGGATAAAGGCATGGCGGGCATCAAGGGCAGCTTCGACAAATTCAAGGAAAAAGGCAAGATGACCCCGGAAGCCTATGACGATGCCATGGCGCGACTGATCCCCATGGTCGATATCCAGGAAGCCGTAAAGGATGCCGACTTCGTCATTGAAGCCGTCCCCGAGAAACTGGACCTCAAGAAGAGCGTTTTTGCAGACCTGGACAAGTATGCCCCCAAGCACGCTATCCTCGCATCCAACACCTCGAACATAAGCATCACCGACATCGCCAGCGCCACCAGCCGCCCGGATAAGGTTATCGGATACCATTTCTTCAATCCGGCCATCCTCATGAAACTGGTGGAAGTCATCAAGGGCGGTAAAACCTCCGATGAATCCATCCAGATTGGTTATGATATCGCCAAAAAGATCAAGAAGGTCCCGGTAATCGTGAAGAAGGACTCCCCCGGTTTCATTTACAACCGCGTCAACGAGCCCACACTGGCGTTCGTCTCCAAGATTCTCGAAGCCGGCCATCCCACACCGGAAGAGTTCGACGCCGCCCTGAAGCCCCTGATGCCCATGACGCCTTTCGAACTTCTGGACTATGTCGGCATCGATATCGCCGTCCACGGCATGGAATATTTCGCACAGGTCCTCTCTCCGGATTACAAACCGTCTGAAGCCCTCGCCTCTTACTTAAAATCCGGCAATCTGGGCAAAAAAACCGGCAAGGGTTTCTACGACTGGTCCCAGGGACGTCCCAAGATCGATCTATCAAAGGCGACCAAGGAATTCGACATCAACCACCTGATCGCCCTCCAGGTTAATGAGGCGACAAAACTTCTGGAAGAAGGCGTTGCCGATGATCCCAAAGAGATCGATCTGGCCATGGCCAACGGCGGCGGATCGCCTTTCGGCCCCTTCGCACTGGGCCAGGGAATCGGCTACAGTGTGCTCCTGGCCAAGCTTGACGAAATCTATGGCAAGTTCCCCCTGGGCATCTTCAAAGCCACGGAAACCATGAAAAAGGGTGAGATTAAAGTATGATGGTAGCGTAACGCCTCAGACAGATCTTATCGGAAAATACGGCCCCGTGATGCATGGGGCCGTATTTTTTTGAATCACCTTGTTTCCCTTGACACGGCTGATTTTGATCTGCTAGTTAAATTATGGGGTAGGGGTATTCCAAAATTCAGCATAGGGACATGAGGAGGAAACATGACAGATTCATTGAATTACAAGGGGAGTTACGCACAATCCATTCAACAGCCGGATGTTTTCTGGGGAAAAGCCGCAGAGGAGATCCAATGGACCAGGAAATGGGACAATGTCCTCGACGGGAGCCGGGCGCCTTTTTACAAGTGGTTCGCCGGTGGTGAATTAAATACCTGCTACAATGCCCTCGATTATCAGGTTGAATCGGGCCGGGGTGCGCAGACGGCCATCATTTATGACAGCCCTGTTACCGATGTCGTCCAGAAGATCTCTTATCAGGAACTGTTGGACAAAGTATCGAAATTTGCCGGCGTTCTTAGCGCTCTTGGCGTAAAAAAGGGAGACACGGTCATCATCTACATGCCCATGATCCCTGAAGCCATGGTGGCCATGCTTTCCTGCGCCCGGATCGGGGCCGTTCACTCCGTCGTTTTCGGCGGTTTTGCCCCCAACGAATTGGCCATCCGTATTGACGATGCCAAGCCGAAGGTCATGATTTCAGCTTCCTGCGGCATTGAAGGGAAAAAAGTTCTTCCCTATAAACCGCTTTTGGATGAAGCGATCAAAATCGCCGCTCACAAACCGGAAAAATGCATTATTTACCAGCGGCCCCAGGTCCAGGCCGGGCTGGTCGCACCAAATGATCTCGACTGGAACGACCTGATGAAGGACGCCCAGCCCGTATCCTGTGTATCTGTCGCCGCCACGGATCCCCTTTACATTCTTTACACCTCGGGAACCACGGGAAAGCCCAAGGGCGTCATGCGGGATAACGGCGGCCATGCCGTTGCCCTGAAATGGTCCATGAAGCACATTTACGACGTCAAACCGGGCGAAGTATTCTGGGCCGCCTCTGATGTGGGATGGGTCGTCGGCCACTCCTATATCGTTTACGCCCCCCTGCTGTTCGGATGTACAACCATCCTCTACGAAGGAAAGCCAGTCGGCACACCGGACCCCGGCGCTTTCTGGCGGGTGATCTCCCAGCATGGTGTTTCCGTTCTGTTTACGGCCCCGACCGCCTTCCGCGCCATCAAGAAGGAGGACCCGAACGGTGATTACCTGAAGAAATATGACATCAAATGCCTGAGATACTTATTCCTCGCCGGAGAACGTCTCGATCCGGACACCTATCACTGGGCAACGGATATGCTGAAAATACCCGTCGTTGACCACTGGTGGCAGACGGAAACGGGCTGGCCGATCGCCGCCAACTGCATGGGCATCGAACCCTTCACGATCAAGGCCGGCTCACCAACCAAACCGGTCCCCGGCTATAACGTACAGATTCTTGATATTGACGGCAATCAGCTACCCAACGGAGAAGAAGGATCAGTCGTCATCAAGCTGCCTCTCCCCCCCGGCTGCCTGCCCACCCTCTGGCAGGACGATGCACGCTATCTCGAATATGTCACGGAAAGACCGGGCTACTATGTGACGGGCGACGGCGGCCGTTTTGATCAGGACGGTTATATCTATATTATGGGTCGTATCGATGACGTCATCAATGTGGCGGGTCACCGGCTGTCCACCGGCTCCATGGAAGAGATTGTCTCCAAGCATCAAGATGTGGCGGAATGCGCCGTTTTTGGCGCCGACGACCAGTTGAAAGGACAGGTTCCCGTGGGATTTGTCGTCTTGAAAGCAGGCGTGGAGCGTAACCAGGAAGATATCATCAAGGAACTCGTCCAGATGGTCCGTTCCGAACTGGGGGCGCTGGCCTGCTTCAAGGAAGCCGCCGTGGTGAAGGCCCTGCCAAAGACACGATCAGGGAAAATCCTACGGAGCACCATGCGCAAGATCGTCGACGGCAAAGATTACGTCGTCCCGTCCACCATAGACGATCCTTCGGTACTGGAGGCTATTGCTGATTCGGCGAAGGGCATCGGCTACGGGAAGAAATAATAAGGATCAATGCAGGGGCGACCGGCCGGTCGCCCCTGCGCCTTCCGGCCTTCGCCGGAATGACAAGTCCGAGGTGTTCGGGGACAGGGGAAAAACCATCAAAGATTGCATCACCCCGGGAAGTAGCGGGCCACAGTCTGCCGTACTTCCGTAAGCCAGGCCTGCCTCTCTTCCTGCGTGCTGGTAACAACGACGCTGAACGTCCTTCGATAAAACCGCTCAATCCCGCATAAACCAAAGATACAATTCTTCCATATCGTCTCCAACGGATCGCCGAAAACATCCCGCTCCCGCTCCTGCGTGGTGTTTGCCGTATTGAAAACCAATGCGGCCT
Source organism: uncultured Syntrophaceae bacterium (assembly GCA_964492965.1). Taxonomy (GTDB): domain Bacteria; phylum Desulfobacterota; class Syntrophia; order Syntrophales; family UBA8958; genus CAZBME01. The sequence continues at coordinate 18,890 of CAZBME010000005.1, read as the reverse complement.
TTGCTTTCAGGAGACCCTTCGGAACGCCTTCGCCACTATCCCCTTCGATGAATTCATAAGCCACGCCCGGACGGATGACCCGATCGACCCACCCTTTCAGGATGGCGGGCGGCTGCCCCCACCAATTGGGATGTACGATGATGATGCCGTCAGCCTGGGCGATCTCCCGGCAATGAGCATCTACGAGCGGTGCCAAAGGTGCATCCTTGGGTATTTCGCCAAAGGGAATGACAGGATCAAAACACTCGGCGCAGAGGTCATGGTAGTGAACCCGGTGACCATGACCTGCCAGGATTTGCAAGACCACATCGGCAATGGCATGATTAAAGCTGCCCGGCTGCGGATGCCCTAGAATCAATACAATTTCCACTATTCGTCTTTCTGCATGTTTTGTTTCCGAGGTAATCGGATCAACCGTGATCGGTCGGCTACGGAATGCGTTCAATAGGCGAAGATTATTAAAAAATCAGCCTAGGGGCCTGATCCCGTCGTTTTCCACCTTGTCGGCAAGGGCAAGCAGAACACCTTCCCGGACATCCGCGGTAATGCGAAGGCAAATGCCGCAGTCGGAACTGATGGCCTTTGGCACAGGTATGAGCTTGAAGGCGATGCCTGCCTCGATCAAGATCTTTTCCGCCATCAAGGCATAAGACACAGACCGGAACAGGACAACCCAATAAGCTTCCCCGACCATCAGGGCATCACCAGCCGCCCTGCACGGGACATGATCCCGACGATATCATACATATTGGAGATGTTCCCGACGGCTACCTCTTTGGCGATATCAAAATAGTTCACGCAAGTCCCGCAGACCATCAGTTCCACGCCTGCTTCGGCCATCGCTTTCAGATCATCAAGAACGGGCGAATCCTTGACGATTAATTTAACGCCCGTATTATAAAAAATGATCATGTCCGGCCTGGTCACCTGCTCGGCCAGGGTATGAATGAAGGCTCGTATCAGAACCCCGCCCAGTTCATCATTCCCTCTACCCATCCTGTTTTCGGCAAAAACGACCACAAAAGGCCCTGTCCCCGACGGCTCGGTTTCGCAGATCGGAGCGACATCCACATCCGTTATGGGAACCGCGCCTCCCTTTCTCGAAAGGCGAATATGGTAGGCCCCATCCTTCTGCCCATCGACCTGGATATCGCATCCCGTCTTTGTTCCCAAACGTTTCACATTTTCCAGGGCCATGTCGTTGTCCACGATAACCATGATCCGGCTATTCGTCTCCAGGGCCTTCTTCGTCCGCATAACGGGCTCGGGACAATCCAGCCCTCTGGCGTCTATGATTTTGACATCCGTCATCCCGTGCTTCCTTTCTAATCGCTTATCCGAAGATAAGCGCTAAGCCAATTCATCAAGGCGGTAGTTCTTGATAAATTCAAGAAAAACATGGTGATGCTTCATCAGGTTGACATTGCGGCGATGGATCAGGTAGAACGACCTTTCAAGCCGCCAGTCTTCGATCGCCACTTCCTTCAGAAGCCCCTGGTTTATTTCCCGTTGAACGGCCCGGAGGGAGAGGATGGAAACGCCAAGCCCAGCCAGGATTGCTTCCTTGACCGCATCCGAACTTCCCAACTCGGCGACGAGACGAAGCTGAGACAAATCGGCATTCGTCTTCTCCTTCAAATGCTGTTCCAGCAAGGTTCGCGTCCCGGATCCTTTTTCCCTGGCAACAAATGCCTCCGAGGTAAGATCGGCAAGGGATATCGATGCTTTATTTACCCAGGGGTGATCCGCAGGGACCACAAGACCCAGACGATCCGCCCAGATCGGCATCGCCTCCAGTTTGCCGTGAGACGGTTTTTTGCCGACAAAACCGATCTCCCGCTCATTGCCTTCAATCATTTCCATGACCTCTTGCGAATCGGCACTCTTGATATACACAAAAATCTGGGGATAGACCTTTCTGAACCGGCTCAGGACTTGCGGCAGAATATGGGCCGCCGGGGTGGTGCTTGCAGCGATGGTGATATCTCCACCTTCGTTCTCGTAAAGGCGTTTGAATCGCTCGCCCGCTTCATCCCGCGATTTCAGGATCTTTCTGGCGTATTCGGACAGGATCTTGCCTTCCGGTGTGAGCTGGACGCCCGATCTTCCCCTGATTACGAGCGGCGCATCAATGGTTTCTTCCATATTCTGGATATGTTTGGTTAAGGAAGGCTGGGAGAGGTTCATTTTTTTTGCGGCACGGCTGAAGGTGCCCTCGGAACCCAACAGGACAAGGGCTTCCAATTGCTGTAGTGTAACGTTCTTCAAATCATCTTTTTTCATAGATATTACTTTCCCTCCGGTTTTTTATGTGGGGTGCCAGGATGGCACGACCTGTACACGCTATGGCCAAGACCTGCAATAGAATAACTACGTTAACAAAATCCTTGTTTATCGGAAAAACACGCCGCCGTCAAGAAGATATTCTTCTGTTTTCTCAATGCGTTATATGTCGGTTATCGAAAGCTCACCGGGCACTTCAAAGTATTATTCCAGTATATATATAATATTCATAGTCGACTGCATGCCGCAACTTCAGCACGATATAATGGCAGCAAATCAATAATGGCCCGGGTTACCAAATTCGTATTGACAAGAACCCAAGGGTCATTGATAATCAACTATCATGCACAAAATCAAGATCGGAATCAGCGCCTGCCTTCTGGGCCGCAACGTACGCTATGACGGCGGCCATCAATGGGATCGTTATATAACGGACACCCTGGGGTGTTACTGTGATTGGGTTCCCGTTTGCCCGGAGGTGGAATACGGTCTAGGCATCCCAAGGGAGGCGATGCGCCTTGTCGGTGATGCTGCAACGCCCAGGCTCATGACCGTAAAAACAGGCATGGACCATACGGAAGGCATGCTGGAATGGGCGCGTAAGCGGTTGATGGCTCTGGAAACGGAAGACCTGTGCGGGTTTATCTTCAAGAGCAACTCTCCGAGCTCAGGCATGACCGGCGTGAAGGTCTATGGCCCCCCCGGAGTGCCGAGCCGTAAAGGCATCGGGGTTTTTGCCGGAGCATTCATGGACCATTTTCCTTTGCTCCCCGTGATAGATGATGAACGTATTCACGATCCGATGCTGAGAGAAAATTTTATCGAACGGGTCTATGCCTATCGCATGAAAACACATGGATATCTGAATCCTCACCCTCTAGAACTGATGATTAGAACTCGCGTTTAGGGAAGCTACAGAACTTAAATATCCAACTTATCTTCATAAGGAGACCCTGAGGATGAAACCTATCGGACCTTTAATGTGGGAACACCGGCTCATTGAAAAAATGCTCCATGTGGTTGAAGCAGAATTGATCGACACAGATCTCAAGCATAAGATGGATCCCGTCTTTATCGACACAGTCGTCGATTTCATCCGGATTTATGCCGATCGCACCCATCATGGCAAGGAGGAAGACATCCTTTTCCGGGAGCTTGCCAAAAAGCCTCTGGCAAAGGAACATGCAAACCTCATAGATGAGCTCATGGCCGAACATGCCTATGCCAGGAAGACTGTAGGTCGGCTTGTCGAAACCAAAGAAAAGTATGTCCTGACAGGTAATGCTGATCTGGTTCCGGAGATGGTCAGCCTTCTGACTGAACTGGCGGGGTTCTACCCCAAACATATCGAAAAGGAAGATAAGCACTTCTTTTATCCTTGCATGAAGTACTTCAGCGATGAGGAGCAGCAGACCATGCTCGCTGAGTTCTGGGAATTTGACCGGAAAATGATCCATGAAAAGTACGGAAAACTCGTTGATAATTTTACAAAAAAATCATAAGTGAGATGGGTGAAATGAGCACAGAGGAAAGGATGTAACTCCCCCATGCCCCCTAAGGGAACACTTCAAGAGGAAGTCCATTATAACGACAAGGACCAGCTCATCGCCAAAGGCTATACGCTGGATAACAAACCGGAAGGCGAATATACGGCGTATTTTGGAAACGGACAGGTCATGGTCAATCTGTTTTTTCGCAATGGCCAGAAAGACGGCGAAGCGGTCTCCTTTTATCACGATGGGCAGCTCCGGGAGAAGGGGACCTTTAAGAATGACAAGCTCGTCGGGGACTATGTCTGCTATTATGAAAACGGACAGCTCAGGGAAACGGAACATTATACCGAAGACGGCCAGTTGGACGGCCCCTATCGGCTCTATTACCGTAACGGCCAGATCAAGGATGAGGAATATTTCAAAAACGGCAAGTTCGATGGTGATTACACATCCTATTACAAGGACGGCGCCCTGAAGGAAAAAGGCACTTTCAGGAACGACAAGCGGGAAGGCGAGTATGTCGTTTACTACAAAAGCGGACGCATCAAGGAGAAGGCCTCTTACAGAAACGGAAAACTCGAAGGGAAATTCATCGCCTTCGACGAAAAGGGGAATCCCGTCAACCCCAAGGATAAAAGCATGGACGGCTCATCAGCTGACGGCGAAGAAGGAGCCCAGGACAGGGAACGCATGGTGGATGATTTACTCAAAGGGTTTGGCAATTTCGATTCGAGCGGCAAACCCGATGCAAAACCGTAGCGGATCTGTTCAACAAGAAATAACTCAAGACAAGAAGGCGACATGGCCTGAAAAGGAGAATGGTTCATGGTAAAGACAATCCTGATCCCGACCGATGGTTCCGAATATGGGGAAACAGCCATTAAATACGGCATTTACATGGCTCACAAACTTGGCGCCACCCTCAGAGGTCTCAACGTCATCGATATTCGCCTGATTCAGGGACCCGTCATTACAGATATCTCCGGATCGATCGGCATACCGGCCTGCCAGGAATACTTTCCCATGCTGGAGAAAGGTCTTGAAGAACAGGCGGACATCATTCTGAAGACCTTTCAGGATATGTGTGCAAAAGCGAACATCGTGCCGGAAACGAAAAAGGCCGTCGGCATCATTGACGAGATGATTATCGAGCAGGGCAAATCAACGGACTGGATTCTCCTTGCAAGGAAAGGGGAACATTTCCATCTGGCCAAGGGTGGTTTGCTGGGTTCGACGGCGGAATCGGTGGTGCGGAACTCCGGCAAACCCGTCATGGTCACACCCCAAAACTTTCAGGAAATTGAAAGCATCGGCCTGGCCTACGACGGCAGCGCCCCGGCGGACAATGCCCTGAAACTGGCCGTTTTCCTGTCGGAAAAGGTGGCCTGGCCCATGTCGATCGTCATTGTCTCGGACGATCATAAACAGGCCGATAAACTGACGAAAAAGCTGGAAGCCTACCTTGAGCCGTTTCAGGTGGATAGCGAGATCATCGTTCTGGGAGGGAAAGAAAACAAGGAGTTGATTAAATTCATGCAGGAAGGCTCCATTGAAATGATGGTCATGGGGGCCTATGGCAACAACCGTCTCAGGGAACTGCTGCTGGGCAGCACAACCTCCTGCATCATTAAAAACAGCCCGATTCCGGTACTGCTGACGCGCTGACATACCAGGCCGGGCTTAAAACAGCATTGTATCTCTAATCTTCGCCGCCAGAGGGCCTATGGCATCATGTAGTGTCAGATCATAATATAAGGGCGTGATGGTAATCATGCCCCGGCTAAGGGCCGCCGCATCGGAATCGACGGCCTCATCATCAGCCAATTGAGTCTCTCCGGCCAGCCAGTAATAGATATTGTCTCTGGGGTCCGTCCTTTTTTCAAAATTCTCAATCAAGCGCGCCTTCCCCTGTTTCACGACCACGACGCCGTTGATCTCCTCTTCCGGGATGGCCGGCACATTCACATTGATGGCTACGTCCTTCATGGGGTTTTTTATGACAAACGCCGCCATTTTCCTGGCAAACCGGGCCGCAAAGCTATAGTCCGCCTCCTTATGGGAATCGAGAGAAATCGCCAGGGAAGGCACGCCGAGGATCAAAGCCTCCGTGGCGGCAGAAACGGTTCCTGAGTATAGGACATTGATGCCCACATTGGCGCCGCGATTGATGCCGGAAACGACAAGATCGACGGGTTTCTCCGACAGGGCCTTGAGGCCGATCTTTACACAGTCTGCCGGTGTGCCTGTCACGGCATAGCCTAAGAAATGGCCGTTTTTCTGGGCGGCACGGACCATGAGAGGCCGGGAGATGGTGATCGCATGGCCCACGGCGCTTTGCTCGACCTCCGGCGCCACAACAAGACAATCGGCATCTGCTGATAATTCCTGATAAAGGGCCGACAGGCCCCTGGCATAAATACCGTCATCGTTGGTCAGAAGAAATCGCATTTTTCATCTCTTATCATAAGAAAAGCCCGGAAGAGTCTGTTTCATACTTCCGGGCTTGTGTTAATAACAGTAACGAAGTCGACTATTTTACGTCTTCAAAATCGGCATCAACGACATCATCATCCTTCTTGCCGCCGGCCTTCTGCCCGGCCTGAGCGCCAGCGCCAGCCCCTGCACCAGCCCCTGCACCAGCCCCCGCTTCCTGCCCTGCCGACTTGGCGTACATCGCCTCCGCCAGCTTGTGGGAGGCGTTGGTCAACTCTTCCTGGGCCGCCTTAATTTCGTTCAGGTCATCCCCTTCAATGGCCTTTTTCACCCGGGCGATGCCTGCCTCAATTTTTTCCTTTTCGGCGGCGTCAATCTTGTCGCCAAATTCTTTAATGTTCTTCTCGACACCGTAGGCCATGGAATCGGCCTGATTTCTCGCTTCGATTAATTCTTTCTTCCGCTTGTCGTCATCGGCATGGAGTTCCGCTTCCCGAACCAGCTTCTGGATCTCCTCTTCGCTCAGACCACTGGAAGCCGTGATTTTGATACTCTGCTCCTTGCCTGTGCCAAGATCTTTGGCCGCGACATGGACAATACCATTAGCATCAAGGTCGAAGGAAACCTCAACCTGAGGGATGCCACGCGGCGCCGCTGGAATGCCGATCAGTTCAAAGCGGCCGAGGGTACGGTTATCCGCTGCCATAGGCCGTTCGCCCTGGAGGACGTGGATACTCACAGCCGGCTGATTGTCAGCTGCCGTGGAGAAAATCTGGCTCTTCTTGGTCGGAATCGTCGTATTCTTTTCGATCAGTTTCGTCATGACACCGCCCAGGGTCTCAATACCCAGAGATAGGGGGGTCACGTCAAGAAGCAGGACGTCTTTTACATCACCGGACAGAACGCCTCCCTGAATCGCCGCGCCGATGGCCACGACTTCATCGGGATTGACACCCTTGTGGGGCTCTTTTCCGAAAATATCCAGGACCTTCTGCTGCACCCGGGGCATACGAGTCATACCGCCCACCAGGATGACCTCATCAATATCTTTCGGCGTAAGGTTAGCATCCTTCAGAGCCGTACGGCATGGAGGTTCCAGTTTCTCGATGAGCTCCTCCACCAGCGCTTCCAGCTTCGCCCGCGTCAGCTTGATATTCAGATGCTTCGGTCCTGATGCATCAGCCGTGATAAAGGGCAGATTAATATCCGTCTCCATGGAGGTGGAAAGCTCCATCTTCGCCTTTTCCGCCGCCTCTTTCAGACGCTGGAGGGCCATGCGGTCACTTCGGATATCGATGCCCTGATCCTTCTTGAACTCCGAAGCCAGAAAGTCAATCAGCCGCTGGTCGAAGTCCTCCCCTCCCAGATGGGTATCGCCGTTCGTCGATTTGACTTCAAACACGCCGTCGCCCAGTTCCAGGATGGAAATATCAAACGTCCCGCCGCCCAGGTCAAAAACAGCGATTTTTTCCTCTTTTTTCTTGTCCAGGCCGTAGGCCAGGGCCGCGGCCGTCGGTTCATTGATAATTCTGAGCACGTTGAGCCCGGCCACTTTGCCGGCGTCTTTCGTCGCCTGCCTCTGAGAATCATTGAAATAGGCCGGAACGGTAATAACGGCATCGGTAACCTTCTGCCCCAGATAATCCTCTGCGGTCTGCTTCATTTTTCCCAGAACCATCGACGAAATCTCGGCGGGGCTGTACTTCCTGTCCCGGACTGTCACTTCGGCGTCGCCGTTGGACGCTTCCGTAATCTTATACGGACTGATCGTTTTATCGTATTGAACCTCTTTCGAGGAATATTTTCTTCCGATGAGCCTTTTTATGGCATAAACCGTATTTTCCGGATTCGTGATGGCCTGTCTTTTGGCAACCTGACCGACAAGTCTTTCTCCACCCTCCGTAAAGGCAACGATAGAAGGCGTTGTCCGGTTACCTTCCTGATTTGAGATGACGGCGGGGTCTCCACCCTCCATAACGGCTACGCATGAATTAGTAGTGCCCAAGTCAATTCCGATAATTTTACCCATGTCTGTTCTCCTCCTTCTGTATCTGTCGGCAACCTTGATTCAGTTACGCACAGTCTTTCGTTTTATGATGTTTACACACGGAAACCTTGGCCGGCCTCAGCAGTCGGCCATGTAAAAGATAGCCTTTCTCCAGTTCATCAACAATCTGGTTGTCTTCATGGGCATCGCTCTCCACCTGGAGCATGGCCTCATGGAAATTCGGATCAAAACACTGGTTTGAGCAATCAATCGGCTCCAGACCATGTTTTTCCAAAGACCCGGCAAGCTGGGAACGCAACATTTCCAGCCCCTTCTTAAAGGCTTCAAAGTCGCACGATGCCTCGGCATGCTTCAGGGCGCGATCCAGATTGTCAACCATCGGCAAGATATCGCGCAGCAGATTTTCATTGCCGTATTTTAAAAGATCCGTTTTTTCTTTGGCCGTGCGCTTCTTGTAATTATCGAACTCCGCAACAGCCCGGACATATTTATCGTAATTTTCCGCGGCCTCTTTCTCCTTCGCCTGAAGCGCCGCCTTCAAATCTTCAATGGGTTCCTGCAAGTCCGGTCCTTCGGTATGTTCAGTCTCCCCCGGGGACTTCTCTTCCCCGATGCCGCCCTGATGATGCTTTGTCTTTTTCACCATACTGTATTATCCAACCCCATGGTCTACTTTAATTATTTCATGTCGGGCCGCTGAAAAAGCTTCAGATCGACCATCTGGCAGATGACATGCCCGACGGTGATATGAACCTCCTGGATCCGCGGCGTCGAATTCGATGACACATTCAGGGAATAATCCACGATGCCCGCAATATCCCCGCCATCCTTCCCCGTCATCCCGATGGTGATCAGCCCCATCTTCTTGGCCTGCTCCAGGCCTTTGACCACATTTTTCGATGTACCGCTGGTGCTGATACCCCAGGCAACATCGCCGGCATGGCCAAGAGCCCTGATCTGCTTGCTGAAAATCTCTGAAAAATCGTAATCATTGCCAATGCTTGTAATGATAGAGGTATCGGTGCTCAGGGAGATGGCCGGAAGAGGCGGTCGCTCGATTAGGAAGCGGTTGACGAACTCAGCGGCCAGATGCTGGGCATCTGCGGCGCTGCCTCCGTTTCCGAAGATCATGACCTTGTTGCCTGACTTTAATGCCCCTGTGATCGCCTCGACGACATGAATAATGCGCACGAGGTTCTCATTCACGAAGCTCTCTTTGAGCTCACAGCTTTCCTTGAATATTTTTACGATAATATCTTCCACATCAATACCTTCAACCTTAGGATCGGCGCTAATATATTTATCGACACCCGCTGTGTCAAGGCCAACACCCGGATTTTGATGACCGGAAACTGCCGGGCCTGACAGTGTGCCGAAGGCCGTAGATGGCTAACCCGTCCGCTTCGACCTGCCGGAGAGTCATCATATGGCGGGATAAAATAATTGATATTTAAAGTGAATCAATACGGACCCGGTCCCGGAGCTCAGCGAGCTTTCCCTTATTCCACCCGGAAACACGGCTGAAATATTGCGTGATCATGGAAATCTCTTCAACCGCTTCAGAACCGCAAAACGGGCAAATCTTCTTGAGGCCCCGGCCCGTCAATCCGCAACCCTGGCAAGTTGTAAAATCCGGAGCGATGATGACTTGCTTGTTTTTGGTTTTATGGAAAACCTCTTTGATAAAATCCGTTAAATCCTCCGTTCGGGGCCGATGTTCTCCCAACCAGAGATGGGTGGCGGCGCCGCCCTGGATCAAGGGGTGAAAGCGCCCCTCTTCCGTAACGCGAACAATCGGCGATATGGGCGCCGATGGGGAAAACTGGGTTGAATTGGTATAATAGATTTCACCCTTGGCCAGATCACCCCTCACGAAGCGACCCGATGCCGGAGAAAAATACTTGAGGTCCAGGCGGGCAAACCGGTGTCCCGTCGTCTCGGCATGGGATTGATCCAGAATAATTTTCATCCCGTATTCCCGGCCAAGCCTCTCTGCTTGCCCTCTCATGTCCTCAACAACCTTCAAGCCGAAGGCAAGGGCCTCCTCCGATGAATGAAGAGGCTTGCCGGTGTGAATATGAACAAGCTCGCTGAGGCCCACCATCCCAAGCAGGTAGCTGGTAAGATTCATTCGCAGGTAGGGATAGCCGTCACAATTCATGGCCAACATCGACAACGGCCCTTCATCGCCGTAGGAAAGCAGCTTCTCGATAAAATTACGCTTCTGGACATGGGCTCTAGCCGCCAGATCGATTGTCTCGCCCAAAAGGGAGAACAGGGTTTGGTCATCACCCTTGGCCCGATAGGCCAGACGGGGAAGATTCAAGGCAACATTATGAACGGCAAAATAGCGGGACACCCAAGGAGACGTCAGATCCTCAGGGGTTGGAAACGAATGCCCCATGGCCATCCTGGGCTCTGACGCGCTCCGGTCAAAGACAAAGCAGGGGTTTCCTTTCTCAATGGACACCTCACACACATGGCGAAGAAACGCTTCATGTCCGGGGCTTTTAAAGAAATCCTCCGTAATATGGAGGACCGGACGCGGGAAAATAAAGGGTTTCCCCGTTCCATCTCCCTTTTTGTAGACCTCAAAAAGAGCCCAGGCAAACTGGCGGGCCTCCTTTTCATAAGTTCTGCACGTCGTGCCCGTCGGATGCCCCCCCGCATCGATAAGGGGCAGATTACCGAGATGATCGGGGATATCCCAATAAAGATGGATGTCTGTAAACATGGCCTGTCCGCCCCGGGCGGAGGTCATCTGGGAAAACTCGTAAATGAGCATCTGGGCAAACTGGGTGATCTCCCGATCGCTCATGCCCGTCAAAAAAGGGGCAAAGGACAGATTAACGGCCGCCCAGCCAATGGCGCCGGAAACATACCCCTGAAGGATGGCCCCAAAGCGCACCATATGGGCCAGGAGAACCTCCGCATGCTTGGCCGGCTTGGCCACGGTGAGGGAATGGGGGAGATTCAGCCCGAATTTTTTCAGATAGGCGAGGGATTGATAAACACTGAAGGTCCGGTCGATGGAGCCCAGACCGTGAAGATGAACATCACCCATGGCATGGGCATCAGAAACCTCCTGGGTGAAGACGTGATGAAGGGCGTAATCCCGCTTGATCCCTTCGGCGAGAATCAGATTCGTCCCTTCCGGTCCGTGGGGGATATTGGCATTTTCCTTATTCTGATGGAGGATCATCTGTTCCACATCGTAGAGGGGAAAGCCCAGGCGGGCGTGCATCCGACGTTCCTTTTCCATCCCCCGCTCGATCAGTTTGGCATCGACCAGTTCCCGGATCAACTGGGTTGTGAGAAGGCTGATTCCGGAAGCCACAATCTGCTTTTCCACTTCCTTGCTGATGGCCTCCGCCGTATCCAAATCAATCCCCGTTTCCCGGATCAGGGCCTCGACAATGCGCCGTCTGTCCCAGCGGGCGATATCCTCACCGGAAGTCCGGACAAAAAGGGTCATATCGGTCGTGTCATTCAATGGCATATATTATCTGCTTAATCCTTATTCTTTATATATTTGTTCGTGAGGCGTCGCGCTGCTCTTCCAGGGTCCGTTCGGCTGCCGCGGTAAGCTCCACGTCATGGTTGTGATTCAGGGCAAATATCCGGAAATGGACAACACGCGCCGGGATAAAGCGATAGAGATCCTTCAGGGGTTCCCGGGATGTGCAACCCGTGGCGGGATTAAAGATGTTGACGCTTTTGCCCGAATGGGCCATGGGATTGACGGGCCTGGGGTCCTGCGTCGCGAGATCCACCCGCAAAGCAATGTTTTTCAGTGTTTTCGGCAGATATTCCCGGACCTGCCGTTCATAATCGAGGGCATCGGAAAAACGCGTTCCCCGCTGAAGCTGATCCACGGAAAATTCCGTAGAATAGGACATCTTCCATTTCACCTGCCGGTTGTAAAGCTTTTCCCATTCCCGCCCCAGTCGTCTTTTAACGGCGTTGTCATCGGGTTTCCAGCCTCTCACCGTGTGGAACAGATGCCATTCATCGAGATGCAGATAATCATCAAGGGCCTCCAGGGGATTGCGAGTGAGAATAAAATCCATGGTTTCCCTAAATATCTCCTGCAAATGAAGATCCAGAGCCCGGGTGGTCCGGTGAAAATAGACATTGGCATAAAGATTGAGGCGGGCGTTCAGGAAACGGCTCAGGGCCGAAAGACCCGCCTGATGCAGGGTCAAGCCGTCATCCGTAAAAAAATTGTAATACCGGAGCCGGGCGATATCGACAATATCAAGGGAAAATCCCGTCATGTAGGCATCTCTTTGAACATAATCGAGGTTATCGACCGTGTAGATGCCGGAAAAGAGCTGGCGCAAAAGAAGAAGCCACAAAGGCGCTTCCTCACGAGGCTCTTTGGGGGCTTTGATCAAAAAGGCGACCTGGTGAGGATCGAGCGTTTCATGATCCGGGAGCGGCCCGGAAGGGCTGCGCCTGAGAAGGCGGATTGTTCGGCCCAGCTTCTTAATGATGATTTCCTTCCCGATATCCTCATGGGTGATGCCGTATTGATCGAGAAAGTTATCGTCAAAGAAATGACCGTAGGGACCATGACCGATATCATGGAGCAATCCGGCAATCCGGAGAAGCTCTTCAACGTAATTCAGGGATGGGACATGACGGGCAACTTCACATAAGCTCGGATAGAGGGCCTTCCCGAATTCACCGGCGAGGTGCATTGTGCCCAGGGCATGCTGAAAGCGTGTATGTTCAGCAGAAGGGTAGACCCAGCGGGCGCTCTGCAGCTGATAAATCCTTCGCAACCGCTGCATCCAAGGCGAATCGATCAGATCCTTTTCCGTTTTCTCTCCGGGGTTGACTGCCATGGGCACGGTGAATGACGTGTACTGATAAATGGGGTCGGCCATGAGCGCCATGCCCTGATAGATTTTAAGAAATGCCATATCTTCAATTTTCATAGGCTGAAGTGTATAATATGCCTATGAAAATAGCAAATAAAAGATGTTCGGAGCAACACGGTTATAAACCATCCTGTTAAAGATCATCCCCTTCTGGTATAATTAAAGGCATGAAAATCATATTTATAATCCCCTTCCAAGCCGATGCCGGGGGCCACATGACAGTCGTCGGATCACTACCACAATTGGGTGCGGGAATTGCCTCCCGCGGCCTCAGCCTGACTTATCGACCTGCAGAAATGACATGGAGCGGCGTCATCAGCCTGACTCCGGAACAAGACGGGCCTTTCCGATACAAATACGTCATGGCCGACAAAAACGGGGAGGCCCTGTACGAGGAGGGCGTACAAAACCGGATATGCCGCCCCCGGGAACTCCCCGGTTGCGAAACCATCCTCCTGCACGACTACTGGAGCCCCCCCAATGATAGAAGTGGTATCTTTGAAACGGCGCCCTTCCGGGAAGTCATCTTTAAGCCCCGGAAACGGGAGCCCCATGAAAATGCCTACCAGGCAAGCCGAGAAGGCATTTTCATGGGGCTGCACGTAGCGGCTCCATGTGTCCCGCCCGGACATGCTTTGTTTCTCATGGGAGAACCACCGTTTCTCGGCGCCTGGGACTCCCGGAAAGCCGTCCGGATGCGTCCGGCAACTTACCCGTTCTGGAAAGCGGACCTATACGTTGATTCTGCTTCTATTCCCTTCACTTATAAATATGCCACCGGGAATGACCCTGAGAATTTGACATGGGAGCAAGGAGACAACCGATCCTTCTCGATTAACCCCGGAGAACATGTACACGCTGTGATTGTAACCGATTGGCCTTTCCGCTACCCCGGAGGCTCATGGAAAGGAGCAGGCATCGCCGTTCCGGTTTTTTCCCTGCGGACGGATAACGGGATGGGCGTCGGAGAATTTCCGGACCTCAAGCCGATGGCCGACTGGGCCAGGCTGATGGGTTTGCAACTCATCCAGATTTTACCGGTGAACGACACCTCAGCATACGGGACCTGGTATGATTCCTACCCCTATTCCGTCATTTCGGTTTTTGCCCTTCATCCGATTTATCTGAACCTCTCCGGGCTGGTCGCCCCCGATTCAGCCCTGGGACGGGAGATTGCCACCCAGGCCAAACGATTGAACAAAAGCGCCACATTGGACTATGAAGACGTCATGGCGACCAAAACGGACCTCCTGAAGCGGATTTTCCAGGAAGACGCCCTCCGGTTCCTCGATACGCAACCTTATCGGAACTTTTTCCGGGAACATGCCCAATGGCTTCAGCCTTATGCCACCTTCTGCCGCCTCCGGGACCGCCATGGGACAAGCGATCATCGTCAATGGGGCGCTGACAGCGGGGGAACACCGGAGGCCATCGCCCGGCTGACGGACCCGGAAGCCCCGCATTATCCGGATGTCGCCTTTCACTATTTTATCCAGTTTCACCTTCACCGGCAGCTTGCGGAAGCGGCTGCTTATGCCCGTGAACAGGGCATCATTCTCAAAGGAGATATCCCCATCGGCGTCGCCAAGGGGAGTGTGGAGACGTGGCTCCATCCGGCGTGGTTCCATATGGACCAATCAGCAGGAGCGCCACCGGACGACTTTACCGAGGAAGGGCAAAACTGGGGATTCCCCACATACAACTGGGATGCCATGGCGGCAGACGGTTACAGTTGGTGGCGCAGGCGCTTACGCCACCAGAGTTCTTTTTTCGATGCGGTTCGTCTGGATCATGTCATCGGATTCTTCCGGATCTGGACCATTCCTGACGATTCGGTAACCGCCCTCAGGGGCCGTTTTTATCCGGCGGCCCCCCTGACCGTGGAAGAACTTGAACAACAGGGCATTGATGATTTGGACCGCCTCTGCGAACCCTATATCACAGACCTTATCCTTGAGCAGCTGTTTGGCAGCGGCGCCGCAGAGCTCATCCGCATCTTTCTTGTGGAAAAGGCGCCGGGAATTTACCGCTTCAAGGCGCCCTTTTCAAACCAGAGGGATCTTTCAGCCCATATGGATGCCGGACACGGTCATTGGGAAGATCCTGCTTTCCAGGAACAGCGCCATAAGCTTATGCGGCTCCATGATGAGGTGCTGCTTATTCCCGAAAACGCCGGGGACCGGACACGCTTTCATCCCCGCATCCTTATGGAAAAGACCTTTTCTTTCCAGGCCCTCAATGAAGAGACCCGGAACGTGCTGCGCCGCCTGTATCAGGATTACTTTTTCGACAGACAGGAAGACTTATGGCAGGCGGCAGGGTTTATGAAACTGACGGCTCTGACGACCGCCACCAATATGATGATATGCGGAGAAGACCTGGGGATGGTGCCCCGTTGCGTTCCCGATGTTCTGGAAAAGCTCCATATCCTCAGCCTCAGAATCGAGCGGATGCCCGTTCGGCTTGGCGACATATTCGGTGATCCGGCCGGCTATCCCTACCTGTCTGTGGCCTCTTCAGGCACTCATGACATGTCTACACTGCGGGGCTGGTGGGAAGAAACAGACCGGGCCGTCGTTCAATTCTTCTACCAGAACATTCTTGGTCGCGGGGGCATAGCACCGAAAACATGCGATCCGGGCCTATGCCGGGAAATCATCGAACGGCACTTGCAGAGCAGCAGCCTCTGGACGATTATCCCTGTTCAGGACCTTCTGGGCACGGACACCTTGCTCCGGCAGGCCGACCCAGGCTCCGAAAGGATCAACGACCCGGCCACACCTCATCATAATTGGAACTTCCGCCTCCACCGGACGCTGGAAGACCTCCTCGGCCAGAAGGCATTCAATGCCCGGGTTCAGGAAATAATCCATGCAGCGAGGACTTAAACATTTGGTGTTGTTAAACAAATATGATATAACCCAGAAATCAGGAGCCGTTTATGGGAACAGACAACGTTATATTTCTGGAAGTCATCGAATGGTTTGATGAATCGGGCAAAGAGCTGGTTCACCGGATTCCCGAGGGAGGCTCCGGAGAAATCAAATGGGGCGCCCAGCTGACGGTTAGGGAGAGTCAGGCCGCTGTCTTCTTTTACCAGGGGAAAGCCTATGACGCCTTCGGACCGGGCCGCTATACCCTGAAAACGGCCAATATTCCTATTCTCACAAAGGTTCTGAGCCTGCCGTGGGGTATGACCAGCCCTCTGCGGGCAGAGGTTTACTTCACCAACATGAAGATCTTTCCCAACCTGACGTGGGGAACGCGGGACCCCGTCGCCTTCCGTGATTCCGAGCTGGGATTGATCCGGCTTCGCGCTTTCGGCGTCTTCAATATCCGCATCGTACAGCCCGTCCTATTCATCAACAGCCTCGTCGGCACCCAGGGCGTTTACGGTGCCGATGAAATAGCCGACTACCTCAACCGGGTCATCGTCTCCCGATTTAACGATTTCATGGGAGAACACATCGACACGATCTTCAATCTCCCCGCCCGATACAATGAACTGTCCGAGGGATTGATCAAGGCCCTTGAAGCCGACTTTTCCCAGTTCGGCCTCGGACTGGCCTCACTTTACATCAATGCCATCACGCCGCCGCCGGAAGTACAGAAGGCCATCGACGACAAAAGCAAGCTCGGCGTCTTCGACGATCTTAACAAGCTCCTGAAGATGAAAGCCGCCATGGCCCTGGAGGCGGCCTCACTGAACCAGGGCAGCGCCGGAACGGCCATGGGCATGGGTGTGGGGATGATGATGCCCGCCATGTTTGCCGATGCCATCAAGGCGTCGGCGTCACAGGTGCCCACCGATAATGGTCTCAAATGTCAATCCTGCGGACAGCCGGTATCCAGGGAAGCCCGATTCTGCCCATCCTGTGGTCAGCAGATTGTCGTCATGCAACGGTGTCACCAATGCGGAGAGGATCTGCCGGCCAACGCCAGGTTCTGCTGCAAGTGCGGCCGCCCAACGGAGCATAAACCGCAACCCCGAATCTGCGGGAAATGCGGCGCAGATAATTTACCCACTGCCGCCTTCTGTAATCACTGCGGGGAAAGAATGTAGTTATAAGCCAAGATGAAAGGACTTCTCCTATGAATATGCCGGACGAAATCATGATTGTCGACGATACCCCGGCCGTTCTGGATTTTCTGGCGGATATCCTGATCGATGACGGCTACAAGGTGCGACCGGCAAGCAACGGCGAGATGGCGTTGCAGTCCGCCGTCTCCGATCCGCCTGCATTGATCCTGCTGGACATCAAGATGCCGGGCATGGATGGCTTCGAAGTATGCCGGCGCCTCAAGGCGCAGAAGGAAAGCTGCAACATCCCCGTATTGTTCATCAGCGGCGTCGCGGCCCTGGAAGAAAAAGTGGAGGGGTTGGCATTGGGAGCGGTGGACTTTATCTCCAAGCCCTTCCAGCGTGATGAACTGCTGGCGCGTGTGCGCACCCATCTGGAATTGAACCGGCTGCGGACCGACCTTCAGGCACAGGTAACCGACAGAACAGAGGAACTGCGCAAATCTGAGGCCAAGCTACGCTCGCTGTTTGCGGCCATGACAGATGTCATTCTCGTCATTGACATACAGGGCCGCTGCCTCGAAATCGCACAGACCCGAACAAGCAGTCTCTATCAACCCGCACGAGAATGGCCGGGAAAGACATTGCACGACATTCTTCCCCGATATCAAGCCGATCTGGTCCTCAACGCCATACAAAAGTCACTGGGGACAGGCCATACGATGAGTGTCGATTACGCTCTCCCGATTGAGAATGAAGAGGTATGGTTTTCAGCAACCGTCTCGCCTCTTTCTTCCAATACCGCCATTGTCGTTGCCCACGACATCACCAAGCGCAAGCAAATGGAACAGGCCCTGCAGGAAAGCGAAGAGCGTTACCGGACTATTATTGAAAACATTGAAGACGGTTATTACGAAGTCGACCTGAGAGGGAATCTCACTTTCTGCAATCCTTCACATGCGAGAATGATGGGCTACACGCAAGCGGAACTGCTTGGCATGAATAACCGTTCGTACATGGATGAACAGAATGCCAGAGATGTCTTCTTGACATTTAACAGCGTATACCGGACCGGCATGCCGGCAAAGGCCTTCGGCTGGGAGCTCATCAGGAAAGACGGATCAAAGTTCTTTGTCGAGATATCTGTTTCCCTCGTCCGGGATACCGCAGGCAATCCCGTCGGCATGCGGGGAATCAGCCGTGATATTACGGAACGCAAGCGATTTGAAGAGGAAATGAGGGAGATATCTTTGCGGGATCAGCTTACGGGTTTATATAACCGCAGGGGCTTCATCACCCTCGCCGAACAGCAGATAAAGGTCGCTAACCGTACCAAGAGGCCCATGCCGCTAGCCTTCATTGACGTAGACGACATGAAATGGATCAATGATACCCTGGGGCATGAAGAAGGTGACAAGGCCTTGATCGACACAGCAAACATCTTCCGGCAGACCTTCCGTGAATCGGACATTATGGCCCGCATCGGAGGAGACGAGTTTGCCATCCTGGCCACGGATGTCACGGAGATGGATCCGGAAATCCTGTCAAGCCGCCTCCAGCAGAGCATTGATGCCTATAATGCGGAGGAAACCCGGCGATACACAATCTACATGAGCTGGGGCGTCACCGTCTATGATCCGGAAGCTCCCATATCTTTGGACCAGCTCATGTCGGCGGCAGATGAGCTGATGTATGCCCAGAAAAGGACCAAATCCAAAAGAGAACGCTGACCCGAACACGTTTCTGCTGAACAACGATCAGGAGAG
>CAZBME010000004.1:96846-127437 GCA_964492965.1 uncultured Syntrophaceae bacterium | reverse complement strand
AACCGAATCAGCCCTTCACGTTTGTGGGGCAGTTCGGCGTCATGACGGAGACCGACGGTCTCTACTACATGCGGGCGAGATACTATGATGCCAAGGTGGGCCGGTTTATCTCCGAAGATCCTATCGGGTTTGACGGTGGGGATGTGAATTTGATGGCGTATGTGGGGAATAATCCGGTGATGGGGGTGGATCCGGGGGGGCTGGCTGCCTTTTTCTATCACTTTATTGATGGGTTTCGAGCGGGTACAGGCATGATGAATAGTCTCCGTCTTGGATGGGCAACCATGCTGCCTGATTTTAATGGATTAGCGACGAATCCTACAGCTCATGCAACTACAGCAAGTCGTGAAGTGTCTGCACAAGGGGCAATAAAGAACTCGCTCGATATGGCATCAAAACAGTGGAATACAGGCAAGATAGAAGGCCAGGGAGCAGCTTTACATATCTGGAGAGATGTGGCGTCTCATGCGGGGAGCTACTTCCCTGATCCTGCTAGTGCTGGTGATTATATTTCACACATCATCAAGAACGATCTGCTTCCTGGAGGTTCCTTCGCGGATGTCATTGGATCGCGAATGAATGCGGCGGGTTCAACATGCTCAAGGTGACATGGTCGTGAAATTTTTTCCTGTGGAAGAGGCTTATATATGAAGAATAATATGATATTACTGTTTATATTGTATTCAATTACCGTACCTATAAGCTGGAGTATTGCGGGCATGCATAACTATCTGGAACCTAAAGACAATGAAGTATTCATCGGCCATGCTTGCATAGAAGTGCCTTTGGGGAGAATGTTACTGATCCGAAAAGATCTCCATTACTGTACCTTAAAGTTTGCCCGGCTCTGGACCGAAAAAGATGGAAAAGAAAAGTACGCGGCCTATGAAGTTTATTATCAGGGAGACGGTACTGGAGATTTTTTAAACAAAAATGTGATCGTGAGTGAAAACAGGGTATCAGAGCTACCCCTCCGAGGTCCGTTCCGCCCCTTTATCTACCAGCCCGGTAATTCTCATGTTCAATGTGGTCCTTTCAGATTAGGTTGGGAATACAAGAAAAAAGTCTGTTTTATCCCATCAGGAAAAGGTCTGGGAGATTTTGGCTTTGAGCTTGCCCCTACACCGTGGACCAACATTAAAGACGTCAATACGAAGGACCCAAGGGTGAAATGGTATCGGTATGACGAGAAAAGAGAAAGGATTTTCGTACCCATCGACAAACTCTGGTAGGCCCATTTCCCCATGGGGTCGGGTTGGAGCCAGCCCCCATGCCCCCACATGCCCCCACACATGCCCCCAGCACATGCCCCCAGGGGGTCGGACCAAGATAAGTACTTGATATGGTGGGTAATATGTCAAATAAGTACCCCAAAATAAGCCTTAAACGGCCCATTTTGACCCTAAAAACATGGATCTAAGAGCGACGACAAATGCCGAGAGCGAATCGACATTATCTTCCAGGTTATGCATGGCATATCACGCACCGCTGCCATAAGAAGGAATTCCTCTTGAAATTCGATCAAGACAGGAAACGCTATCTCCATTGGCTCTTTGAAGCAAAGAAGCGGTATGGCTTGTCCGTATTGAATTATATCGTCACATCGAACCACATCCACCTCCTTGTGATCGATACGGGGAAGGATGTTATTCCTAAAAGTATGCAATTGGTTGCCGGAAGGACAGGACAGGAATACAACCAGAGGAAGGACCGCAAGGGGGCGTTTTGGGAAGATCGCTATCATGCAACGATCGTGCAGACGAACAGGCATCTGCTGAGCTGTATGACTTACATCGATCTGAATATGGTTCGAGCAGGCGCGGTTTCCCAGCCGCAACAATGGGAGGAAAGCGGTTATAACGAGATCCTTCACCAACCGTTGAGGTACGGCCTCATAGACCGCAAGGCGTTGAAAGAGATCCTGGGTTTTGCTGATGAAGAATCCATGAAGGATGCCTATCCGCAGATTGTTTCTGATGTGATGTACAACGCGCCTCAAACGAGACAGCCGATATGGAGCGAGGGTATCGCTGTGGGGGACGAGGATTTTGTAACGGAGACGAAGATGGCGCTTGCATCCAGGGCCTTGGGAAGAAAAATCTCTTCCGGGAACGACGCCTATGAACTGCGTGAGCCGTTTCTTCCTTACAATGTCAATTTTGAGCCGAAAAATGATGCTCTAAGGTCGGAAAACATGATCTTTTGGAACATAAATGCTGAAATATTAAATAGTTGATTTGGTCCGACCCCATTCGGCATTCAGGGCAGTATCGTGCAGCAATATGAATACGATACGTTCGGGAACATGGCGATCGCGACGGATGGCAACATCACCCTATGCCTACACGGGAAGGGAGTACGACCAGGAAACGGGGATGTACTTCTACCAGACGAGGTACTACGATCCCAAGGTAGGACGCTTCGTCACGAAAGACCCCATCGGGTTCAGTGGGGGGGGTGTGAATTTGTATGGGTACGTCCAAGGAAATCCAGTGAATTGGATAGATCCGGACGGTTTGGCAACATACCGATGTAAAAAACCACTGAATGCGCTTAATGATGTATTTGGTCCAAAAGTTAGCAATTTCGCGTATAAATATATCCCATACGCAAATCACCAATACTCCTGCATAGTGGATAAAAATGGCATTCCTACATGTGGTGGGCAGGATCGTAGTGGAGACTGGAGATCTAGCCCAGGTAAACCAAGTGATGATAGTTTTAACAAAGGTGATTGCATGCAAACACAGCCAGATAATAATTGCTTTGAATCATGTATGTCAGGAGAATGGAAAAAAGAACGACCTCGATTTGGAATTCCATTTGGAACAGATTGCCAAAAATACGACGATGGCGCTAATTTGCTTTGTAGAATAAGATGCAATATCAGATAAAAAGGTCATTATGATTACAAGAATATTAAAATCACTATGGATTGGATTATCCCTTATTGTCCTATTTGTTACTCTTTATGCTTTCGATGGAAAGCCAAATAGCGATATTGGTAATTTCTTAGCGGGGTCAATGCTATGTCTTTCATTTCCGGCTAGCTATATATTTTCCTTATTATATACAGGTATTCTAATTGTGTTAGATAAATATTTCTCGATTATCATGACAACTTCTTACATATCTCTTATTGCTGATTGGTTAGCTTTTTTTATCTTAGGATATGTTCAATGGTTCAAATTAGTACCTTTCATCATAAAAAAATACGAGCAACATCAACATTAGTGTCGTAAAAATAGGGACTTCTCCCCCATTTTGGAAAACAAAAAGGGTGGTTCCCTTTAATAGCTAATCCCTGTTATCGGTGGACATAGGGGGCCGCCCTTAAGTATTTAAGTTGACGATCCAATGGGGTCGGACCAAGTTAAGTACTTGATATGGTGGGTAATATGTCAAATAAGTACCCGAAAATAAGCCTTAAACGGCCCATTTTGGTAACAAAAATACGGATCTGAGAGAACCGGACAAATGCCGAGAGCGAATCGACATTATCTTCCAGGCTATGTTTGGCACATCACCCATCGATGCCATCAAAAAGAATTTCTGCTGAAATTCTTACAGGATCGGAAAAGATACACAATCTGAACATGGCGCGCAGGCGTCGTCAAACACCCATAAGAAACAACGACTCCTCATAAAGCCGCAAGACGTTCCTGAGCTGACTTTTCCAGGTAGTATTCATAACTTCCGTTGTAAATACGCATCTGGCCGTGATCGATCTCGAAAACGCGGTTGATGAGGCAACGCAGGAAGTGGCGGTCGTGGCTGACGAGGACGACCGTGCCGGAAAAGTTTTGTAACGCCGCAAGGAGCGTCTCCCGGGACTGGATATCGAGATGATTCGTCGGTTCATCGAGGATCAGCAGGTTAATCGGCTGGACCAGCATCGTCGCCAAAACCACCCGGCTCTTTTCACCTCCCGATAATCTGTCAATCCGTTTGTAAATATCATCGCCCTGAAACAGGAAGGCGGCGCAGAGATTGCGTAACGTGCCGAGGTGGGCCTGGGGCATGGCATCCTGAACGGTGTCCAGGACGGTCTTCTGCGGTTCGAGGACATCCATGGCATGTTGGCTGAAATAGCCGGGATAAACATTGGCCCCCAGGTTCAGACTGCCCGTGGAAGGCTCCGCCTGACCCGCTAGGATCTTTAAGAATGTCGATTTGCCGGCCCCGTTAATCCCGACTACGGCAATCTTTTCCTGACGCCGGATCATGCCGGTGACACCGCCGAAGACGGATTTTCCGCCCCCGTCGGGGCGGGACCAGACTTTCCCCAGCCCATCAAGCTTGACCACATCGTCGCCACTGCGCGGCGGTTCGGCAAATTCAAACTTGATGGTCCGCTGTTCGGCCGGGATTTCGATGCGCTCAATCTTATCAATCTTTTTAATGCGTGACTGAACCTGAGACGCATGGGATGCCCGGGCCGCGAAACGGGCGATGAACTCCTCCTCCTTGGCCAGCATATCCTGCTGTCGGCGGTGACTGGCCAGAAGCTGCTCACGCCGGATCTCCCGTTCCCGGAGGTAAAAGTCATAGTCGCCGTTGTAGGTGGTGATCGTACAACCCGCCACCTCAACAATCCTGTTCACCACCCGGTTCATGAATTCGCGGTCATGGCTCGTCATTAAAAGGGCGCCTTTAAACGAACTTTGGAGCCACTCTTCCAACCAGATGATGGATTCCACATCAAGGTGGTTTGTCGGTTCATCAAGGAGCAGCACATCGGGATTGATGGACAGAATTTTGGCGAGGGCGATGCGCATCTTCCAGCCGCCGCTGAAGGATTCTACCGGGTGATCATAATCGTCGGGGCCGATCCCCAGGCCCGTCAAAATAATCTGCCCGCGGCTTTCCAGATCGTAGCCGCCGCGATGCTCGAACTCAGTTTGCAGGTTGCCGTAGCGATCCAGGAGATTCGTCATTTCATCTTCCGCCATGGGCAGGCACATGGCGGCTTCGATCTCCCGAATCTCCAAGCCGAGCTGCATGACGGCCTCGGAAGCGGACATGACCTCCTGAAGGGCCGAACGGCCGGACATGGCCCCCACATCCTGGGAAAAATAACCGCAGACGAGATGACGCGCTTTCGTGATCTCTCCGGCATCAAAGGCTTCCTCGCCCATGATCAGGCGAAAGATGCTGGTTTTGCCCGCCCCGTTAGGCCCGACCAGGCCGCTGCGGCTGCCGGGCAGGATCTGAAAACTGGCATCCCGGAACAAAACTTGCGGGCCGTACTGCTTGCTGATGCCGCTGAAATGTATCATATATGGTGAACCCCTTGTTAAAGTGGCGCACTGGTAGCACATCAGAGATGTTGCCGCAAGATAATTGGCTTAAATAAGGAACATCCCGTATTTGTGAAGCGACGATTAGGGATGATGATAACACAACACTCTCGGCGGTCGATTCCAAGAGAGCCATCGTGACGATGTCCTATTGACCTTATGGGCAATAGGACGAGACTGATTCCCCCCCCTGGGCAACCAGACCGCCTTCCAGCACAACAGCACGAATCAGATGCTCACCGTTGATCCCAGGAGTAAAACCATCCCATTGAGCTACGGGCCGACTGGGGGTGCAAGCGGATGCGGCGGCGCGGAAAAGCTGACCGGGGAAACAAAGGGGAAGGACCGAGCCAAGCCCCTTAATCTTCAAGCATTGTTTCATTACTGCTGCTGCTTCTATATCGGCTTTGATTTGATGGCGGAATAAGATGAATCCTAAAAAACACTTGACAAAAGCCACGCGTTGTTTAAGATTGCCGCCTGAAGTTTTCCGGATGCGGGCGTAATTCAGCGGTAGAATGTCAGCTTCCCAAGCTGGACGTCGTGGGTTCGAGTCCCATCGCCCGCTCCATTTTTTATTTAGGTCATCCCCTTGTAAAAAAGGTATTTTTTTCTTGCATTTGTGTCGCGGTTGTGTTAGCGATTCCGGGAAGATCATCGTTTCGATTTGATGAGTGGGCTGACGCCCACTTTTTTTTTCTGATAAAGCGGCAAAAGATCTGACTGACGATGGGATCTGAATTCCAGGGCCGTGGACCCGCATGCGGTAAAGTTATCAAGATATGGTTGATACGAAGGAAGCATACGAAGAGAAAATCAGGGCACTCATAGACCCGGCGGTTGAGGCTCAGGGTATGGAGTTGATCCTCGTCGAGTGCCTGAGAATGAAGACCCGCTGGATCGTCAGGCTCTATATCGATAAACCGGGCGGGGTGACTATTGATGATTGTTCGGATATAAGCCATCAGGCCGGCGATATTCTGGATGTCCATGATGTGCCGCCGGCCGCTTACACCCTGGAGGTCTCTTCGCCGGGGCTGAACCGTCCCTTATCGAGAGACAAGGACTTTCTCGCCTACCGGGGCCAACAGATAAGCATAAAAACCAGTATCAAGATAGAAGGTATGAGAAATCTCCGGGGTCTTCTGGTTGATTTTGTCGATGAGGATGGAAGGAAGACGCTTCAGCTGGAGGTTGGGGGTAAAACCTGCCACATCCCCAGGGCGGTGGTTCTCGATGCTCACCTTGAATACAATTTTAATGAGTAAAAATAGGTATATTCATATACTATGTGGAGGATAACGGGATGTTTCCAGAACTCAAACGTCTGATCGAACAGATGGGCAAGGATCGGGGAATTGACAAGAGCATCATTGTTGAAGCCCTGGAGGCCGCGATGCTCACTGCCGCGAGAAAGAAGCTGGGCCCCAGAGTTGAGATAGAGGCGCATTATAACGAAGATGCCGGGGAAATTGAAGTCTTTCAGTTCAAGACTGTCGAGGAAAGGGTTACCGACCCTGAGATGCAGATTGCCCTGGAAGAAGCCAGGCGCACACTGGATGAGGAGGCGGAGCCCGGAGACAGCATGGGCATGAAGATCGATACAAGCACCCTGGGCAGGATTGCCGTCCAGACCGCCAAGCAGATTATTATCCAGCGGGTGAAGGATGCCGAGAGAGACAATGTCTATGATGAATATCGGGACCGGAAAGGCGAACTCAGCAACGGTTTTGTTCAGCGCTTTGAAGGAGGCAACATCATTGTCAATCTGGGTCGCGCGGAAGGCGTAATCCCGACGTCCGAACAGATATTCAGAGAAACCTACAAGCGGGGAGAACGCATCCGCGCTTATATCTTTGAGGTCAAGAAGATTTCCAAGGGGCCGCAGATCATTCTCTCCAGGACCCATCCCGGCTTTTTGAAGGCCCTGTTTGAGGTGGAGGTTCCCGAGATATCGGAAGGGCTGATCGAGATTGTCAATGTGGCCAGGGAACCCGGCAAGAGGGCGAAAATCGCCGTCAGAAGCAATGACAAGGATATCGATCCTGTCGGCGCCTGTGTCGGTATGAGAGGTTCCCGCGTACAGAGCGTGGTTCAGGAATTGCGGGGTGAAAAGATTGACATCGTCGCGTATAATGATGATCCTGCCAAGTTTGTATGTGCGGCCCTGTCTCCCGCCAAGGTGGATCGGGTTTTTATCGATGAGGATAACCGGGCTATGGAAGTCATCGTTCCCGACGATCAACTGTCGCTCGCAATCGGGAAAAACGGCCAGAATGTCAGGTTGGCCGTGAAAATAACAGGATGGAAGATCGATGTGAAGAGTGAATCATCAACGATGGTTCAGGAAGAGGACGGGCAGGAAGCTCTGCTGCTGATTCCGGAGATGACCGAGGAAATAGCGGCCGGTCTGTTTGCGGGAGGCATCAAGAGTGTCGCGATGGTGGCGGCAGCCGACGCGGATATGTTGATGAAGAGCTCCGGTGTGGACGAGGAAAAGGCATCGGCCTTGATTGAAGCAGCAGCAAGAATCCTTGAGGATGGGTCGTCCCCGGATAAAACGGCGGAACGGACGCAGTAATGTATGGATAGTGTCGGGGGATGCAATCATGTCTAGGAAGAAGGTTTACGAGTTAGCCAAAGAGTTGGGCATTGAAAACAAGGATCTGATCTCGCGATTGGAGAAAATGGGTATTTCTGTAAAATCCCATTCGAGTGCCCTTGAAGATAGCGACGTGGAAAGGCTTCACCGGGAATTTCTTGTCGGCGAATCCCAGGAGATCGAGGAGAGAAGGATTAAGTCCACCGTGATCCGGAGAAGGGCCGTCCGGACCCCTCTTGAAGAGGCTCACGCGCAGGAGGCTGAAGAGACATCGTCTGAAATAGGTGAGACGGCCCAAGAGGCGCCGGCCGAATCCTCTCCGGTTGTCGAGGCGGCCAAGCCCGAGCCGGTGAAAGAGGCTGTGTCCAAGCCGCCCGTATCTGCCGTTGAAGCGCAGCCACAACCCACCGCGACGCCTGTGGAACCGCCGCCTGTCAAAAAGACGGAACTGCCGCCCACGAAGACTGACGCCGTCATCGTTTCGCTCCCGAAAGAAGAACCAAAAATCGCTGCCAAAGCTCCTGAAGCGGTATCGGAAAAGGCCCCTGTAAAAGGACCAGCCACCGTTGCCCCGCCTCCCAGATCCATTCTTCAGGTTTCGCCACGAAAGGAAAGGGACGTTCCCGGGCCCAGAACCTCTGAACCTTCTGCCATCGCTCCGAAAAGGTTGACGGTTAAAAAGCCGGACCTGCAGGTTGTCAAGGAAGGGGCATCGCCTTCAGGAAAGAAACCGGCAAAATGGGAGCTGGAACGAGACAAGCGGAAGGGCAAGAAACCCGTTGAGGTGATTATCGGAACGGATCAGGCGCCGCCCAGAAAAAAGGCGTTGATTAAGAGTATCGTTGATAAGAAAGCCAAGATTATCGATATTGATCAGGATGATCGGTCCGGCAAATGGCGGGATGATAAGAGGCAGATTGCCTCCAGGATGAAAAAGACGGAGATCACCGTACCGAAAGCGATAAAACGGCGGATCAGGGTTTCCGAAACGATCACGGTGGGAGATCTGTCGAAGAAGATGGGTGTAAAAGTCGGTGAAGTCATCAACAAGCTCATGGGGCTCGGCATTATGGCGACCATCAACCAGTCTGTTGACTTCGATACGGCAACCCTTCTTGCCGCAGAATTTTCCTATCAGGTTGAACCGGCGGCCTTTGAATATGAAGAATCCATTCAGCAGATGGATAATGTCCCGAGAAGTCTCAAGCCCCGAGCGCCTGTCGTCACCATTATGGGCCATGTCGATCATGGCAAGACGTCGCTTCTGGATGCCATCAGGCAGACCCATGTCATCGACGGCGAGGCTGGAGGCATCACCCAGGCCATCGGTGCCTATCACGTCAATATCAACAACCGCGATATTGTTTTCCTCGATACGCCGGGCCATGAGGCTTTTACGGCCATGCGGGCAAGAGGTGCGCAGGTAACGGATATTGTCGTACTGGTCGTGGCCGCCGATGATGGTGTTATGGATCAGACCATTGAAGCGATCAATCACTCCCGGGCTGCCGGTGTTCCCATTATGGTAGCGATCAACAAGATTGATAAGCCGAATGCGGAGCCCGAGAAGATCAAGCAGGCCCTGACGGAATACAATCTGGTCTCGGAGGAGTGGGGCGGAGACACGATCTTCTGCGAGGTTTCGGCAAAACAAAAAATTAATATTGAAGAGCTGCTGGAACTGATTCTGTTGCAGGCGGACGTGCTGGAACTTCAGGCCGATCCTGATCGCCCGGCACGCGGCGTCGTTATTGAAGCCAGGCTTGACAAGGGCCGCGGCCCCATCGCTACGATTCTCATACAGGAAGGGACCTTGAAGGAAGGCGATAACTTTGCCTGCAAGGCCGAGTATGGAAGGGTTCGGGCCATGAACAATGATCAGGGCAGGCGGGTTAAAGAGGCCGGCCCCTCGATGCCGGTCGAGGTCATAGGCTTTTCAAGGGTTCCCCAGGTCAGTGCCGAATTTCTCTGCGTCGAGGATGAGAAAAAGGCCCGGACGATTTCCGATTACTGGATGCGCAAGGAAAGGGAAAAGGAGCTTTCGGCGACATCGAAGATTACCCTCGAGCAACTCTACGAAAAGATCAAGGAAGGGGTTAAAGACCTGAATGTGATCGTCAAGGGCGATGTCCAGGGGTCCATCGAGGCCCTGGCGGAATCCCTGAACAAGCTCAGTACGTCGGATATCAAACTCAGGATTCTTCACAGTTCAACGGGCGCCATTACCGAAACGGATGTGATGCTGGCGTCTTCAGCCAATGCGATCATCATCGGGTTTAACGTCCGGCCGGACGGCCGCGTGTCGGAAATCGCCGAGCAGGAAGGCGTGGAAATAAAGCTCTATGACATCATCTACAATGCCATCGCCGATGTCAGGGCGGCCATGGAAGGTCTCTTGGATCCGGTTTTCAAGGAAGTCACCCAGGGACGCGCCGAAGTAAGGCAGTTATTTAAAGTTCCCAAGATCGGAACGATTGCCGGCTGTTACGTCACGGAAGGGAAGATCACCCGGAATGCCAGCGTTAAACTGGTCAGGGGCGGTGTGGTCATCTACGATGGCCGGGTAGGGTCGTTAAGGCGTCTTAAGGATGACGCCCGGGAAGTCCTCTCGGGATTCGAATGCGGTATCGGTATTGAAAACTTCAATGATCTTCGTGAAGGCGATGTTATTGAGTCGTACATACATGAAAGAGTGGAAAGAAAACTTTAACGGTAGGAATATGGGCTGAAGGTTCTCAGAATTTCTTCCCTTCAGCCTAAACACCTTTTGCAGCAGGCAGACATGGTTATCGGTTCCGGTTTGATCGAGTTATGGATTCCTGAAGTGAGATCCCTGAAGGAAAAGCGGAGCATCTTGACCAAACTGATTAAAAGGACACAGAACGAATTCAATATATCCATTGCCGAGGTTGGCGACCAGGATGCCTGGAAGCGGTCGAAGATCGGCTTCAGCATGGTCGGTAACGACCGCCGACTGATCAATGCCAAAATGGATCATGTGTTGAGATTTATCGAAGAGCTCAACCTGGCTGAGTTGATCGGTTCGAAGATGGAGGTGGTGAGTATATCCCAATTAATGGATTCTCACCCATCCTATGGAGATGATAAATATGGCGACCTTTAAGCGTGCGCAGCGTGTGGCGGACCGGATTATGGAAGAGGTCGCGGATATCCTGCACCGGGAGGTCGGGGACCCCAGGATGGCAATGGTCACCCTTACAGGGATCAAGGTCAGCGACGATCTTCGTAACGCAAGAATATTTTTTGTGGAAATGGGGCAGGAGACTTGTCGGGAGGAAACAAAAATGGCCTTGAAAAAGGCCGTCGGCTTTTTAAGGCGCGCATTGGGTAAAAGGCTTCAAATGCGATACGTTCCGGAGATTACCTTTATGGTGGATCAGTCGTTCGCTTATGGCAGCCATATTGACAGGCTGATTAACCAGGTCCACCAGGCAGAGGAGACGGATGATTCAAAAGATCATTGAAAATATCGAGAATAATCAAAACTTTCTCATAACGGCCCATGTGAGGCTCGACGGCGACGCTTTAGGCTCTGAATTGGGTCTATACCACCTCATCTCAAATATGGGGAAAACGGCCGTCATCTATAATCAGGATCCCACGCCCGGCAATTATCGTTTTTTACCTGGGGTCGACAAGGTGATCCACACTCTGGAGGCTCCGGAGCGTTTTGATGCCGTGTTTGTCCTGGATTGCAGTGATCTGGAACGCGTCGGGAATGAGGCGCTGCGGATCGGGGCGATGAAGCAGATCATTAACATTGATCACCATATCTCCAATGACGGTTTTTGCACCATCAAGCTGATCGATTCCCATGCCAGTTCCACCGGAGAGCTTATCTGCCGGTTGATCAGACAAATGGGCGCAGATCTGACGAAGGAAATGGCAACTAATCTTTACACGGCCATCCTGACCGATACCGGAGGCTTTCGCTATGGAAATACAACAAAAGACGCCCTTATCATGGCCGGGTTGATGATTGAAGGGGGCGCCGATCCTCAGTGGATCTCTCAGAATGTCTATGAAAACAATCCGCAGTCAAAAATAAGATTGTTATCGAAGGTCTTGCAGACCCTGACATTTTCTGAAAACGGGACAGTCGGTTCCCTGGTGGTTTTTCAACGCGATCTCAAGGAAACGGGTGCCCTCCCGGAGCACACGGACGGTTTTGTCGATCTGCCCCGCACGGTTGAAGGGACAAAAATATCGATTCTGTATTCGGAAATGTCAGAGAATCTGTTCAAAGTCAGCCTGCGTTCGAAAAACCATGTCGATATTGAACGGGTTGCCCGGGCCTTTGGCGGTGGCGGCCATATCAATGCGGCGGCCTGCAGAATGGAAGGCAATATTGAGACGGTCAAGAGGCGCATGCTAGATGAAATCCGGGCCGACCGATCTTTATGAACGGTGTGATTATCGTTGATAAGCCTGCCGGCAAAACCTCTCACGATGTCGTTGCCATCGTGAAAAAGATGCTGGGCATCAAGAAGGCAGGCCATACGGGTACGCTGGATCCTCTGGCAACGGGGGTTCTGCCTGTATGCCTTAATGAGGCAACAAAGCTTTCTCAATTTTTGTCTTCGGAGACGAAGGAGTACCGGGCGACCATGCTTTTGGGCATGGAAACGGATACCCTGGATGTTGAAGGGAAAATCCTCAACAGAAGGGAGCCTGAAACGAACGCCGGGAACATTGAAAAGGCCCTGAGACGGTTTGTCGGTAAAATTGAGCAGAAACCGCCCGATTATTCGGCTGTGAAATACAAGGGCAAGGCCTTGTACAAATGGGCTCGAAAAGGCGTCATCATCGATTCTCCCCCGCGGAAGGTGGAGGTTTACCGGTTGACGCTGGAAGAGATAGCATTGCCCTTTGTTACATTTACCGTATCCTGTTCGGCGGGGACATACATCCGCTCCATCTGCGCCGATTCCGGCGCAGATCTGGGCTGTGGCGCCTGCCTTTCAGATCTCAGGAGGGTACGTAGCGGTCAATTTGAAATTGCATCGGCTGTTTCCGTTGATGACGAAGAGGCCTTGCGAAGCCGGATTATACCCATGACGGAAGCCGTTGCCCATTTGCCGGCTTTTATGGTCAGTGAGCAATGGGCAAAAAAATTAAAAGATGGTGTTCAACCCGAGGGGGATATCTTTCAGGATGGCGATATTTCTTTTCTTGTTCCGGGAGATATGGTAAAGTTCGTATCCGAACAAGAGCGGCTTATTGCCATTGCCTCGATAGACCATCTGCGGGAAGGGACTGATCCGTCGGCAAACGGTGCCCCGGACATCAGGATTTTAAGAATATTTCACGACCAATAATAAACACATATCGAATGAAATAGGGAGGATAGAGAGCGGTGCTAGATTCTGAAAAGAGAAAAGGGATCATTTCGGGTTACCAGTTGCATGAGAAGGATACAGGATCACCGGAGGTTCAGATTGCGCTTCTTAGCGGGCGGATCGAATACCTCACCGAGCATTTCAAGATGCACAAGAAAGACCATCATTCTCGGAGAGGTCTCTTGAAACTGGTTGGACAGCGTCGACGGCTCCTGGATTATGTCAAAAGGAAGGACGTTGAACGTTACAGAGGCATCATTCAGCGTCTGGGAATCCGAAAATAAACGTGTTATCCAAGAAGAGAGGTTAGGTATATAAAAAATATGAATAATATATTTTCGTCTGATTTTGCAGGCAGGAACATATCTATAAAAACCAATTATATGGCCGGACAGGCGGACGGTGCTGTATTGGTAACTTATGGTGATACGGTTGTTCTGGTTACTGTCGTATCCCTGAAAAGCGGAAGAGAAGGGCTTGATTTCCTCCCCCTTACCGTCGATTATCAAGAATTGACGTATGCGGCGGGCAAGATTCCCGGAGGGTTTTTTAAGCGAGAGGGCCGTCCCAATGAACGGGAAATACTCACGTCGCGATTGATTGACCGGTCTATCCGGCCCCTGATTCCCAAAGGTTATTTCTTTGAAACCCAACTGGTGGCCAATGTTTTTTCAGTAGATACTGAAAACGACTCCGGTGTGGCGGCCATGCTTGGCGCCTCGGCCGCTCTGGTCATATCGGATATTCCTTTCAAGGGTCCAATCGCCGGTGTCCGTGTCGCCCGCATTGGCGGTCAATATGTCTGTAATCCGACGATGGAAGCCCTGGAAAGAAGCGACATCAATCTCTTTCTCACAGGCCGCAAGATCGTGCCCGGGACGGAAGGCAGAGATTTTGATGTAAATCTGGTGATGCTCGAAGGGGATGCTCGGGAAATTCCTGAGGATGATATTGTTGAAGCGATTAACATCGGGCTGGACTCTATTCGCTCGATGATCGAACTCCAGGATCGCATGCGCGAAGCGATCGGCAAAGCCAAGCGTTCCGTACCGGAAGTCATCATCGACGAGGACTTGGTGGCCAAAGTGACGGAAATGTCCCTTGACGGCATCAAGTCCGCCTATGTGACGCCGCGTAAACTGGAACGCTACGCCATGTTGTCTGAGTTGCGTCAGAAGACGATCAAAGCCTTCTCCGTTAATGAGCCTGCCCTGGCATCGCAAGTGGCCCATATTTTCGAACAGCTGGAAAG
Organism: uncultured Syntrophaceae bacterium; assembly: GCA_964492965.1. Classification (GTDB taxonomy): domain Bacteria; phylum Desulfobacterota; class Syntrophia; order Syntrophales; family UBA8958; genus CAZBME01. The sequence continues at coordinate 112,923 of CAZBME010000004.1, read as the reverse complement.
AAAAGTCCTTCGTAATATGATCATTGTGGACAAAAAGAGAATCGATGGCCGATCCAACACGGACATCCGGCCCATTAGTTCAGAAGTGGGCATTTTGCCTCGGGTTCATGGCTCCGCCCTGTTTAACCGGGGGGAAACACAGGCTATGGTCGCTCTGACCCTGGGCACTTCCGGCGATGAGCAACGGCTTGATTTTATCGCGGGAGAGGAGATGCGTTCCTTTCTCCTCCATTATAATTTCCCGCCCTACTCCGTGGGAGAGGCGAAACCCCTGAGAAGTCCGGGGAGAAGAGAGATCGGTCACGGCAATCTCGCGCGCAGGGCGATTATGCCGGTTCTTCCTTCGAAAGCAGAATTCCCCTATACCATTCGGCTCGTTTCCGAAATTTTGTCGTCGAACGGATCCTCGTCCATGGCCACGGTCTGCGGAGGTATTCTCTCCCTGATGGATGGCGGCGTTCCCATAAAGGAAACCGTGGCCGGCATCGCTATGGGTCTGCTCAAGGAAGGCGACGCTGTCGTGGTCCTGTCGGACATTTTAGGGGATGAGGATCATGCCGGAGATATGGACTTCAAGGTCTGTGGAACCAAAAAAGGTATCACGGCCATGCAGATGGACATCAAAATAGACGGTTTGACCCGGGAAATCCTGAAGAAGGCCTTGGAGCAGGCACGGGACGGACGAGTCCACATTATCGACAAACTGCGGGAGACCATGACGGAGCCCAGAGGGGATATCTCCATCTATGCGCCCAGAATCACGACAGTCAAGGTCAGGCCGGAAAAAGTGCGCGATGTTATTGGTTCCGGTGGAAAGAACATCCGGCAGATAGTGAGTGAGACGGGCGTGACCATTGATGTGGAAGATGACGGGACGGTCACCATTGCCTCCAGCGATGCCGGCGCCGCAGCAAGGGCCGTGGCCATGGTTAAGTGGCTCACGGAGGATGCAGAGATCGGTAAAATCTACCGGGGTACAGTGAAGAAGGTTGTCGACTTCGGCGCGTTTGTCGAGATACTCCCCGGAACGGAGGGGCTGGTGCATATTTCTCACCTGGCCAAGGAAAGGGTTCAGAAGGTTACGGATATCGTCAAAGAAGGAGATGAAATCCTGGTCAAGGTTCTGGAAATCGACAAGCAGGGCAAGATCCGCCTGAGTCGTAAAGAAGCAATGGACGATAATGTATAACAAGACGATTCTGGACAACGGAATCCGAGTCATATCCGAAGAAATCGATCATGTGCGTTCCGTATCCATCGGTGTCTGGGTGGCGTGCGGATCGCGTCATGAAAATCAGTCGACCAACGGCACGGCCCATTTCATTGAACACATGCTCTTTAAGGGCACGGCAAGGCGTTCAGCTTTCGACATCGCCGCCGCGATCGATTCCGTCGGCGGTGTGATGAACGCCTTTACCAGCAAGGAGCTAACCTCTTTCTACATCAAGATTCCCGATTATCATCTGCCAATGGCCATTGATCTGCTGGCCGATATCTTCAAGAATTCCCTATTTGCCGAAGAGGAGATCGAAAAGGAAAAATCCGTTGTTCTTCAGGAGATACATATGCTTGAAGATTCGCCGGACGACTATATCCATGATTTCTTTGAAGCCCAGTTCTGGAACGGCCATTGCCTCGGGTTGCCCATCTTGGGAACAAAAGAGGGCGTGAAGGATTTTTCCCGGGAAGGGTTGATGCAGTTTTTTAACCACCGCTACCGGGGTCAGAATCTTGTCGTGACAGCCGCAGGCCATTTAAAGCACGGGAACTTTATTGATCTGGTCGGTAAGGCATTTGGTTCCATGGAAGGCAATGCCATACAAGACAGCCGGACAATCCCTGATATTGCCGCGAAAGTGGCCGTTATCGAAAAGGATCTGGAGCAGATCCATATGATGATAGGCACGCCGGCGCCATCGGCCGTCAGTGAAAACCGGTATGCAAGCTTTATCATGAACGCCATCCTGGGCGGCAGCATGAGTTCTCGCCTTTTTCAGGAAATTCGCGAGAAAAGAGGGCTGGCTTACGCCATACATTCTTATCTCACACCTTACATGGATGCGGGAATGCTGAACATTTATGCGGGAACAGGCCCCCGGGAAATCAGGGAGGTGATTGGTCTGATCCTGGATGACTTGATCCGCATGAGCAATGAAATGTTGACGGCGGACGAACTTCAGGGAGCCAAGGAACTGATTAAGGGGAATTTCCTCTTGAGCATGGAAAGTACGGATACCCGGATGACCCGTCTGGCAAAGAATGAAATATGTTTTGGCCGGCATGTTAAATCAGAAGATGTGGTTGCCGGTATTGACGCCGTGACCAGCGAGGAGGTTCGAACCCTGGCGATGGAAAGCTTTAACCCGGCCATGATGACGGTTGCCGCCATCGGTCCTCTCTCCGAGAGGGAGCTCACCCTGAATATTCTTCGGGGGTGAACGGTGGCGACCTGTTCGGTGGCAGTTTCATCGCAGGAGGATCCGTTGTTTCCGATGAGATGGAAGGGATGCACCATGCCTCGGTTGATGCTGCGATGATGAAAGAAATCCCACCAATTTCCGCGTCGGAAAACATTCAAGTGTCCATCCAAAGGCAGTCAGGGCAGGAAGATATTCCGTTGCCCTGTTATATGACATCTCAGGCAGCAGGCATGGATGTTTTTGCGGCTGTAGAGCGGGATGTGGCGATCCTCCCGGGAGATCGGGCACTCATCCCAACCGGGATTGCGATCGCCCTGCCCGAGGGTTTCGAAGCGCAGATCAGGCCGCGGAGCGGTCTTGCCGTCAAACACGGGGTGACAGTTCTCAACTCGCCAGGGACGATTGATGCCGATTATCGAGGGGAAGTCAAAGTTATCCTGATTAATCTGGGCCGGGAGTCTTTTACGATCAAGCGGGGTGACCGTATCGCCCAGATGATTATTCATTCCGTCTCAAGAGTCACCTGGGACGTTCGCGTGCTTTTGGAACATACCGTCAGGGGTGAGGGCGGATTCGGCCATACCAGTATATAGAGGTCTCGTTTTATGAAAAAACTTAAAGTGATCAAGACATATCAGCAAATCAATGAGAAAATCCGTCAGGGGAAGGCTGTCGTCGTTACGGCTGAAGAAATGATCGATATCGTCGAACGCCACGGGGATGTGGAGGCGGCGCGGCGCATTGATGTCGTGACGACGGGAACATTCAGCCCCATGTGTTCTTCCGGCGCCTTTCTGAACTTCGGACATACATCACCCAAGATCAAGGCTTCCAAGGTGTGGCTTAACGATGTTCCGGCCTATGGCGGATTGGCGGCGGTTGATTGCTATATCGGTGCGACGGAAGTCGTTGACGGAGATCCTCTCAACAGCGTCTATCCCGGTGAATTCAACTATGGTGGTGGCCACGTGCTTGAAGATCTCGTGGCGGGCAACGTCATCCGGCTGCGTGCAGAGGGTTACGGCACCGATTGCTATCCGGCCCGGAAGCATGAAAAGAATATTACCCTTCAGGACCTTCGGGATACGATTCTTTTCAATCCAAGAAACGCATACCAGAACTACAGTTGTGCCGTGAACATGTCCGACAAGACGATTTATACCTATATGGGCATGCTGAGACCCCGCATGGCCAACGCCAATTATGCAACCTCCGGTCAGCTGAGTCCCCTGTTCAATGACCCTTACTACAAGACGATCGGCGTTGGGACCAGAATCTTCCTGGGTGGCGCCCAGGGATTTGTGGCTTGGCCGGGGACCCAGCATAATCCCGATGTCGAAAGGGGCAAAAACGGCGTTCCCAAGTCGGGATCGGGAACGGTTGCCGTCATCGGGAACCTGAAGCAAATGTCCCCCCAATGGCTGGTTGGAGCCAGTATGCTCGGATACGGGGCTTCTCTGTATGTGGGGATTGGTATTCCCATTCCTATTCTGAACGAGGAAATGGCCCGCTATACAGGGGTGAAGGATCAGGATATCTATACCCAGATATATGATTACAGCATGGACTACCCCAAGGGAATCAGCAAAAGCCTGGGAGAGGTCAGCTATAAACAATTGCGGAGCGGGGAAATTGTTCTTAACGGCAAGAAAATAACAACAGCACCTCTGTCCAGTTACTACAAGGCCAGGGAAATAGCGAATATTCTCAAGGAGTGGATTGAGCAGGGCGACTTCCTGATTGGCGAACCACAGATGCTTTTGCCCGGCACGAATAGTTAAAAAGAATATTATATTGATATATTATGCCATTTTATTGTTGCATTAGAAGAGGATATGTGGTATTAATTACGCGTATTTATGAGTTATCTCAATAAATACGGTCACTTAAAGAGGTTGTTTGAGCCTATGATCAGTCGCTTGACCTGAGTGGTGCATTTGGGATGAAAATTGGCAGGTTTCTCCTCATATTGATTATCGTCATGGGCATGGTTATCGTTTTCGGGAACAGAGGGTTGCGTGATAACTACACCATGAGGGAAAGACTGATAGCCCTGAAAAAGTCAAATCAGGACCTCCTTCGTGAAAACAAGGATTTATTCAAGACGACCCAGCTCCTCAGAGACAATATGTCCTATGTCGAGCAAGTGGCTCGAAATGAGCTTGGAATGGTCAGAAAAGGGGATCTTGTTTACCGGATTGCCAAATAGCATGCCTCAGGATGGCCATCGTGAATTTTAAAGATTTATTTTCAAAAAAGACAAAACAAGCGGGAAATGTTCCTTCCCCCCCTCCGTCCTCTAAAGCCGCATCACCGTCTCCTATCAGCAAGGTATTTAAAAAGTTCGATTTCAGTTTTCTTTCCAATCTGGACCTGAAGGACTTGATCTCCGGTAAGAAACAAGTCGTTGGCCTGGATATCGGCTCCAATTCCCTGAAATTGATGGAAATCATTGATTCGGGAAGTGGTTCTGTCATGAACCGGTTTATCCAAAAGCCCTTGGAAAAGGGTGTTATTGTGGACGGCTCCATCGCCGATCTGGGCAAGCTTGTCGAGGCGATCAAAGACCTGTTTAAAAATTCCAGCTGTCAGCGCAAGGGTATTGTCACTTCCCTGTCGGGACATTCGGTGATTGTAAAGAAAGCAACATTTCCCTTTATGGAAGATCAGGAATTGCGTGAAATGATCCATGATGAAGCGGGGAAATATCTGCCTTTTGACAGCATGGATGATGTGAGCTTTGATTTTCAAGTGCTTGGCCAGAACGAGTATAACGCCAATCAGCTTGATGTCATTATCGTTGCGGCAAAAAAGGATATTATCGAGACGTATGTTGAAGCGATTCAACTGGCCGGGCTGTCGGCGGTCATTTTAGATGTCGATTCCTTTGCCCTTGAGACCATGTATGAGAAGAATTATGATTACGATGAAAAAGACATAGCCGTCATTGTCAATATCGGGGCCAGCATCACCAACATCAATGTCGTAAAAAATGCCACTTCCATATTCACCCGGGATTTTACCGTCGGGTGCAATTCCATAACGGAAGCGATTCAATCCCAGTATGGCGTTTCTTTTGGCGAGGCGGAGCGCATGAAAATCGATGGGCCGAGGGGAGATAACGAAGCATTTGGAGATTTCCAAAACCAACTCCTTTCATTTTCCGACCCCATTTTGTCGGAAATCGAGCGGTCAGTTGATTATTTCCGCTCCACCTATGGCGATGAGGATATCAAGCAGGTGCTTATTGCCGGTGGCGGCGCCTTTATCCCCGGCATTGTTGCCGATATGAGCCAGCGGCTCAATGTCCCTGCAGAAATTGTCAATCCTTTCCGAAAGATCGGCTATAATACGAAAGCCATGTCTCCCGAAGCCATTGAACGTATCGGTCCTGTTGCCGCAGTTGCCGTCGGTCTTGCCCTGAGGAGGAGCGGAGATAAATGATCAGGATTAATCTCTTACCCTATCATGAGATTGAAAAAAAGGAGACGCAGTCCAGGCAGATCTTTATCCTGGCCGGATCCTTTCTTCTTTTCCTCTTGGTTCTTGCCTCTGTTCAGCTTTATTTCTGGAGTGACATCGGTACCCTAGAACAGGGGCTGAAAGCCAAAGAGGAAAGGCTGGTTGTCCTGAATAAAACCATCGGCGAGGTTGACCAATACAAGAGAGAGAAGATGATCCTCGAGAAGAAGCTGGGTATCATTAATGATCTTGAGAAAAACAGGTCTTATCCGGTTAGAATGCTTGCAGATATAGCCTCCCAAGTTCCCATAAAGGATGTCTGGCTGGACAAGCTTTCCCAGAGCGGCGGATCATCTTTGGTCATTGAAGGAAAGGGGCGGGATAATTTTGCCGTTGTCCGCTTTATGAAAAACCTCGAAGGTTCCATGTATGTTCAGACCGTCGAGCTGGTTTCATCGAAACAGAGCGAGGTATCCGGTGTTAAGCTGCAACAGTTCAGTTTATCCTGTGTCCTGAGAAAGGGTATATAACCCATGGCGCTGGCTGATGATATAAAAAAACTGCCGCCCAAGATGAAGATCCTGATCATTGTAGCGGGATTTCTATTGGTCGGTGTTGCGTTCTGGTTATATTTGTTGTCGCCCAGTTTGGAGAAACGGGGGACCCTGAAAACAAAACTGGCGGATATTGAAAGGGTCGTTGCAGAAAAAGAACGCATTGCCGCCCAAAAGGACCGTTTTGTCAGAGAGATCAAAGTATTGAAAGAGGCATTCCAGTTGGCATTGACCAAACTGCCGGACCAGCGAGAAATCCCGGGGCTCTTTCAGGCCGTTTCCATCGCCGGCAAGGATGCAGGGATGGATTTCCTTCTTTTTGAACCTAAACCTCCGGAAAAGCCGAAGCCTGAGGAGAAGAAACCCGATGTCAAGGCAAACCTCAAACCATCCGATCAGCGGGCGGATCAGAAGCCGTCTGATGGCAGCAAACCGGGATCCCCATCGCCTGAATCGGATAAATTCTATGAAGAGATCCCTGTTAAAGTGACCATTAACGGTGGATTTAATAATACGGTTTTTTTCTTTGACAAGGTAGCCAAGCTTCCCAGAATCGTGAACATTGAGGAAATTAGCATGGGTGAGGGGAAAGATACGTCGGCCAAGGTCCGTGTTATTAACACCTCATGCATTGTTAAAACCTATATGTTTCTGGAAAAGAAAACGGATGTGACGCGAAAGCCAGATGAAAAGACAAAGTAAGGGAATATGGTTCACTCTGCTGTTGTTCCTGACGGGCATGTTTATCCCGGCAATGGGACCTGCTGCGCCGGCCGCGCAAGCCGTGAAGCAACCTGTTGCTCCGTCTGTCGCTAAGCAGGCTGTTCCAACAACCGCTCCGCAGACGCCTTCACAATCACCTGTTGATTCGCCTCTGATCTTTAAATTTGATCCGTCGGGCAAGCCCGATCCGTTCAGGCCGTTTGTTGACGCTGAAATTGCCTTGCGGAAACAACAGATGGCGCAAAAGGAGCTGGAGGCCAAAAAGAAAGCGAAGGCCTTGCCCTTGTCCCCTCTGCAGCGACTTGGCATAGAGCAATTCAAACTGGTCGGTATTGCCGGCAATGATCGTAACCGAAAGGCTATCGTGCAGGATGTGAGCGGTAAATTCTATCCGCTTTTGATCGGAACCCTGATCGGCCTCAATAGCGCCAAAGTGGTGCAAATAAGGGAAAGCAGCGTTCTTTTGGAAGAACCGTTGACAGGCGGATCGGGCAAGGAAAAGAAAAAGCATATTGAGATGAAGCTTCGCAGAGAAGGAGATGAGGGAAAACCATGAAAAGTAAAGCATCATGGAAGAAAGTGGCTCTTTTGATATATCTTTTGTTTCTCGCCTGTGCTGCTACCGCGTGGGCGCAAGCGATACCCGGGGGTCAGCCCCAGGGCGGAAGCGGCAATCCACCGGATATCAATGTGGGTTATCTCGAAAATGTCACCTTTTCTAAAGTTGCGGCAAAAGAAAGAATGACCATTCAGGTTTCCAGGCAGTCCGGCGTCAATGTCGAGGCGGCCGCCGCCAATTCTGTGATCGTCAAGCTGGATAACATCCTGGTTCCCGATGAGTTTAAAAAACCTATCGGGGAAGGCCAACTGAACAATATTGTTCGCGTGCTTCCGGTGCAAAAAAGCAGCGGGGGAAAAACATGGGCCGCCTTGACCATTGAACTAAAGGCCCGGGTTCCTTATAGCGTTAAGCAGGAAGGCAATAATATCATAATAGATTTTAATGTCAGTGCGCTGGTGTACAAGGATTCTGCCGCTTTTACAGGGCCGGCGCCGACAGGGACGGTATCGGGAGATCAAAGGATCCTTGCTGTTCCAAAAGACAGGGCAGAGCGAAAGGAGCCGCTGTCTTCAGCCCGGGCAGACAAAGATGCAGGCCCAATGGGCGGGCAGGCCGCAGGCAGCCAGCGAATCAGTGTTGATTTCCAGGATGCGGATATTCGGGCGGTTTTGAGACTGCTGTCGGAACAGAGCGGAAAAAACATCGTTGCGAGCCCGGAAGTGAAAGGCACGCTGACGATCAATATGAAAAATGTCCCATGGGATCAGGTTCTTGATACAATACTCAATATCAGCGGCCTCCTGAAAGCCGAAGAGGCCAATGTGATCACCGTCATGACTATTGATAAGGTGAAGAAGGATGAACTCGAGCGCCGAACTGCCGAGGAAAATCGCGTTAAGACGGAAGAGGTCATGAGGGTGACGAAGAAGAAGACCATGGCCGAAAGAGGAAAAGCCAAGCAGTTGATGATTGAGGCCAAAATAGTCGAGGTCAGCGATACCTTTACCCGTGGCCTCGGTGTACAATGGGGCGGTTCTTATCAAGGGACTTTCGGCAACAGCGGATACAGTTACGGCGCAGTTGGCGGAACCACGCCGCTTACGTCTTCTTTAACGAAGCTGACGACAGGTGTTTCGCTGACCCCGGATGCCCTCGCCCTGAACTTCCCTTCATCGGCCCTCTCGCCGTCTATCGGCATTATTATGGGGGGCGCCAATGCCGTCCTGAATGCCAGGATCAGCGCTTTGGAGACGACAGCCCAGGGGAAGGTTATCTCTACTCCCCGAGTCCTGATTTCGGATGACGAAAAAGCCATTATCGAGCAGGGTGAGCAAATCCCCGTCATCACGCCTGCAACGGCTAATACGCCGGCATCGACGACTTACAAGGATGCCGTTTTACGTCTTGAAGTAACGCCATTGATTATTTCCGACGATTATGTCCTGCTCACCGTGCAGGCCAAAAACGATCGCGCCAACAGGGCAGAAAAGGACCCCACCACAGGCAATATGCCCATTTTTACCAGTAAAGTTGATTCCAAAGTGGCTGTAAAGGACGGGGACACCATTGTAATCGGTGGCGTCAAAAGGACGGAGGATAACAAAGCTGTAAGCGGTGTGCCCTGGCTGGCCAGGATTCCCCTTCTCGGATGGTTGTTCAAGACGGAGGATATTGCTCAAACATCCAGGGAACTGCTCATCTTTGTGACGCCGAGGATCATCAGAAAAACTGAAACGCAAGAGACGGCCAAGAAATAAAGTTAAAAAATATAGGGTTTCCCAAACGTGAAGGCTGAGCTTGATGATGAGAAGGCAAGCTATGCCTGCACGACCGATAGATGAACCACGAAAGTATTTATTCTAGCTTAAGCATACCCCCCCAACCTTCACTGGATGCGCCGATCCCGCCAGCGCATCAATTTCGTAGGACTCGCCATCATTGTCGGGTCTATAGGGGTTTCCGGCGGAACTTTCGGAAGGTAGGAAACCGTTCTGCCGTCCTTGGATACCGTATCAGTAACACCGGGGGCCATGCCGGTTCCTAAATCAATATGAAGAACTGCTGTGGATGTATTGGCTGCGGTTAGCTTGCCTACGCCTGTTAAATAACTGACACCGTATAATTTAGAGGTTCCTGGCTTACTGCAAGGCGCGTCTAGCTTGTCCGGGATATAGGTAACAAATTTGACCATCCCTGTGGAAAGCACCGGAGAAAAAAGAACTTTTTCGCCCGGATCCCCTGAATCGAGGGGAAGGGGAAGGCGCCATCCGAATTTTTTATCGTCGTAGGGTGTCACGCCGTTAATGTTGGTTATCTTTGATGCATCGATCTCCATGTCCGTTGAAGAGATATTATCTCTGGCACCGTAGAAGAACTCCGTCCCCTCCTTCGACGTGACGTTTGTTTTATCCCCAGTTCCCCAATACACCCAAATATATTGGTAACCAGGGTCCACGGTGGCAACGGGCTTGGTATAAACAGGGCGATTATTGCCCGTGCCGTAGGTTGCATCAAAAAACTTGCCTCCGGTCCAGGAGGTTGTTCCCGTTGCGGATAGGGATATGCCGCAGTTCGGCATATCCGATGATCGGCAGAAGTTGAATCGCCACATGTTACCGCCTGTGTCGCCGATATAGACCCTGTCCACAAAGCCGTCAAAGTCCGTATCAACAAGAAGCGGCGTGGCCGGCAGGGTGTAATCCATTTTTGTGCTGGTGGTCTTGGTGTCGGTGTCGCCTTTTGTGTAGCTCCAGATAATTTTCCCGTTACTTAAATCTACAACGAAGAACCCTTTGCCCTGGGTGTTGCAGTTAGAGGTGCAAAAACCGCCGCCGATAAAACCGACCCATTTTTCCTGTTTGTCACCAGCGACATTTACGATAACCCGTCCAATCATCATCTGACTCCATGGCTCCCCCAGATAGGGGGCCTGGTTGGGGCGGTCCGTATCCGTGAAGTTAAGATGCCATAAATAGGAAGGTGAGAGAGAATCCGTGACGTTCAAGGCATGATATCCACAGTAATGTTTATATGTGCTGCTGGAATACAAGCCGGAGACCATTGATCCGGAATCGTTTCCCGATGCGCAGTAGGCATTACTGCTCCATAAATAATCGATTGCCCCTCGACCTTCGCCAAAGACCAAAAGGGTTTTCCAATCGGAAGATACTTTTTCCGTCCCATCCCCTGAATTACTCCACCAGGCGTCGGCTACAGTGATCGGACCATCCACGAAATATTCATGCGTTTGCGATGACGGTGCCGGATGGGCATCGTGTGTGACTTTCTGTAATTTTGCCAGCAGATTTGGGGGGATGAAGCTCCAGGCTTCCTGTCCGTCATCCGAGGCGGGTATATAAGTGGCACCGTCGCTTGAGAAGGCGCCGTGGGATATGAAGGCCTGCAGTTGGCCGTTGTTGGTTCCGGCTACAATCAGGCGCTTCCCGTTTGCCGTGGAGCGTTCATGATCATTTCTGTGAGATTTAAAGGCATTATTCTTGTCTCGCAGGTCGTCGAAGTAGGCGTTTGGCGATGCTATACTGACAGGTGCAGACCTGAAAACATCCCCGAGCTTCCATATCTTTCCATCGTTTAGTTCAGGGTTATATGTTGCGGTGCCAATCATTTCCCCCCGCACATACCCTACTGTTTTATCGCGCTTGAGATTTTTTTCAATATCGCTTGTTCCTGATATATTCAGTATTCCCGGGGTGATGTTAGTTGTATTAAAATCCTTCCATAAACCGCCGTCTAAATAGGTTTTGATATTTCTTGCCACTGTTCTGTCTCGAAGTTTCTCGCCTGCATCCCATATCAAGGTGCCAACCGTTCGATCATCGTCATTCTTGATTTGATACTTGTACAGGTGCCCCCGCCAGAAAGGCTCCTGATTGAATGCCTCGAATGATGCCTGATAGATAAAACGTTCGTCAGGTGTTTGGGCCGCTTGGACTGTTGATACGGTAAAGGTATTATTGGCACTGCGGATGTAGTCTATGGCCGACTTTAAGGCTGAGTTCATTTCGGTGGCGTTTGCGGAAATAAAAGCGTAGCCCCTGAGGTAGGCCCTGCCGGGATCGTTTGCCTGGGCACAACTGCTCAACCCTGTGAGGGCTGGGATGGACCGATTATCCTTACAATCGGCTGTTGATGCGTATGTTGCTGAATCAGTGCAGACATCGTTTTCGGCGACGGAACTGTAACCGGTCGTCAAGCCCGCGTTATCTTCCTTGCTGTTATCCGTACCGCCATAATAGGCCATCCAGTTTAATGTATTTTTCAGATATTCCGTCATGGCACTTCCCATGCCGATGACGAAGACATTGACTCCTGAGTCTTTCAATGCCTTGGCCGCCGCGACGACGGCCCGTCTTCCCTTGTAGGTGTCATTACCGCCATCGCCATTGCATCGATAGGTATCTGCTCCATCTGTGATGATGATCGCGTACCTTTTCCGGCATAAGTAGTCAGTATCCACCGTTGCATTCTTTCTTGAGTCGTAATAGGACTTCAGTTCATTCATGGCTATGGCCAGTGGTGTGCCTCCGCCGGCTGTAGCACCGCTGACGCAGCTCGTATTGTCACTGCCGCAAGCTGCGTCACTCGTACAACTTGCCGAGCCGCAGTAAATAGTGCTGTAGGGCGTTGCGGTTCCATTGGTGGAGATTTGATTGATAAGTTGGTTGCATCCTGAATCGTGTTTTATAAGCGGATCTTTGTTTTGCCAGTTACAATTATGATGACGGCACACCCATTCTATTTCCGTTTCTTCATTGCCGCCGCCACAGCCATAAAACCTCATGTAGCCCATTCGGACATTGAGGCTGCTGTCATCTTCGCTATTTATGACATTGAGACTCGTGCCGCTGTTTTTATCGTTGAGAATGTTAAAAATGGCCCGTTTCGCAATGGCCAGCTTGCTGCAATCGGTTGTATAGATACCGCCCTGGTCACTGTTGAAGGGGCCTGCGCAGGAAGCGTCGCCCCATTTGTCGTTGCCTCCGGCAGGGTTCCAGGCCATGCTGCCCGAAAGGTCGATCAGGAACAACGCATCCGGAGCGATCGCAACCTGTATGGCTGCTTCTTCACCTGCTGATTCGGCAATTGCCGGTAAGAAGGCCGGGCAAAGGGCAAGGATTATTAAGATAGTTTTTGGCAGGCGGCGCATTACTGTCTTCAAAGGACACTCCTTGATGCTACGGCATGGTAGATACCGGGACAGGGCCATAGCCCACGCCGGCGACAACCTCCGACCGGGTGCCATACCGTTGATTTTCTCCCGCAATCGTGACATCTACAATTTTCATCTGCATACTCATGTCTTGCCCTGGTATTGGTAAAAATGCCGGTCCCTGGGCCGGCAAGGTAGGGGTAGCGACGCTGTAAACGGAACCCGGGTCACCTCCACCTTCAACCGCCATTCGATTTCGCTGGTTGGCGATCCAATTGTCTCGGTCAAAATTCTGGAGCATCTGGTTAATCCCTGCTTCTGCGGCGATCAAAGCTTTTTTGTTGCCTACACTCCGGGCGCTGACGCGCAGGTCGCGCGTCGAGATAAGAATGATAAGAGTAGCAAGGGCAAAGAGGATTGTGCAGGCAATGATGGCCGAGATAAGGGCAAAGCCCCTTTCGGTTGAAGTTTTGATAGGGCTATCGAATGTTGGCATGATTCCTCGGGATAACGCTGGTGGTATAGATAAGCCGTCTCCTTTGTCCTGTGTTGGGGTCGATCTGATCTGTTTCCACGGCCAGGGTGATCTGTATCCGCCGAATATCGGTGATGACGCTCGGATTGGCTTCGGGGTCAATCCTGCCATCTGAACCATTATAATATCGGAACACCGGGAGGCCCATCTCCTCGTTGATCACCCGGACTGATCTTGGCACCTTGTTCGCGGAACTCTCTCCCAGGAAGGGTTGTCCATTGCCGCAACTGGTGCTGCGCGTCATATATCGATCTTGACCGTCATGATCATAATTGTATCTAATTATTTCATTATCGTCGGCAACGCTATTGTTGCCGTTGATGTCCATTTGTACGGTAATCGAATGAGCGGTGGCTTCCTGTATCCCGCGATAGGCCAAAATGCCGTTGCCGGAACAGTCTCCGGCGGCTCGCCAAATATTTGCGTTATAATGGGGGTTGTAGGAGGCCATGCCGATCTCCGTGGTCATGAGGTCGAGGGCCGGCTTTACGTCCTGTTGGGCCGCGACCTTCCGTTCAATGCCCGAAGTGCTTCGTTGTGCAAAATTAACAACCCCATAGACGGCAAGAAGGAGTATCATTGAGACACCTGTGGCGACCGTTACTTCAACCAACGTGTAGCCTTTTGAGCTATTCATCTTTATGTCAGCATCCTGTCCTGAAGGATTCATGTCTGATGACAAAGATACTATCTTTGATCCCCGTGGCATGTCCGGTCCAGGTCACGGTTGTGGTAACGCGCCACCCTGATGGATTGCTGACCGCTGTGATGGTTGTATCGACGGTAAAAAGAGCATCACCGGAGGCCTGCGCCTGATCCGCACCACTGGCAAAAACAGTCGATTGGGGAATGTTTGCGGGAATATCGTAACAGGGGTTCATAATCATCGCTTGCCGACGCTGCAATTCTTCATACAAAATACCGGCTGCCCGGCCCATATAGTCTGACTTCCCCGCTGCACTCCAGGCCGCAGGTTGAAGGGTCATGACGGCCATGATGGCCACGGCGGTCAGAAACATGGCGATGACCGCTTCCAGGAGGCTGAATCCCTTATTATCGCATAGTGTATTCGACACGGGCTTTGCCTGTGATATTGACTGTAATTTTGGCCGTTGAATTCCTGCTGTTTGATATCGTCAGTGAGCCGGGTTGTGACACGGTGCCTCGCGGGAGAAAGGTTGCCCTTTGGCCTCCAAAGCTAGGAGGATTCACGGGGCAAATGCCGGAGCCTGATCCCGGGGGAGATACACATTTTGTCTGTATGGCTGTATAAGTGGTTCCATCCGCATTGCCCCGTTCAATGGTATAGTTGGCATAGCTGCCGCTATTATCGGGATCAAAATCAATACGGTAATTAACGCCTTCGGCAACAGCGTTCTGCTTGGAGTCCGCAATATCGGCCATCAAGGTGGCGGCCGCTGTCCGGAGATTGATGTTATCCGTGTATTGCTGCCAGGAATAAGCGCTTACAGCGCCCAGGATGCCGATGAGGGCAATGACGATCGTCAATTCAATGAGGGAAAAACCTTTTTGTGGACTCATGGCCTGATACCTCAAAAAAAACATTTTAATTGCTGTAATCAATGCAGTGTCTTTTCATATGCAATATATTTCTTTATATATGATTTATATTTTCATAAAAGTATTACATGTAGATAATATATTTTATTATAAATTTAATAATTACAATTTTAATGTGCTTATTTATTGTAGTTATATGAAATAATAAACGATAAATCAAGCAATATTATTTATGGTATTATTAAAAAAGAAATATAATGTCTATTTGTAATTATAATGTATCATTTTTAGCTATTTATTGATTGCGTATGATCACGAAATGTAATTCCTGGTTTTATACGGCATGGCCTGATGGATTACCGTTTAAGCCCCCCTTTATAAAGGGGGATACAGGAGGGCGTATCCATTAAAATCTTCCCCGCCCCCTCTTTTGAAAAGAGGGGAGCTGTCGCGCTTAAGTCAATGATATTGGATTGAGGTGTCTATGATTGTTGTAAATCGCTATCAGCAACCACTTGCCTGAGTAAGCGGATGACCGCAATCAATGCACGTTTGAATATGACTGTGAGGGGTATGGCAAAGAGGTCGTTCTTTGTGGGGATGTTTGATTATTCGACGGTTATTTCAAATATTTTTGTAACCTTCGTCTTGTCCGTATCTTCGGCGGCGGCCCCGAAACGGATCGCTCCCTTCTGGTTAGGCTGGATGATCCAGGTGATCTTGCCCGTCCGACCGTCGATCGTCATTCCTTCAACAAGAGGGACTTCCAAGTAGAAGGTGACCTCATCGCCATCGGGATCGACGCTTGTCAACTGCAATTCCAGTGGGTCGCTAATTTTTCGTTGCTGCCGTGGCAGTGCTTTGAGGTCAAGGGAAGGTGGTGCGCTGTGGACTGCGATCACCGGGCTTTCAAAGGGGAAGCCGGCCTTCCCGCCGACATAGGGCGTTGCCGTGACGGTAATGAGATCCCGTTTTTTGAGTTTTGAAAGATTGAGCGAGTCTCCCGTGGCATCTTCGATGATGCGGTCGTTGAGCTTCCATTTATAGGTAAACTCCATTTGCTCCGCAGGTATGGTTGAGCCGGGGATTATCTCTGCCTTCAATGTATCAAGTTTGGTCGGTTGCGGTGG
>CAZBME010000004.1:41723-96746 GCA_964492965.1 uncultured Syntrophaceae bacterium | reverse complement strand
ACCAATGCCTGTTTAGGAGATATTGCCACACTTCCGAGAATGAAGGGTTTCGTCCTCCCATGTTTTGGGGGGTGTTTCGATTCTTGCGTTAGCTCTGCGTCCGATTCCTGAGGGTTTTTCTTATTTCTCATTACTGGATTCGCATGTCCTTCCAATATAGCATATTGGTCCTATTTACAGCTCCCGCGGGATTGATGTTGACTCTTTGGGTACTTGCCGAAGATCCGCCTCCGCCGCTCGTCGTGACATACAGATCAGGCGTCGAGCTGGTTCCCGGTTTCATGGAGAGAACTGGAGCGGAAGGAATGCCACTGCCGATGCTCATTGTTCGGGCGCCTGATGATAGCGCACCTCCGCCCGTTGTATAGTTGATAGCATAAAGGTTTGCCGCTCCGCCCTGCTCGCAGGGATCATTCCCGCTTGCCGGCGTATAGGTTGTAAAATAGACAACCCCGCCGAAAACTGTCGGATCGGCCAGCATTTTCTCGCCGCCGCCGGCGAGATTGATGGCATATCCTACTTTGCCTGCCGTTGGGTCATAGACCTGGGAAGCGGAGGTAATGTTGTCTAAGTTGTTAAATCCATAGGCGGAGGTTAAATTGTCTTTAACGCCATAGAACCTTTCCTGAGCATTAGATGCTGTGGGATCGGTTTTATCTCCTGTCCCCCAATAAACCCAGAAGTTGCCGCTTCCGTCTTTGGCCACGGCGGGACTGGTGTAGACTGGCCGGATATTGCCGGAGGAAGAGGCATAGAAGGCACCACCGCTCCATGTAGTGGTCAGTCCGGATCCGGATATCCCGCAATTGGGCATATCCATATCCCGGCAGAACTTGAATCGCCACATGTTGCCGCCTATATCGCCGATATAAGCCGTATCAATGAATCCGTCGTTGTCCGTATCCACAATGGCTGCTTGTCCCGGTATGCTGTAGTCCATGCTGGCGTTATCCGCATGGGTATAGCTCCACAGGATGTTACCATTGGCAAGGTCTATGACGAAGAAGCCTTTGCCCCTTGTATCGCAGGAACCACCGCCCGAGCAGTCGCCGGCATTATATCCGGCGCCGATAAACCCGACCCATTTTTCCTTTATATCGGTGCCATCCTTGATTCGGACCCGTCCTACCATCATTTTGTTCCAGGGATCGCCAAGATAGGGCGCCTGGGCTGCCTGGGCCGTTGCATCGGTAAAATTGAGGTGCCATTTGTAATCAGGATAATGAGTGGAGTCGGAAAAACAAGTATTATTCAAATTGAATGCATGATAACCGCAATAATATTTATAGGTTGTGGAATAGGTGCTGCTGATGCCCGAATCACAGTTTATAGATGAACTCCAAGAGTAATTGACGGCGCCCCTGCCAAGGCCGAAGACCAAAAGAGTTGTCCAGTCTGCTGACTTGGCGGTCCCGTCGCCGGATCCCAGCCATACGTCGGCCACGGTGACTGCACCGTCAACGAAATATTGATGCGACAGGGAGGATTGCGGCGGTGTTGCATTATGGGTCGCGTGAGTCATGTTCTTAAGTTTTGTCATCAGGTTGGGAGGAACAAAGCTCCATGCCTCGGTCATGTCCCCTGTTTTGAAGGCATGGAACTGTCCGTCGTTCGCGCCAGCAATAATGAGACGCTGTTGCTGTGTTCCGGTTGGGGATGATGCCCGTACGTGTGCAGATCTGTGCGCTGCGAACCGATTATTGCTGTCACGGATATCGTCAAAAAAGGCGGATGGTGTCCCCACAGTGATGGGAGTTGAGCGAAAGACATCACCAAGTTTCCAGTCTTCAAGATTTTTAGTGCTTTCTCCCCTGATATAACCCACAACGGCATCACGTTCCGCTGTTGTTGTTACTCCTAAATCGGTTGCCGTAACATACGTCGCCGTATCGCTAGTGCTGGGCGTTGCTGTCCTTGCGTTTGTAATCGTGGGTGTTGAAAAGGTCGGCGTTGAAAATTGTACCATCGTACCGCCTTTATAGGTGATGATATTTCGTGAAGATGCCGTTGTCGTTTGCAGAACCGTGCCTGCATCCAGCAACATGGAGCCTACGGTCCCGTCTGTGTTAATCTGATATTTTTTGAGGTGGCCTTTCCAGAAGGGGTCGCCATCAATGGGTTCGAAAGACCCTTCATAGAGATAATTTTCATCGGTTGTGCGGGCCGATTGAACGGAAGACTGTGAGAAAGAGTAATTGGCCTGTCGGATGATATTGATGGCGGACGTGAGGGCGGTGCCTAGCTGGTCGGCGTCGGCAGCCAGAAAAGCATAGCCGGACAAGCTGGCATAACCGGGGTCGTTCGAGCTGGCTTTGAAGTTTGATATGGAGTGAGAGCCAGTGGAATCATAACAGGTGTCTGTCGCCGCGTCGCTTGCTGCCGTGCAGGCCCCGGGTGTTCCCGGCGTATAGCCTGAGGTGCTGCCTGAATTGGCCTGATTGGGGTTATCCGTTCCGCCGTAATACGCCATCCAGTTCAGGGTGTTTTCCAGGTAATCGGGCATGCTTGCCCCGAAGCCGACGACGAAGACCTTATAGCCCGCGTCGGCCAGGGCCTTGGCTCTAGCGACCGATTCCCGCCTGTTTTTGTAACGTCCGCCGTCGCATTCCGATCCGTCACCGCTGCAGGCAAAGGTGTCGGAGCCATCGGTTATCAGGATGACAAATTTTTTCCGGCAATTTTTTGCCGTGTCGTCCGCCTTGTGAGCATCGAGATAGATCTTGGCCTTGCGAAGGGCGGATGCCAGGGGCGTGCCTCCGGTGGCGCTGGCGCCGCCGACGGAATATGAACCGGTGCTGCCGACAGTGCAGCTTGTGTTGTCATTGCAGTAAATCTGACTGTATTTGGAACCGATGTACCTTCTGCTCGTACCGGATCCCGGAATTTGAATGCATCCGCTCGTATAGTCATCGCTTGTGTCATCGTTGGAGCAGTCGTAATACCGCATGTATCCCATGCGAACGCCGAGGCTGCCTTCGTCTGAGCTGTTGATCGTGCTGTCGCCATTATCATCGAGAACATTGAAGATGGACCGCTTGGAAATGGCCAGACGGCTGCAGTTCGTGCTGCAGTTGGTCTTCGAAGAATCACAGAATCCACCGCTGCAACCGGAACCGGTGCAATTTGTTGTATCTGCAGCGCAGGAGCTTGCGCCATACGTGCGGCTTCCGCCTGCGGGGTTCCAGTCCATGCTGCCTGACAGGTCAAGAACAATGAGCGCATCGGGGGACGTGGTATTTGTGAAGAGAGCTTCTTCGCCGGAAGTCGGCTGCGTCGCGAACGCCGTAGCCCCTGACCATAAGCTTATAAGGACAATAAACGCAACGATTGATTTTTTCATCTGACACCTTCCTATCGGGACATGGTTGATATTTCAATTGGCCCGTAGCCTACGCCGGTGCTGATAGTCATGTGGGTATTGTAGGTCGTGTTTCGCCCGTCAACGGAGACGACATAACGACGCTGCCCCCACGACTGGCCGCCGCCGATGGAGTAACCGGACATGGGTAAAAAAACAGGCCCTGATGTTGGTGCACCGGGTGTGCCGATCGTATAGACGGAATTAGGGTCGTTTGCCGAATCGACCTGGACATTCGTAGCCGCTGAATTCGCCAGATTCTGAGGGTCGAAATTCTGCATCATCCTGTGGATACCCGTTTCTGCCGCACTCATGGCCTTTTTATCACCCACGGTCTTGGCGCTGACGCGCAAATCGCCGGTCGATAGATTAATGACCAGCATGGCAAGGGCAAACAGGATAACGCAGGCAAGGATCGCCGTCACGAGGGCGAAACCTTTTTCTGAAAATATCTTGGTTTTATTGACTGATCGCATGGTTCCTCGGGATGACACTGGTGGAATAGATAAGCCGTCTTCGCTGGTTTGTATTGGGATCGATATCGGCTGTCTCCACTGCCAGGACAATATCGATTCTCCTGATATTAGGAATTCCGACCGGAAGACTTCCGCTGGCGATTTCCGTGCCCGTTCCATCGTAATACCGGAACACGGGTATGCCTAAAGTGGCATTGATGACCCTTACGGTTTGGGGGTTGCCGCTGGCTGCCGTATCGCCAAGAAAAGAGGGGGGGGTGCCGCCTTGGCAATTGGGAACACGTGAAATATACAAGTTGGCCGTATCATAGTTGTAGCGGATGACCTCGTTGGCGCCTTGCATACAGCTTGGCACGCTGTTGCTGGTGCAGCTTTCATCGATGTCCATCTCAACGGTAATCGAATTTATCGTTGCTTCCTGAATGCCGCGATAGGTCTGGTTTCCTGAAACACTTGTGCAATCGGCAGTTGAAAGCCAGTTCCCGGTTGTGTAATTGGGGTTGTAAGAAGCCATTCCGATTTCCATGGCCATAAGATCCAGCGCCGGCTTGACGTCCTGCTGGGCGACAACCTTTCTTTCGATGGCGGAGGAATGGCGCTGTGAGGAGTTGACGGCGACAAAGACGGCTACGAGGAGCAGCATCGTAACGGCGGTGGTAATCATAAGTTCAACAAGGGTGAAGCCGCTATTCTTTTTCATTGATTTGCACACCCCGCAGGGAAGCGGTAACTTTCCTGTCTTGTGATAACGAGACTTTCCGAAATGCCGGGATGATTGGCCCAGGCGACCCGGACAGAGACTTGCCAGACATTCGTTGCCAGATTGGTGATGGTTGTCGTGACATTAAATGTTGCATCACCCGACTGGGCTGCGGCCTGACCACTGGCTAATACTGCCGTCGGGCCTGTTGTCCCGGCGGCTACGGCGTTGCAGGGATTCATGATGAGGGCCTCCTGCGTTTGCAGCTGCTCATTCAAGATGCCAGCTGCTCTGCCCAGGTAATCGGATCTTGCCGCTGTTTTCCAGGCGGAAGGTTGAAGAGAAAAAATGGCCAGTACTGCCACGGTAGTGAGAAACATGGCGATAACTACTTCGATAAGGCCCATCCCTCTGTTACTGCATGGTAAATTGGACATAAGTCCTTCCTGTCGCATTAACGGTAATGGTTGCCGTAGAATTTCTGCTGTTGGTCAACTGCACAGACCCTGTTGATAAGGTGCCTCGTGTAAAGAACACGATCTGTGCCGTTCCGGAAAAGTTTGGATTGGCAATAGCAAGCCCCGATCCGGTACCCAGAACCGTCGGTGTTTTTGTCTGTAGGGTTGAGTACGTTGTTCCCGACGCATCGCTACCCTGCTCAATGACATAATTATTCGAAGAGGTGCTGAAGGTGATGCGATATCTTAACGTTTCTGAAACGGCCCGTTGTCTTGTTGTGGCAATATCAGTGGCGATGTCTTTGGCAGCGGTCTTCAGGTTTGTATTATCCCGATAGCCACGATAGGAGAAAACTGTCACAGCGCTGAGAATACCGATCAGGCCGATCACGATCATCAATTCGATCAGGGAAAATCCGTTTTGCTTTTTCATGCTTCAAAATCTCATGGGTCATAAAGCTTCTGTTAAAAACAACCATTAAGTATTGTATGAGATTGATTGTTAAAAATCAAGAAATGATAATTCTTTTAAACGCAAGAAATATACCATATCCGGCTATTCCGATGACTTTTGTAATGCATCGCAATACTTATTATTATATATGTATTTTACTATATTAAAATATAGATGCCTGTGGGCTCGATAGGTGTGGTGTCGTTTTGGACCGGCGATTATCACCGGAAGAGTGTGGATTTCCCCGTTTTGCTATATGCTATTGAAATGAACGGATTTCCTGCTTGACACACCCCGGAGCCTGTGTTAGCGTGCTTGCCATTCATGGCTTAAACGGGATAGTTAATAAAAATCATCTATTATAACAGGATCCTATGGATATAGTCGGCGTCAATAACCGGGATGATTTTATTTCCAGAGCGGACAGTTATCTGGTCCGTGAGTTGTATGGAGAGGCCTTGGATTTGTCCCGGGAAAGATTGAATATCTGCCCCGGCGACACGGAGGCCATGATGGTCATCTGCCAGGCATGGTTGGGGCTGGATGACCTGGAAGAGGCCCAGGCGGCCTTTTCTGCTCTGGATAAAGCGCGCTTGAGGCTGGCCGGCCTGTACAAGGGCATGGGTGATGCGTACCTCAAGCGAGGCCTTAAGCATGAGGCCGTTTCTTGTTTCCAGAAAGGCATGATGATCATTCCGGAAGCGATTGAAGTCCGTCACCACTCTCAGATGATGACGGATGCCCTGGGAGCCTTCGATGGCGGCGACGCGCAAGGCGATGGTGAAGCTGAGGATGGCGGCCATGCCGTCAGCCCCGATTTTTACACCCTGACCATGGCCGATTTGTACATGAAGCAAGGCCATCCTGATATGGCGGCGGATGTCCTGGAGGCCATATTGCGGCGGGAACCCGATAACGAGACGGTTAAAGCCCGTCTTTATGAGATCAGGCCACCGATGGGGAACCCATCAGGGACGCCGTCCCCGGAACTTCCGTCTGCCTTCTTGGGGGAACTCTCCAGATGGTTGAACAACATTGACAGGATACGATCGCCCCAATGCAGGCCCTGATGCCTGAGCGGATAGACAGGATGAAAAAGAGGCTGTCCGACCTTGGTATGGATGGTCTCCTGCTCTTTGATATGAAAAACATTCGCTACCTGACGGGGTTTACCGGCAGTGAAGGTGCTTGCGTGATTGGAAAAGATAAAGCCGTCCTGCTTGTGGACGGCCGATATCTTGAGCAGGCCCGGGAACAGGTCCGGGGGATTGATCTCCACCTGTTTAGAGATAAACTGACCGGCCTGGCCGAGGTTCTCTCCGACAAAAGTCGTAAGATGATCGGATTTGAATCTTCTGCGTTGTCCTTCGATATGTATCTGAAGCTGAAAAAGCGGCTTCGGGGAAGGACTTTAAGGCCTGTAGCGGAGGAGGTGCAAGGATTAAGAATCCTGAAAGATGATGCGGAACTGGCCCTGATATCCCAAGCTGTCGATGTTTCCCACCAGGCATTGCGAAAGGTTATGTCTTTCATCAAGCCGGGTGTTACGGAGAGGGATGTTGCCACGGAACTGGAGTACCACATGAAGTCCCTGGGTGCGGAAGATTTGTCTTTCCCGACCATCGTCGCCTCCGGCCCCCGTGCAGCCTTGCCCCATGCCGAACCGGGGCAACGCAGGATTCAGGCAGGTGATGCGGTCATCATTGATTACGGGGCTGTTGTGGAAGGGTATCATTCTGATGAAACGTGCACCTTCCTTGTGGGTGGCGCCCATGAAGAAATCGGCCGTGTCTATGCCGTCGTCAAAGAGGCCCATGATCGCGCTATTGCAGCGGTCAGGGCGGGCGTTTCGGGCCGGGAGATCGATCGCATTGCCAGAGATTTCATAGAAGCAAAAGGTTTCGGCGATCATTTCCCCCATGGAACCGGTCATGGTGTGGGTCTTGATGTTCACGAGGCTCCCCGTCTGGCCCCGACATCGGACACGGTTCTGCAAAAAGGGATGGTGGTCACAATAGAACCGGGCATCTATCTTCCCGGACAATGGGGCATCCGGATCGAAGACATGGTTCTGGTCGAACAGGATGGCTGCCGGGTATTGACAAAAACGTCAAAAACATTAGAAACAATTAATTAAAATATAGGTGTGCTCATTATGAAAGTTTTTCCGGAAGATCTGCTATACAGCCGTGAACACGTTTGGATTCGTGTTGATGGGGATTTGGCGACGATAGGCATTACGGATTACGCCCAGGAGAAGCTTGGTGAAATCCTGTTTGTCGAGCTCCCCGAGTCCGACACGGAGGTCGAGCGGGATGAGCCGTTCGGTGTGATTGAATCATCCAAGGCCTCGATCGAACTCATATCCCCCGTTACGGGAGAGGTGATCAGTGTCAACGAAGACCTGGTGGACGACATTGGCATTGTTAACAGTGATCCTCATGATACTGGATGGATGATCGTGGTTGAGATGAAGGATCTGGATGAACTCGACGATCTTCTGGATGCCCGGGGGTATCATGATTTTATTGTCCAGGAAGTGGATGGTGATTAACCCCTGGTAGAATGGCGTTTTCTTCCCTATCGGGTATCAAATGCCTTTGAGAATATGGCCATTGATGAGGCCATATTCCGGCAGGCCCAACGCAACATCCTGACGCCGACGCTTCGCTTCTATGGGTGGCAAAAACCATCCGTTTCTCTCGGTTATTTTCAGCGCATTGAGCAGGAAATTGATTTGGCGGTTTGCCGTGAGGAGGGCATTGATATCGTTTGCCGCCCGACGGGCGGCAAGGCCGTGTATCACGATGATGACTTGACTTATGCCGTGATCGCCGGTGGAAAAGAGACCTTTTTCCCCCCTGATATTATGGGGACATACCGGGTCATCAGCGATTGTATTGTTTCGGGATTGCGCCGACTCGGCATTGCGGCGGAGCTTGCCGATAAACGATGTGGAGATCATCCCCATCGTTTGAAGGCCTCGTGTTTTTCGGCCCCGTCGCATTTCGAGCTTCTTGTCGATCGGAAAAAAATCTGCGGCAGTGCTCAGGTAAGATCACGGGATGTTTTTCTACAGCACGGCTCCCTGCTGATGACCTTCGATCCCGTTAAAACCTATGAGGTCCTGCTGCCGCACATGGCGCCGAAAGAAGATCAGATCATGCGTCTTCAGGGTGCCGTCACATCGGTAAAAGAACATATGGCCTGTGATCCCGGCAGCATGCACCGGAAAACCTGCTCCGCCTTGAAGCAGGCATTTGCGGCGCATTTTGGCGTGACCCTCCGGGATGGAGAGTTGACGCCTGAGGAGGAAGAACTGAAAGCGCGACTTTTGCAGACCAGGTATCGGCAAGAGAGCAGGGACCGGGAAGGGGAATGACAGAAGATGAATGTGAAGAAACGGATCCGCAAACAGATCCTTGAGCAGAAGGGCTATAAGGTTGATCCACAGGATTGTCCCATCAAAATAGATGCCATGGAAAATCCCTATGCCCTGCCGCCCTCCCTGCAAAACGCCCTTGCCGAGAGGCTGAAGGGCGTTTTGCTGAATCGGTACCCGGAAGCCGGTGCCTGCCGTCTGCGATCACGATATGCCCAATATTTCGGCATTGAAGAAGAGATGCTGATGGTCGGTAATGGTTCCGATGAACTCATCACTATCCTCTGCACGGCTTTCGCTGTTCCCGGTGCGTCTATCATGATTCCCGTCCCGACCTTTGCCGTCTACCGGATTGTGGCCCTGAATCATGGCTTCCATGTTTTTGAAGCGCCACTGAAGGGGGATTTCGATCTCGATCTTCCTGTCATGCTGGATATCATCAAGCGTGAACAACCGGCCCTTGTGTTTTTAAGCAATCCCAACAACCCGACGGGAAATTGTTTTGATCCGGCCGGGATTGAAGCGATTATCGGAGCCTCAGAAGGGATCGTCGTTGTGGATGAAGCCTATTTTCCTTTTTCCGGGCAGACACTTATTCCCCTTCTAAAAACCTATGAGAATCTGGTTATTATGCGGACCCTTTCCAAGGTCGGGCTGGCGGCGATTCGCGTCGGATTCTTGATGGGCGCCGCTTTGTTGATAAAAGAGCTGGACAAGGTCCGCCTTCCCTATAACATCAATACACTCTCCCAGGTCGTTGCAGATTTTTATCTTGATGAGGAGGCCGTTTTCCTCGCCCAGGCTAAAGAGCTGATCAATAGCCGTGAAGCGCTATTCGTGAGGCTGAGTGAAATGAAAGGCATCCGTCCCTATCGCTCAGCGGCAAATTTTATTTTTTTTGCTTGCGATTTGGATGCGGATAGTATATATGGGCATCTTCTAAATCGGGGGATCATCATCAAAAATCTTAATTCTCCCGGAAGAATGAAAAACTGCATGCGCGTGACTATCGGAAATCCTGAAGAAAATGCGCAGTTTATTGAGGTGCTCGCGGAGTACCTGACCTTGCAAGGGGCGTGATTTTTTATTTGTAACAACAAAGGGTGAGACACGGCGCGGCATTTTAATGCTTCGTGCCGTGCTGCCCTTTTTTTTTGCCGAATTCTAATAGAAAGGAATGGTGATATTGGAAGTAAAAGTATTTGACAATGATGTAGAGAAGGCCCTCAAAATTCTCAAGAATAAGCTTTCCAAGAGCGGATTGTTCAAAGAGCTCAAGCTGCGTCGCGCTTACGAAAAGCCGTCCGTCAAGAAGAAGAGAAAAGCTATTGAGGCGCGAAGAAGGTTTGCCAAGGTACAACGGCGCAGACCCTCTTAACGAGAGAGCTTGACAGTGAAGCATTTAGCCTGAGTGCCCGTTGGGTCCAATGGAAGAAAAACAATTCCTCGTTGATGCGCTGAACGTCCAGGAGTCATGGCGTATATTCCGGATCATGGCGGAATTTGTCGATGCCATTGAGACTTTGTCCGGCGTGGAGCGTGCCGTGACGATCTTCGGGTCTGCGAGGTTGACGCCGGATGACCCGTATTATCAAAAGGCGGAGATACTGGCCCGCAAGCTGGCTCAAAAAGGCTTTGGTATAATTACAGGCGGCGGCCCCGGTATTATGGAAGCGGCCAATAAGGGTGCGGCGGAGGTCGGAGGAAAGTCGGTCGGGATGAACATCCGGCTCCCCTTCGAGCAAAAGCCAAACCCGTACGCCAATATCCATGTTGATTACAAATATTTCTTTATTCGTAAAGTCATGTTTGTCAAATATGCCGTGGCTTATGTGATCATGCCCGGCGGCTTTGGTACAATGGATGAGCTTTTCGAGGCCCTCACCCTGATCCAGACCCGAAGGATCAAGTCGTTTCCCGTCATCTTGATGGGGAGTGACTTCTGGAAGGGGATGGTGGACTGGCTGCGGAACACGATGTTGCGTGAGGGGAAAATTAGTTCGGACGATTTCGATCTGATTCAGGTGATGGATGAGCCCGACGAGGTCGTCAAGCATATACAGAAATTTGTAATCGTTTAGATCCCTGTCTAATTGTATTCATTCATTTAATCATTTCAGGACCACATGACTCCTAAGACTGAAAGTTCCGGCGAATCGCTTGACCAGGTGATTCGTGAACTTGATAAGGGGAAGCATTATCCTTGTTATCTCATCTATGGTGAGGATGAATTTCTCATCAAGGATGCCCTGAATAAAATCATCGATAAAGTTATTCCGGCCGCGGACAGGGATTTTAACCTCTTTTCCATAGATGGGGAAGAGGTTGACACCGGTAGTCTCTGCGAGACCTTGCTGACATCGCCTCTGCTTCCCGGCCGTAAAGTTGTGGTCGTCCGGCGGGCGCCTTTTTTCCTTTCCCGCCAGACCGCCACGGATATCATCCAGAAGGTTCGGGAACACCTGGACAGTGACCCGTTGAGGGCCGGTCGTGATTTTATGACCTTCCTGACCGTTGCCGGCTGGCGTCTCGATGATCTCAAAGATGACGGTTGGAGGAAAATCGCCGATGACGAATGGTCTGCATTAATGGATGGTGAAGCCGACCGGCAACGGGAGCAGTGGCTGCCCAAGGTGGTCGGCTTCTGTGTCCAGAATGGCCTCCAGGCCAAAAAAGCCGTCGACGAGGCCGATCAGCTCATGCAGACCCTCGTTTCCGGCTTGCCCGAGGGCCATTTTCTGATTCTGACGGCGACTGTCGTCGATAAGCGCAAAAGGCTATTTAAAAGCATTTTAGAGATCGGTAAAATCATCACCTTTCCCCAGACAAAAGGGGATGTCCGGCAAAAAGCGCAACTGATGGCTGCCGCCAAAGACCTGTTGACGTCCAGCGGGAAGTCCCTTACGGATGGGGCCTGGTCGCTCCTGGGGAAAAAGACGGGTTATGATCTGCTCAATTCCATGAGCGCCCTGGAAAAATTGATTGTTCATGCGGGGAGCCGAGCTGTCATTGATGAAAAAGATGTCGCCTCGTTGATCGGCAAGACAAAGGAAGACAGTGTCTTTAACCTGACCGGCGCCATGGCGGAAAAGAATGTCGCCTTAAGCCTCAATATTCTCAATGAACTTATCTTCCGGGGCAACCCGCCCCTCATGATCCTGGCGATGCTGACGAGAGAAATGCGGTTTCTCCTGCAGGCGAAGATTCTGCTGTTGTATGCGCCGACGATTGACGGATATGACGCGAAGATGGAGTATAATGCCTTCCAAAGCCGGATTTACCCCAAAATTAAGGCCGTGAGCGCCTCGCCGGCAGGGAAGGAACAGGTTATCGAACTGGCAGGCTTACACCCCTACGTGATCTATAACACCATGAAAAATGCCGGCCGGTTTACCTATGAGCATCTGCTGGGCTGCCTGGAGAACCTCGCCGAGTCGGACCTGCAGATGAAAACGACAGCCAGAAATCCCCGGTTGCTCCTGGAGCGTTTTCTCCTGAAGGCCTGCTCATCGTGACCGCCCAGGCAGATAGACCGGTTGTGGATAGACCATAAAATCGTTTCAGCCTGAACACCTGAGTTTTTATAATTTCCCCACCCTTTTCCGGTAATCCCTTTCTTTGCGGGACATGCGTTTTGCCGGCCCCTTTTTCCGGGTTCCCGGCAGGTCATCCTCTTCGTCTTCATCGATCTTCCCCCCTGCCACGGCAGACCCTCCAGGCGCTTCCCATGATTTCATGCTGATTATCGCTTCGAAATCCGGGGAGGATATCGCCGTTCCACCCCGCCGTTCGACGAAGGAGGCTATCTCGCGATCTGATGTGACCGCCATGATTTCTTCGCCTGAGGTTTCGGCGAGATGCTTGATGACATCGTCGGCCTTTTCTCCACGGCGTGAATAGATGATGTCCATCCCCCCTTCACGGTCCCGCTCTTCCGTGGGAGAGCCGTTTTTCCAGCCGTCAAACACGATGGTGATCCGGTGGTTCTTGGCCTGTCTATATGGCATGATAAAGCGAATGAGGGCCTTCCGGCCTTCTTCAAGGCTCGCCCTTTCGGATCTCCGGAGGGCATCCGACTGGCGGATCAGGTTATAGCCATCGATGATGATATGCATGATATCGACCTTTTCGTTGTCACTCCCTGCAGGATATGATATGAACTCTCAACTTCAAGATGCCTGTTTTTCGCATCACTGCGCGTTGATGTTCCCTTATGCCGTTCCGGTGGCAACCGGAATGCGTTGTACGCCATAGATCCCGAACTCCGGCCGTTGCCGGCGTAACGGGGATGATGGATCTGAAAGAGGTCGTCATTATATAGATTTCTTCAAAAAAGAACAGGGAGGAAATGAATCATGGAGATTAAAACGATTTGTGTGCTGGGAGCGGGTCTGATGGGAAACGGTATTGTCCAGATTTGCGCCCAGGCCGGATACCAGGTCCGGATGCGGGATATTGAGCAGCGTTTCATTGACGGGGGAATGAAAACGATCGCCAGAAATCTGGCCCGGGAAGTGGAGAAGGGTAAGCGGACCCAGGACGATATGGACGCCATCATGGGACGGATCAAACCGACCCTGGATTTGAAAGAGGCAGCCGACGGCGCTGATGTCGTGGTCGAGGTTGTGATTGAACTGATGGATGTTAAAAAGAAGGTTTATGCAGAATTGGAGGAGATCGTTCCGCCCCACTGCCTTTTCTTCACAAACACCTCAGGTCTGAGCATTACCGAGATGGCGGCGATTACCAAGCGTCCGGACAAGTTTATCGGGACCCATTTTTTCAATCCCGTGCCGGTGATGCGCCTGCTGGAGGTGATTCGCGGATATGAGACCTCCGATGAAACCCTGGAGATTGCCAAGGCATGGGGCAAGCGGATCGGCAAGGAGGTCATTGTCGTTAAGGAAGCGCCGGCCTTTGTCGTAAACAGGATCTTGTGCACGATGATCAATGAGGCCTTCTTTGCCTGGGGAGACGGCCTGGCATCAGCCGAAGATATTGATAAGGGAATGGTGCTGGGTTGCAACCATCCGATCGGTCCTCTGGCATTGTCCGATCTTGTTGGGAATGAGACGCTCCTGCGGGTGATTGAGGGATTGCACCGGGAATTGGGAGATAAATACCGCCCCGCCCCACTGCTGGTGCAACTCGTTCGGGCGGGTCGTTACGGACGGAAGACAGGCAAAGGTGTCTATGACTATAAATAAGCAAGGTGGATAGGCTGAAGGCGGATAGACCGAAGATCCGTATTTCTTTCTCAAGGCCTTCTGTTTTCAGCCTTTTATCATGTTTCTTATGCCGTTTTCAGGCGGCGGATTGCATTTTCATAGTCGCCGCTTCCAAAGACGGCAGACCCCGCCACAAAGACGTCGGCGCCGGCATCCGAAACGGATTTGATATTCTCTGCCGTTATGCCGCCGTCCACTTCAAGAATGGCATGAGGGGCCATGGCATCAATCAGATTCCTTGCTTTTTCGATCTTGGGCAGCATGGCGCTGATGAATTTCTGGCCGCCGAAACCGGGATTAACCGTCATGACAAGAAGAAGATCCAGGTCGGTGATGATGGTTTCCAACTGCGAAAGAGGTGTGGCCGGATTCACCGAGAGACCGGCCTTGAGCCCTTTTCCCTTGATGAGGGCGATGGTCCGATGCAGATGGCTTGCCGCCTCGACATGAACGGTGATCACGTCACTGCCCGCATCAGCAAAGGCGTCAATGTACCGTTCCGGATTTGTGATCATCAAATGCACGTCGAAAGGCAGGCGGGTAGTCTTTCTCAGAGATGCGATCACGGCGGGTCCGATGGTGATATTCGGCACAAAGTGACCATCCATAACGTCGATGTGGACCCAGTCCGCCCCTGCCTTTTCAATGGCAGCAATCTCTTCGCCAAGGCGACTGAAATCGGCGGACAAAATGGATGGGGCGATGATATTCATGACGAACACTTACATCATCCGGGTTATCCTGTCAATATGGATGAAATATTGAAATATCCAAGGTCAGTGTGTCCATGATAATGCTCTATAACGTTCTTTTGCTGCTTGTTGCTTTAATAGCCGTTCCTTATTACGCCATGATCATGCTGTTTACGGGAAAGTATCGCAATAGCGTGAGCGCGAAGTTTGGTTTCTGGTCTAACCCTGTTCCGAATGATGCGAAAGATCAGCCTCGGATATGGATTCATGCCGTATCCGTCGGAGAGGTGACGGCAGCGGCGCCTATCGTGACCGCCCTTCGGGAGGCTATCCCTGATGCCTGCCTTGTCGTGTCAACAAGCACAGAGACGGGGCAGGCTATGGCCCGGAACATTATTACCGATGCTTCGGCCGTCATCTACTACCCCCTTGATTTTCCCTGTGTTGTAAAAAAAGTCGTGGAGCGGGTAAACCCCGATATCGTGGTCCTGACGGAAACGGAGCTCTGGCCGAATTTCATCGGTGCCTGCCGCCGGCGGGGGACAAAGGTTGTCATGGTCAACGGCCGGATTTCTCCGCGTTCCTATAATCGTTATTACTACACGCGTTTTTTCTGGCGCAATTCCTTGCGGCATATAGACAGAATGGGGATGATATCGGCTACGGATGCCAGGCGGATCGTGGATATCGGCATGGACCCCAAGCGGGTCAGTATTTTGGGAAACGCCAAATATGATGGCCTTGCCGCCAGGGTGTCTTCGGCGCTGGCTCATGAAATAGCGGACAAGGTCAATATCCGGCCAGCTGCTCGGGTATGGGTTGCCGGAAGCACCCATGAAGGGGAAGAAGCAGTCATCCTGGAGGTCTATAGTAAGTTACTGATAACCTATCCGGATATGAAGCTTATCTTAATCCCTCGACACATCGATCGGGGGCGGGCAGTACTGGATCTTGTTAGAGACAGTGGTTACCCTGATTGTATTGCTATGACCCGGATTAATGCCGGACAGCCTCGCAAGCATGAACGGGTGATTGTCGTAGATGTTATCGGCGAGCTTTTCAAGATCTACAGTCTGGCAACGGTTGTTTATTGCGGAGGCTCGCTGGTGCCGAAGGGGGGGCAAAATATCCTGGAGGCTGCGGCCTGGGGGAAAATGGTTTTTTACGGCCCGTCTATGGAAGATTTTCTGGATGAAAAAGCAATTCTGGAGGAAATCGGCGCCGGGATTCCCGTAAAAAACGGTCGGGAACTTCTAGGCGCGATCATGACCGCCCTAAGCGATCCGGCAACCCTTGATAAGAAAGGACGTGCGGCGCAGGCAGCGGTTGCCGAGAACCGCGGATCTTCCAGAAAATATGCCGCCTTGATTCTGAAAACTCTGGGACGTTAAACTATGCCGCCGATTCCTGGGCGCGCCGCATGTATTCCTGCCATTTGTTGTCCACCCATTGCTGGAATCGTTGCATCTGATCGAGATTCATTTTCTGGAACCGGTCCTGTTTTTCCAGGTAATTAACGACGGGCAGCCGGTTTCCCTTTTCGGCCATTGTCTTGCTGCGGCCAGTGAAGCGGAACTTGCCGTCTTCGACCTCGAACAGAACGACAATGCCCGTTTCCACGGCCAGCCTTCCCATCTTGATCGTATCTTTCGTGGGGTAGCCCCATCCTGGCGGACACGGGATGGACAGGTGCATATAGCGCGTTCCCTTGATCTTCTTGGCCTTGACGAACTTGTCGTACAGATCGATGGGGTAAGACGGCGATGCCGTCGCCACATAGGGGATGTCATGGGCTTCCATGATCTTGATGAAATCCTTTTTATGCTGCTGTTTCGTGGCGATGGGGGTGGTCGTCGTCAGGGCGCCCATGGGCGTGGCGCTTGATCTCTGGGTTCCCGTGTTCATATAGCCTTCATTGTCGTAACAGACGTAAATGAAATCCGTGCCCCGTTCCGCAGCGCCGCTCAAGGACTGGATACCCATATCGAAGGTGCCGCCGTCGCCGACAAAGGCCACCACAGTTGTATCGGCCCGGTTCAGGGCCCGCAATCCGGCGACAAGGCCCGAAGCGGTTGCCCCCGTGCTGGCAAAAGAACTGTTCAGGCAGGGGAGCTTGACGGGGGTGCTCGGATAGAGGCCGTGAAGGACGCATAAACAGCTGGCGGAGATGGTCATGATCGTGTTTTCCCGGAGAGCCTTCAAGGCGATGCGATAGGCCAGAGAGAGGCTGCATCCCTGGCAGGCCCGTGTGCCCGGGAGGATATATTCTTTTTCGTTTATTTTAAAGAGATTTTCCGGCATAGGTTTACTCCGTACGGCAATTGAGCCATGTGGCCGGATGCTGAGATTTTTCTTCCGGCCCGGCATTTGTTTTTGTTCTGACCGCTTCGGCCAATTCCGCGGGCTGGACGTCCCTGCCCCCCAGGCCGACAATATAATTGTAGACGGGCGCCTTGACGCGGCTGCCGTAAAAGGCGGCCTTCAAGTCGGAGCAAAGAGCCCCTTCATAGCCATAACTGATAGCCTTTTCAAACAGGTGGATGGCTTTGGCTTTTTGAAAGGCATGCCGGACGTCTTCAGCCGGGAATGGTCTGTAAACCCGGATTCCGACAACGCCGACTTTAAGTCCTTCCGCCCGAAGCATATCTGTTGCGACCGTTGCCTCGTTGGCGATGGAACCCATGCCGGTGATGAGAATTTCCGCATCGTCGGTCCGGTACTCCCAGAGCATGCCGCCATGATCCCGTCCAAATGTTTCGGCATAAATCCTGTTGGTCTCCATGATCGTTTCTCTGGCCCCTGCCAGAGCCGCCTGAAGCTTGTAGCGCATCTCCATATACCCGTCGCAGAGGACGCCCTCGGCATTTTCACGCAGGTTCGGGAAAAGGACGGGATTGATGGTCCTCGGGTCTTCCTGGGAGAGATAGGTGTGTGGCTGATAAGGCGGCAAGAAATTCTGCACGAGGGCGGCGTCGGGAATATCGACGGGCATCATCGTGTGAGACAGGATGAACCCGTCGTAACAGACCATGACGGGGACATAAACCGCCTCGGCAATCCGGTAAGCCTGAATCAGCGTATCAATAATTTCCTGGTTGTTCCGGCAGTACATTTGAATCCAGCCTGTGTCCCTCTGGGCGATGGAATCCTGCTGATCGTTGAAGATGGTCCAGGGCGCTCCAACGCCGCGGTTTACGCAGCACATGACGATAGGAAGGCGGGAACCGGCTGCCCAGTGGATCTGTTCATGCATGTACAAAAGGCCGTTGGCGCTTGTGGCCGTAAAGGCCCTGGCCCCGACTGTGGAGGCGGCAATGCAGACCGTCAGCGCCGAATGCTCTCCTTCCACGCGGACGTACTCGGCCTTCATCTGCCCACCCTCAATATACTGGGCCAGCATTTCCGTCAAGGAGGACTGGGGCGTAATCGGGTAGGCGGCGACGACCTGCACGTTGCATAGTTTTGCCCCCAGGGCCGCCGCGGAGTTTCCCGTCATGATCTGAACGTTACTCATGGCATTGATCCTCCCTCACCATATTGATGGCTTTGGCGGGGCATTCTTCCGCGCAGATACCGCAGCCCTTGCAGTAGTCCAGGTCAATCACCACGGGAATCGTGCTTGTAACCACAGCTTCCGGGCAATAGAGCCAGCAGAGCATGCAGGCGGATTTTCTCTTCACCGACGGGATGCACTTCGAGTGATCGATGATGGGCCGGAGGCTTCGCCAGTCCCCTGTCCGGCCAGCTTCTCCGACAGCCAGGGTGCACATGGCGGAGATGTTCTTGTCTTTATTCTTTTCCATATGGATATCCTTAGATGTCTATTTTGTTCGCACCTGCGTTTCATCATAGGCCGTCTTCGCGGCGGAGAGATTCCTGGCCAGATGCTCCCGTGACAGCTTGTGTTTGAGGGCCTTTTCAATATTATCCAGGGAAACCAGCCCGGAAACCTTGGCCAGAGCGCCCAGTAGGGGTGTATTGACCACCGGCGCCCCTTCTTTGGTCAGGTGGTGTTTCAGGGCGATACAGACGGCGTCCACGACGGCAACCTCATAATCGCCTTCAATGGCGATCTTTTCGATAGGCAACGCCGTATTGACGATCACGAGCCCACCCTTTTTGACCCGGCCCAGAATATCGACCACCTTCAAGAGGCTCTCATCAAGGACAACGGTGATGTCCGCCATCTGGATCTGGGCGAATGTGCGGATCGGTTCATGGGATATTCTGGTGGAAGCGGTGAGTGGTGCTCCCCGCCTCTCCGGCCCGAAGGTCGGCGTTGCCGTCACCCCCTTGAAATCTTGAAAATAGGCGGCTTCCGCCAGCATCTGGGCGGCGATGACGACGCCCTGACCGCCTCTTCCATGCCAAATGACTTCGTACATCATCTTGCTCATCCCCTTTAATTAAAAAAGGCCATGGTTTTTTACCCATGGCCTTTAGGATTCGTCTGCTTTGTTGAGTTGTTTTACTTTTTCCTAAAAACGACGGGTGATGGGTTTAATCCCATCAAAAGAAGAGACAGACACAACAATCCGTTTAGCTTTGCCGAATGTCCTCTTCTTCTCATGCCGCTCATCTCCCGGGAAGCCTCACCTGTTGAAAAGTGTCGGTACGCTAGATCAAAACAATGGAGATGTCAATAAAAATTTGCTATGACGGGCCATTCATAAAGGAGGGCATCATGGACCTGGGATTAAAAGACAAGGTGGCCCTGGTGGCCGGAGGCAGCAGGGGGTTGGGGCGTGCCGTCGCCCTTCAGTTGGCAAAGGAAGGGGCACGGGTCGCTATCTGCGCCCTTGATGATTCCTCCCTGCCCGAGACGGCGGCGTACATCAGAAAAGAGACGGGCGGCCATATCCTGGCCATAGCCGCCGATGTTTCGAACCCTGACGAAGCGCGTCTATTCGTCCGTGATGCCATCGCCCATTTCGGGACAGTGGATGTCCTGGTCAACAATGCCGGTGGTCCGCCTGCGGCGACATTTCTGGAAATTGATGATGATCTCTGGAGCGCCGGTTTCCGCCTGAACCTCCTGTCCACAATCGTCATGACCCGCGAGGCCGTCCCGGTGATGAAGGAGAAAAGCTGGGGGCGGATTATCAACATGACGTCTATTTCCGTCAAGCAGCCCATTGACGGCTTGATCCTGTCCAATACGGTACGCTCCGGCGTTATCGGCCTGGCCAAAAGCCTCTCCAACGAACTGGCGCCGCATGGCATTACCGTCAACAGCGTCTGCCCGGGTTATACCCTGACGGATCGGGTGCGGAGCCTGGCTGTCAGCGTTGCACAAAAAGAAGGCACGACAGCGGAGGCCGTTATTAAAAAATGGGAGGCATCCATTCCCATGGGCCGCCTCGGTACGCCCGAGGAGTTTGCGGCTTTGGTCGCGTTTCTGGCATCTGAGCAGGCGGGCTACATTACAGGCGCCGCCATCCAGTTCGATGGCGGGTGGTATAAGGGGATCATGTAGTCGGTTCAATAAAATATCTCCCAGCCCCTCTTAAGGAAAGAGGGGGAGCTGTCGTGTTTGAGCCAATAACCTTGGGTTCTATTTTGTTGCTGGTGTTTTGTTGCCTCGGCTCTTTATCAAGGCATCCTGCAGCGCTTCACGGGCGTCAGGATCTCCCGGATGGATCCTTAGCGCCTCCTCAAATTGGGCGATGGCATCCTTTGCGTTTCCCAGATTCATCAAGGTGAGACCCATGATGACACGATATTCCGGATTTCCCGGCTGGACCTGCAACGCCTTTTGCAGATAGGGCAAGGCTTCATGATATCGGCCTTTTTTGAACAGGGCGACCGCCATATTCTTGTTGGCTCCCGGATATAGCGGCATGATTTCAAGAGATTTAGAGAAATAGGGCATGGCCTCATCGATATGCCCCCGTGAAGCGATGGCGGCCCCGAAATTGTTACAGGCCCAGTAATTATTCGGGATCATCTTGATGGCATGAGCGTAAAGCGTCTCCCTGTCTTTCCATGTGCCGACCTGCAGCCAGGCCAGGTAAATACAAGCGATCAGGATCACTGCGGCGATCACCGTAATCGTCTGTTTTTTGTAGGGCCGGTTTTTCAATAAATCCGGTATGCCCCATGCCGCCATGATGAACAGGCCGATAAGCGGGATGTAGGTATAGCGGTCCGCCATGGCCTGAACGCCGACCTGCACCAGCCCGATGACGGGGACCAGCGTTCCCAGAAACCAGAACCATCCCACACTCAGATAGGGTTTCCGATAATATTTCAGGCAAACGACCGTGATCAGGACCAGCAGGCCCAATGCCCCGAGGGTTTGCCACCAGGGCAGGCTGTTAAGGGGGTGTGGATAGAAAACGGCCAGATGGTTGGGCCAGATCATCTTACCGATATAAGCGATGTAACTCACCAGGGCATTTTCAATTCGGACCGGCAAAGGGAAGGGATTCAGGTTATACAGAACGCCGGATTTGAGCTGCACCATAAAAACGGTGATGCTTGCCAGGGCCGCCAGAATGAACAGGGGGATTTTTTCGATGATTAATCTTTTGTGCAACGCCAGGGGATTTGCCGCCTCCCTGTCATTCCGGACTTGGTCTGGGACCCGGACTCTTAACGGTTTCCCTCTTTTGGAAGCATGCCTTGGGGGATCTTCTTTAATGGGTTTTAGGGGCTCGGGTGAAAATCTTCTCAGGGGCCAGTAGTCCAGCAGCAAAAGGACGAAAGGCAGGGTGACGAGCATCTGTTTAGCCATCAGGCCGCAAGCAAAGCAGATCAAAATCAGGGCATATCGTTGCCATGTCTGTTTTCGAACATAGTGCAGGTACATCCAGAGGGTAAGAAGCCAGAAGAAGGCGCTCAACACATCCTTGCGTTCCGCGGCCCAGGCGACGGATTCCACGTGCAGGGGGTGGAGAGCGAAAAGGGCGGCAACAAAGGCGCTCCGCCAGAGCGCCCCGGTCATCCGGGTAAGCAATAAAAAAAGCAGGAGCGAATTGATGATGTGTAAAAGAACATTGACGAGATGATGGCCGGCAGGGTTCAGCCCGAAAAGCTCGGCATCCGTCATGTGAGATATCCAGGTCAAGGGGTGCCAGTTGTTGGAATGGGACGAGGTAAAGGCCCAGATGATGTTCGCTTTGGATAACCCCGTGCGTACATGGGGATTGGCGACAATATATTCTTCATCGTCAAAATCGACGAAAGCGTGATTTATGACCTGGGCGTAAACGGCAAATGTTGCCGCCGTGAGGGCGATGCTGATGAGCAGAGAGAGTTGATATCGTTTTGTTATCGTCATAAGTGTTGTGCCATTTCTCACAGTGGCCTTATTACATGATGACGCGGATTAAAGGCAAGCATTCCTTGGTAGCGCAGGCATCATTAAAATCCCTCCCCATGAAAAAGGGGGACCGAGGGGGATTTTCAAGCGCGCCGGTCCCTTTTCAGCAAGCCCTCCATCTTCTCCACAAGAGGCGGCAGGGTGGTATTATCCAGGGCCGATATGGCGACGGCATGGTAATGCGTGCAGAGCGTCGCAAGGAGGGGCGTGTCCGGGAATCGATCCGCTTTGTTGAAAACGAGAATCGTCGGCTTGCTCTTTATGTCCAGTTCTTCAAGGATTTTATCCACGGCGGCGATGTGATCGTCGAAATCGGGATTGCTGATGTCAATCACGTGGACGAGTAGATGCGCCTCATGCAGTTCGTCAAGGGTGGCGCGGAAAGCGGCAAAGAGGTCCTTCGGCAAATCCCTGATGAATCCTACCGTATCCGTAATAATTGCCTCCGTATCCCTGGGAAATCGAAGGCGCGAACTCTTGGGGTCCAGGGTGGCAAAGAGGCGGTCTTCCGTGAATACGCGGCTTTGGGTCAGGGCGTTCAGGAGGGTGGATTTGCCGGCATTGGTATAGCCGACGATGGAAATGACAGGCAGGCCGGTTCGCTCCCGTTTGACCCTCCTTTGTCCCCGTGCCTTTTCGATCTCTTGCATCTGGTGTTCCAGCGTATGTATCCCGTCCCGAATCCGTCGCCGGTTGATTTCCAGTTTTGTCTCGCCGGGCCCCCTGGCGCCGATGCCCCCTGTCAAACGGGACATGGCCGTGTGCTTGGTTGCCAGCCGCGGCAGCAGGTATTTCAGCTGGGCCAGTTCCACCTGAATCTTTCCCTCCCGGCTGTGGGCCCGCTGGGCGAAGATATCAAGGATGAGTTGTGTCCGGTCGATGACCTTCATCTCCGTGAAATCAGCGATGGAGCGAACCTGGGCAGGCGTCAGTTCATGATCGAAGATCAGGAGATTGGCCCCCATCTGCAGAGCCCTGATAACAACTTCCGAGA
The DNA here is from genome assembly GCA_964492965.1 of uncultured Syntrophaceae bacterium. Taxonomy (GTDB): domain Bacteria; phylum Desulfobacterota; class Syntrophia; order Syntrophales; family UBA8958; genus CAZBME01. Next base: position 73,680 of record CAZBME010000004.1, on the reverse strand, counting down.
GTTTTCCCTTGCCCATGACATACCGGGGGTCCAGTTGCCCCCGGGATTGGATGACGGCAGCGAAAACCTCAACGCCGCAGGATCTTGCCAATTCCTTGAGTTCATCGAGGGCCTTCTCTCCGGCCCCCGCAGGATTGGTTTCCACCCGGACGAGAAACGCCCGGTCGGAAGCCTCGACCTTACGCGTTTTCTGGGTGCGGCTGAATTCGTTTTCCAGAGAGGAGATGAAGGCGGTGAAATCGAGGTCCATATCGGCGGGACGGGCGGGCTGAAGAAATTGCCAGAATTTGCCTTCCGGATTTTCCGGTATCAAATGGGCCGTGTGGGCCGTGGCAGGTGTGCCGTCTTCTTCGATTTCGATGGCGCAGATGAGATCCAGGCGCAGCAGGGCCAGGTCCGTCAGGTCGTCATCGGTCAGCTTTTCATGATTCAAATGGGTATGGATCAGACGCAACCCCTTAAACCGTATGGAAGAGGCCCGGAATCCGTCCAGGCTGGGGATGTAAATCTGCTGGTGAGAGCCGACAATCACATATTCGATATCCCCGCGGCGGCTGATCAACACGCCGATCTGGCGGTTGATTTCCCCGGATATTTCCGAGAGGGTGCGGGCCAGTTCATGGGAGATGATGCGGTCGGGGGGGACGCGGCGCCGGTAGATCTGCTCGATGCGCCTGATCTGCTGCGCCCCGAGCCCGTTCAGATTTCCGTGGATTCTGTTGATAGGTTCACCTGAATTTTTCCGGGCTGATCTTTCTTTCCATCTTGTCGAGAAAGGTTGACCAGGCATGGGTCCGGAAGGGGCTGACCAGCTTCCTGGGTTTTGTGGCGCCGCATTGCGGGCACGGAAGGTCATCAAAGCGGTCGCTCATTTTCATGAAGGCCTCATAGGCATGAGAGCATTTTGAACATTCAAAATCATACAAGGGCATGGCGCTTCCTTAGACGTAAGAATTACTGTTGTTCAGGTCCCCCTTTATAAGGGGGGATACAGGGGGATTTTATACGCACTGCCGATAAAATCCCCCCAGCCCTCTTTATGCAAGAAGGGGACTTCCGTAAATCAATAACATTGATTGTACGCTTTTACAATACAATCAATGCGTGGGAGAGGGGCGAAAAAAAGCCCCGGGTTGCCCCGGGGCTTTGATGTTCCTAGACCACCTTAAGCTTTTTGCAAAAGGAGATTTAGAAGGCTAAGGTCAGTTTGTGTGTCACGATGTAGTTGTCCCGAAGTTTGGAATCCTGATCGTAACCCTTGAAGTAGTCGCCGACCCAGAGATAACCGGCGCCGATTGTGTAGGTCAGGTTATCATAGATCTTGTAGTTGGCGATCAAGTCAACTTCCGTACCGTACTTGTCGGACACGAATTCCTGGTTGCCGGTCGTTGCGTTAATGGCTGCCATCTGGGCTGCCGTGAAGGCGCCGCTGGTGTTGTTGGCGGTTAATGCGACACCGACGTCACCGACTGCCATCTTGGGTTTCTTGTCTGCCGTGGCATAAGCCAACTTGGCGGTGATGTTCAACTTTGCCGTGGGATTGATACCGGCATAGACCTGATAGAACCAGACGTTATCCATATAACGGGTGTTCGAATAGTTGCTCAGGGTTCTGGGGTTGTTGCTGAACGTATTGCCTCTCATCGGACCCACTGCATCGCTATAGTCGAAGTTCCACAGAATCAGGGTCTGGTTGAAGGCATAGTTGTCGCCCATCAGCTGAGCGAGCGAGCCCGTTACTTTGTCCTGGTTGACCATGTCGTCGCCGCTCATGTAAACAAACTGTGCGCCGGCGAAGAAGGGTTTGAAATCAACCTGGCCTTTAATGTAAGCGCCCCAGGCATTGACGGCCACATCGGCCTGCTGGAGGTTCGGTGCTGCAACTGTGGCGGCCGTGAAGGTCTCGTATTTCCGGAGCTGACCGAATCGGTAGTATGCTTCTGCCTCAACATAGACAGGTCCGAACTTTAACTTCGTGTAGGGGTTCAAGGTGTTGATCATTGTGACCCAACCGTTTGCGTTCTGGGGTGTGATACCGAAATTGGCGGCGGTGTTGTCATTAAGAGCTGCCGTGCCCTTGGCACGTGAATCACGCCAGAGTTCATACATCAAACCGGCTTCGCCTACCTTGAATTTGCCGACGACGCCAAGGCGGTAAGCGTCACTGTCTGCATCGTTCTTGATACCGTTGGTGTTGTTTCCACCAAAGGCGTCTGAATTTCTCCACTCACGGATCTTGAAGATCGAGGCGAAGATCGACACGGGGCCGAAGGTGTTGTCGTAACGAATGGTCGGCCAGGTATAGGGATCGATCAGGAAGGCCGTTCCGAAACCGATACCGTTGGGGACGTAACCGGCCTGGATGCGTCCGAGGGCGGTTTTGAAATCAACCCAGGCAGCTTCAAACTCGAAGTTTTCCTGTGCTGAGGAGGTGGCCACGCCGCTGCTGGCGCGGGAAGACGATCCCTGGCTGGCGCGACCGATGCCGCCGCCTGCCCAGGTGCTGTCACCCATCACCTGCTCGAGAGCGTCGAACTGGGTCTTCAGGGCCAAGCCTTCCACGATCTGGAAGGTGGTGTTCATCCGCAGCTTGTGGGTGTAGAAGGCAACGGCGCCACGGTTGGCATAAGCCGAGTTCCATCTGCCCGTTGTTAAGCTCTGGCCGGCAACACCGGCAGCCCCGCCCCATGACGGATCCGTCTGTGCCGTTGATCCCCGGTCCAACCCGGACTGATTGTCCGCATACCAGCCTGCCATGTACCACGAACCGTTGAACTTTACGTCCACGGCGGCGGCGGGCATTGCGAAGGCCATAATCAGGCCCATCGCCACTAAAACTACCCAAAATCTCTTCATCTTTTCCTCCTGATGCTGTTTGGTCTGTTTCTTGTTTCGCTCTACCCGGGCATGGTTCTGGGAGAGCCCTTAAAACGGTTCCGCTTGATGCTTACTCAGTCACCTGTTCTGTGCCTTTATGCACCCCCTTCCTGTTATGGAAGTTACGGCTATTTAACACCGTGATTTTGCCATGTCAAGTATTTTTCGACAAATCTTGCCGCTTTTGGATCGGCGTTCGTCAAATTTGTCGAATGCAACGGGTGTACCAACTCATGGCTTTGCAGCATTTCTCTCATTCAGTAAAGTGCCGCAGCCGGCAGGGGAAATCGAGCCACGTCTGGAAGAGCGAGCCAATGAACAGTGTAAATAGCTTTAATTGTTTAATTTATTTACCGGAAAGATGCCACCGCGAAAAGCGCTTCCCTGCCCGGCAACACCATCACCGGTTCATCTTGGAGCGGATTCTTGAGCCTTATCCGTATCATGATTCAGGGGGCGATGTATTAAAAACGACACAGTCGGAAGAGGCGGTTGGCATTATTAACACGCCAATGACATTGAAATATTTCTTGACACTAAAGGCATATTGATATACTGCAAGCGCGTCAAGATGTAGACCCCCTTGATCTCTCTTTCAGCATCCCGAGCAGGACACGAGGGGGCCGGATCGGGCAGGAAACAGGATATAAAAATAAAAGCTATAGAAAAATGGAGGTAACAAAATCATATGGCAGAAGAAAAAGTACAATTGAAGGATGTCTACCCCGTACCGGAGAAGATCAAGAAGATGGCGTATATCAGCGGACGGGAAGCTTACGACAAGCTCTGGAAGCGTTCTATTGAAGAGCCCGATGCATTCTGGTCGGAAATTGGCAAGGAATATGTCGAGTGGTTCAAACCCTTTGACAAGGTCATGGATTATAACTTTGACATTAAGAAGGGCCCCATTTACGTCAAGTTCTTCGAAGGCGGGAAACTCAATGTTTCCTATAACTGTCTGGACAAGAACCTGAAGACCCGCGCTAACAAGGTCGCTATTCAGTTCGAAGGCAATGAGCCCGGCGATGATCGTGCCATCACCTACAAAGAGCTCCATGAACAGGTCTGCAAGTTCGCCAATGTCCTCAAGGCTCAGGGCATCAAAAAGGGTGACGTGGTGACCCTGTTCCTGCCCATGATTCCCGAACTGGCTATTTCCATGCTGGCCTGTACCCGAATCGGCGCCATCCACAGCATCGTTTTCGGCGGCTTCAGCTCAGATGCTCTCCGCGACCGGATCCAGGATTGCGGGTCGAAGCTCCTTGTGAGCTGCGACGGCAGCTTCCGCGGCGCCAAGGCCGTTCCCCAGAAGGACAACTCCGACGCAGCCATCGTAGACTGCCCCACCGTCCAGAAACAGGTCATTGTCAGGCGCGTTGGCGACAAGATCAAGTGTAACTGGACCGACGGGCGCGACCTGTGGTGGGATGAAGAAATGGCGAAGGCCTCCGCCGTTTGCGAAGCCGAATGGATGGATGCGGAAGACCCCCTCTTCATTCTTTATACCTCCGGATCGACGGGCAAGCCCAAGGGCGTTATGCACACGACGGCCGGCTACCTGACCTACGCGTCCTACACCCACAAAATGGTTTTTGATTATAAGGAAGAAGAAATTTACTGGTGCACCGCCGACATCGGCTGGGTCACGGGTCACTCCTATATCGTTTACGGTCCCCTGAACAACGGCGCAACAACCATCATGTTTGAGGGCGTTCCCAACTATCCCGATGTGAGCCGTTTCTGGAAGGTTGTGGAAAAATACAAGGTTAACATCTTCTACACGGCACCGACGGCTATCCGCGCCATCGCCAAAGAAGGCAGCGACTGGGTCAAGAAGGCCGACATCTCTTCTCTCCGAATCCTCGGCACCGTCGGCGAGCCCATCAATCCCGAAGCCTGGAACTGGTACTACAATGTGATCGGCCGCGGCGAATGCCCCATCGTCGATACCTGGTGGCAAACCGAAACAGGTGGTATTCTGATTACACCCCTGCCCGGAGCCATTGATATCAAACCCGGTATGGCAACCATGCCCTTCATGGGCGTTGAGCCGGTCCTCGTCGATGACGAAGGCAAGGAATTTACCGATACGGTAGCCTCGGGCGCCCTTTGCATCAAACGTCCCTGGCCCGGCATTATGCGGGGCGTCTATGGTGATCCCAAGCGCTTCCAGGAAACCTATTTTGAACAGTTCCCCGGTTACTATGTGACGGGCGACGGTTGCCGCAGAGACAAGGACGGCTACTACCAGATTACGGGTCGCATTGATGACGTCATCAACGTGTCCGGTCACCGTATGGGAACCGCCGAGGTGGAAAGCGCCCTTGTGGCTCATGCCAAGGTTGCTGAGGCCGCCGTTGTCGGTTATCCCCATGACATCAAGGGTCAGTCCATCTATGCCTATGTCACGCTGAAGAGCGGCATCGAGAAATCAGATGACCTGAAGAAGGAACTGGTTGCCCATGTCCGGACCTTGATCGGTCCCATCGCCACACCGGAGAAGATCCAGTGGGCCGATGGTCTGCCCAAGACCCGCAGCGGCAAGATCATGAGAAGAATCCTGAAGAAGGTGGCCGCCAATGATGTTTCCAATCTGGGCGACACATCAACTTTGGCTGATCCCTCAGTCGTTGACGATATCGTAAAGAATAGACTGTAAGAATGATACTGGGGGCGGGTTTCATATCCGCCCCCATCTATTTCTAAACCCAATTTTATAACACTGAATGGCGCTCCGCCACAGGCAGGCCGGCATTCGGGAAGGAGGAAGGTGTGAATATTGTCGCATGTGTAAAGCAAGTTCCGGATACGGAAGCCCAGATCAAAGTTAAAGGCGATGGATCAGGGATCGAGGAGGGCGGTATCAAGTGGGTTATGAACCCCTATGATGAATATGGTGTCGAAGAAGCCCTCAGATTAAAAGAGAAATTCGGTGGTGAAGTGACTGTCGTCTCCATGGGCCCGGCAAGGGCGATGGAAACCATCCGCACAGCCTTGGCTATGGGCGCTGATAAGGGGGTTCATATTGATGATGCCTCCCTGTATAATGCCGATGCGTATGCTACGGCAGAAGCCCTGGCAGCTGCTATCAAAGGTATGCCCTATGATGTGGTTTTCTGCGGGCAGCGTGCCATTGATGACGACTCCGCTCAGGTCGGTTCCGTTCTTGCGGAACTCCTCGGTGTCCCCCAGGTCACGTTTGTGACGAAACTGGAGATCAATGGGACTGCGGCCAAGGCGACGACGCCCATCGAAGGTGCCCAGTTGGTGATTGAAACGTCTCTTCCCTGCGTGATCACGGCGACCAAGGGATTGAATGAACCCCGTTACGCATCCCTCCCCGGAATCATGAAGGCGAAAAAGAAACCCGTTGATGTGAAGAATGCCGCAGCCCTTGGTGTCGCGGCGGAATCCAAGTCCAAGGTCGCCAAATTCGTACCGCCTCCCGCAAGACCTCCCGGAAAGATCATCTGCGCAGATGATACACCCGAAGGGAAAGCTGCCGAGCTGGTAAAGCTCCTCAGAGAAGAGGCGAAGGTTATCTAATTCATTCTTGATCACGGAGGAAAGTTAAAATGGCAAAAGGTGTTTGGATAGTAGCAGAACAAAGAGATGGCGCCTTGAGAAAGGTCAGTTTCGAGTTGGCCAGTGCGGCCAGGAAATTGGCAGATCAGCTTGGTGAGGAAGTCGGCGCCGTCCTGTGCGGTGCAGGCGTGGAAGCCATGGCCGCTGAGCTTGGAAAATATGGTGTGGATAAAGTCTATGTGGCGGATGACGCCGCTCTCGAAACCTACTCAACAGGTGGCTATGCAACGGTCATCGCCAAGGCTGTGAAGGAGAATGATCCTTCCATCCTGCTGGTCGGCGCTTCCGCCCAGGGTAAAGACCTTGCCGCCGCTTTGGTCGGTAAGCTTGCTACGGGTATGGCATCGGATTGTACGGATGTTAAAATTGACGGCGGGAAGCTTCTGGCCATCCGGCCCATGTATGCCGGAAAGTGCTTCGGTGAAGTTGTTGTCACCGGAACGCCCCAAATGGCCTCCCTGAGGCCTAATGTGTTTACGATCGTGGAGAACGCCAAGGCGGCGCAGGTGGTTAAGATTGATGCCGCTGTCGGTGAAGTGAAGGCCAAGATTGTTGAAGTCCAGAAAGAAGCGGCAGGCAAGATCGATGTGGCCGAGGCCAATGTCATCGTTTCCGGTGGCCGTGGCATGAAAGGTCCTGAGGGCTATGCGATTATAGAAGAGCTTGCGGGTCTTCTGGGCGCGGCTGTAGGCGCCTCCCGTGCGGCTGTCGATGCCGGTTGGCGTCCCCAGGCGGATCAGGTCGGCCAGACAGGAAAGGTTGTTTCCCCTAATCTGTATATTGCCTGCGGTATTTCCGGCGCCATTCAGCATCTGGCTGGAATGAGCTCCTCGAAATACATCGTGGCCATCAACAAGGATGCGGAAGCTCCGATCTTCCAGAAAGCCGACTACGGCGTTGTCGATGATCTCTTCAAAGTCGTTCCCGAAGTGACGAAAGAGGTCAAAAAGCTCCTTGCTTAAAAGTTAAAGATAACATAGGGGGGTGGGAGGAATACCGCCCCCCGTGTTTTATGGAGGCGTTATGGAACTATCACAGTTCAAGATAGGCCATGAAGGCAGGGAGGTTTTCTGGAATGCTCAGCATTTTGAGTTGTTTCTGTTTCTGTTCACGGGTGTTGCCTTTGCCATATTTGCATACGGCCTCTATCGCCGCTGGCTTATGTGGTCGGCTTTCGGCAAACCGGAGCCTGAAAACAGAACGGATAACTTGAATGAACGCATAAAAAACCTGCTGCGTAATGGTCTTCTGCAAATGAAGATTCTGCAGGACCTGTTCCCCGGCGTCATGCACGGGTTGATATTTTTTGGTTTTCTCGTCCTTTTCTTTGGGGCGGCCTTTGATGCCACAGAATTTCATGTGGCGGAACCGCTCAACGTTCCCTTTTTGACCGGAAAGTTTTATCTGTTCTTTTCCTTCCTGATGGATTTTGCCGGATTGGCCGTTTTAATCGGTGTGTTTATGGCCATTGATCGGCGTTATCTGACCAAACCGGATCGGCTGGGATATAAAGGAAAATCGGATTCGACACCGGATGACGCTATTGTTCTGCTCCTGATTGCCGGTATCATCATTACAGGATTCATCATTGAAGCATTAAGGATTCATGTCACATGGCAGCAGACACCGTGGGAAGTCTGGTCATTTGTCGGCTGGACCCTGGCCAAGGCCTTTTCCGGGGTTGAGACGGCAACGGCGCTGGCCCTGCATAAGGCGACCTGGTGGACCCATACATTTCTTGCCCTCGGGTTCATTGCCTATATTCCGTTTTCCCGAATGTTGCATATGGTCACGACACCGGCGAATTATTTCATGGCCACCATGAAACCCACAGGCACAATCGAACCCATCAGGGATTTTGAAAATGCCGAGGCCTTCGGCGTGGGAACCCTTGAGGAATTCACATGGAAACAGGTATTTGATGCCGACGCCTGCACACGGTGCGGTCGGTGCCAGGACGGCTGTCCCGCTTATCTCACGGGCAAGCCTCTTTCACCCAAGAAGATTATCCAGGATCTGAAAACATACTGGATTGAGAAGGCGCCGGCGGCGATTGCCGCGAAAAAGGCGGAGCTTCTGGCCGTGGTCGCGGAGAGCGAAGGTGAAGAAGCACAAAAAATGAATCCAAAGCTCAAGACAGCCCTGCAATGGCTGGATAAGCTGGATAAGATTGTTGATGCCAATCTGCCTTCTGCCGGGGAACCGACGGAAAAGGCGCTGGTCGGTGAGGTCATCGATCTCGATGAGCTCTGGGCCTGTACAAATTGTATGTACTGCATGGAGAACTGTTCGGCAGCCATCGAGCATGTGCCGAAGATCATCGCGATGCGGCAGTACAAGGTCCTCATGGAGGCCGATTTTGCTGCCGAATTGCAATTGACCTACCGGAATATGGAAAACAATTCCAATCCTTGGGGTGTGGGAGCCCATGTGAGGGCTGACTGGGCAAAAGAGCTAGGCGTTAAATCATTGTCCGAAGATCCCAATGTGGAGTACCTGTTCTATGTCGGTTGTGCCGGTTCTTTTGATGATCGGGGCAAAAAGGTTTCCGTCGCCCTGGCGAAAGTCCTTCAGGCGGCGGGTGTTAGCTTCGGCATTCTGGGTAATGAAGAGAGCTGTTGCGGTGATTCTGCCATGCGGGGAGGAAATGAATACCTCTACCAGACTATGGCGCAGGCCAACATTGAAATGATGAACACCTATGGTGTCAAGAAAGTTATTGCCACCTGCCCCCACGGTTACAATGCCCTGAAGAAGGATTATCCGCAGTTTGGCGGCAATTATGAAGTCTACCACCATTCGGAGATTATTGCCGATCTGATTGCCCAGGGAAAGATCAAAATGAAGAAACCCATTGACGGGCGCTTCACCTATCATGATTCCTGTTTCCTCGGGCGCTACAATAACGTTTATGACCAGCCCCGCAAAGCCCTCAAGGCGATTCCCGGATTGCAACTTGTGGAGATGGAGCGGAATCTGGGCAAGAGTTTCTGCTGCGGCGCCGGTGGCGCACGCATGTGGATGGAAGAGCATGGCGATCGAATCAACGACGCCCGTGCAAAACAAGCGATCGATGTCAAAGCGGACACGATTGCCGTCGGCTGCCCCTTCTGCCTCACGATGATGAGCGATGGGATCAAGTTCCACGGCAAGGAAGAAAGTGTTGTGGCGCTGGATATTGCTGAGATTGTCTGGAAGTCCATGGGGCTTGAGGAAGAAAAGGCCCCTGTGGAAGTCTGCCAAGTGTAGATTCGACTTTACATAATTTATTAAGAAAAGCCCCGGTCCTCTCACAAGAATCGGGGCTTTTCTATTAGAATATTGATGGAAAAAGAATTGACAGTGTCAGGAAATCTCTTCGACGAATTCAATCTCCCGCGGCAGTTTGTATGAGGACAGGTAAATGCGGCAGTGCCTCATGATATCCTTTTCGTCAGTGGTTGCTCCTGAATGTAGAATAATACGCGCCTTCACGATTTCTCCCCGCATCAGGTCCTCTTTGGCTTCCGCCCGGGCGGTCTTGACAGCGGGATGCAGCTCCAGAATAATTTCGACTTCACGGGGGTAGACATTGAATCCACTCGTGATGATCATCCGTTTTTTTCGTCCCGTCAGGAAAATGTAGCCGTCTTCATCGATATGGCCGAGGTCCCCCGTATGGAGCCAGCCGTCCTTAATCACCTGGGCGGTCGCCTGCTCATCCTTGTAATATCCCTTCATCACATTGTCGCCGCAAATCAGCAGCTCTCCTTCCTTGTTGACAGGCATATCCCGATTGAACTCATCCACTATTCTGGCTGTTGTCCCGATGATGACCGTGCCGATGGAGCCCGGCTTCAGGGGTCGATCAAGGCGGGTCACTGTACAAATAGGGGATGCTTCCGTTAGTCCATAGCCTTCGACTAGTGCGGCCCCGAATTTTTCCTTGAAGGCTATAATGAATTCCGGCGGCATGGGGGCTCCGCCAGTCACACAGAATTTTAGAGATGACAGGTCATACTTGTCGCCTCCTTCGTGAAAGAGCATGCCCAGAAAAAGCCTCGGTACGGCGCAGGTGTAGGTTACTTGTTCTTTTTCGATGGATGCGAAGATGCTCTCCAGGGTGAAACGCTCCAAGATGACGACGCTCGCTCCGATGCGCATGATGGCCAGCATGTTGGCCACGCCGCCGAAGGAGTGGAAAAAGGGAATCACGGCCATGCCCCGGAACCGATGATCTGCATCAAAAAACCATCGAAGGAGCTTCGACTGGGTCAACAGATTATGATGGCTCAGGACAGCCCCAAGCGGTTTTCCCGTCAACCCGGCTGTATAGATCATAACGGCTGGGTCATCGGCCTCAATATCAGGCATGGTAAAGGTATGGGGATTGTTTTTAAGAATTGCCGTAAAGAGGGAATCGCTATCCATGCCACGCGTTGTGATGATCTGGCGGCATAGTGGCAGTTCCCCTTTGATATCGTCGAAACGCTTGGCATTTGTCTCTACTGTGATCAGTATTTTTGAGTCGCTGTTACCGAGAAGATGCCGAAGCTCATACGAGGTGGACAGGATGTTGAGTGTCACGGCAACGGCGCCTAATTTCTGCGCGGCAAAGTAGGAGATGATAAACTCGGGGCAGTTGGGGAGCATGACGGCAATCTTATCGTCCTTTTTGATGCCTGAACTTGCCATGTGATTAGCCAGTGCGTTGACGGCCTGATTGAATTCATCATAGGTCAGCCTGCTCTTTTCATGGATGATGAAAATTTGATCGCCAAAGCTCCGACAGGTCTCTTCCAACATCTGCCCAAGATTCCTCATGCAACTTATCCCCCTTGATATCAAAATGATTTTACGCTTCTGTAGCATAATAATTATCTTTTTCCAACAGGATAGATGTTCGGGATATTTCCCTTGATCATCAGGCCTTTTTTGTATAAATGAAAAGCACAGTGATTTTATAACCAGTCCTATTAACCGTTATGCCGGATAACTCCGGTGTGACCAACCAAGATGAAGGAGGCAAGTAACCCATGAAGCGTATTTCTTTTATTGTTATGGTAATCCTGTTATGGTCTGTGTCCCTCGTTTTTGCAGCCGGTTCTCCTGTTGGAAAATGGAAGACCATAGACGATGAGACCAAAAAAGAAAAATCCATTGTCGAGATCTACGAAGCTGACGGGAAAATCTATGGGAAAATCATTCAGCTGCTCCAGGAAAAGGATGGCGGCGTCGGCAAACTCTGCACGAAATGTACCGGCAGTGATCTCAACAAGCCTGTGCTCGGGATGATTATTGTGAAGGATTTGAAAAAAGACGGCGAAGAATACTCCGGCGGCACCATCATGGATCCCAACAGCGGCAAAACATATAAATGTAAAATGGAACTGTCATCAGGGGGAGACGTCCTGAAGGTAAGGGGATTTATCGGCATTTCCCTCATGGGGCGAACACAAGTCTGGCATAAGGTAAAATAGGCATTATGGCTTTAATTATTGATGGAAACAGAATATCAAAAGATATCAGGTCCAGGATCAAGGAAGATGCCGCGCAGTTAAGGGCAAAAACAGGCATTGTCCCCGGTCTCGCCGTTGTATTGGTAGGGGAGGATCCTGCCTCTAAGATTTATGTGCGTCGTAAGGAAAATGCCTGTGATGAGGCAGGTTTTCTTTCCCGCGAGTTCAAGCTTCCGTCGGATACGAAGGAAAGTGAGCTCATCGCCATTATCGATGAGTTGAACAATGATCAGGCTATCCACGGCATTCTTGTCCAGTTGCCTTTGCCCGGACATATTCGGGCGAGTGCCATTCTGGATCGGATTGATCCGCGCAAGGATGTGGATGGATTCCATCCCGTCAATGCGGGCCGTCTCTTTACGGGTGATTCATTTCATATGGCCTGTACGCCGAAAGGGATCATCGCACTGCTCGACCAGTCCGGGATCGACATCGCGGGGAAAGAGGCCGTTATTGTCGGTCGAAGCAATATTGTCGGCAAGCCGCTGGCATTGATGCTATTGAACCGCCATGCGACAGTCACGGTTTGCCACACCAAAACGCGTGACTTGAAAGAAGTGGCCCGCCGCGCGGATATCCTGGTAGGGGCAGTCGGAAGGGCCGAGATGATTACTGCGGACATGGTCAGGGCGGGCGCTGTGGTGATTGATGTCGGCATCAACCGACTGGGTGATGGCCGCCTGGTCGGGGATGTGAAGTTTGATGAGGTGTCGGCTGTTGCGTCTTATATTACGCCCGTTCCGGGCGGCGTTGGCCCCATGACCATCGCCATGCTTCTGGATAATACGCTCAACGCCGCTAGGCAATCAGCCCCAGAAGTTTGAAAATCTTTTCAAATCGCATTTCCCAGGAATGTTCCCGGCGGGCGCGTTCAAAGCCCCGCCGGCGGATTTTCCCGGCCTTTTCCGGGTTTGTGAGCAGATCGCCAATCTTATCCCGAAGATCTTCAAATCCGTTATAGGTGACGATTTCCTCGCCGATAGCGTACGCTTTCTCCAATTCAGGATGATATTCGGTCAGGTAGAGTCCCCCACTCATGGGAACCTCAAAATCCCGTCCCTTGAGACAAAAAGCGTCCGTATGGCCGATCACGCCGCCGAAACCAAGATTGATCCTGCTTCTGGAATACATCTCCACCATCGCTTCCGTTGACAAAGGGCCATTCGGCCAACCAAAACCGTAGGCTTCAACCCGGATACCGGCTGTTTGCAGGCGCTTGATGACTTCTTCACGATTTCCATATCGCTGTCCGATGAAAGAAACATCGACGCTCATTTCCGTATCAAGCGGCTTGTGGATATCCGGATTGGCCCCTTCGGGTAAATAGATGGGCAGTGCCCCTTCGACACAGTATTTTTTCAGGGCATCCTCGGTGCTGGTCCAACAGACAGAGAAGAAGCGGCAAATGTCGCGTACCCCCATGGCCTGGCCGCCACGAATTTTCCCCGCAAAATTTTCTTTGTCGTTGAGGGCCAGATTAACCATAGGCACATGCAGGGATTGCAGGGCTTCCATTGTTTCCCGGCAGACTTGTTCTCCGGAAAGATACGTGAAAATGATATCGATGCCTTCCCCTTCGGCGAGAGTCTTCGCCTTCCGGAGGAGATCTTCATTCATCTCTTTTCTCAGTGACCGGTGCCATTGCTTCAGGTCGTTCCGGAATGAGCCCATCCAGTCGTAGTGATGAACCCTGCCGAAATGTTCAAGAGCGGGTTTGATGGCGGCGTTTTCCCAGTTGTAATGATGATAGACGGCAAGTATCCGCAGATCACCTTTCCGTTTGGGGCTCAGGTGAGGGAATTGTTTGGCGACGGTGAACCGGATGGCCGGGTCGTCGGGTATGGTCATGCTTCGGGCGTTGAAAATCCCCGTATAATAATTCGTTTCACGCTCCAGGCGTCGATCATTCCGCCAAATGCGGAACCGGCGGCGATATTTTTTCAGCGGGTCTTCCATAACGTATAAAGCCTGGCCCCATTTGACTTATCTACCCGATTGTTCATCATGTTCAGGGCATGGCCCGCATCAATTGCCGGCATGGAGAATCTTTCCGCAACATCCACGCAAACCGGCAGCGCGCCAATGCCGGCGCCGACAATGCAAAGATCGGCATCATCCGGGATTCTTGACAGCACCGCCTCACGCTGGGTCAACCATTGTGTTGCGACATAGGCTGCGGGCATGTCCACAAAAACAAGGTTCGGACGGCTTGAAAAACCCTCAAACCAAGCCTTAACGGCCTTTTCATTCCAATCGGAATTGAGGATGCAGACTCTCTTTTGATCAACAGACCGGGCGAAACGAGAGGAGGTCAAGCAGGCATAAACAACGTAAAAGGGGGTGTAGGTTTCACCTGTGAGGGGGATGTTATTCCGGTCAAGAAATGAAATAAAAGTCGATGCGGATGGCTTTTCTCTCAAGCTGTTCATGAAAGCAAAAACCCCTTTGCCTCGCTGTAAGATATTTCCGGGAAAGATGAGTGGCGCCGTTACTCCTGATTTTGAGAGGATCTGGAATGCTTCGGTGTGGAAAGGCAGGGCCTTCTTAATGTGAGCGACTGATTCCGCCTGCTGGTAAAGCCCGTTGCAATCCAGGCTGCCCTGATAAAAGGCGTATTCCCCATCGGCAAACCGGACGACCGGCAAGGCCCGATGTTCCAACATGGCCTGTTCTATCCGCATCTGGAGCCGGTTCAGATAATCATCACCATGTGCAATGCTGTGATGGAAGAAGCAGGTTTCCTCCTCGGCCATGGCCGGTTTGTTGGACTTGAGGACGGATTCGTTATCCACACCGGTAATCACCAGTTTCTGAAAGCTGAAGCCCCTGCTGCCCATCCATGCGTTTAGCCACTCGGGTGTTACCATGTCTTTTCAAAATCCTCGCGACGATACGATTTTCCTGTATCATCAAAGTAGCTGCTGCGTTTGTTTGCCAGAAAATGATCCACTTTGTCCCTGTTAAAGAGCCTGTAAAGAAATGCGATGGGAGTCAGGAGGAAAAAGAACATCAACGTCAGGATAATCCTGGAATTGATTTTGCCTAGAAACGCGGCAAATTGCATCCAGTATTTTGCCAGGGCGGTGGTAATTCTGCTTTCAAAGGCATTGCCCAGACTCAGAAGAATAGCGATCCACAGGAGCCATTTCATATCGAAGATCAAGTAGGCGATCAGAAAGGCCAGGGTAAGGACGGTAATTGTTTTGCTGGTTTCTAATTTATCCATTGTTAAAATAGGGTGTAAATGAAGGGCGCCACGGCCGAGCCGCTGGAGAAGATCAGTACCCCGATGAGGAGCAGCATGACAATCATCGGCAATAGCCACCATTTCTTGCGTTCTTTTAAAAAATTCCAGAGGTCAATGATTAATTCCATGTCGGGTTTTTCCTTTCCTGCGGTTCATGATTTGTTAATTCACCTGTTTCAGGGCCACATCGTGGTTGCCGGGCCGAATGATTTTAAGTAGAGCTGCTGCTGCGGCGCCATGATTGGCTTTTGTCCAATGATCGTCCAGGACATAGTATTGATCTTTTGTGATCACCTTTGTGATGTCCAGCGGAATCATGTTTCTTATGTGAGGGGGGTAACCGGGGTTTGAAATCCTTTCCTTGAGCCGGTTTATAAAGGGGCGATCAAAATCATCTTTCCCTACGGCTTCAAAAACGACGATCTGCACATTTTTTAGATCGACAGGGCTATTCATGACGGCATTGATAAACAGGTCGACATCATCCATCTGTGGGCCGCTTGCCTGTCCTTTCTTGTGGGGCTTGTTGAATTCCTTCCACCGCTTTTCAAGTTTCAGTGCGATATATTTCCCCGGATAATATTTTTTCGACTGATTATTCAGAATCGTGTTGCGTTCATATTCCTCGAGGCTCATGGTGTAGAGGTGATTCCCCTTCAAAAAAAATTCCCTATTTTCATCAAAATCGTTTTCGCAATACTGAATAATAAGATATTTAAGATTTTTTGTCTCAAGGTGACGCAGCACAATCATCTCACGTGCGGTTCCGTACGAGGCGACAGCCGCATTCAGCACATTCAGCCCGCTTTTCTTTTCCAGAACCTCGGCGAACGTATCTTCCTGGTCGACACCCCAGCCCATGGCATAGGAATCACCGACCACGATAATGTCGGGGTTGTGTAATGATTTTTCATCATCCCGCAGGCCGCGGCTATTAATGTCGTAGCGATTGCTGAATTCGGTTCCTGAAAACAGGCAGCTTCCCGGTTTCAGGGTATATCCGAGCTCTGAGTCGTAACGGGCGCAGTCCGGAGAAAACTGGATTATCTTTCTTTCTCCGAAGGCATACAGATAGCCGGTACTGTTTCGGATATTCTTTGGGCAATGTTTTAAGATGGCCGGTTGATGAACAAGGACATACATCAACCCTTCGAACAGGGCCAGGAGAATGAAGATCAACAGAACATTAAAAAGGACAATCTTTAAGGCTCTTTTCATATCAATCCAGGGTGAGGTCTTCCCGCCAGTCCCGTTCTTCCTGCCAGGGTGGTTGCTGTGTCTTTTCAAAAACGAAGTTCCCCAGGACGAGGATATCCATGTCGGTTCTCATAAAGCAGCGATAGGCATCTTCAGGCGTGCAGACAATCGGCTCTCCCCGGACATTAAAACTGGTGTTGATGATGACGCCATAGCCGGTCCTGGCCTTGAACGCGTCAATGAGAGACCAGAAGCGCGGATTTGTCTCCTTATGGACGGTCTGTAATCTTGCCGAGTAATCAAGATGTGTTATGGCGGGAATATCGGAACGCACATAGTAGAGCTTATCTCTCAGGGGCTGTTCGTGATAGTTTTCAGGCAGGGGATTGCGCCGCTCTTTCCGGACATCCGCGATCAGAAGCATATAGGGTGAAGTCTTCTCTATGTCAAAATAATTCCGGACATCCTCATAGAGAACGGATGGCGCAAAAGGCCGGAAGCTTTCACGGAACTTGATCTTCAGATTCATACGCTTCTGCATCTCTTTATTACGGGCATCTCCCAGGATGCTGCGGTTTCCCAGGGCGCGAGGTCCCCATTCCATGCGGCCCTGGAACCAGCCGATGGCCTTGCCTTCGGCAAGATGGGCGGCGACGGATTCACTTAGCCTGTCGGTTTCTGTGTGATATTCATGGGGCGCCTTGTATCGTCTGGCCAGGGTCATGATGTCGAGATCGCTGTATTCGGGGCCGAGATAGGCCCCCTGCATTTTGTCGCCGCCGGTTGTGCGCCGTTCTTTCTCGAAATACATGTGATAGGCTGCATAGGCTGCGCCCAGGCTTCCCCCGGCATCTCCCGCCGCCGACTGAATCCAGATATCCTTAAAAATGCCATCCCGCATCAGTTTGCCGTTGGCAACGCAATTCAAGGCGACGCCGCCGGAAAGGCAGAGCGTATCGGCATTGGTCAGCTTTTTCGCCGTTTTTGCCATGCGCAAGACAATTTCTTCCGTCACCTGTTGAATGGCCAGAGCCAGATCGCCGTGACGCTGATCAATCTCTGATTCAGAGGGCCGCTTAGGGAATCCGAACAGATGCTCCCATTTTTTGTCCTTCACCATGCTGAGCCCGGTGGCGTAATCAAAATAATCCTGATTCAACCTGATAGACCCATCTTCCTTGAGATCGACAAGATGATCACAGATAATCTTCCGGTATGTATTTACACGTTCCGAATCAGGGTTGCCATAAGGCGCCAGACCCATCAATTTGTATTCTCCCGAATTCACACGGAATCCGAGATAATAGGTAAAAGCGCTATAGAGCAGTCCCACGGAATGGGGGAATTTCATTTCTTTAAGGAGTTCGATTTGACGGCCTTTTCCAAATCCGATTGATGCCGTCGCCCATTCGCCAACGCCATCAATGGTCAGGATGGCCGATTCCCCGTATGGTGACGGGTAAAAGGCGCTGGCTGCATGGGCGAGGTGATGGTCTGTGAATAGCAATTTCACCTTGCTGCTTGTGTCTGGATCAATACGGGCCAACTCGTCACGGATGAGCTTTTTCAAAAAGATCTTTTCTTTGACCCATACGGGGATGGCTGAGAGAAAAGAGCGGAAGCCCCCGGGGGCAAAGGCATAATACGTCTCCAGGAGCCGCTCGAATTTTAGGAGGGGCTTGTCGTAAAAAACAACAGCGTCCACTTCGGAAAGAGGTATCCCGCCGTAATGGAGGCAAAACTCCACGGCGCAACGGGGGAAGCCGGGATCATGCTTCTTCCGCGTAAAGCGCTCTTCCTGAGCGGCGGCGATAATCTCTCCGTCCTTCAAGAGCGCTGCGGCGGAATCGTGGTAAAAGGCTGAGATTCCTAATATATTCATAAACCAGACCCATTCATTTTAATAATGGTCTCATATAGGTTGCGATAGGTGGATTGTCAATCATTTATTTTTTTCTGTTTTCATGAATTTGATTGAACTGAGGCACTCAATAATTATATATAACCGAACTAGGATAAGCTGATCTGCTCGGGCGAGAAAGAGAGACCTGATTGACTAATGAATAAACGTTTGTCGAACTTTGCCTTGCTTTTTTTCTCGATCGCAATAGCTGTTTATCTTTCGGAATATCTCCTGGGATTCTATCTGACGAAATCTCTTCCCCGCTACCCCCTGCCGCCCTATTCGGAGCAGCAGCATGCAACAGTTGACTATAAGGCCCGCTATCGTTACAACAATGTTTCCCTTCGAAGTATGGATTATGACCCGAAGATAGCCTATGATGCTATATTTTTGGGCGATTCGTTCTTTTTCGGGCAGGGGGTGAGTGAGGGCCGTACCTTTTTTTCTCTTCTGCAACAGAAGGGATACAAGGTATTGAACGCATCGGAGATTGCAACGAATCCTCTCGACTATTTCCATAAATTGCGCATCCTGCAGAGCCACCGGTTAACAACGAAGAAGATCATCATCGGTTTATGCATGGGCAACGACTTTCAGGATATTGCCGATAAGAAAGTAGCCGAAGCCATTGATTATGTTTATAGAACGGAATTCCTCCATTATGGTCCCCTGCAATTTATGACCCTTGAGCGTTTGCGGTATCAACTGGAGAAGAAGCGGCTGAAAATTGGCGATTGGCTTCAATGCCGGTTTTCCAATCAATCCTGCACGGAGACGGCGGTCGTTCATAAATTTGAGCATCGGAAGCGATTTTTTGCCGATTGGCTTCAGTTCTTTACGGATAATCGACCGGAATTGATGCGGGCGATGCTGGGCAGTGCGGAGAAACCGTCTATACGGGCGGGAATATCGGAGGCGGAGTATTTAAAAATGATCCAGTATTCCGATGATTCCCTGAAGCATACGGTAAGTATCCTAAATGCGGTTCGAGAAGTGTCGGGTTCCGTTCCCGTTTATATTGTCCTCATTCCGGGCCCCCATTTCGTTATGGGATTTCGCTCTCCCGGTTATGATCTTTTTGTGGCGCGTCTGAAGGAAAGCCTTGATCCAGCTGTTTCCGTCGTTGATCTTCACGGGATCATGACCCCGGCCATGCACTTTCCCAATGATGGCCATTGGAACGAAGAGGGCCATCGCTTCATAGCCGCCCTGCTGGAAAAGAGCGCCCTGCCTCTTCGAGAATAACCCGGTAGCGTCCCATCTTTTCGTTTGCCTTGGTTCTGTCTTTCATGAACGGTAAGGCAAGTCCTAAGGTGATGAGCCGCCAGCGGGCCTTCAGGCGGTCTGCTCGTATGATTCGTTTGACTGTCTCCGGGCGATAGTGTTTGGCGTAAAACAGGTATTCCGCCCGGACCTTTTTCCGCCATTTCTCCGCCGACAACGTCTGGCGCTCGCTCTGGCCTCCGAGATGAATCACAACGGCCTCTTCGATGTAGCCGATCATCCAGCCGTTCTTTCTGATTCTTAAACAGATATCTTCATCTTCTCCATACAGAAAAAAGTCTTCATCAAATCCGCCGATCGCTTCGATGATCTCCCGACGAGCCAGCATCGCGGCGCCGAGGACACAGGCAATGTCGCCTTTGATCCGCGGCAGATCACCCCTTGTGTATTTTTCTCCGGGATATCGGAACGAAATGGATTCCTGCAAGGTCCCATCGGGATTCAGGATTTTTGCCCCGGCCAGGCCGATATGGGTATTATTGCGCATGAAATCCAAGGCCTTTTCAAGCGTATCCGCCATGACCGTGGTGTCCGGATTGAGAAAGAGAATGAAATGCCCCCGGCATTGATTCAATACCTTGTTATTGGCGGCGGCAAACCCTTTGTTCTCTTTATTGACGGCCAGTTTTACACGCGGGAACCGATCCCGGATAATATCGGCGCTGTCGTCCTGAGAAGCGTTATCGACGACGAAAATCTCCATGGAGACATTCCGGCTTGCTTCAAGGGATGACAGGCAGGAACCGATCAGATCGGCCGTGTTATAGGAGACAATGACGACGGATAGATCCATGCCGTCAGTGCCGCCTTTCTCGGAGCAATTCGGCATATAAGGCCTTTACTTTTGCCGCTGTGTCCTCCCATGTGTGCCGAAGGGCGGTTTGCAGTGCTTCTTCCGCCATGGATGTCCGGGTCTGACCGTCAAAGAGGGCCTCCAGTCTCGCTGCAATAGCCGTGGTATCTGCCGTGTCGGCTATGACGAATCCGTTTACGCCTTCGATGACAATATCTTTAGCGCCCACGTTGGCGCTGATCAGGACGGGAAGAGAAGCCGCCATGGCTTCGAGAACCACGAGGCCGAAGGTGTCGAATTTGGAGAGCATGGCGTAGAGATCACCGGCGGCATAAATATGATCCAGCGCCTGTCTGTCCACGACACCTGTAAAAATGACACGATCAGCGATGCCAAGTCTTTGAGCGAGGTTTTTGTAATGAGACTCGTTGCCCTTGCCGACGACAAGAAGCTTGCACGGCGCGGCCGGATTCCGCCTGCAGAGTGTTCCCAATGCAGCCGTAACCGCATCGAGCCCCTTGATGTCGAAATTCATGGAAACAAACAGGATGACGATATCGGTCTGCGATATGCCGAAACGGTGTCGAATTTCCTGACGATGGATCTCTCTTTCGCCTTTGCCCCACTGTCTAATTTCAATGCCGGGATGGATGACGGGGACTCTGTCGGCGTTCATCGGATATTCACGTAAAAAGATGTCACGGGTGAGCTCGGAAACAGCAAGGAATCGACGGGCGTTCGTGACCAGCCTTCTTTCCGTCCAGGCGGTGGCGCGATCAAACAGACTCATGAACGCTTTCTTCCTGATATCGCGAATCCAGACGCGATGAGGGATTCCGTGGAGGGTGTAGAGATCGGCCCTGAAAATACGATCGTGGGTATGGATGAGATCAAAAGGTATTTTGCCGATTTTTTTTTCTGCAAAGTAGGCGAAACTGGGGGTTGTCATGAATTTAGGGAAGCGGATGACAGGTATCTTGTGGAAGATGATGCGATCGGAGAGCGGTTGCCAGGCATTGGCGAAAACATGAATATCGTACTGTTCGTCCTGGGCGATTCGCTCCGTCAGTTCGGCGACAAATCCTTCTGCGCCCCCCACAAGGCCATATTTCGGGATAACAACGGCGATCTTATTCCTTGTCGCCATGATTCTCATCTGAAGGATGTTTTGCGGAAATTTGAGTATAAGCCTTTTTCAGGGCGGATACCGTACACCACCATGACTCATTCCACTCCATGGGGTTGTTATTACTGTCCGTGCGGGCGATAACGGAGTGGTCATACTTCCTCGGGGACAGTTCAGGATAATCGTTTGCAATATCATGGAGGAAAACATGATCGTCCGGGTTCATAAGGGCTGCCAGTTTGTTGCCCCAAATGGCTTCAGTCGTAAAATTCCCGTTGAAGGTTTCTAATGAATCCTTGTTTTCTGCGGGGTAGACATGAATGGGGATGACGTCTTCCGTTTCCGGTTCAGGGTGGAATAGGAAGGGGAAGGCTTTTTTTATGCCGCCGAAGGTATCTTTCTTTGTTTGGGGATTAAACTCGGAAATCTCCAAAGGTGGTGTATTGTATCGGCGAACCCGGGCGTGAAGGGGTAATATGTCATGCATGTGGAATAATGCATCGATGCGGTCGGAACGCATCACATGATTTTCTATGAACCATCGGGCAAAACCCTCCGTATGGAGACTATCCAGAAAATATATGGTGTAATCTGCGGCTGCATCTTGAGATGTCTTTCTCGCATCACCCAAATGACAGTTAATAAATCGCTCCACCTGATTATTTTTGAATAGCTGCATGGCGGCCCGGGCGGCCCGGGGATTCAATTCATGGGTATCCACCTTGCCCCATCCGTTTTTTTTAAGCGCCATAGCCATGAAAAGGGTTGCATATCCGGAGGCTGTTGATATTTCCAGAATTCTCCTCGGCTTACAGTAGCGGATCAGGCAATACAGGGATTGTCCGGAGAACCAGTCATACTGCCCGGTAGTCGGAAATATGCCCTTGTTATAGCGATTTTCCGGCAGGAATTCCAATCCCCTTGTTTCATGGCCATATTGGGTGATGGCCTTTCTAAATATTTGCTGGATGTTCAACAAAGCCTCCTTCTGATACCCGATCTAGTTTCCACAGAATGGTCATCATGGCTAAAATACTGTATAGGATAATCGCCGCAGGACCGCTCATTGTATTTTCAAATAAACCCTGAATGAAGATAGCAAGGAAGGCGATCATCAGATAAGTGGCGCTGCCCTTGACAAAGGGATTTTCTTTCTGACGGATGAGATTCCAGCCGATCCTGAAAAATGAAAAAATAATGTAAAAGAAAATCATGAGTCCGACAATACCGGTTCGTGTGGCGATATCGACAATGAAATTGTGTGGGGCATAATAAACAAAAGGATTGCGTGATTCAGCGGGGACACGGGCATTATATATTTCCAGGAATGCATCATTATAAACAGTTTGCATGCCGAACCCCACTCCTGTTAAGGGATGATCTTTAATGATTTCCCAATAAGCGTACCATATTGATATTCTGTCGTCTGATTTGATTTTGTCCAGAAAGGTATCCGTTGTGATGATGTTTTTTGCCGGCATGAGAGCAATGAATGCAAAAAGAAATATCATTAAGAATAAACCGATTTTCTTGTTTTTGAAGAAGGTTATAACAATGACCATAGACATGGCCAGTATGGCACTTCTGGTCTGCGTCGCCAGTGTTGTGATCATCAGCAATGCTGTACACAGAATAAGGACGATTGTCTGATAGATTTTTTTTGTTGTTTTTAGAAGGTATAAAGCCATAACGAAGGCAAAAACCGTCAGGACACCCATCACATTGGTCGAGATCTCTCCCGGCATGCCCAGTTTCAGCTTCATGGAAAAGGGCATGCCCATAATGAAGTAATATGGTATCAGTTGCCATAGGGAGAAGATTGACGTGGAAATAATAATGGTCCATATCAGCACGAGGAGATATTGCTTGTTTCCCAGGAAATTTATAATCAGGAAGAATAGAACCAGATACTTCAGGAGATGGGCATAGATATCATGGATGCTGTTACCCAAATTAAGAGCAAACAAGAGGCCCCATATGCACCAGGCCAGAAAGAGGAATAATGGGCCTGTAAAGGGGCTGTTAAGAGAAAAGGCTGTTTCCCTGCGATAAAGAAGAAAGATCAATATCATAACAGAAAGATAGAAGCACAATTCATGAATGGCGGTAATCTGGGGGAATGGATTGAGAAAGATCTTCAATAAAACAAGGAAAGTGATGCTTGTGTTAAGCACGGTGGTGATTTTCTCTTGTGAGAAACATCTCTTGAATCTGCTGATAGCCGATACGCGGCTTCCGATCTGCGCCAATCTGTTATAAATCCCTCTGTAAATTTGTAGACCTTCTTTGAAAGGAAGATACATAGCATACTTTCCTCCCAATTTCACTATCCATAAAAATACGCTTGTAAAAAGTTTTATCATCAGTTATTGGAAAAGGTCATTTCAAAGGAAAATATGAGCACTTTATGATTCCCGATATCGCCTATCTTATTTTGAATTACAATCCTGATGGTGAAAGTAAGGCCGAAGAGGTATTGAATGCCACCATCGATGCCTTCTATGAAAGGAAGAGCCGCTATCTAACGGCCGATGTTTTTTTGCTTGATCAGGGCTCGACGGATCAACACCGAGCCTGGCTTCTTGAAAAACAAAGCCAATACGGCTTCTCGGCCATTCTGCTCAATCGCAATATCGGCATAAGCCGGGCGATCAATTTGTTTGTGAGGACATGCAAATCTCCGGTCATCGGCCTTATTACATCCGATGTTCTGATTACGACAGGCATGGATGAGGATCTCTATAACAAGGTACAGATCCCGGATGTATATCAGGCGACGCCCTGCACGGATAAAAGTGACGTGGATTATCAGATCTGGATGCCTGATGAGCCATATGGTTCGGATTTCATAAACCTGGCAAAGATGCGGGAGGGTAAACAGTCCTTTATTGAGAAAGTGTTCAATAAAAATGCTGTGGGCTATATCCGTTGTATCGGTGTGGAATTTAATGTGATGTTCTGGAGACGTTCGATTTTTGAGAAAATTGGTTTCTTTGATGAGCAATGGAAAGCATCCTATGAGAACAATGATTTTTCCATGCGATGTTTTCTAGCCGGGGGATGTACTGCGATCAGTACTGATTCTTTTGTGTGGCATTACCATAAAATAACCCAGAAAAATCACTCCCGGGATAAGAGCCATGACGGTTATCTTGATAATTGGGCAGAGGAAGCCAAAAAAATCTGGGATGCGAAGTGGCCGAGCTTAAGTACGCATATCAATTTATATAAACCCCTGAAGAACAAGACCATAAGGGACTTCCCCCAACTTTATGAGCATTACAATCAAAATATTTATCTTCCCTATGAACAGACAATAGATTATTATTAAATCGAAATTCTTTATAATTAAACGCCATGAGAGAGGTATGACCAAGTTAAAAAATAAATTGAATTTAATGACGACAAGCGACGGGTTTCTGGCCAAGGTCTTTGAGGCGGTCAAGCAACGCGCTATGTTTAAAACAGACATTTGCGATCATCTGGAACCCCTTTTTCTTGATTGTCTTGGCCTGAAGTCCCACGTGATAGTAGAATTGGGCTCGGGAGACGGTGAATCGACATTTGTCCTGGAGCGTGTGGCCAAAATGTGGAAGGCGACATTGGTCAGCGTGGATATTGAGGATCGGCGGGAAGTCGGATCTTATCGCCGCCGTTTTTTTGTCCGGATGGATGATATTCGCTTTGCCGGGGAATTCAGTTCCTGGTGCGATCAAAAATCAATCAAACCGCAAATCGATATCCTCTTTATCGACACAAGTCATCTCTACGATCATACGGTCCAGGAAATCAAGGCATGGTTTCCTTTCCTGTCACCCAGGGCCAAAGTCATCTTCCATGATACAAATTTGAAAGAAGTCTTTAAAAGAAGGGATGGGTCCAGCGGCAGCGGATGGAATAATGACCGCGGCGTTATTCGCGCTATCGAAGAATACCTGGGCGAATCCTTCAATGAGAATGAGAATTTTATTGCCGTCAAAAACGGATGGATGATCCGTCATTACACCTATTGCAATGGTCTGATGATTCTGGATCGATATGAACTCTGAAGCCCCTCTTTCCGTGGCCATCATCACCCGGAATGAAGAAGAAAACCTCCCGGACTGCTTGCTGAGTGTGGCATTTGCCGGCCAGATCGTCGTGGTGGATTCAGGAAGCACGGACGATACGGTTAAGATTGCCAGGGAATTCGGCTGTGACGTTTTCCCGGAGCCGTGGCGTGGCGGTTTCGGGGCGCAGAAACAGTATGCCATTGATCAGTGCCGGCATGCCTGGATTCTGGTTCTCGATGCGGATGAGCGTATTCCCCCTGAAACGTCTTTTGTCATCAGGAATATTATCGGCAATGAGGCGCCGGCCTCCGCCGCAGGCTATAGTTTCCCCCGGAAAAACTTCTTTCAGGGGCGATGGATAAGGCATGCCGGTTGGTGGCCGGACCGGATTGTTCGTCTTTTTCGGAAAAATTTCGGTAGTATGTCACAAGCAACCGTCCATGAGTCCATAGTCGTTTCCGGCCCAATAGAGCCGCTTCAAGCTCCCATAGAACATTTAACGGAAAGCAACCTCAGCCGGATCCTTCTTAAAATCGATAAATACTCAACATTGGGCGCCGAGGAGGCTTTTGCCGCTGGAAGGAAAACCTCTGTATCCTCTGCCTTATTGAGAGCTTTTGCGACCTTCTTTCAGGATTATTTCTTAAGAATGGGGGTGCTTGACGGTCCACAGGGCCTGACATTGGCTGTGACCGACAGTGTTAACAAATTCTTCAAATATGCCAAACTGGCAGAACTCAATCGACGGGCAGCCGCAAGCAAAAATTAAATGGACCTTTCCATAATTGTTGTCAATTGGAACACCCGGGATCTTTTAAAAAACTGTGTGGATTCTATTTTCAATACGATTCAGGGCATCACCTGCGAAGTGATTGTTGTTGATAATGGCTCTACCGATGGGAGCGTTGAGATGCTCCATCTATCTTTCCCCCGGGTTCATCTTATTGCCAATACGGAGAACCGGGGATTTGGCGTGGCCAATAATCAAGCGCTACGGATCATGAAGGGCCGATATGCCCTTCTGCTTAATTCCGATACCGTGTTGACGGCTAAGGCCGTCCAGGAGCTTTTCCTGTTCATGGAGACTCATCCCGAAGCAGCCATGGCTTGTGGCCAGCTTCTCAATGAGGACGGCTCCAAACAGCATTCCTTTGCAAATTTCCCAAACCTGTTAACCTTAATGACCAATACGCCTCTCCTGGAATATTTGTTCCCCCATCGCTACCCAAGCAAACGATACGATTATCATGAGCCAATCGAGGTGGATTCCGGGATCGGGGCTTGCCTGATGGTACGTAAAGCGGCCATGGACGACGTGGGCCTGTTCGACGAACGGTATTTCTTTTTCTTCGAGGAGACCGATTGGGCCTATGCCATGCGTCAGACCGGTTGGAAGATATACTATATTCCTTCGGCCCATATTTATCACCTTCAGGGAAAAAGTATCGGCGCCAATTATCGTTCTCGAATTGAATTCTATCGATCACGTTATCAATATTTCAAAAAGTGGTATCATTGTCCTTATTACTTAACTGTGAGCGGCGCCATTTTCATCCGCTTGATTGTCAACTGGCTTTTAACAAGTGCCGCTGTTTTTGTGACCTTGGGTTTCAATAAAGGCTTTCTGGCTAAATGGTTCTTATACTACCACGTCCTTCTCTGGCATCTGGCAGGCTGTCGTGAGCGCCTGTAATCTGTCGTTCTCCCCGTTTGCCCTTGGGAGTTGCCTCGACTCCTGTTATATGGCATCTGCCTGTTTTTTTAAAAACTATAAAGATGCTCCCTGATAAATATTTCTTGACATTGCCAGGTTATTTATCTTAGAAAACTCTACGTTCACGCAATGAACAGAGAAAGGAATCTCTATTATTGCCACTTCAGCAACCCTCTAAGATGGAAAGTGAAGAAATCCTGAACATCCTCAAGGCCATCAAGGATAATCCTGAGGTTACGCAGCGCGAATTATCCAGTGCATCGGGCATCAGCTTGGGGAAAATCAATTTTTTGTTGAAGTCCTTTATTGAAAGGGGTTGGGTCAAGGTTGACAATTTCAAGAAATCAAATAATAAAAACGGTTACTTATATTACTTAACCCCTAAAGGATTCGAAGAAAAGGCCAAAACAACCGTCCTTTTTTTAAAAAGAAAAATGGATGAGTACCAAAGGCTTGAGCAAGAGATCAAGACATTAACGGAAGAGGTTCTTAATTCATCTGATCATGGCGAGAAGCCAAGAAGTGTCGATTTAAAGCGATAGTTAAGTGTTGTTATTATTCCTTAATCTTAATTTTTTATGGGTATGCCATTATGTAACCCAAAGAGCGGAGCTTTGCAAAAAAGCATATGAAGTTACAGTCGATTAGTTTGTTCACCTCTTATCATGTTCTAAAGCATGAGTTTCGTTGATAGGTGATTGTTATGAATGTTCAAGATAAATTGAATCATAAACCTTATGTAAATGTAATCTATCATTATAAATATCTGATTCTTGCTGTTGTCCTGATTGGTGTCACTGGAACGGCTATCTTTGGATATCTGACCCTTCCGTCTTACGAAGCATCTGCTCTGCTGAAGCCAGGATCGTATGTCGGTGAAAATGGAAATGTCCTGCCCGTTATTACCCCGGAGGCGCTGGAACAGGTTATCGCCCAAGGGAGCTTCAATGCCAATATAGAAAAATCCCTAACCTTTCCAGTCGGGCATCCGTTTTTCATCAAGGCTATGTTGCCCAAAGGTTCAAATATAATAAAAGTGTTCATTGATGTGAAAAATCCTAAAGAAGGAGAGGAGATTATTAACGCTCTACTGTCGCAATTGACGACTTATTATGCGAAGGAGAAATCTGAAAAAAATAATGCCCTTTCATGCAAATATCTCAGTGCCTTAAATATTCAGTTGCCCCAGGTTGAATCTTACCTTATTGATCATTTCAATATGAAAAAAAAGCTAATAAATAACAGGGCAACCCTTCTTCAGGGCCAAGATCAAGTTCGCAAAGAGTTGAACTATAAAGAAGATGAAGCGTCCCGTAGAAACAACGAAGCGGAACTCGCGGTAAAAGAGAAAGAATTGGCAAAGCTGAGACAGGATATTATTAACATCAAGAAGCAAATAGAAGTAACGGAAACTATTATGAAAGATGGAAGCGGCGTAGAGATTGTCCGAGCGGTAACAGTTGTTAATCGCGGATTTAAGGAGCGAATGATAAAATATGTTTGCACGTCTTTGGTAATATCCTTTATTGCCGCGGTTCTATTGGCTTTTATCATATTTGATATTAAAGCTAAGGATGAACACCGTTAATTTATCAACAAAACTGGAGTAAAAACAATTTGTAAAAGGATTGCTATATGGGTATTTATAACGAGAAAAAAATAGCCAATTCAAGTACAAGTGATATCATTATGAACCAGGGTGACGAGATAAGCCTTTATGATTTATGGGAAGTGATCGTTAAGAGAAAAATGATCATTATTGTGGTCCTTGTCATTTCATTATTTTTTGCCGTGGGCTACAGTTTTGTGGCGGAGAAGATTTACCGACTGGAGACGACCATAAAAATCTATACGACGAAAGATCTTATAACGGTAAAGGATCAGCCAAAGACGAAAATTCAGATATCAGGGGAAAACAGAGAATTACATGAGGTGATATTTAAAAATAATGCTAATGATATCAAAAGCGTAAGGATAGTGGATATAGCAGGGACAACCGACAGAGCAAAGGTAACGATCGAGTCGAGTAATCGTGAAACGTTAAACGTTGCTCTGCAACAATTAGTTAATTATATCGAAAATGTTCCAGAGAACAAAGTGATTAATAACAAAATTATCGCTGAACTCAATCAAAAACTGGATCTGGTAAGAGCGGCTGATAAAAAAGGAGATGCACAAATTAGCGAAATCGAGAAAAGAATTAATAATACAAAAGTCCTGTCTCTGGGGTTTAACCCGATTGACATAAACCAAAAATCAATAGATTTGAAAATGGAGAAATATCGTCTTGAGAATGAGGTTAAGAATTATAAAATAATTCAACTTCCTGATGAACCTGTTATTTCAAAGTATCCTATCAAGCCAGACAGAATGAAAATTATTACCTTAGCATGTGCTCTTGGTTTTATGCTCGGAGTATTTATAGTTTTTGTTATGGCATATTTTGAAAGAATGAGAACATTGTCAAAAAACAATAACATCAAAACAAATGGTTCTATTGTCTCCTAATGATTGTACTTTAAATAAAGAATACAGGAGAATGGTACCAGAGATTCTGATCATTATTAACCAATAGGAACTACGGGAAATGCCTGCTCGAAAAAAAATAAAAGACATAAACAGCCTTGCCAAAATACTCTCCACGCATCGCAAGGAGAATAAAACAATTGTGCATAGTGACGGATTATTCGATATTTTGCATATCGGTCATATCCGTCATCTTGAACAGGCCAAACGTTTGGGAGATATCCTTGTGGTTACCCTGACCCCCGATCGATTCGTCAACCGTGGCCCGGGACGTCCAGTTTTCACTGATGCCCTTCGAGCCGAGGCCATCGCTTCATTGAACTGTGTCGATTATGTAGCTGTCAATCTCTCAGCATCGATTGAATATACCCTTAAGATGCTGAATCCCAATATCTTTGTCAAAGGATCTGAGTATAAGAATCCTCAACCGGAAGCCGTCACCGAAATTTCCGATCAGACAAGAATAGTCAGGGAAATAGGGGCCACTATGGTTTTCACAGAGGACGTGACCTTCAGCTCTACAAAACTGATCAATCGGTACTTATCAAATCTGCCGGAGGAGATGCATGAATATTTGACCTTGTTTCGGCAACGATATAAGCAGAATGAAATTGATCATATCATTGATCAGTTTGAAGATATGAAAGTCCTTGTGATCGGCGATACCATTCTTGATGAATATCAGTATTGCGAAGCTATAGGAAAATCTTCAAAAGACCCTGTCCTCGCTTTAAAATATCAATCACATGACCTGTTTGCAGGCGGTGTGCTGGCGGTTGCGAATCATGTCGCCAATTTTGTAAAAGATGTCCACCTCATAACGGTATTGGGAGAAAAGGATGATTATGAAACCTTTATTCGTTCCCAGCTAAACAGCAATGTCAGGCCGTATTTTTTAAAGCAGGACAATGCCCCCACGCTGATTAAGCGGCGATTCATAGAAAGCTATTCCCTCAACAAGCTGTTCGAAGTCTATGTTATGGATAACTCCGGTCTTGTCCCGGAAAAGGACCGGCAATTATGCAACTACCTCGAAGATCAGATGCGCCATTACGACCTTGTGATCGCTGCCGATTTCGGCCATGGCGCGATCAGCCGTGAGGTGGTTCGGACATTGGTTGAGAAAGCCCCTTTTCTGGCAATCAATACGCAGGCGAATGCGGGTAACCGGGGATTTCATACCGTATCTCGTTATCCCCGGGCTGATTATGCCTGCATTGCCGAACATGAGCTTCGTCTTGAGAAACGGGCTCTCGACGGTGACCTGCGCTCCATGATTAAAGACATTGCACAGCAACTTTCCAGCAAGAGTATGGTGGTCACACGAGGTCGAAAAGGCGCCTTGGTATGGAACAGTCGGGGCGAATTTGTCGAGATTCCCTCATTTGCCCACAATATTGTTGATCGTGTCGGCGCAGGCGACGCCTTTTTTTCAGTGACCTCGCTTGCTGCCGCCAAGGGCGTTCCTGATGAAATCCTCGGGTTCATCGGCAATGTTGTGGGGTCACTGGCTGTGGAGATTATAGGGAATAAGAAATCGATAGACAAGGCGAGCACCAAGAAATATATCGCCTCACTGATGAGAGAATAAGTCGGGAGGGTTTTCAGTATAAAAGCTATTCTTCTGGCAGCGGGATTTGGGACAAGGTTAAGGCCTGTTACCGACTTTATTCCGAAGTGCCTGCTTCCCATTAACGGGCGCCCGCTCATTGAATACTGGCTTCTGGCCTTGTCCAATGCGGGAATTAATGAAATTTTGATCAATTTCCATTACCTTGCGTCGGTAATGGCGGAGTGGCTTGATCAGAGTGCCTTTGCCGGGCGTGTTCGCACTGTTTACGAAGAGCACATTCTGGGGACAGGCGGGACACTGTTTCAGAACAGGGATTTTGTCGGTAACGAACCGGTGATGTTGATTCACGCGGATAATCTTTGCCTGGCCGATTTTACATCTTATATCCGTGCCCATGAGACCAGGCTGCCCGGGACGGAGATTACCATGATGACCTTTACGACGCCAACGCCTTCGACCTGCGGGATAGTGGAAATTGACAAAAATGGCGTCGTGCAGGCGTTTCATGAAAAAGTGCATAATCCCCCCGGCAATCTGGCCAATGCGGCAGTTTACATCCTGGAACCCGGGGTTATCGATTTT
>CAZBME010000004.1:0-41623 GCA_964492965.1 uncultured Syntrophaceae bacterium | reverse complement strand
CGGCAATCTGGCCAATGCGGCAGTTTACATCCTGGAACCCGGGGTTATCGATTTTATAAAGGGGCTGAATAAGGTGTTTATCGATTTCAGCACTGAAGTGCTTCCTTATTTCATGGGGCGTATAAACACATTCCATAATGATATTTATCACAGGGACATCGGGACTATCGAAAGTTTTCTGACGGCCCAGTGGGAATGCCCGAATACGATGACCATTCCCGCCCATATTGACGATTCCTGGCGGGTCTTCTGCGAAAAAAACAGTGGCGGATTTTCATCAGACATGCTGAATAGTCTGGCGGACGCCCTCCAGAGAGAGGTCATCCCTTGGACAGGGAATGAAGCCGATTGTTCTTCTTTCCTTGCCGGAGAAAATGAAAAGATTTTTGCCGTGAATGAAGAACCCGATTTGTTAACGTTGGTTCGTTGTATCGATAAAATGGGTTTACGGGGAAAGGATCCTCTCGTCTTTCTCCCTCATGTCCATGCCGGTTTTTCATCAAAGAGAATCCTGGCTGAGCAGGGTCTGAAAAGTCTTGCAATCTGTGCCGGCTCCGCCAAATGAAGTTTGCAGGAAAGGATGAATGAATTGCAGGAACAATGGCTGGATTATGTGAATACCCTTGATGTATTGCTCCGTTCACTCTCCGCGCGATCCCTTGACAGGGAGATGGAAAGGGGTGAAGCCCATACGTTATGGGTGGAGAAAACGATCCATATTCGCAGGGAGCGAAGAACGGTTTTTCTGGTCGGCAATGGCGCGAGTGCCTCCATGGCGAGCCATGTTGCCGCAGACCTGGCTAAAAATGCCCATGTCCATACAGAGGTATTTTCTGATTTATCGCTCATCACCGCCATTGCTAATGACATGAGTTACGAAGAGGTCTTTGCCGAGCCACTGCGCCGCAGAATGGAGCATGGAGACATGCTGGTGGCGATCAGCAGTTCGGGGCAATCCCCTAATGTTGTTCGAGCTGTCCGTGAGGCCATGCATTTGGGAGGATATGTCGTGACCCTGTCCGCTATGCGTGAAGAAAATGTATTGAGGGGATTGGGCCATCTGAATTTTTATGTACAGGCGGCAACGTATGGCATGGCGGAAACCTGTCATGCGGCAATTCTGCATTACTGGATTGACCGGATGGTAAATTTTGTGAACGGAACAGAAGATAGGAAACAAGGTTATGAATGAAAAGATCGTTGTCATTGGCAGTAACTCTTTCTCAGGGGCCAGTTTTGTGGATTATGTCCTGGGTGAGGGGCTGGAAACCATAGGTATCAGCCGCTCTCCCGAACCGAACCCGGTTTTTTTGCCTTACAGGCAGCGACAATCGGCGCCGTTTCGTTTTTATCAATTGGACCTCAACCATGACCTGACTGAAATTATGGAAAGGATCAATGCTTTCC
Organism: uncultured Syntrophaceae bacterium; assembly: GCA_964492965.1. GTDB lineage: Bacteria > Desulfobacterota > Syntrophia > Syntrophales > UBA8958 > CAZBME01. The sequence continues at coordinate 40,216 of CAZBME010000004.1, read as the reverse complement.
AGCCTGATTATGTGGTTAACTTTGCCGCCCAGTCCATGGTGGCGGAAAGCTGGCAGCATCCGGAACACTGGTTTCAGACCAACGCCGTGGCTACGGTAAAATTTCACGATCAGTTACGTTGTGCCGAATATCTGAAGAAATATGTTCATATTTCCACCCCGGAAGTCTATGGGACGTGTGAGGGTCTGGTAAAGGAAAATACCGATTACAATCCCAGTACGCCGTATGCCGTGTCCCGGGCGGCGGCAGACATGAGTTTGACGTCATTTTGCCGGGCATATGAATTCCGTGCTGCCTTCACGAGGGCCGCTAATGTCTATGGTCCCGGGCAGCAGCTTTACAGAATCATTCCGCGAACGATTCTTTTCTTTTTGATGGGCCGTACACTGCAACTTCACGGCGGCGGTCATTCGGTGCGTTCTTTTATCCATATCCGCGATGTGGCTGACGGGACGTTACGTGTCGCACGCCAGGCGAAGCCCGGTGAGATTTATCATTTCTCTACGACCCGCAACATTTCCATCCGCGCACTGGTAGAAATGATTGCCGCACAGTTGAGTGTTTCCTTCTCCGATCATGTTGAGGTGGTTGGTGAGCGCTTGGGCAAGGACGCGGCTTATCTGCTGGACAGTACAAAAGCCAAAGAGCAGTTGGGGTGGCAGGACAGGATAAGCCTAGAGCAGGGCATCGAAGAGACGATTGCCTGGGTTAAGGATAACCTAGAAGAGATCAAGAAGGAACCTTTTAATTATATTCATAAACTATAAGGAGAAAAGGAGAAAAGGAGATATTATGAATATTTTGCTTACAGGGGGATGTGGATACGTTGGCAGTGTTCTCACGCCAAAGCTTCTGAATTTGGGACATCACGTGACTGTTGTTGATATCATGTGGTTTGGTAACTTTCTTTCAAACCATCAAAATTTAAAGGTTATTCAAGAGGATATTCGTAACCCAGAGTCCATACCCATGGAAGGAATTGATGCCATCATCCATCTGGCGAACATCGCCAATGATCCATGTGGAGATCTGAACCCTAAACTGTCATGGGAAGTCAATGTGCTGGCAACAATGGGCTTGGTCGAACGTGCCCTCAAGCATAAGGTTAAACAATTTATCTTGTCCAGCTCCAGTAGTATTTACGGGGTCAAAGATGAGCCTCAGGTAACGGAAGATCTATCATTGGTTCCTATTACTGATTACAATAAAACAAAAATGATCAGTGAGCGAGTTCTTCTAAGTTATAGAGATCAGATTATTGTCCAGTGTATTCGCCCTGCCACGGTTTGCGGATATTCGCCGCGAATGCGTCTTGATGTTTCCGTAAACATGCTGACGATGCAAGCCTTGACCAACGGAAGAATCACCGTTTTCGGTGGTGAGCAAACTCGTCCGAATATCCATATTCAGGATATTACCGATGTATTTATTCATTTCCTGAATCTCGGCGGAAAGGCGCCTGGGATTTATAATGCCGGTTTTGAGAATATATCGATATTAGATATTGCCAAGAGGGTTACCCAACATGTCCCGGCGGAAATTGTTATTACTGAATCAAATGATCCTCGTTCATACAGGGTTAATTCAGATAGATTGCTGGCTACCGGTTTTCAACAGAAATACACTGTTAACGATGCCATTCTCGAAATCATAGAGGCTTTCAGAACTAATAAGCTGATAGACCAGGACAATTGCTATAATGTCAGAACCATGAAGAATAATCTTGAGATATTATAATATAATGCTTCACCCAAAAAAAATAACATCGAATACTGGCAAGAGGGGAGGGTATGTTGGAGAATAATCGCCGCCGGCTCACGCGTGTTATGCTAACGCAGCCGAATTATTCATGGTATGGAAAAAGAACCTGGAAGTTAATTCCATATGCTCTTGGAATCTTAAATGCCCACCTAAAAAAGTCATTATATGATTCCTGGATCTTTGACCCCAATTATGAAGAACTTTCCGAGCATTGTGTCCGGGAGGATTTGAAGCGGAAAAACCCTCAAGTGATTGGTATAACGACGATATCAACGGAATATATCGAAGAAGCAAGAAGATTAAGTCAACTAATAAAAGAGGAATTACCAACGTCAATCGTTGTTCTTGGTGGTATATTACCAACTGTGCTACTGGAAAAAGCGATGGAAGATACCAATGTCGATTATTTTGTGATTGGCGAGGGAGAAAAGCGGTTATGCCAACTTCTGGATACGCTCAATTCAACGGGAGATCTTACAAAAATCGATGGTCTTGCTTATCGTTCCCAATCAAAACCGGTCGTTCAGCCTATGAAAGGATTTCTCACCGATCTGGATAATATTGAATATCCTGATTATGGGGGTATCAACATCAATGACTATGGAAATCATATCCATAAATATGCACACGGGATACTGCCTAGACAATTTCCTTTCGCGACGACGATCACTTCCCGAGGGTGTCCTTATCGTTGTATATTTTGCGCTGCTTCAACTGTAAGTGGGCGAAAAGTAAGGCTGCGTAGCGCATCAAATGTGCTTGAAGAAATTGACAGGATGCATGACGAAAATCAGGTGAAGGAAGTAATCTTTTTAGATGATCACTTCCTTGCCAGTCAAGAGCGTGCTATAGAAATCATGAATGGGATGATCAAACGCAATTACGGTTTAACATGGAAGTGCGCGAACGTATCATTATGGCACCTTGATAAAGATATTCTTGAACTGATGAAAAAAAGTGGTTGTTATCAACTGACCGTTTCGGTTGAATCAGGGAATAAACATGTATTGAAAAATATTATCAGAAAACCCATTAATCTTGAGAAGACATTTAATATCTTGGGTTTGGCCAAAAGCCTTGATTTTGAAATAGCGTGCAACTTTGTTTTTGGTTTCCCGGGAGAGACGTGGGATCAAATACGCGACACATGCAGATATGCAGAAAAGATTAACGTGGATATCGTCAACTTCCACATTGCTACACCATTGCCGATGACTGAGCTAATGGATATCTGCCTAAAGGAAGGGTATATAAAGCCTGGTGATGGTAAGAACTTATCAGGCTATACAAAGGGTGTTATTGAGACATCCGAGTTTAGCTCACTTGAGCTTCAGATTCTTAGGGCTTTTGAATGGGATAGGATTAATTTTTCTGATTCAAAAAGAAAACAGGCCATTGCAAAAATGGAAGGAATTTCCATTGAAGAGGTCGAAGAATGGCGTATCAGGACTAGGCATGAATTGGGAACAACAGTGAATTGGAAGGATTAAATATGCCATTGACGAATAGTTACTGGTCTGTCTTTACCAGAAAATATGTGGTTTTCAAAAAAGTGGGAGAATGAGAATGCGGGACAAGAATTTATTAGATAATGAAAAACTTATAATGCTTTACGAGGATATGTTACGTATCCGCATGATTGAAGAAGCCATCGCCAAACGCTATTCTGAATGGCAAATGCGGTGTCCTGTGCACCTATGCATAGGGCAGGAGGCTATCGCCGTAGGGGTATGCGCAAACCTGAACAAACGTGATTATGTTACGAGTACCCATCGTTCCCATGCCCACTACCTAGCCAAAGGTGGTGATTTTAAATCTATGATGGCCGAAATCTATGGTAAAGCGACGGGCTGTTCAAAAGGTAAAGGAGGGTCCATGCATTTGGTTGATCTGAATGCTGGCTTTCTTGGCGCCACTCCTATTGTGGGTGGAATTATTCCCATTGCTACGGGTTTGGCTTTTGGGATCACTTTAAAAAATGAAGACCGCATCTCTGTGGTTTTTATTGGTGACGGTGCCACAGAAGAGGGCGTATTCACCGAAAGTTTAAATTTTGCAGCACTAAAAAAACTGCCTGTTCTCTTTGTCTGTGAAAACAACTTATTTTCTGTTTACTCGCCTCTTTCAGTTCGGCAACCCGCGGCAAGGAGTAACCGTTCACTTGCAGAAGCGTATGGTATATACACTGCCGGAGGAGATGGAAACAATATTTTAGATGTCTGTGACATTACGAAACAAGCTATATCAAGAATACAGGAAGGCAACGGACCTGCTTATCTGGAGTTTGAAACTTACCGCTGGCTTGAACATTGTGGCCCCAACTTTGATAACAACATAGGATACAGAACCGAAGAGGAATATCTCGTTTGGCGAAAACGCTGTCCTCTTGAAAATTTTGCGATGAAATTGGAAGGAATGGGTATTCTCGCAGAGCCGCAAATAGTTGACATGAAAGCAAAAATAGATTCTGAGATAGAAGAAGCGTTTGTGTTTGCTAAGAGTAGCCCTTTCCCGGAAGCGATGACACTTTATTCAGATGTATACGCTTAAAGACACTAAGAGAGAGGCTGTTTCATGAAACGAGAATTAAACTATGCGCAAGCCATATTAGAAGCTACTGACCAATGCATGACAGAAGATTCTGGTGTTTACATCATGGGGCTTGGGGTTACGGACCCCAAAGGTGTTTTTGGAACAACACTGGGATTAAAAGATAAGCATGGTGAAAAACGTGTGCTGGACATGCCTGTGGCAGAAAACGGGATGACTGGAATTGCTATCGGATCGGCATTGATCGGATTACGGCCAATAATGACCCATCAGCGTATCGATTTTATGCTTCTGTCTCTTGATCAGATTATAAATAATGCGGCAAAATGGCATTATATGTTCGGTGGAAAACTGAACGTGCCTCTTGTTATTCGATTACTGATTGGTCGAGGATGGGGCCAGGGCCCACAGCACTCCCAGAGCCTTCAAGCGCTTTTTGCCCACATTCCAGGTCTTAAAGTTGTTATGCCTACCACACCTTATGATGCCAAAGGTTTACTTATTGCCGCGGTTAGAGACAATAATCCTGTGATCTACATAGAGCACCGCTGGCTTCATGGTGTTTTTGGCCCTGTACCGGAAGAATCTTATGAGGTTCCAATTGGTAAGGCAAGAATTGTTAAACAAGGGGACGATGTAACAATTGTTTCGTCATCGTATATGACATTGGAGTCCATGAAAGCAGCAGAAATATTGCTGGAAAGCGGCATTACTGCGGAGGTCATTGACTTGCGGTCCCTAAAACCATTAGATGAAAATACTATTTTAAATTCGGTGAGAAAATCAGGGCGGTTAATTGTGGTGGATGCTTCGTGGAAAACGATGGGATTTTCATCTGAGATCATTACTGTCGTGACAGAGAAACTGTTCGCTTCACTTAAAAGCGCCCCTCAGCGCATCACACTTCCAGATGTCCCAACACCAACAAGCCCAGCACTGGCGGCCAACTATTATCCCAGAGCCATACACATTGTTAATGCCGCAAGAATCTCGCTAGGGCTTGAGGAGACGACCGAGGAGCTTCTGGGCATTAAGCAGGAATTACCCCTGGATGTGCCGGACCAAGCCTTTAAAGGGCCTTTTTAGTAAAATGTTATTGTGAGATTTTATGGCCGATAGTCTCCCAACGGTGGTTATTATATCTGTATCGAGTGATATTGGCACTTCTATGGCCCAGAGATGGCTGGAATGCGGATGGCAAATCTTTGGAACATACCGAACGCCTTCGGCATCCCTGGCATCGTTATCGGATAGCCATTTCCATTTGTTTCATTGTGACCTGGCAGAAATTGAATCCGTTAAGAATGCATGTGATGAAATTAAGCGTAAATGCAAATCTTGGGATGCCCTCATTTTATGCCCCGGCTTGCAAGATCCTATCGGCTCTTTTGAATCATGTCAATTTGATGAATGGGAGAATTCTCTTCGCGTTAATTTTACATCCCAACTTAGGATTGTCCATGAACTCCTCCCTTCTCGCAATGTATCCGCATCGATAGAACCATGTGTCCTATTTTTTGCCGGAGGGGGAACAAACAATGCAGTTGTTAATTATTCAGCATATACGATTTCGAAAATTGCTCTTACCAAAATGTGCGAATTATTAGATGCTGAAATTCCTGACGTCCGCTTTGTTATTCTCGGTCCTGGATGGGTCAAAACGAAAATTCATGAATCAACTTTAGTCGCGGGCGAAAAATCTGGAGACAACTACAATAAAACCATCGATAAGCTTTCTTGCAATGAGTGTACACCGATGGGTGATGTTCTTGACTGCTGTGACTGGATTCTTAATATGCCTCGAAACATCATTAGTGGCCGCAATATCAGTGTCGTATATGATGAATGGGGGAGTAAAGATCTAAATGATATGCTGATAACCGATAGCAATATGTATAAATTAAGACGGCATGGAAACGATTGGTTAAAAAGGAGCCAAAATCGATGAAGATGAATTCAATAATGAAAGATCTGATATTAACGCTACCAACAATCACTGACCATCATAGCCCTTACTCAGATTTATATTTATTATTAAAAAAGGTTGCACGAGAGAAAATTGAGGAAAATTTTTCCGATCAATTCGAGATTGAAAAAGAATTTGAGCCTTTTGGAAGCTTAAGCTTTCCGTACTTTAAAATGGGTGTCGTTGATTCACTAAACCTCTTTGATCTTGATGAACTTATCATATTCAGTTTTTACTGGATAAACAGAAAGAGGTATCGAAGGGTTTTGGATATAGGTGCAAACATTGGCTTACATTCTATTGTCTTAGACAAATGCGGTTTTGACGTGAGGTCATATGAACCCGATCCGACCCATTTTGGTATGCTGGAAAAAAATATCGAAAGAAATAGATGTGAGCACGTTGCTCCATTCAATGCAGCAGTATCAAGTAAAAATGGTAAGATGGAATTTGTCAGGGTATTGGGTAATACAACAGGAAGCCATCTCGTCGGATCAAAAAAGAATCCTTATGGGGATTTAGAGAGGTTCCCCGTGGATGTAACGGCCATTGGTGCTTTAATAACATGGGCGGATCTGATTAAACTTGATACCGAAGGGCATGAGAAAGAGATAATCTTATCAACGACGAAGGGGAATTGGTTAAATACAGATGCATTTGTTGAAATCGAGAGTGAAGAGAACGCCACCGCTGTTTTCGATCATTTCAATAAAATGTCCATCAATTTATTCTCTCAAAAGAATAATTGGAAACAGGTATTTTCGGTCGACGATATGCCGATGAGCTATCGCGATGGTTCCCTTTTCATAACATCAAACAATAATATGCCGTGGAATGCCGAATAAAGGAGGAAAGAACTTGAAATTATCAGATTATGTGGCTGATTTTTTGTCGCAACAAGGCATTCGGCATGTTTTTGTAATTACGGGTGGTGCTTCAGTTCATTTAATCGACTCTATATCAAAGCATCCGGCTATCGATTATGTTTGTCCTCAGCATGAGCAGGCCGGGGCAATGGCAGCTGATGCCTATGCAAGAGTTACAAAAAATATCGGCGCGGCAATTTCCACAAGTGGTCCAGGAGCTACGAATATGCTCACCGGGGCTTGTTGTGCATACTATGATTCCGTTCCTGTCCTATTCATAACAGGGCAAGTTACAACATTTAGGCTGAAAAGAAATACTGGTGTTCGGCAACTTGGCTTTCAAGAAACGGATGTTGTTGATATCTTTAAACCGATTACAAAGTATGCGGTAAGACTTGAAAATCCGCAGATGATACGATACGAGCTCGAAAAGGCTTGTCATATTGCTCGCTCAGGCAGGCCTGGACCAGTATTGATTGATATACCCGATGATTTGCAAAGACATAATATAACTGTCGATGATTTAGTGCAATATGTGCCTGAAAAGGTTGCATTGCCCAATTCCAGTATTCTTGAGCAAATAGGAAAATGCATAAAGCTTGTCCAGAAAGCTAAAAGGCCTGTAATAATTTTAGGTTGGGGGATACGCCTCTCAGGAGCAGAGGAAGAAGCACGCGAATTTGTTGAAAAATCTGGAATCCCTTTCCTGCCGACCTGGGCAATGGTTGATTTTTTACCCTATAAGCATCCTCTTTTTGTGGGAGCATTTGGTTCTCATGGGACAAGATATGGCAACTTTACGGTTCAAAATGCCGATTTAATTATTTCCATAGGAGCTAGACTAGATACCAGAGAGGCTGGGAGTCCCATATCAACGTTTGCTCGTGAAGCAAAAAAAATCATAGTTGACATAGATAATAATGAGCTTAATAAATTTGAGGACTTGGATATGAAGGCCGATGTGCTCATAAATGATGATGCCCGGCATTTTTTAAGTCTTTTTAATAAAGAATTAACCAAAAAATCTAACCCGGATGTTGAGGAATGGCTGGGAATAATTAACGCGTGGAAAAAGAGCTATCCCATATGTACCCAGGAGTATTACCGAGAAAAGGAAGCAAATCCCTATGTATTCGTCAAATCCCTTTCCGATGAGTTACGTGATGAAGATATAATATTTGTAGACACAGGATGTACCTTAGCATGGATGATGCAATCATTTGAGCCAAAAAAGAACCAGAGATTAATCCATGATTTTAATAATACAGCCATGGGATATGCTCTGCCCGGCAGTATTGGTGCAAGCTTCGCCATGAATAAGAAAAGAGTCATCTGTGTTACTGGTGATGGAAGTCTGCAAATGAATATCCAAGAGCTTGCTACTTTAATAAGACATGACCTGCCTATTAAGATTTTTTTAATAAATAATAGTGGTTACAATATGATTCAGCAAACACAAGATCAATGGCTCAATAGTAGGTATGATGCTTCCTCATTAGAAGGTGGACTTGCGTTCCCTGATTTTATAAAAGTCGCTAAGGCCTATGGGTTCAAAACGAACTCCATATCAAAGAATGCTAATATGATAACAAGAATAAGAGAAGCACTAGACTGCCCGGGATCTTTCTTCTGTAATGTGGTTGTGAACGACAAGCACAGAGTCATCCCGCAAGTGATTTTTGGCCGACCTATTGAAGACTCCGAGCCTTTCTTGACAAGGTCGGAATTTTTGAAAAATATGATTGTTAAGCCGCACAAATCTTCAATAGAAGAATCCTGAACGCTTTTTATTATAATAAAAGAAGAGGACAATATGGGAACAGAAATAAATCTCCTTAACACACATCCTGCAACGAAAAGAGATTACGATCAGCGAGCCAAAGAGAAAACACCAGACATCGTTGCAATAGCGAAGCAGTTTGGAAAAGAATTTTTTGATGGTGACCGGAAATGCGGCTATGGGGGATACAAATATGATGGCCGTTGGAAGGCGGTTGCTGAAAAGATGCGCGATTACTATAACCTTCCACCTAACGCGGCGATTCTTGATGTGGGATGTGCGAAAGGTTTTCTGCTGCATGACTTCAAAGAACTTATGCCGAACTCTAGCATAGATGGTGTGGATGTGAGTGAATATGCGATTGAGAATGCGTTACCATCGGTTAAGCCACGACTAAATATAGCAAGTGCCGAAAAGCTTCCTTATCCTGATAAAAGTTTTGATTTGGTAATTTCTATCAATTCTATTCATAATTTACCCATTGAACGGCTTAAGACGGCGTTGCGTGAGGTGGAACGTGTGTCCCGGAACCATAGTTATGTCACAATCGATGCCTGGCGAAACGAGCAGGAGCGGATCAATCTCTTCAAATGGGTCCTGACAGCGGAATCTATGATGCATGTCGATGACTGGAAAAAGCTCTTTGACGAAGTTGGTTATACTGGCGATTACTGGTGGTTTATAGCCGATTAGAATAATCAATGACCGATATTCCTGCTGTCCAGTCAGTCCAAGCAATACTCCTATTCGAAGGGAAATACGCCCTTCAATTACGTGATGACAAGCCAAATATAGCAGCACCCGGACAATGGTCGCTATTTGGCGGCATGAAAAAAGATGGTGAGTTGCCTCTTCATGCAATCAAACGTGAAATAATTGAAGAACTATCGATAACGCCTCCTCGGTATGATTTTCTTTGGTTTGTTGATTATATGGGTCAATTCGAAAAGGAAATGATCCGCTCCTGGTTTTTCGTTGCAGATGTCAGCGATGTTTGGTCAGGTCACATTCTAAGGGAAGGGCAGGCCGTTCAGCTATACAGTTACAACGAGACGGCTAATTTGATCATGCCCCCTGTAATGAGGGAAACAATAAAGATATATGAAAATAATAAATCATCTAAGGGAATTCTATGAAAAGCATCGCTGCCATCCTAACCGAAATTAATAAACCCCTCCAGATTGAAGAATTGGATATTCCGCTCTTGAAGAAGGGGCAGGTATTGGTTGAGATCAGTTATAGCGGGATCTGTCATTCCCAGTTGAATGAAATCCAGGGATTGAAGGGTGAAGATAAATTTCTTCCGCATACCCTTGGGCATGAAGGATCAGGTACCGTCGTGGAAATCGGACCAGATGTGACCAAAGTCAAATGTGGTGATCATGTAGTTCTTACCTGGATTAAGGGGCAAGGTTCGGATGTGCCGTCAGCTCAGTACCGCCGTGCAGACGGGTCTATAATTAATTCCGGAGCCATTTCTACCTTCATGACGCATGCGGTTATATCTGAAAATCGTCTTGTGCCTATCACGGAAGAAATGCCTTTAAAGGCAGCAGCGCTTTTGGGTTGTGCTGTACCCACCGGTGCAGGCATTGTAAAGAATACGGCAAAAATGCTCCCAGGGCAGAGTATCGCAGTTTTGGGGCTGGGTGGCATTGGCTTGAGTGCGATTCTGATGGCCGGTCAAATGAATGCAAAAGATGAAAAAACTGGTTCAAGCCGACAGCCTTCAATCATCATTGCCATTGATATCATGAATCAAAAATTGGCTCTTGCCAGGAAATTAGGTGCAACGCATACCATCAATGCAAATGACGATGACCCCTTAAAAATGGTTATGGAGATTACATCCGGAAGAGGGGTTGATTATGCCATTGAAGCCGCCGGTACACAAATTACCATGGAATCCGCGCTTCGTTGTGTCCGAGATAAAGGCGGCCTTTGTATTCTGGCCGGTAATCTTCCTCAGGGTAAAACAATAGCCATAGATCCGTTTGATATGATCAAAGGCAAGCAGCTCATTGGTACATGGGGAGGAGAAACTGAGCCAGATAGAGATATACCATTCTATGAAACCTCAGTTCTTTCCGGCAGAATTGACCTTGCCCCCCTGATCACCCAAATCTATCCATTATCTCGAATAAATGAAGCTATTCGGAGAATGGAAGAGGGTGAAATCGGTAGAATCTTGATTGAAATGAGGCATGCATGATTAAAATCATATTGCATTAGAGCTGCGAAAGACGAGTATAGCGGTTATTAATTTAAAAATAATGGATCTGCTTCAAAATATTGGAGTGGATCGTGCCGTTCTTTTTGGGCTGTTAGCAAGAATATGGAGCCTTTGTGCGGGCCCTATTGTTGCCATTCTAATTGCTACAAAATTCACGCCCGAACTTCAGGGATATTATTATACATATTCAACACTGCTTGGCCTTCAGATATTTGTAGAATTAGGACTTGGCATTGTCATTGTTCAATTTGCAAGTCATGAATGGTCAAGATTGAACATGGATGAGTCCGGGCAAATTGTCGGTGATAAGGATTCTCTTTCTCGCCTTGTGAGTATAGCGAATATCGCCTCTAAATGGTATTTAGCAGGAGGTATTATGGTGGCAATTGGCCTCGGCATTGGCGGGTATTTATTCTTTGTAAATTCTCCCCATGCCGGTATCAATTGGATTCCCCCTTGGTTCTTATTGTGTGCCATAACAGGCATTACAATATGCTTAGTCCCTGTATGGTCTTTGCTTGAGGGTTGTAATCAAGTTGCCAGACTTTATTCATTCCGCTTTTACCAAGGCATTTTAGTAAATATAACTATCTGTATTGCGATACTCATGGGAGCCGATCTTTGGACAGCTTCCATCTCCGGCATCGTTTCTCTTGCCTGTTCGTTATTCTTCATAAAAAAGTGCTATTGGAATTTTGTTAAAAGGTTATTGTTATCGAAACCTGATGGACCCACAATTCATTGGAGCGCAGATATGTTGCCAATGCAATGGAGAATTGCTCTCTCTTGGGTGAGCGGCTACTTTTGCTTTTCTCTTTTTGTACCTGTACTGTTTAAATACCATGGCCCCGTTGTTGCGGGGCAGATGGGAATGACATGGAGCATTGTTGGGGCTGTTGGTGCAATCTCAAGTGCTTGGCTTTCTCCTCGTGTTCCACAGTTTGGAATGCTAGTTGCACAGAGAATGTACGAAGAACTAGATCGTCAGTTGTGGAAAATTGCTAAAATTGTCACGGGAATTTCTGCTTCCGTTGCTTTAGCCATCTGGTTATTAGTTTTATTCCTAAACATTCTGGATTATGGCATGGCAGAACGTTTTGCTATGCGAATGGCACCGCCCTTGCCAACGTTCTTATTCTTATTGGCACAGATTATAATGATATCATCCATGCCCTTTTCTACCTATTTGCGGGCTCATAAAAAAGAACCACTTGTGTTTTTATCCGTTTTATCCGCTGTATTGATGGGATGTTCCACTTTTTTTCTTGGGAAATACTATTCACTCGATGGTATAGCATTTGGCTATTTGATATTAAATATTGCTTTAATTCCAATCGTCTTTTTAATCTGGTACCGATGCCGTAAGGAGTGGCATGTTTAATAGTATCGAAGATATAAAACGGCATTTCACAGGTTTTAAACAATATTCTTCAATGATTGTAAGAACCGAGGGTGTTTTCCCCTTCATGATGAAACCGTTCCTCTATATAATAGGTCGTGTGATGGGCCTTATTGTTTATCCAGTCTGTCGGTTAATGAATATTAAATTTATCCCGGTGCATACAGCAGCTATGGGGCATTTAGTGGGTGAATTGGAATGTTATATCAAGGAAGGCCTTTTAGAGTTACGACCTTTTTATTGGTCCATTGTCCTGGCTCCCTGTCAAAATGTTGCGAATCCGCATGTTTTGAATTATTGGAAAAAATATGTACACATTATACAAAATCCAATTCTTTGTTTTATCTTGGGGCCGCTGAGAAGAAGTTCACTAGTTAGGTACAATGTTGAGAAATATTTTTGCGGCGATTCGAAGGGTGTTGCTTTTCCTGCAATACAAAAACAATATTATGGCCGCCCGCCCGTACTTTCTTTGACTGATTATGATCGTGAGCGTGGTTGGCAAGCACTCCGGGAAGCAGGAATTCCTGAGGATGCTTGGTTTGTGTGTGTTCATTGCCGGGAAGGTGGTCAACTAGGTTTTCTGCAGGGCCAGACACATCGCGATGTTGATGTGGATAATTTCATTCCTGCCATTGAAGAAATTACCAAAAGAGGCGGTTGGGTTATCCGAATGGGCGATGCTTCGATGAAGCCGATCTCTGCTATGAAAAATGTGATTGATTACGCTCATCTTAATATCAAGAGCGACTGGATGGATGTTTTTCTATGTGCAAGCTGTAGATTCTTTTTCGGAAGCAATTCAGGGTTGTCCAATTTATCAAGTGTTTTCGGGGTCCCAAGCGCAATCACAAACATTGCGGGCCCGGTATCGGCAGTTTTGCTCTATGGGCCTGATGATATAGGTATCCCCAAGCTCCTGTCGTCTCTGAAAGAGCAGCGCCATCTTAGTTTTAAGGAAATCTTTTCCTCCTCAATAGGTAATATTCGAGAGGATTCTTTATTCGACGCCCACGGCATCCGGGTGGTTGATAATTCTCCGGAGGATATCAAAGCGGTCGTAATTGAGATGTTGGACAGACTTGATGGAAAAATTCAATATTCAGATGAAGATGAACGCATGCAGGAGGACTTCAAGTCTCTGATGAATCCTTCTCACTTTTCCTATGGTGCGATTTCGCGCGTGGGAAGGGATTTCCTTCGCAAATATCAATATCTGCTATACGATCGATAAAATGGAATTTATTAAAACACCTCTTGGAGGAACTTTTGTATTAGAGATGGAGCGGTTGGACGATGACAGGGGGTTCTTTGCGCGCAGTTGGTGTAAAAAGGAATTTGAATCCCATGGCCTTAATCCAGATCTTGTGCAATGTAGTGTTTCCTTCAATAAGAGGAGAGGCACTTTGCGGGGTATGCATTATCAAGTCAAACCCTATGAAGAGGCCAAACTCGTCAGGTGTACCATGGGTGCCATATGGGATGTCATCGTTGACATGAGGCTTGATTCTCCCACTTTCAAAAAATGGTTCGCAACGGAGTTAAGCGCTGAAAATCGCCGGATGTTGTATATCCCGGAAGGATTTGCCCATGGCTTTCTTACGCTTGAGAACCATTCGGAAGTATTTTATCAGATTTCCGAATTTTATCACCCCGAGTGTGCCAGAGGTGTGAGATGGAACGACCCGGCATTCAATATAAAGTGGCCGGATGCAACGCCGGTGATTAACGATAGGGATATGAGTTATCCGGATTTTAAATTATGAAGAAAGTCTTGATTACAGGTGCTTCAGGATTCATCGGCAGGAACTGTCTATCCCGACTCATTACATCAGGATATGATGTTTGCGCCATTACTCCAGATCCCATTGAGGACGCCGATTCCGGGATCAGATGGTACAGGACCAATTTGCTCAATCCATTGCAGACGGAAAAACTCGTGGCCGAGATCAAGGCAACCCATCTTCTGCACTTTGCCTGGTATGCCGAACCCCAAAAGTACTGGAGTTCTGAAGAGAATTTTAAATGGGTAGAGGCGAGTAAGGTGCTTTTAAACGGATTCTATGCCAACGGCGGACGCAGGGCTGTGATGGCTGGGACATGCGCTGAATATGATTGGAACCATGGCTGTTGCATCGAAAATTCGACGCCCCTCATACCGGTCACGTTATATGGAAAATGTAAAAATTCATTCAGAAAAGAACTTTCTGATTTTTCCGAAGAGACCGGTCTAAGCAGTGCATGGGGACGAATATTTTTCCTCTACGGACCGCATGAGTATCCGCAAAGGCTGGTGTCATCCGTGATCATTTCTGTCTTGCAGGGTAAGCCGGCCTCCTGCTCCCATGGTGAACAGATACGGGATTTCCTCCATGTGGAGGATGTCGCTTCCGCTTTTATCGCCTTATTGGAAAGTGAGGTATGCGGGCCTGTCAATATTGCGTCAGGGCAACCACTTGCGTTGAAAGAAGTGATCTGTAAGATCGGGGAAAAGCTGAAACGTCCGGATTTAATCCATCTTGGCGATATTCCGACATCAAAGGATGATCCTCCCTTACTGGTAGCCGATGTCGGGAAGTTGAGGGAAGAGGTAGGATGGACGCCTGCATACGATATCGAGTCAGGGCTTGACCAGACCATTCGATGGTGGGAACAAAACCTTTGGAAAGTGAAGGGAAGGTAGCCTCTTGGCCTCTTGTTCGTTTTGTAAAAAGGAATCAGCCGTTTTATTTATGGCAAAAGACTATAACCGTAAAATTTCGGAAAATGACTTCTGCTATAATCGTTGTCCTGCGTGTGGACTTATCTCCATAGATGCCATTCCTGATGATCTTGGGGAATATTATACACAGGAGTATTACAGGATACCGTCTCTGGACAAGCTGAAGCGGGTGGCAAAGGCAGAGCGTTTTAAAATCGGCATGGTTGAGAAATTCAAAAAAACCGGAAACCTGCTGGAAGTCGGTCCGGCTTTCGGTGTTTTTGCGTGTCAGGCTAAAGATGCAGGATTTGATGTGGACGTCATAGAAATGGATGAGCGGTGCTGTGAATTTTTAAAGAATGAAGTAGGTGTTAATGCCGTAAAGAGCGATGAGCCCCATAAGATCGTTGGATCCATGAAAAAGCATGATGTGATTGCGATGTGGCATGTGTTGGAACATTTGGCAAATCTGTGGGAGTGCCTGGAAGCCATGGCCGGAAATTTGAACCCTGGGGGGATATTCGTTATTGCCACTCCCAATCCGGAATCATTTCAGCTCAGGTTACTGGGCAAGCATTGGCCCCATGTAGATGCGCCCCGTCACCTCAATCTCATCCCGCAACAAAATCTTTCGGTTTATTTACAACAGTTTGGAATGGAACTTGTCATGTTGACGACAAACGATAAAGGTGGTAGGGGTTGGAACAATTTTGGCTGGCAGCGTTACCTTATGAACCGATTTTCAGGAAAGTGGATGCAGCGGATGTTTTTTGTGGCAGGCTATCTGGTCAGTATTCCCATGGCTATATTCGATAGGAGTGGATTTAATGGTTCCGCCTATACGGCTATCTATCAAAAAAAGGCGGTGATATGAAATTTTCCGTACTTCTTCCTACGCGCAATGGTGGACGGTTTCTCCGGGATTGTATAAGCTCCATTCTGGATGAACCTTATGACGACCTTGAGCTGATCGTTTCGGACAATGCTAATACCGACGAAACCCAGGAGGTCCTTAAGTCTTTTGCCGGCGACAGTCGATTAAAGGTCTTGCGGTTGGAAAAAGCGGTGAGCGTTACCGATAACTGGAGCAATACCCTTAAAGCCTGCCGTGGCGATTACTTCTTGATGATGGGCGATGATGATTGCCTGCTGCCGGGTTACTTTAAGAGGATGGAAGATGCTTTAAAAAAGTACGATAACCCCGACTGCATTGTTTACAATGCCTATACCTATTTGACGCCGAATTCTGTAAACGGTAATAAAAATAGTTATTATAACAAGGTGCATTTCAAATATGGCCCGGATTTCAGCAAAGAGGGCGTGATGACTCCTGCCCTGAGGTTTTCAATCGTTGCGGACATGTATCGCTTTCGGGTGCGAATCCCACTGAATATGCAAACGACTCTCGTATCGCGCAAGGCTGCGGAGTGTATTCATGGGGGAGCTTTCCATCCGCCTTTCCCGGATCATTATGCCTTGAATGCTTTGCTCCTGAGCGCCGGGAAATGGGTTTTTCTTCCTGAAAATTTGTTGATTGTCGGCGTATCCCCGAAATCGTTCGGACACTTTGTCTATAGCAATCAGCAGGATAAAGGCTTGAGTTATTTGGGCATCGTTTCTGATTTTAAAGGCCGCTTGCCAGGGAATGAGCTGATCAATCAGATGCATGTATGGCTCGGTCTTCTAAAAACAAATTATCGGGATGAATTGAAGGATGTCGGGATAAGCCGGCCCAACTATGTGAGAAGGCAGGTCTATCACTGGTATATGCAATATAAGTTTAAAGCATTGACCGCAGATGACTTGAACGGAAGATTGCGAAGATTGTCACTGATGGATTTACTGGGGCTATTGGGGGTGATATTTGACCGGGAGAGTTGGGTTCGTCTATTGCGCATGATAAAGTCCCGTAACAGAAGTAACGTCCAAAAGATATTCTATGGACTCTCTCCTCTTGAGAATGTTCTAACGATCATTGATTTTAGAAACTGGTTGATAAAAAATGAAATTTAATTTTGGAGTCAGGCGCAGATAAAATATGTTCAATAATATTTACCGTAATACGCGAGTACTCATAACAGGGCACACCGGTTTCAAGGGTTCCTGGCTGGCCCTCTGGCTCACTCAGATGGGGGCAAAGGTTACTGGTTATTCCCTGCAGCCGCCAACGGAGCCCAACCATTTTCACCTGCTGGATCTGGATATTGATTCCGTTATTGGCGATGTTCGCGATGTGGCCGCGGTAAAACAGGTATTTAAAGATCTGCAGCCGGATATCGTATTCCATCTGGCTGCGCAGCCTATTGTCAGGCTTTCCTACAGAGATCCTGTCGAGACATTTACCAGCAACGTCATGGGAACGATCAACATTCTTGAGGCATCCAGAGAAAACGGCGCCATTCATGCCATCGTAAATGTGACAAGTGATAAATGCTATGAGAACAGAGAATGGCCATGGGGTTATAGAGAAATTGATGCATTGGGAGGATTTGATCCCTATAGCACATCGAAAGGGTGCTCTGAACTGATAACCAGTTGTTGGCGAAATTCTTTTTTCAACCTTAAAGACTACAGCGTTATGCACCATGTCCTCCTGGCCAGTGGTCGTGCGGGCAATGTCATCGGCGGCGGTGATTGGGCTCTTGACCGGCTTATCCCGGATATTATGCGTGCGATTAATCAGGATGAAAAGGTCATAATCAGAAATCCACATGCCACTCGCCCCTGGCAGCATGTTCTTGAACCGCTGAGCGGATATTTGTTGTTGGGAGAAAAGCTCTTGGCAGGTCAGAAAGAGTTTGCCGAATCATGGAACTTTGGACCATCGGAAGATGGCAATGTAACGGTTGGAGAAATTGTAGAGCTCGTGAAGGAGTCTTGGCCGAAAACGGATTATAGTGTCAGAACTAATCCCAACCAGCCGCATGAAGCCGCAAGATTGCGTCTGGATTGTACAAAAGCACGCACTAAACTCCATTGGTCACCTGTGTGGAGTGGCAATATGGCGGTGGAGAAGACTGCCCGGTGGTATCGGGCATTTTATGAGTCTAATGAAGTAAAAAGTTTTGAGGATCTGCGCTGCTATGTTGAGGATGCGAAAAAAAAGCATATTGTATGGGCGGAAGAATAAGTCTTGTTATGAATTTATCCGGAGCTCCTGTCTCATTCACACTTGTAACGGCCCTGTATCCTAGCTCCCAATCCTATCGCCCTGTATGGATATGAGAGGGGAATAACTCTTTTTCGATATGATGAATAACTTGCCGCATGCCCTAACGGTATCATTCTCCATAAGAAACGGCCAGTCTATTTGTAAAAACAATAATTAAAAGAGGATTTGAAAATGAATTGTCGCTTTTGCGGGAAGGCATTGGCCTATGAATTTATTGACATGGCCTATGCCCCGCCCTCTAATGCCTTCCTGACCAAAGATCAACTCAATGAGCCGGAAGTCTTTTACCCACTCAAGCTCTTTGTCTGTGATGCCTGTTTTCTTGTACAAATAGATGAATACAAGAAATCCACGGATATATTCAATTCCGAATACGTCTATTTTTCTTCCTTTTCCAAAACATGGCTGTCCCATGCAAAACAATATGCAGACATGATGATAGAGCGGTTCGGCTATGATCGGCAAAATCAAATCATTGAAATAGCGTCCAACGATGGCTATTTGTTAAAATATTTTAAAGATAAGGGTATTCCTTCTCTTGGCATCGAGCCGGCGGAAAGTACCGCTTGCGAAGCCTTGAAAAAAGGAATCGAAACGATCGTGGAATTTTTTGGATGCCAGCTGGCCCGACACTTGGCCGAAGAAGGCCGAAAAGCGGATCTCCTGATCGGGAATAATGTTCTCGCTCATGTGCCGGATATAAATGATTTTGTGGCAGGGTTGAAACTTGTCCTTAAAACGGCCGGTACTATAACCATGGAGTTTCCCCACCTGATGCAGCTTGTGGACAACCGCCAGTTCGATACAATTTATCATGAGCATTTTTCCTATCTGTCATTTATAACTGTCCTGTCTATTTTCAAGAGCCATGGGTTGGAGATATTTGATGTTGAAGAAATACCGACCCATGGCGGATCGTTACGAATTTATGCAAAACATGCAGAGGATCATTCCAAGAGTGTCCTGAAAAATGTTGAAGGTCTTTTGGAAAAGGAATTATCCCGAGGACTTAATACAATCACTTATTACGGCGATTTCCAGAACAAAGCGGATCAAATTAAATACGATCTCGTTAATTTCTTAATCGAACAGAAGCGAAATAGCCTGAAAGTCTGTGCCTATGGGGCTGCGGCAAAGGGGAACACGCTTCTGAATTATTGCGGCATTAGAAATGACCTCCTCTCTTTTGTTGTAGATGCATCGCCCTACAAACAGGGGAAGTATTTACCCGGCTGCCATATTGAAGTCGTAAACGAAGAAGAGATAAAGAAATATAGACCGAACTATGTTTTGATACTGCCGTGGAATATTCATGAAGAAATAATGGCCCAGCTTGACTATATCCGTGAATGGGGCGGAAAGTTTGTCGTGCCGATTCCGGATGTGACGATATCTTAATATCCTTTTTGTGGTGAAGTCGATCAGTAAAGTGATCAGCTTTGATGTCATGTGATCAATTTGTAATATATCAATTTAGCAGGGGGTTTATAGATGGAAAATAAGCGTAACGCTGTGGTCATTCTCTGTGGAGGCATTGGAACGCGACTTCGTGAAGAGACGGAGTATAAACCGAAGCCTATGGCTCATATCGGCAATCAGCCCATTCTCTGGCACATCATGAAAACTTACTCCCATTATGGTTATAATAATTTTGTCCTGGCCTTAGGTTACAAAGGTGAAATCATAAAAGACTATTTCTATCATTATGATTTGCGGAGCGGCGCCGTCAGTATCAAACTTGGTCATCCTAAAGAATTGCGCATTTATGAAGCCCATGAAGAAACAAATTGGGAAATTACCCTGGTGGAAACGGGTGAAAAGGCATTGAAAGGCGCAAGGCTCAAGCGGATTGAAAAATATGTTGATGGCGACATATTCATGATGACATACGGCGATGGCGTGGCTGATGTGAATATCGACGAGCTGCTGGCTTTTCACAAAGCCCATGGCAAGATGGTTACCGTTACGGGAATCAATCCGGCTGCCCGCTTTGGTGAATTGAAAGTCGAAGGTAATCTGGTCAGCAGTTTCACGGAAAAACCGCAGGACAGCCCGGGTTTAATCAATGGTGGATTTTTCGTTTTTAACAGACAAATATTTGATTATTTCGTTGATGATGACAATTGTGACCTGGAAGTCGGTCCGCTGGAAAGAATTGCACAAGAAGGCAATTTAATGGTCTATAAACATAAAGGCTTCTGGGCTTGTATGGATACACTCAGGGATATGGAGTATCTTAATAAGTTATGGAACGAAAATAAGGCGTCATGGAAAATCTGGTAAGTGGTCTGAAGGTATTGTGTCGCAGCAAACATATGAATAGTTGAGTTATATGAAATAATAGTGGAGAGCGCGATCGTTAGTTCTATGAGAAATCTCAAAATAGGTTATGGATCGATTTCCAAAAGCTTTTCAACAACACAGGACAGGCGCAGGTTTGGATTTTGGGCATCGAAACGGAAAGTTAAATTCGAACAAGCTGATCCATCAAAACCATACGATCTTATCATATTGACTCAAATGGCTGATCTTAGCCGGTGGGTTCGTTATCCCTATAAGCATAGTAAGATCGTATTTGATTTTGTAGATTCATATCTGGCCATACCCTCTAGCGATTGGCGAGGTCTCTCCCGAGGAATCGCCAAGTTCATATTCCGTCAAAACCAGTATTTGCATTTAGATAATCGCAGTTTATTGATTGCGATGTGTCAGAGATCAGATGCGGTTGTATGTGCAACAGAAGAACAAAAACAGGAGATAATGAAATATTGCCCGGCTGTTTTTATCAACCTTGATGATCAGTCTGAATTTTCGGGAAACAAAAAGTCAGACTATGAATGCGGGCCGACATTTAATCTGTTCTGGGAAGGCCAGGGAGGTAATATCTGGACGTTTAATTGTATAAGAAATGCTATTGAAGATATCCAACATACACATGAAATTGCCATTCATATGATGACTGATTTGGAATATCCGATGGGTCTGGGAAGTATAGGTTGTTGTCATGCAAATAAAACAGTTAAAAGGATTTTGCCCAAAACAAACGTGTATCTTTATCAATGGAATCCCCATACCATATCGGCATTGGCGACAGCTTGCGATATGATGGTCATCCCCATCCCTATGGATAAACCTATTTACAGTTCCAAAGCCGCCAATAAGCTCCTTATGAGTTGGCGTATGGGCCTGCCATCGGTCGTATCTGCAACGCCGTCATATGTTCGTGAAATGCAAAAGGCCGGAATCGACAATATGTCGTGTTTCACTACAGAAGAATGGATAGGGGTTTTAAAAAGGTTGATAGAAGATAAAAGTGCCCGTGAGCAATCAGGCGAAAGGGGTTTTGCCTATGTGGCGCATGAGTATAGTAGCGAGCGGATTTTAAGTAAATGGGATGAAATATTTGCCTCAGTTCTTGGTTAAGCTAAAAGGATTCTCCATGAAAAAATATTTCCTCATAACTGGTCTAATTGCCGTCCTGCTTATGGTCATTTTTATTTTTACGACGAATAGCGTTACTAAGCAGGGAATCAACTATAAATTCCATGCTATCAAGATCCCACTTTACCTTAAACTCCATAATTTTTTTGATCGCCATATGAATTATGGTTGGATGGTTAACCAAATCGTAAACAATAAGATGACGGATCAACAAAAAGCGGAAGCAATCTATGACTGGACAACCCGTTGCATTCTAAGGCAACCGTCGCAATTGCCGATTGTTGATGACCATGTGTGGAATATTATCGTTCGAGGTTACGGCGTTGATGAGCAGATGGCAGATGTCTTTGCTACTCTTTCGAATTATGCAGGACTAAAAAGTTTCTTTATGACCTGCGAAGGCGTCAAGGGTTCAAGTCCTGGAAATGTTGTGCTTGCCGCCGTTTATTTTGATGGGGCATGGCATCTTTGTGACCTTTATCACCAGACGGTCTTTCTGAATAAGCAAAATAAATGGGCATCCATCTCTGAGCTGGCCTCGTCGGACTGGAAAGACATCTCCATTGTTCAATCCTTGCAACGACAAAATAATATATCTTATCAAAACTATTTTAAAAAACTCAATGAGATTGATTATGATCACCTGCACCGTTGGCACCGATCGGCCCTTCAAGATCCCCTATCAAGGTTTCGCTTCTTTCTAAAAGATGGAAAAATATAGAATTAGTATTTTGAGCCGCCCGGCTATTCTTCCTGCCTTGGCACAATCTTAATCCCATGCGTAGGCATGAAGAATATTATCATTTCTTTCTGAGCCATCGTTTTTAAATCAATATGAAATTTTAAGGGTAAGACAAATGGCAAATTTAGACCACCAGACGGTCAGTGGTTTTGGCGACGAGTGGAGCAGATTTGATCAATCAGAATTGTCTGCACAGGAATTGAGTGGCATATACTCACAGTATTTCAGAGTATTTCCGTGGGAAATTCTTAATTCAACATCTGTAGGATTTGACTTGGGTTGTGGGAGTGGGCGTTGGGCTAAGATTGTTGCGGACAAGGTTGGGCAATTGCATTGCATTGATGCAAGTGAGGGCGCCTTGACTGTTGCAAAGAAGAATTTATCAGGGAAATCAAACTGTTTATTTCATCATGCGAGTGTGGATTCCATTCCATTAGCGGACGGTTCGATGGATTTTGGATACTCGCTTGGGGTGCTTCATCATGTTCCCGATACATTTGCAGGTATCAAGTCTTGTGCTGCAAAACTAAAACCGGGCGCTCCTTTCTTGATTTATTTGTACTATGCGTTTGATAATCGCCCTGTCTGGTTTGTTCTGATCTGGAAATTAAGCAATCTGCTTAGGCTTGTCATTTCCAAGTTGCCTTATTTCTGCCGATATGCAGTAACGCAGTTGATCGCATCATTTGTGTATTTCCCTCTGGCAAAAGCGGCCTTCCTCCTGGAAAAGGCAGGGATTTCAATAGACTCATTTCCATTGTCCAACTACAGAAATTTAAGCTTTTATACAATGAGGACGGATGCACTTGACCGTTTCGGCACCCGATTGGAGCAGCGATTCACCCGTAATCGGATTAAGCGGATGATGGAGGATGCGGGGCTGGAAAGAATCCGGTTCAGTGATTCAGTTCCTTATTGGTGTGCGATCGGTTTTAGGTCTTGGATTTGAATTAGTGGCAGACTGGCAATTATAAATTCACATCAAATAGTGTGACGGTCGCAAATAAAACGACACACTCAAAACACCAGTTGTTGTGCTGATGTTTTGAGCTTGAATCCAAAGAGGTCAATTATTTAGCATGAAGCATAGACAAGAAAATTTGAGAGGCTAATGCCCACCGTCAATTGGCGCATCATAATTCTTGCCGGTTTTTTTATTCGTGTCATCATTGCGAGTTGGAACGGTTTCTGGGGACCAAGCTTTGGCGCTGAGGCAGATGCAGTCGGATTCCACCTTGCCGCTTCCGATTATGCGGAAAATCCGGTGCTGGATAAGTTCGTTATGGGCTGGATATATTCCTATGTGCTTGGATTAATATATTATTTTACGATTGAATCTTTGTTCCTGGGCAGTTTGTTGTCCTGCGTGGCTTGGCTGGCATCAGCCGGCCTGTTGATTAAGATCATGCATCGGCTCTCATTTGACAAGTCAAACCAATGCAGGGCTATACTCATTTACACCTTGCTGCCATCTTCCATTTTTTTGACAAGTATTACCTTGAGGGAGGTCTATCAGTTACTCTTTGTTAATCTTGCTGTTTTTTCGGCGCTTAAGGTTTACTTTAATAAATCTTCTGTTCACTGGTTGACGTTATTTTTTGCTGTGGCAGGCATGGGTGTCTTGCATGGCGTCCTTTTCGTATTTGGAGTGTTCACGATAATTGCTTTATTGATCTTTCTCACTTTTAAAGGACTTAAGGGGTTCCATCTGAAAAAGCTTGCGTTGATAATCCCATTAGTTGCGTTGATTGTGTTCTGTGGATTGTCTTTGTTTACGAGTGTCTCTTACAAGCTTGATGGAGATTTGGCTGCGGTTGTTCAATCACGCCAGCAAGGTTCACTATCTTACTATGCGCGTACAAATTATACGGACAATGTAGAAATCAACGGGGTTACTGGTTTATTGCTATTTATTCCCGTTGCACTTTTCCAATACCTGTTTGAGCCAATGCCTTGGCGTATTTCCGCAGCCCAAGACCTTGTAGCGTTAGCTGAGAATATTCTTCGAGCGTGGCTGATCTGGAAAGCTGGGGTTGGTTTACGAAACATGCCGCAGCAGGGTCAAAGGCCTGCGATGTTTGTTTGTGCCTCCTATCTTGTTCTTGAAACAATATGGGCTCTTGGCACCGTCAATTGGGGCACTGCCGCACGGCACCATATCCCGAGTGCCGGGTTGCTGGTCATAGCGGCCTTCGCCTATGCAGGGGAAAAGTGGGCCAAACGCCCCCATTCTTTTTGTCCTGTAATGAACCGCCCAACAGCAGCATGAACAATTGTTCATTCTATCTATATATGGCAGAATTGCTAAGCCTTGCATTTGGCAACCATGAAGATGCGGCTCGTCCTCAAGCTGATGATTGTTATAAGCAAACTATATCGAATTATCCCAATCATACTGACAAAGTCCGTAGGCTATGGAAGGGACTGGCATGTGTGGATTAGCTGGATTTTTTTCTGACAACCCTATAAATGCACTGGAGACATTGACTGCGATGGCCGAAGCCATTCATCATCGCGGTCCTGACGACTCCGGGTATTGGCATTATCCCGAAGCCGGTATCGGTCTTGCCCATCGGCGTCTTTCCATCCAAGATCTTTCATCTGCCGGTCATCAACCAATGACCTCAACCTCTGGACGCTTTATCACTGTTTTCAACGGCGAAATATATAATCATCTTGAGATCAGGCAAGAGATTGAGAAATCATGCCATGACCATTGTTGGCGAGGTCATGCGGATACTGAGACCCTGCTGGCTGGATTCGATGCGTGGGGGATTGAGGCAACCTTGCAAAGCTCTGTCGGCATGTTTGCTATGGCGGTTTGGGATAAAACTGAGAGAACAATAACTTTGGCGCGAGATCGCATGGGCGAAAAACCCCTGTATTATGGCTGGAATCGAGGGGCGTTCCTGTTTGCTTCAGAATTGAAGGCATTACGTGCCTATCCGGGATTTGAGGCGGAGATTAACCGTGACGCCCTTACCCTGTTGTTACGTCATAATTGTATTTCGGCGCCGTATTCAATTTATCGTGGCATATTCAAGCTTTGGCCCGGGACAATGTTGATCCTGCGGAAGGAAGGATGTGGCGCCTGCCCATGGGGTTTTAATGCCCCGCCTTCTGAATCTTTTCTTACCAAGAGCGTCTCATTAAAACCCTATTGGACATTACGGGGTATTGCAGAACAGGGGCAGAGGTACCCTTTTATGGGTACGGATGGCGAAGCTGCGGCTGAACTGGAGCAGGTAATAACATCTGCCGTTCAATCACAACAGATTTCGGATGTGCCTCTGGGGGCTCTCCTTTCCGGAGGGGTGGATTCATCCGCCATTGTGGCTTTAATGCAATCTTCATCGTCGCGACCGGTGAAGACATTTACCATCGGGTTCCATGAGGCCGACTATAATGAGGCTGAATATGCCAAGGATGTGGCGCGTCATTTGGGGACGGATCATACCGAACTGTATGTAACGCCTGACGAGGCACAGGCGGTGATCCCCCGCTTGCCGACGCTGTATGACGAACCGTTCTCTGATTCGTCGCAAATACCGACTTTTCTGGTATCACAACTGGCCCGGCAGCATGTGACTGTTGCGCTGTCTGGTGATGCCGGTGATGAGCTTTTGGGTGGCTATAATCGTTATTTTCTGACAAAGGGAATCTTGAAAAAGACGGGTTGGCTCCCTCTCGCAGGGCGACGTGCATTAGCGTTCAGTATCACAAGCATTCCGGCTTCTCAGTGGGATTTCTTATATTCCCTTGTGGCGCCTGCCGTCCAAGAGAGAAAGCGCTCCATGCGTGTAGGTGACAAAGCCCACAAACTGGCTGATATTTTGACAGCCAACACGCCAGAAGCGATTTATCACAATCTTGTATCGCATTGGAAATCACCCGCTGACATTGTTATCAGTGGTTGCGAGCCTCCAACGTTTCTGACAAACGCTCCTCCCTTGGCCAATGTGAAAGAATTCGAACACCAGATGATGTATCTCGATGCAATGAGCTATCTGCCCGACGATATTCTGGTGAAGGTAGATCGTGCCGCGATGGGCGTTTCTTTGGAAACTCGCGTGCCGTTTTTAGATCATCGTGTTGTCGAGTTTGCCTGGCGTCTTCCGTTGACATTAAAAATTCGTAATGGTTCCGGCAAATGGCTTCTCCGGCAGGTGCTATATAAATATGTGCCTAAACAATTAATCGAGAGACCGAAAACAGGCTTCGGCGTGCCGATCGATTCTTGGTTGCGTGGGCCTTTGAGACCCTGGGCGGAAGCGCTTTTGGAAGAAAGTCGGCTCAAGCGGGAGGGTTATTTCAATCCTGGGCCGATCAGGCAAAAATGGGTCGAGCACCTTTCAGGACAACGAAATTGGCAGCATCATTTGTGGGACGTATTGATGTTTCAAGCATGGCTGGAGAGTAACATTTGAGACGCCCGAAACTTCTTTACTTCATTACAGAAGATTGGGCTTTCTGCTCTCATCGTTTGCCCCTTGCCGTGGCAGCTCAGCGATTAGGATATGACGTAGCCGTGGTGACCCGGGTTACCAATCATGGCGAAACCATTCGTTGCGCCGGCATTAGATTGATCCCCTTTAATTTTTCACGCCGGAGTATGAACCCTCTATCCGAATTTGCTGTAATTGTCCGCCTGATTCTGCTTTATAGAAGAGAAAGCCCGGACCTTTTACACCATGTGGCGATGAAGCCTATCCTTTATGGATGGCTTGCCGCCCGATTTTCCGGTGTGTCCCGTATAGTAAATGCATTTGCGGGTATGGGCTATGTTTTCACCTCCGGCCAACTCATGGCGCGTCTCTTGCGACCTGTCATCGGCATGTCATTCAGGGCAGTGCTGAATAGTAAATGGTCATTTCTGATAGTGCAAAATCAGGACGATTGCGATGTTTTTATCCATAAGATCTTTATCAATGAAGAGCGCATACGGCTCATCAAGGGGGCAGGGGTTGATACGGCTGTCTTTGTTCAGAAGGACGAACCAGAGGGCCACCCTGTTGTTATGCTGGCATCCCGTATGTTATGGGATAAAGGGGTCAATGAGTTTGTGGAAGCTGCAAGGCAAATCAAAACCCATGGTATCGATGCACGCTTTGTCTTAGTGGGGGACACAGACCTGCATAATCCGATGGCCATCCCGAATGAGCAGTTAAATGCCTGGCATGCGGAAGGTATTATTGAGTGGTGGGGGCGGCGTGACGATATGCCGGTTGTTATGTCGCAATCACACATTGTCTGCCTTCCTTCCTATCGTGAAGGGTTACCCAAGGTTTTGCTTGAAGCTGCCTCCTGTGGGCGTCCTATTGTTACTACAGATACTCCTGGTTGCCGTGAAGTAGTTCGTCATGGAGATAACGGTTTTCTGGTTCCTGTGCGCAGCACAAAGGAATTGTCAGATGCCATTTTGATGCTGATTGAAAATCCAACATTACGTAAAAAAATGGGGTGCCGTGGGCGTGAAATTGTTTTAAGTGAATTTGCTGTGGAAAAGATTGTTTCGGAGACGATGGCCATCTATGAAGAATTGCTTGCGCCATTAGCGAAAGATGAGTTGATAAAGGAGCGGATTTGATATGAAAGGTACACAAAGGTTTTTCGATGAATATGCAAATAAATTCGATGCGTTATATGGAACTCAAAGAAGCATTATAAATTCAATAGTTAACCCGATTTTCCGTAGAGCTATGAAACTCCGTTATGAGAAAACCATAAGCTATGCCAAACCTATTAAAGATAAAACTGTTTTTGATGTTGGCTGCGGACCTGGGGTCTATTCTGTAGCACTGGCGAAATTGGGAGCGGCAAAGGTAGTAGGCGTCGATTTTTCGCAAGAGATGATTAATATTGCGCAGGGCAGGGCAGAGATGGAAAATGTGTCAAAAATATGTAGCTTTGTTGTAAGCGATATTTTTGAATTTCAAGCGGATATACAATTTGATTATTCTATTATGATGGGATTCATGGATTATATTTCTCACCCCATACCCCTAATTGAAAAAATCCTTAAGATGACAAAAGATAAAGTATTTATTAGCTTCCCCATGGACGGGGGAATTCTGGCAGCTCAGAGAAAAATGCGATATAAAAAAAGATGTGAACTTTATATGTATAGGGAAGATGATTTAAACAAGCTACTCTCTCAATTCAAACCTCATCAATTCAAGATAGAAAACCTTGGTAGAGATTATTTTGCAACGATCTTTATTGGATAACTATTTCTATAGGCCTACCACCAGACTAATCAACTGATGAAACTGAAGGAGAGGGGGGCAGCATGAACCGAATTGCAGTTTTTTCAATGGATATCGAAGAGTGGTATCATCTTGATTATTTTGCAGACAAACCCATTGATTTCAGCCAGACGATGATTGATGGCCTTGATGTCTATCGTCAAATTCTTAAACATCATAATATCCCTTCTTCTTACTTCGTTCTCGGAGAATTAATTGAGCCATTGGCAAATAACCTTCGCCAACTTGCCGAAGAGGGTGCTGATATTGGTGTGCACGGTTGGAGTCATCAGAAGCCCCTTATGATGGAACTATCGGAACTGGAGAGAGATCTGGTTCGGACAAAAAGGGTATTAGAGGATGTTATTCAAAAACCGGCCCTTGGATACCGTGCTCCATGCTTCAGTCTCGACCGTTTACGATTGGATGTGGTGCGCAATGTAGGCTTTGCCTATGATTCCAGTCGAATCATTTTCAAAGCACACCCTCTATATGGGACACTTGATATGGGAGGCTTCTCTGAACCAATCCCTAATATTTTCCGCTCTGATGATTTTTTTGAATTTCAATTGACGACGTTGTCTTTGGCGGGGTCTAATGTTCCTATCTCCGGTGGTGGTTATGTTAGAATATTCCCTTGGTTTTTGATGGGAAACTTTATAAAGTGGTATCTCCGACATCACGAGGTGTATGTGCTTTATATTCATCCCTTCGAGCTTTCGAGGAAAAAACCACCAGTGTTACCGGAAAATATTTCTGCATCCTCAAGGTTGAGGTTTTCCTTGGGGCTCGGAGGCGTAGAGAAAAAACTGCATAAACTGATTCAATTACTTAAAGTCGAGGGATTTGAAATAATGACGTTTTCTGGATTGCGACAGCGCTTGTTATGCGCCGGAAAGGATTGAATCACTGAAAAGATGCCAATCCTCATTATAGTAGAATATTATTAAATAAAGAGAGAATTATAAAATGTCATATACACAAGAATTTCTCAAACAAACGGCATTAATAGCTGAAATGATAGATTATGTTTGTGTTGAAAGGATCGCCATTTCTCTGGCCGAGTTAAGAGCGCGAGGTGGAAGGCTCTTTTTGATTGGTGTCGGTGGCAGCGCTGCTAATTGTAGCCATGCAGTCAATGACTTTAGAAAATTGGCCGGAATCGAAACCTATTCACCTGTGGATAATGTGGCAGAATTAACGGCGCGGACGAATGACGAAGGATGGCCTACGGTATTCGAAGCATGGCTTCAGACAAGCCGCGCCAATGAAAAAGATGCATTGATGGTTTTTTCCGTGGGTGGTGGGGATGCTGATCGGAATATAAGTGTGAACATCGTCCGCGCTCTGGATGAGGCGAGAAGAAGAAAGCTACAAATATTCGGTGTTGTCGGGCGCGATGGCGGTTATACAAAAAAGGTTGGCGATGAAGTAATTGTAATACCGACGGTTGATGTAAATAGGATCACGCCTCATACCGAAGCATTCCAGGCTGTCATTTGGCATTGCATCGTCAGTCATCCGGCCTTGATGGTCCGGGCAAATAAGTGGGAAGGTCTGGATAAGACATGCCCGTAAGCCTTAGATGAAACCTGCAGTATTTCTTGATAGAGATGGTGTAATTAATAGAGCTATTATCCGTAATAGAAAGCCATACCCGCCTGCCAACATCGAGGAGCTATCATTTCCACCAGGAACATTTGAAGCAATCCAAAGCTTACGGTTAGCCGGGTATATGGTGATTGTTATTACGAATCAACCCGATGTGGCCACAGGGATTCAAAGTAGAGAAATGATAGAGGCTATTCACGGAATTATTAGACAAAAGCTTCAAGTAGATGATATTAAGGTCTGTTACCATGTTGATTCAGATTATTGTCACTGTCGCAAGCCAAAGCCTGGGATGATTTTAGATGCCGCTCAAGAATACGACATATCTCTTGAATGTTCTTTTGTGATTGGAGACAGATGGCGTGATATTGAGGCAGGTAAGGCAGCCGGCTGTAAGGCGATTCTTATGCGCCCTGCAGTAAGCTATAACGAGCAACAAGCTCTGGGAATGGATGCCATTGTCGATTCTCTTTATGAAGCTGCTGCTTTTATTTTAAAAAACTGAGAAAAGGGTGATCGATGTTTAATCTTGATGAATTCAAAATTAAGATTTTTGCTGATGGTGCTGACCTGAGTAGCATAGAACTGCTTCATAAAAATCCACTCATCAAAGGTTTTACAACAAACCCAACATTAATGCGTAAATCAAATGTGAAAGATTATAAAGTATTTGCGGTGGATGTTCTGGGCATTGTCAATGATCGCCCTGTTTCTTTTGAGGTGTTGTCGGACGATTTTGAAACGATGGAAAAACAAGCATTGCAGATATCTTCCTGGGGCGAAAATGTATATGTGAAGATTCCAATAACCAATACCCGGGGAGATGATGCCGGTCCTCTCGTCAGGAGTTTGGCCAATGCAGGTGTAAAGGTTAATGTCACTGCTTTAACGACCACAAGACAGGTAGAGCATATTGTCAATTTTCTGGCGGATGACACGCCAAGTTGCGTATCTATCTTTGCCGGGAGGATAGCCGATACGGGTCGTGATCCTATTCCTCTTATGGCTGAAGCGCTGACCGTGCTTCGCAAAAAGCCATTTGCTGAGCTCATTTGGGCCAGTCCCAGGGAGTTACTCAATGTTTTCCAGGCAGAATCTATCGGTTGTCATATTATAACCGTTACCAATGACATTCTTGCAAAGCTTCCCATTATCGGTAAAGATTTGGATGAATTTTCCATGGAAACCGTACAAATGTTTTATCGTGATGCTGTCCAGGCGGGTTTTAATATTGAAATTTGAATTGTAATGATGGGAGTATGAGGTCTGGGGCGTATGCCAAGCATTTAACGCCGGAAAACTTAATAATAGAATGACAGGTAGTTGTTAATTAAAAGTGTTAGAGTGGCCAAGAAAGGATTATTAAAGTGAGACCGGATAATATTGCCGTTGTTACGGGTGGCGCGGGTTTCATCGGTAGCCATATGGTTGATCTTCTATTAAGCCGTGGTTACAAAGTCCGCGTGGTAGATAATCTATCAGGAGGAAGAGAATCTAATTTAATTCATCTTAGAAATAATGAAAACTTAGAATTTTTCAATGAAGATATCCGTGATTTGAAAAAAAACTCTCCAATTTTTTCTAATGCCCGCTATGTTTTTCACTTTGCCGGTGTTGGTGATATTGTTCCATCTATTGAAAATCCAATAGAATACATGTCAACAAATGTGCAAGGGACTGTACGTGTTCTTGAATGCGCTCGTTTTACCGGGGTTGAAAAGTTCGTTTATGCGGCATCGTCATCTTGTTATGGTTTGGCGGATATACCCACAGGTGAAGATCACCCGATCAAACCTCAGTATCCCTATGCGCTGAGCAAGTATCAGGGAGAGCAGGCGGCCTTTCATTGGCATCAGGTGTTTGGCTTGCCCGTCAATTCGATTCGCATCTTCAATGCCTATGGTCCGAGAGTTAAGACAACGGGGGCATATGGGGCTGTTTTCGGCGTGTTTTTCAAACAGAAGCTGGCCGGAAAGCCCTTCACGGTGGTTGGCGACGGCACGCAGTCAAGGGATTTCCTCTTTGTTACAGATGTGGCAACTGCCTTTTTGGCTGCAGCGGAAACAAAGCATACAGGCGAAATTTATAATCTTGGTGCAGGCAATCCGCAAAGCGTCAATCGGTTGGTTGAATTGCTTGTTGGTAACGTTGTTTATATTCCGAAACGACCAGGCGAACCCGAGTGCACATGTGCAGACATAAAAAAAATTCAAGAGCAGCTTGCGTGGTCACCTAAAGTCAGTTTTCCGGATGGTGTATCAAAAATGATGGCAGACATTGATAAATGGCAGGATGCTCCCCTATGGGATCCTGATAGCATTGCCAAGGCAACAAAAACATGGTTTGAATACATGACACCGAAGGCTTCTTCATGACAACGGAATTTTTTGAAAAATACAAACACAAGATTAAAACGGCTGATGAACTTCTGGCGATTATAGGGCCATTTCCCCGTGCAGGCAAGACCATCATGTGTCATGGCGTTTTTGACGTTGTACACCCCGGTCATGTTCGCCATCTGGCATATGCTAAATCCAAAGCAGACATTCTTGTGGCCAGTATAACGGCAGACCGCCATATTGACAAGGGCACTTACAGGCCTCACGTACCGGAAAGGCTCCGAGCCCTTAATCTGGCTGCTTTTGAAATGGTTGATTATGTCATCATTGATGAGCAGGACAAACCTCTTCGGAATTTGCAGAAAATTCAGCCGGACTACTTTGCTAAGGGATTTGAATACACCTCCGGCGGCCTTCCTCCGAGTACTCAGGAGGAAGCGGATGTCGTCAATGCCTACGGTGGGGAGATTATCTTTACTCCGGGAGATATTGTGTACTCGTCGTCCAGTTTCATCAACCTGGCGCCACCCAAAATTCAACTGGAAAAGCTTCTGTCGCTGATGGATGTCGAGGGCCTCTCGTTTAATGATCTGCGCCGGGCGGTTTTAAATCTGGCGGGATACCGGGTCCATGTCATTGGTGACACCATTGTTGATAGCTATACCCGTACACACATGATTGGCGGTCAGACAAAAACACCCACACTAAGCGTTCACTTCCAGAATCAGGAAAACTATATCGGTGGTGCAGGGATCGTTTCACAGCATCTGCGGGCTGCCGGTGCCAACGTCGTGTTTTCCACTGTTCTGGGTGAAGATACATTGAAGGATTTTGTCATGAAAGGTCTAGCCGAGTCCGAAATTGACTGCCGGCCCCTTTTGGACCCCACACGGCCAACTGTAAATAAGAATGTCATCATCGCCGATAACTATCGCCTGCTGAAAATCGATACATTGGACAATCGAACCATTTCAGGTCATATCCTGGATCAACTCATTGCAACGATCCGGTCAACAGAAGTCGACGCTGTCGTCTTCAGCGATTTTCGCCATGGCATCTTCAATAGGATTACGATTCCCCGTTTGATAGAAGCGATTCCGGTAAATGCCTTTCGTGTCGCCGATAGTCAGGTCGCCAGCCGGTGGGGCAATATAACAGAATTTAAAGGCTTCGATCTCATAACACCAAACGAACGAGAAGCGAGGTTTGCTTTGGCCGATCAGGATTCCACCGTCGGCAGGCTTTCTGATGGTCTTGAAAAAGAGGCGCAGTGTCGGATGTTGATCTTGAAGCTGGGTGAAAAAGGCGTATTTACAGTACCTAGTGAAAAGC
Source organism: uncultured Syntrophaceae bacterium (assembly GCA_964492965.1). Lineage (GTDB taxonomy): Bacteria > Desulfobacterota > Syntrophia > Syntrophales > UBA8958 > CAZBME01. The sequence goes on along the minus strand of CAZBME010000004.1, from coordinate 6,078 downwards.
GCCGCTGCGTCAGCAGTTCTTTTTCCATCGGCAGCTTTACCCATCAGGTTGTTGATGCCGTCGGTGCTGGAGATGCGCTTTTAGCTTACGCGACGCTCTCCATGGTTGCAGGTCAGACTGAAGTCATGGCATCGATTCTCGGTTCCATGGCAGCGGCATGCGAATGCGAACGGGATGGAAACATTCCCATCAAGCCCTCCGATGTGCTGGCGAAGATTGATTCCATCGAGAAGACGGCCAGCTATAACGGAGGTTGAGGTTTTTCATGCGCGTCATTATCGTCGGACTTGGCATACAGGGCGTGAAACGGTGGCGTATTGCGGGAACAGATGTCACTGCCACCGTTGACCCCTTTGTGGGGGGCGCCGAGTATAAACACATAGAAGATGTTCCCCTGAATAATTATGATGCAGCTCTGCTTTGTGTTCCTGATGAACCCAAGATGCATATGATTAGATATCTTTTATCCCATGGCAAGCATGTGCTCGTGGAAAAGCCGTTGATATCAGAAAGCCAGGCCGATCTCGAAAGTCTTGCTAATCTTGTTAAGAATAGCGGTGTTATTTGCTATACAGCCTATAACCATCGCTTTGAACCGCATTTTGTCCGTCTGAAGCAAGTGGTAGAATCGGGCATTTTGGGAAATATCTATAGGGCGAGGGTTTTTTACGGCAATGGCACTGCGCGAGACGTGAGAAATTCAATGTGGCGTGACCAGGGGGCAGGGGTCTTGCCCGATTTATGCTCGCACCTCCTGGATACTTTGTTATTTGTATTTGGAGGGTGGCCCGAGGATTTGCGAATATGGAGTGCATGCTGCTTTGAGAACAGGGCTTTTGATCATATTATCTGTGGAGGCGTGCATCCGGTCCATGTTGAGCTGGAAATGACTTTGCTGAGCTGGCGAAATCACTTCGTGGCAGAGGTCTACGGCGAAAAGGGGAGTGCTCATATTGATTCCCTTTGTAAATGGGGTCCTAGCACTTTCACGCTGAGAAAACGAGTGCTTCCAAGTGGTCGTCCCGCCGAGGAATCAAATACTTTGGTCCAGCCGGATCCTACCTGGCAACTGGAATATGAACACTTCAAGAACCTTTGCGACGTTGGCAAGGGTAGCAATATCGAAAATGATTTGCTCATCAACAAGGTCATGAACAGGCTGGCTTCCGAAGCCTTAGGGGGGAATAGTGACAAGCACTAGACCCGTTATTGGTTTTGCCGGCCTGACACACCTGGGCCTGAATTCAGCGGTGGCGGCGGCAGCGAAGGGTTTTGAGGTTGTGGGTTTCCATCAAGACGTGTTGCTTGTCGGCTCCCTCAATCAAGGGAACATGCCTGTCGAGGAACCCGGTCTTGCCGATCTGTTCATGGAGCATAAGAACAGAATTACCTTCACGGCCGAACCTTTACCACTCCACAACTGCGATATCATATATATAGCCGCCGATGTTCCCACCAACGATCGTGGCGAGAGTGATTTAGCCCCCATTGGGGATCTCATTGAAACGGTGATGGCTGCGATGAACGATAAGGCGCTCATGGTAGTCCTGTGCCAGGTACCACCCGGTTATACGCGTGGCCTGCCATTCGATATGGGACGGCTTTACTATCAGGTGGAGACATTGATTTTCGGGAGGGCTGTTGAACGGGCTCTGAACCCCGAACGGTTTATTATCGGATGTGTAAATCCGGAACGTTCGTTACCGTCGCCGTTGAATATTTATCTGCAATCCTTTGGCTGTCCAATTCTGCCCATGCGCTATGAGAGTGCGGAGCTAGCCAAGATATCGATCAATATGTGCCTGGTGGCGTCTGTAAGTGTCGCCAATGTCATGGCGGAAATCTGTGAGCATGTCGGCGCTGACTGGTCGGAAGTTGTTCCCGCATTACGCCTCGACCAGCGCATCGGTCAATACAGTTATATCAGTCCCGGTCTTGGAATTTCCGGCGGCAACCTTGAAAGAGATCTTGCTACCGTATTGAACCTTTCAGCGGCCCACGGAACAGATGCCGGTGTCGTATCTGCGTGGTTGGCCAACAGTCGCTATCGCAAGGATTGGCCTTTCCGGACCCTGGAACACGCGATTCTACGGGAGCATCCCGGTGCGGCTGTAACAGTTCTTGGTCTGGCCTACAAGGAAAACACCCATAGCACCAAGAATTCGCCTGCCCTCGTGCTTATAGACAAGCTATCTGCCTGCAAAGTGACCGTCTATGATCCCATTGTCCCTGCCTCGGCCGCAGGTCATCAGGTTATAGGTGCGGCTTCAGCCCTGGATGCCGTAATGGGAGCAGATGCCCTGGTCATTATGACGCCTTGGCCTGAGTTCAGAAGTCTTAATCCGGTGGAAATAAAAAACAGGATGAACGGGTGCATGGTCATAGATCCGTATCGCATCCTGAATGCCCGGGAAGTCGAGGCGTCCGGTCTGAATTATGCTACTCTTGGTATGCCATGGATCACTGCAAAACGTTAGGAATCAGGAATAATTGAACGAATATTTAAATAAAATTAGGATCATCCATGCTTGAGCACCTTGCCCCTGATGCATTTATTCCCGCCCGTGTTGTAGTCATGGGTGCCGGAGGTTTTCTGGGTAGAACCATCTCGAACCACATGAAGCGGAAAGGTTTGCCCGTCCTGTCATTAACCTCCACATCGTTGAACTTGCTGAAAGATGATGCATCTCAGAAGCTTGCAGAAATACTCCATCCCGATGATACCTTGGTTGTGGTTTCTGCAATCGCACCATGCAAGGACAACCATATGCTTCTCCAGAATATAGTCATGATGACGGCGGTATGCTCAGCGATTGAAAAAAGTATGCCCGCCCATGTTGTCTATATCAGTTCTGACGCTGTTTACCGTGATTATCCGACCCCACTCTCAGAAAGCTCTTGTGCGGAGCCTTCTTCGGTACATGGCGCCATGCATATCACCAGAGAGGTTATGCTGAAAAATAGCTGTAGCACGCCCTTGGCTATTCTGCGGCCGAGTTTGGTTTATGGGGCGGCCGATACGCATAACGGCTACGGACCAAACCAGTTTCGTCGCCTTGGGGCAGAGGGCAAGGATATTGTGTTGTTCGGAGAAGGTGAAGAGCGGCGTGACCATGTCTTCATAGACGATGTGGCGGAAATCGTAAGATTGACGGTTATTCATAAAAGCACAGGCGTGCTGAATGTGGCCACTGGAAACGTAGCCTCCTTCCGTGAAGTGGCGGAATTGGTTGCTTCCTGTTTCTTACCGCCACCGGCAATTAAAACGGCGCCAAGAAAAGGTCCCATGCCGCATGGGGGGTATCGACCTTTTGACATTTCAGTTTGCCGCATGGCTTTCCCGGGATTTCACTACACCTCTTTGGGCGATGGGATTGCAAAGTCCCATCACGAAGCCATCTCTGGCACAGAGGTTTATTGAAGAGATTGCCGCTTCCATGTGTTTCTTGCAATGATTGGTGCATGAATTTTTCAAAGATCTCAAAATGACATGGAGGAAATCATGAGTCAAAAGGAAAAGGATTTTGACGTTGGATCGTCGAGAAGGCGATGCCTTCGCTACCGGAAACGCATCCTGGATATTTCACAGCATGTGTCGGCGTTGCATATTGCGCCGGCCTTCTCCTGTTTGGAGATCGTAGATTGTATCTATAACGGACTGATGCGCCGCGATTCTGAAGGCACATTTCTCGATTCATTCCTTTTATCCAAAGGACATGGCTGTATGACCCAGTATGTCATTCTGGAGGATCTGGGCATTCTTCCGTCTGCTGAGCTGGACCGGTACTGTACAAAAGAGGGCATGTTGGGAGCCCATCCCGATTACGGCACACCGGGTATTGCGGCAGCGACAGGAAGCCTCGGGCACGGTCTTTCCATGGCCGTCGGTATGGCCGTTGCCGAGAGAAATCTCGCGATTGGGAAAAAGGAAGCCAACCAGGTTTACACCGTCCTTTCTGATGGCGAGGTCCAGGAAGGTTCGACCTGGGAAGCGACGCTGATGGCCTCCAGCCTGAAGCTGAACAATCTCGTTGCCGTCATTGACAACAATGATTTCCAGAGCCTCGGACGGACGAGTGAAACCCATCCCAGCTTCTATCCGCTGGCGGATAAGTTTGCGTCTTTCGGCTGGGAAGTGGCGGAAGCCAATGGCCATGATACGGCAGCTATATTTCAGGCCATTGCGAACCGCCGGGGTGACGGGCCTTTCATGCTTGTAGCCAAGACGATTAAAGGACGAGGTGTGAGTTATATGGAAAATGTTCCCATCTGGCATTATCGCGCACCGAACGCTGAGGAGTACCGGCAGGCCGTTGATGAACTGAAGGAGGTCGCATCATGAGAAACATGTTTGCCGAGGTCCTTTATGAACTAGGAAAAGAAGACCCCCGAATTTGCATTGTGGTGGCGGATATATCACCTGCCGGGCCCATGGAAAAATTTCGTCAGGAATTCCCCGAACGATTCATTAACGTCGGCGTCGCCGAGCAGACCATGATCGGCATCTGCGCCGGTCTTGCGCTCAAGGGCATGAAACCTTTCGCCTATACGATTGCCACCTTTGCCCTTTACCGCCCCTACGAAATCATTCGCGACGACCTTGGGTACCAGAATCTCCCCGTCACGGTTGTGGGAATCGGCGGCGGTGTTATCTACTCCACGCTTGGCGGAACACATTATGCCCAAGAGGACATCGCTATCGCCGGTTCCATCCCTAATATGACCATCCTGGCGCCCTGCGACCCGGAAGAAGCCAAAGCGGCTACCTTCCATATCGGGAGGCGGCAAGGGGGAGGTCCTGTATATCTCCGCTTCGGCAAGGCTGGTGAGCCGGTCATCACTGCCGATTCTGTTGATCCTTTCCGGTTTGGCAGAATCCGTTATCTCCGGAAAGGAAGTGATGTCGCCGTTATTTCTTACGGTGTGATTATGGGCATGGCAAAGAAAGCCGCGGATGCAATGGAAGCGCAGGGCCGCTCCGTGTCGCTTATTTCCTGCCATACATTGAAACCTCTCGACCATGAGGGGATTGCGGGCATTCTGAAAAGTCATAAACAGGTCATCGTTGTGGAGGAACACGTTCCCCAGGGAGGCCTCGCCGCCCAGACCAAGCAAATCGCCTGGGACTGCAAAGCCTCCTGTGATCTGCATACCTTCACATTGAAAGACGAATTTGTTCATTGCTACGGCAGCCATGAGGATATTCTGGCTGCCCATGGCATCAACGTCGAAGCAATCCTGAAATCCATACTCTAACAATCCAGTATGTCATTTAATCATCAAACATCTGAAACAAGAGACGACTGCTTTCTGACGTCAAAAGAACCCTTATCTCCCGGAGATGCTGTCTGCGCACTGCTCATCCTGGAAGACGGTCGTTATCTCATGCAGTTGCGTGATCAGCGGGCAGATATTTTCTACCCGGGATATTGGGGGCTATTCGGAGGTGCCGTTGATTCCGGTGAAGATCCCGTCTCGGCACTCTATAGAGAGTTGGCCGAGGAGTTGAGTCTCGAGGCCGATCATGCCCGTTTATTTACCAACTTCACATATGATTTGACTTCTATTGGCCTGAAGACCTTTTACCGCACGTGTTATGAAGTGCCCATAACGTACGCAACACTTGACGGGTTGCACCTGCAGGAAGGAGAGGCTATGCAGGTTTTCGATGGTAGGGAAGCTCTGAGCTTGCTCAGGATTGTCCCCTACGACGCTTTTACCTTATGGCTTCATTGTGAACGGACCCGGCTGAAATGAACAATCAGAAAGTTCCCTACCGCGATTTGCGTGTAAAAGACCCGGCATTAAAAGCCGCGCTGCTGGAGGCGGTTGACAATGTCCTTTCCCATGGACGCCTGTTGCTTGGCCCCGAACTTGTCCAGTTTGAATCCGAAGTTGCCGCTTATTGCGGACGAAAATTCGGGGTCGGCGTGAACTCAGGAACGGATGCCTTGTACTTGGCCCTGCGGGCTTTAGGTATGGGTTCGGGTGATGAAGTCATCACGACGCCTCTTTCCTGGATTGCCACAGTCAACGCCATCGTATTGACCGGTGCGACACCTGTATTTGTCGATATTG